>CAZUVR010000016.1:0-79166 GCA_964623815.1 uncultured bacterium | reverse complement strand
TTAGTATTAAGGTGAAATAATATTAAATCAGGGTAGTGTTTTCCATGTAGTGAAAGCCTAACTTATCAGAGCAAGCTAATAGAAACACCCAAAAAGATAGAATAAGATGTCAAAAATACGCTTTCGGCTTATAATTATTGAATTTATCTAAAAAGAAAGTAAGCCGTATAATAATAATTAAAACCTCTTCTGAACAGGACTCTAAATCGAATCGTCCACCTGTCCCTTATTGTGGGTCAAATCTTATTTTAAAAAACGGAACAACTCATCATAAATCATGAAGGTGCAATTCTTTATTTTATCCATCATTATAATGAGTTGATTATATCAAAAACTACTTGATTTCACTACTTAGAAAACAGTACCGACATCGATTATTAACTATTAAATCGCCCTGGTTTTGGGTAGGATTACCGGCTCCTGACCTATGATAGATTTAATAGTAATAATATTCATACGTTATCAATATGCAGATCGATCGCCGTCGTTTCCTCTATCTCCTCGGTGCCGCAGTCGGTACAGCCTGCGTTAATAACTATATCCCCTCCGCCCTCGCCGATACAACCCCTCAAGGCCCTTTCACCCTACCCCCCCTACCCTACGGTTACGATGACCTAGAACCCTATATCGATGAAGAAACCATGCGCTTTCATCACGATAAACATCATGCGGCTTATGTAAACAATCTCAACAATGCTGTTAGTAAGTATCCTGAACTGAAAACGAAAACTGTAGAAGAATTACTACTATCTCTAAACTCTTTACCCACAGAAATACAGAAAACCGTTCGTAATAACGGCGGTGGTCATCTCAATCATTCCATGTTCTGGCAGATCATGAAACCCAACGGGGGCGGTAATCCTACGGGAGAATTGAATAAAGCCATTACCGAACAATTCGGCAGGCTAGAAACTTTTCAAACCAAATTTAACGAGGCGGGCGGAAAACTTTTCGGTAGTGGTTGGGTCTGGCTCGCCCTATCTCCTAAGAAAAACTTAGAAATCATTACTACCCCTAATCAAGATACCCCCCTACTTCAAGGCTATAAGCCGATTATGGGTAACGATGTGTGGGAACACGCCTATTATCTAAAATATCAAAATAAAAGAGCCGATTATCTAAAACAATGGTGGAATGTGATTAATTGGGATGAGGTAAATAATCGTTACCTTCAATTTGTTGCATAATATTTCTCTCCTGAGAAATAACAGAAGTGGGATTGAGTAAAAATTGCGCTGCTTGTTGAGCTATAGCTGGAGATAGTTGTATCTTTTGCATTTTTACCAATCCATCTTCTATAAAACTATCCCTGACTAAAAGTTTAGTACCAGTATTAAAATCTGTCTCGTAAAAAACCGATTTTATACCCGAAGAAATTATCAATTTCAAACAGGATAAACAGGGTTCTAAAGTAACGTAGATACTAGCCCCCTGTGTAGAAATGCCGTGTTTCGCCGCCTGTGCGATCGCATTAGCCTCGGCGTGAATCGCCCGTGAAGGCAGAGAGCCTGACTCGCTACAATTACTCAAACCCGGATAGCAGAAACCCTGAGCAGTACAGTGAACCGAACCGGATGGAGAACCATTATAACCCGTAGCCAATACCTGACGATCCTTGACGATTACTGCCCCCACTCCGAAAGCGAGACAAGTGGAACGAGTCGCCGCCAATTTGGCTATCATCAAAAAATATTCATCCCAACTCGGGCGCAGTGCTTCCATAAAATTATATGCGGGATAAGAGGAATAGGGCGATCGTAATCCCTAAGGATAAACCTACCAGAACTTGAAACGGAGTATGGCCGATTAACTCTTTTAAACGTTCCTCGTTTAGTTGTTGCTTACCCTCCTGGAACATCTCATCGAGGATTTGGTTTAGAATCCGCGCCTGTTTGCCCGCTGCCTGACGCACCCCCGCCGCGTCGTACATGACGATAACGGCGAATAAAGATGCGATAGCGAACTCTGCACTAGACCAGCCCATCTTTAAACCAACTCCCGTAGCTAGAGCGCCGACTAAAGCCGAGTGAGCGCTCGGCATACCGCCGCTCGATACGAGATAGCGGATAGTTACTTTACCATTGCGAACTAGTTCTATAACAGCCTTTAAAGCCTGAGCGATAAAACAAGCCAATAGAGAGACTAGCAGTACATTATTGCTAAAAACTTGGCTAAAATCCTGCATAATCTCGATGTTAGTTTAGTTTTTGCGGGTAACGATGTATTGAGCGATCGCTCTCAAGGGTTCGGCCAGTTCAGAAAAACCTTTCAATTCATCTATAGCCGAATCTACGAGTTGTTGCGCCTGTCTACGGGATTCATCGATACCCCAGAGACTGGGATAGGTGGCTTTCTGCGCTTGTAAATCCTTCCCGGCGGTTTTCCCTAATTCCTCATCCGTCGCCGTAATATCGAGAATATCATCGATAATCTGAAAGGCTAAACCGATGTTTTGCGCGTAGCGAGAGAGACGTTGTACTTCTTCCGCGTCGGCACCTCCTAAAATCCCTCCCGAAACTACCGAGGTTTCTAGTAATGCCCCTGTTTTATGACTGTGGATAAAGCTGAGTGTAGTCGCCGTAATATCGGTTTTCCCTTCCGATTCTAGATCGAGAACCTGACCACCGACGAGGCCGGCAGCGCCTACGGTGCGGCCTAAGCGGGCGATAACATCGATAATTCTTTCCGGGGCTACATTGCGCGTTTGAGTCGCCACATACTCAAACGCGTAGGCTAATAAACCATCCCCCGCGAGGATGGCTATATCTTCACCGAAAACTTTATGATTGGTTAATTTACCCCGACGGTAATCGTCGTTATCCATAGCGGGTAAATCGTCGTGAATTAAAGACATGGTATGAATCATTTCTAGGGCGCAAGCAGTAGGCATAGCCATAGAATTCGTGCCGCCCATTAGCTCGCAAGTAGCCAGACACAATATCGGGCGTAAGCGTTTGCCACCCGCGAGGAGGGAGTAACGCATCGCCTCATAAATTTTTTCCGGTTTGCCTATAGGTAAAGAGTCTGACAGTGCTGCTTCGACTAGAACCTTCTTCTCTTGTAGATAATTGGCCAGCGAAAAACTGGCGGTTTGTTTTGTATCTACTGCTTGTTCACCCGTTGTTACCATTTCCCTTTGTCTTGAACCGAATGCTTTTTCAACTATACAGGAAAGGGTACATCTTTTAGAAGTGCGGGTCGAGGGTTGAGAAGTTGCCAATCAAGGCTCATCTTTATATGTGACGCTACTCACTACTCCCGAATCGAATCAGTAAGGTGCTTTGGCTGCTCGCGTGAATTTATCCGTAACATTTCCCGATAGGTTAATATCATCTGGATTTAATACCATTACAGGCGCACCCTCCGATAGATCTATCTTTAACAGATCGACCCAGATCACGTTCGGACTCGTGGTTAGTTCAAAGAAATAACGTTTATCACTGAGATCGATCGCGGTGCGGTATTCGGTGTTATAGATGCCAAAACCTTTATAAGGGGCCCCGAAAGGAACCGAGACGTTACGGGCGATCGCAATAATACCTGCGATCGCTTCCCGCTCGTTTTTCGGTTCTGGTAGCATGGCTTTGAAATATGCGGCCCGGGCGAAACGATCGATCGGGTTGACGTTACCCGGTAAGGCTGTTTGGCTACTCGGATTGGAAAAATCCCACTTTTTGAGGAGTTCTAACTGCTGATCGTAGGGTGGATCGTTGGTCATAATTGTATACTGATGGCCGTGATGGATGACCTGTTTGCCGTCGATATACTCGATAATAGCTGAATCGCCGCTATAATCCTCTATCGCTAGATGTACCGTTGTCTTGTGACCATTATGTTCCACCATCACTGGCTGAATATTTTCCAGGATTGCGATCGCTTCTTTCACATCTGCGGCATTATCGAGAAGGTACTGCGCCCATAAACCAGCCTGCAAGCCCGGTTTATTAGTATCCCGTTTTCCAAAATCGGTAGCGTTGAGATAGAGCATATGAACCCCCAGACCTTTCTCGTTCAAACCATCAGCCGCACCGAGTCCGTAAACCGTTGTCACCAGACTAGCGTATTTAGATGTCCATCTGAGAGGATTTTCCTTGACCACCACTTGAGAGCCGAGGAGTCCTCCATCGCGCTTCATGCCGCGCGGCAAAACCGTTAGTATCGGCTCGGTGGATTCGGGCCAGTCCATAGTACGACCGACCACAACCGCCAGTTTGTTATCGTTCCAAAGAATTCGAGTACAAGCAGAGGCTTGTGACCAAGAAGTAAGCCCGAGGAATAAGGTAGCTAGACTAGTAGCTAAAACTCGGTGAACGGTTTTTCTTTTTATCATGCAACTCCTCTAAATAGATGGAATGAACGACGATGACAGAGCGGTGTATAGATGACCGACGATCGTGTATCTGACTATTAATCCTATAGTTTGTGTCCCGCTCGTTTTATCAACTTAGGCATTTTTTCAGATTTATCTCCTCTGTTGTTTCTGGTTTAAATAAAAATTTCCTTTCACTACCCATGCTCTTATCGGATAATCGAAATATCCCTCAACTTAACATTTATGAATCCCGAACTCGCTATCATCGCCATCTCTACCATAGGCACCGCCATTTGGACGGTTTTAACCTGGGCCGAACAGGAAGAAAAGGAAAGAAGGGCAGAGCAGGATCAACTAGATGCTCTATACATTAATCCATTTTTATTAGCTACACAGGAATTAAATGCAGTTCTGTATAGAATTTTAGTGCAGGACGAATTAGGTGTATTCCGTCGGGAAATATCCCACGAATGCGAACAGGAAGGAGAAATTACTTATCATGAAGCATTAGCTATAGTCTACGTGATTATTAAATATTTCGGTTGGGTTTTCGTCTTCTATCATTATGGCTCTTATGTACAAGATCAAACCGCTATTAAACTTACTAGAAATATAGCCGAAACTTTTGCCGATCGAGAAACCTTCGGTAACGATGCTTTTCGCTTCACCTTCACCCAACAACGCTCTCTAGGACAGGCGATAGTAACAAGACTCTCGCAACAAGACCCCACCTGCCCGGAATTTACCGAATTATCCGTCTATGAATTTGAACAAAAATTAGCCAGTCACAAACCAGATGACTACTTTTATCAAGATATTATGAAAGTAGTAAAAGCTATTCGTGAAGCTAGTTGCGTCAGGGATCTATCGGGTTGGGAAAGATTACTCGTGGTGCAGAATCAATTAGTCGATCTTCTCCATTATATTGAATCGGAAGAAGGTTTTTCAGTCACCGGGCAACAGCGGAAGAAAACTATATTAGTAAATGACGAAATAATCGAGCATGAAAGTTGGTTCAACAAAGAAAACGCTCAACCTAACTTTTTCCTCCCTCCGGTACCCGCCCCCAATCTTTTCGATTTTTTCCCTAAAGAGCAGGGGCGGGAACATAAACCCCGGCCCCAGATAGTCCATCACATTTACGGTAGAATCAGGATAAAAATCCCCCAACTTATCGATACTAAAGCTCTCCGTTCTATCCTAGAAAATATCAATGGTGTGGAATCCGTACAGGTAAATCAACCGGCTAATTCCGTTACAATTTACTATGACGAGCAGATAACAGAGAAAGATTTCGCCCGACTTGTTTTAGAGAGGATCGATCGTTTTTAATAAAAAACACGTCGATGGATAGAAAAATATCTATTTTCACCTACTCTCGCAGTAAGGTAGCATATTGTACATTCACCATAGCCTAAGATCGAGCAGCGAGTATGTCTGAAGAAAAAGCAGTTAACCCGAGCGAAGAAAACGCCCCTAAACCCGAAGCAGCAGCTATCGACGAAGCTAAAGCCCCGAAAGCAGCGGCAGCTAAAAAAGCTAAACAGCCAACGGTTGAGGATAAACCTTTTACAGAATTCATCGAGCAGGATTTCACCCCTGCCCTAGATAAAGCTTTGAAAAAGCAGGGATTAGAAGATGTATCCCTAGCCTTCAAAAAAGATAAGCTCGCCGTTAAGGGTATTCCCGCATTGGAAGATTACTGGCAAGTAGCCGGTAAATGGCAAGATCGTCAGTTTAACCTCTATTTTATCGAGGAAGATATTAACGGTAAAAAGGCTTTCTCTTACTCCGAAGGCGGCGGTAAAGCCAGCACTCTCGAATCTTTCATGATCGATGAACGGAAGGTGACATTAGACACTTTACTAATGTATACGATTCAACGCCTGAACGGGCAGAAATGGTTAAGCCGTAATTAAGTTAGAAAAAATAGAGATCGATCGTGGCTGTAAAATGAGCATAGATATTACTAACGATCGATCGTCTTTTTTAAATATGCGTGTATACGTACTAATTTTTAATCCGGGCACAGATAACGAGGGTATCCACACGATTCAGATGGGAGAACAAAATAAGGTGCTGATGTTTGAATCGGAAGACGATGCCACCCGTTTCGCCCTGCTCTTAGAAGCTCAAGACTTCCCCACTGCTTCGGTAGAATCCTTAAGCTCCGAAGAAATAGAAGAATTTTGTGCCTCCGCCGGTTACGAATGGGAATTAGTGAAAGAAGGAATGTTAGCCATCCCCCCCCAACATAACCTAGAAGAATTAGACTGGAGCGAGGAAGAAAAAACTACCGAGATAGAAGAAACAGAACAAACAAACGAGATGTCGGATACAGAATTAGAATCTCTCCGCCGTCGCTTAGAAGGATTGCTATAAAAACTATGGAACCATTACAGAGCCGGGGACATCTCCTGACCGAACAGGTGAACCCCAACAGCCAGAACCTCGACGAGTTAAACTCTTTAGAGTTAGTACAACTATTCAATCGGGAAGACGAACGCACTTTATCAGCGATCGCAGAAGCGGCCCCAGAAATCGCCCGCACTATCGACGCGGCGGCTGATTCCCTCAGACAGGGAGGACGTTTATTCTATATCGGTGCTGGCACAAGCGGCAGGCTCGGAGTATTAGACGCGGCCGAATGCCCACCCACTTTCTGCACCCCTCCAGAATTGGTACAGGCAATCATCGCCGGAGGAGCCTCCGCCCTTGTGCGTAGCTCGGAGAGTTTGGAAGATAACGCGGCCGATGGGGGAGCGGCTATCAGGGAAAGAGAAATCAGCCCCTTAGATGTAGTGATAGGGATTACCGCCGGGGGTACCACTCCCTACGTACACGGTGCCTTAATAGAAGCGAAAGAGCGGGGGGCGACGACGGTAGCCATCAGTTGTGTGAGTGCCGAGCAAGTACCCATAGACGTAGATATAGATATTAGATTATTAACCGGCCCGGAAATACTCGCTGGTTCAACCCGTCTTAAAGCCGGTACGGTAACGAAAATGGCTCTCAATATTATCTCTACCGGCACGATGGTGAAATTGGGTAAGGTGTATGGTAATCGGATGATCGATGTAGCTGTAACTAACCAGAAATTGCACGATCGAGCTTTGCGGATCATAGCCGATATAACAGGATTAAATAGGGAAGAGGCAGAAGCCCTATTAGAGACGAGCGGTAAACGGGTAAAACTAGCGCTCTTAATGCAGTGGAGCGGCTTATCTTCAGTAGAAGGCGAAAAACTATTAAACTACCATCAAGGTAATTTACGATCGGCCTTACAATCGCTTTCTTAACTTTAAAATAACTATGTTAGATACTTCTACAGTCAATTATTTTTCGAGTCCTACCGTCGGCTTGATTCTTTTCGTTGCTTTGATCATCCTCGCTTGGGGGTTCTATCGCGCTAAACCTTACGGAAAGATGGGTTTAATCGCCTGGTTACAATCGGTGGTATTAATGTTACCCTGGCTTTTATTCTTCGGCCTATTCGCCTTCGGTGTTTACATAAATATAGCAGGAGTATTATTACTCTTAATCGTTTCTATCATCGTTTATATTTATCTAGGCCAACGTTTACGGAAGATGAACTTAAGCCAAACCATCGCCCCCAATCCCGTGATTACTCCCGAATCCGAACCGGCAGCAAATCAGATTAACGAAGCGAAAATATTACCGAGTATCATTCCCATTCCCGAAGAAGATTTAAAGAAGATTCAAAGTATATTCGGAATCGATACTTTTTTCACCACAGAAACTATTTCTTACCAAGAGGGAGCTATTTTTAAGGGAAATTTGCGGGGAGATGCAGAAGAAGTTCATCAAAAATTATCACAAAAAATCAAAGAAGATTTTGGTGATAAATATCGATTATTTTTGGTTGAGGGAACGGATGGCAAGCCAGTAGTCATCGTTCTTCCAAGTACCGACGATCCAGAACCTGCTTCATTAGCACAAAAAAACTTATCAATTGTTCTCCTTGTAGCTACTGTAGTCACCAGTTTAGAAGCATCGGGAATTTTGTTAGGGTTCGATCTTTTTAATAATTGGGGGCGTTATGGGGAAACTATCCCTCTAACTCTAGGATTATGGTTCGTCTTACTGAGTCATGAAATCGGTCATAAAATTATAGCTAATCGTTACGGAGTGCGATTGAGCTGGCCCTACTTCCTGCCCACTTGGCAGATAGGTTCGTTCGGTGCTATCACCCGCTTTGAATCCTTACTACCGAACCGCAAAGCTCTATTCGATATAGCCCTAGCCGGGCCCGCATTGGGGGGATTGGCTTCCTTAATTATGCTGATGATAGGTTTAACCCTATCCCATCCTGGTAGTTTATTCCAAGTACCCAGCAATTTCTTTCAAGGTTCGATTCTGGTAGGCTCCCTAGCCCGGGTAATTTTAGGAGATGAATTAAAAGGGGCGATTATAGATGTTCATCCTCTTACAGTAGTGGGATGGTTAGGACTGGTAATTACCGCATTAAATCTATTACCCGCAGGGCAGTTAGACGGGGGAAGAATCGTACAGGCTATCTATGGCAGGAAAACGGCCCGCAGAGCTACGATCATCACCCTAGTCATCCTCGCTATAGTAAGTCTAGTCAATCCCGATAATCCGGTACCTCTATACTGGACTATATTAGTCGCCTTTTTACAAAGGGATTTAGAACGTCCAAGCCTGAACGAATTAACAGAGCCTGACGATACTCGTGCTGGGTGGGGATTACTGGTATTATTTTTAATGTTAGCTACCCTAATTCCACTGAGTCCAGGTTTAGCGGGGCGCTTAGGTATCGGTAATTAAACGTAGAAAAAGACTATGGAAGTAAAAGCAGCGATCGCATTTTCGGCAAAACAACCCCTCAGCATCGAAACTGTACAACTGCAAGGCCCTCAAGCGGGCGAGGTGTTGGTGGAAATTAAGGCTACAGGAGTATGTCATACCGATGCCTATACCCTCTGCGGACTCGATCCAGAAGGACTATTTCCTACTATACTCGGTCATGAAGGAGCGGGAGTAGTAGTAGAAGTAGGTGAGGGGGTGAAAAGCCTCAAACCAGGAGATAAAGTGATTCCTCTCTATATCCCGGAATGCCGTCAATGTGAATACTGCCTCAGCTTCAAAACGAATCTCTGTCAGGCCATCCGGGAAACCCAAGGTAAAGGGGTGATGCCGGATGGTACTAGCAGATTCTCCCTCAACGGGGAAAAACTCTATCATTACATGGGTACTTCCACCTTCGCCAACTATACCGTATTACCAGAAATCGCCCTCGCCAAAATTCGGGAAGACGCACCCTTTGAAAAAGTCTGTTACATCGGTTGCGGAGTCACCACCGGCATCGGTGCCGTAATCAATACCGCTAAAGTGGAGCCGGGTTCAAGAATAGTAGTTTTCGGCCTCGGCGGTATCGGTTTAAATGTCATCCAAGGTGCGCGTTTAGTTGGAGCCGAGCAAATCGTCGGCGTAGATATTAACCCCAACCGGGAGGAGCTAGCCAGAAAATTTGGCCTAACGGATTTCGTTAACCCCAAAGAAATAGAGGGAGACTTAGTTAAATATTTAGTCGATTTAACCAAGGGCGGAGCTGATTACAGTTTCGAGTGCGTTGGCAACGTGGATTTAATGCGTCAGGCTCTAGAATGTTGTCACAAGGGTTGGGGAGTCTGTACCATCATCGGTGTCGCGGGCGCGGGGCAAGAAATCCGTACCCGCCCCTTCCAATTAGTCACCGGGAGAGTCTGGAAGGGGACAGCCTTCGGCGGTGCAAAAAGTAGAACTCAAGTACCTAAAATAGTCGATTGGTATATGGAAGGGAAGATTAATATCGATGATTTAATCACCCACGTCATGCCCATCGAGGAAATTAACACCGCCTTTGAACTTATGCACAAAGGTGAATCCATTCGTAGCGTTGTCACTTTTTAAATATGAATCTTACCTTACGTTCCCAAAGTCGTTGCTTTAACGGCACCATCAGCTATTACACCCATGATTCGGATGTTTGTCAGGCGAAAATGAACTTCGCGCTCTACTTACCCCCCCAAGCCCAAACTCAATCCGTACCGATTCTTTACTATCTTTCCGGCTTAACCTGCACCGAAGAAAATTTCACCATCAAGGCCGGGGCCCAAAGATTCGCCGCCCAATTCGGTATCATGCTGGTGATTCCCGATACCAGCCCCCGCAATACCGGTATTATCGGAGAAGATGACGCGATCGATCTCGGTAGTGGCGCGGGCTTTTATGTCGATGCCACCCAAGAGCCTTGGAAAGATCACTATCAGATGTATACCTACATCACCCGAGAATTACCCCAATTAATCTGGACTCACTTTCCTGGCAGAGCAGATAAGCAAGGCATATTCGGCCATTCGATGGGGGGCCACGGGGCGTTAATCTGTGGACTGACTAACTCGGATAAATATCTATCTCTATCGGCTTTCGCTCCCATCGCCGCCCCCATAGGCACCGCTCTAGGCGACAAAGCTTTCACCGCTTATTTGGGAGAAAATCGCTCAGCTTGGAAAGCCTACGACGCTACCGAATTAGTCAGGCGGCATAGCTTCCCAGGTACGATTCTCATCGATCAAGGTACGGCCGACGAGTTCTATCAAAAGGGGTTGTTATTACCGGAAAAATTCGTCACTGCCTGTCATGAGTCGGGCCAAGCTGTCAATCTTCGTTTACATCCAGGCTACGATCATGGCTATTTTATGATAGCTACCTTTATAGAAGATCATCTGCGTCATCACGCTAGTATTCTCTGCGAATGATGATATTAGAGTTAGAAGGAGTGAGTTTAGCCCTACCTCGGGGCGGGGGCTTTTTGTTGCAAGATATATCCTTTTCCATTGCCCAAATGGAAAGATTAGCCATAGTCGGGCCTTCGGGAGCGGGAAAAACTACTTTAATTCGTCTTCTGAATCGACTTCAGGAACCGACTTCAGGCAGAATCGATTATCGGGGAAAACCTTTGCAGGAATACCCCGTGATTACTTTACGTCAACAGATAGTTTTAGTTCCTCAAGAATCGAAGTTACTGGGGATGACTGTTTATGAAACCCTCGGCTATCCCCTCCGCTTACAAAAACTCCCTCAATCGCAAATCACCAACCGAGTAGAAGAGTGGGCGGAGAAATTACATATACCTACCGAATGGTTCGATCGCACCGAGTTACAATTATCTCTCGGCCAACGTCAGTTAGTCTCAATCGCCCGTGCTTTAATTTTACACCCCTCTATCCTGATCCTTGATGAACCGACTTCGGCTCTCGATGTAGGGAATGCCCATTATCTTCTCGATGTACTGAGGGGCCTTGACCATACAGTGATCATGGTCAATCATCAATTAGAAATAGTCAGGCAATTTGCCGAATCGATTCTCTATCTCCGTCAAGGACAGATTATCAAAAAAGCTCCAGCTCAAGAAATGGACTGGCAAGAATTACAACAATCTCTTATAGAGGCACAACGGGATAAGGTGAGAGAGGATAATTGGGAGGATTGATATGTCTTTTTCTTTTATGAATTAAGAATTATTGGTGAAGAAAGTACCCCATAGAGCAACTATTAGAAAACTTCGCCGATAATATAGACAAATATTAATAAATATGCCTGTTTTCCGCTAACCCAGCTACTTCAGGTAATCTTCTAAAGATTGACGCATAACATCGACGGGTACGGGTTGATTTAACCACTGCTTTAAAGCTACCGCCCCCTGTTGTACCAACATCTCTAACCCATCGATGAGGGTTGCTCCCCTACTGCGAGCGATTTGTAAGAATCGAGTTGGTCGGGGTGTATATATTAGATCATAAACGATCGCATCCGCCGATAACCTCTCGAATATCTCTTCACTCACCGGTGTATCTTCGATATGAGGCGACATCCCGATCGGTGTAGTATTAATCAATAAATTACTCTCTCCTATCAACCCAGGTAATTCATCCCATGTATGACTGGTCATGAGATTCTCAAGACTCGTACCCGCCCAGGATTGACGTAATTCTTTTAACTTATTTGAGTCGCGCCCGATAACGCCGATGTCCTTACAACCTAACTCGGCACAGCCGACAATTACCGCCCGGGCGGCCCCTCCGTTACCGAGAATCAGGGGCTTCATTTTAGTACCCTCTATATTGAAAGCCTTTAAGGGAGCTAAAAAACCATCTACATCGGTGTTAGTACCGTACCATCCCTCTTCCGTTCGCCAGACGGTATTCACCGCCCCCACCAGACGGGCACGATCGCTGACACCCCCCAATAGGGGCATAATAGTTATTTTATGGGGGATGGTGACGCTGAAACCTTTCACCCCGATGGCGCTGAAACCCGCTATAGCCTTACCTAACTCTTCGGGCGGTATAGGGAAGGGAAGATAGACATAATCAGCCTTTAAATTAGCTATGGCCGCATTGTGCATTACCGGGGAGAGGGAATGAGCGATTGGATAGCCAATCACTCCTAATAGTTGGGTTTTTCCAGTAATCATAAATGAGAAGTTAGTAAAGAGAAGTGAGAAGTAAGTTTACATATTTTCTCACTTCTCTTCACTCTTTACTATTTTTTGATGTCCCGGGCCATTTTTAAGAACATATCAATATCAGAAGAAGCACGACGGCTAGAACTGCTATTGGAATTGGAGTTATTGTCTGTACTTACAGCTTTAGGGGCAATGACTGCGTTTTCGTTGACTTTTAAAGCTTCGATCGAGGAAACTTTTTTAACTATTTTCGCACCCTTGCCATTAAGGGTGGTGGGGAAGCTCCGTTTAATCGTGTTGGGCTTACGCATGAACTCGATATTGCCGAGAGTTTTGGCATCATCAGGCTCTAGGTAGAAAGCTTCTTTGCTTTGAGGTTCGATGATTTCCGCAGGCTCATCCACATATTTAGTCTTACCACCGAATAGACCGAAAAATCCAGCCATTGTCTTTTGTTCTCCTGAAATAATTATGAGAGGGTTTATTACATTTGATTACATAATATAAACTTTTATGAGCTATAACTGCAAGTTTGATCACAATTATGCTAATCAAAATTAGATGAGAGCCTCGGATTGTCGTAAAGAGTCGAGGTCTAGAGCGCTTAGGAGGGGATAGGGGGATTCTATCCAGTGTTTGCCCCTGAGAAAACCGGTACTAGCACCAGGGCAGAGATAACTTAAAGTATCCGGAGAAAATCGATCGAGCAACAACCCTACACTTTGTAACTGACGGGGCCAGTGAAAAGTTTTAGCGGTGCGAAGGGGTGCCGGTTCACCTTTGAGGTTAGGTAATATATGCCTGCCCGTGAATAATATACCACCGAGATCTCGATCGCGCCAATACAAACAAGCCGAGCCAGGAGAGTGCCCGCAAGTCCAAAAACCTCGACAATCGGGATTAATATCAACTTCTTCCTCAAACCTTAGTGAATTAACTGAAGGCAGTAAGTAAGCTTCCTGCTCCTGTAAAATAACCTCGCACTTGAAAGTATCTTGTAACTTGGGGATACTTTGTCCGTGTCCGCCCCGGTGAGTTAGAAATATTTTACTCACACCTTTTTCTTTTAAAAAGACTTGGCTTGCTTCATCCGAGGGGGGGCAATCTACGAGTATATTATCCGATTCGGTGACGAGCAGATAAGCCGTACCCCCTAGAGTATCCCGATTGGGGGGAAAAGCAAACAGACGTTGAAAAATCTGGCGGGGAGGTTTAAGCTGCCTCTCGTTATCTTGAGGCGATGCTATATCGATTGACATACTTTGAGTTTTTTAGCGAAAATGGATAATGTAACACGATTGCTGGCAGTAAGAATTAACATTCTTCAAAAAATCATATGGGACTTGGGTTGCTCGTAATTTTAGGAATTATTACCTACTTTGTCATCAAACAAAGTGTAGCCACAATAACGAAAACTCCTGTCTGGCTGTTATGGGTGGTAATCATGGCACCCGTTTTTATTTGGACGGGATGGTTACTGGCTTACGGTGAAGATGCCAGAATGCCCGTTTTATTAGTATTGGGGCCCTTTATCATCTCTCCTATATTGTACTGGTGGTTGGTCGATCGAGGGCGGATTAAGTCGGTAGAAAAACCCCCAGAAAGGAGCGAAGCGAGTCCGTCACCAGAAATAGCACCAAAACCACCGAGTATAAGGCCGATTACCGCAGATGAAGAAAAATCCTTAAGAGATTGTTTCCCCTGGGGAGTATATTACCTACAGAATATAGATTATCGCCCTCAAGCTATCTTATGTCGGGGTAAGTTAAGAAGCCCCGCCGAGAAAGCTTATGAAGTGATTAAGGAGAATGTAGAGGGGGTATTCGGCGATCGTTTTTTAGTTCTACTACAGGAAAGTATGCAGGGTCAACCCTTCTTTGCGCTAGTGAGCAATCCTGGTAGTAAAAATTACCCGTCCAACAGTAATTTAGAACTGTTCGATCGGCCGATTTTCGCTCTGGTATTGCTACTATTTACCCTCTTTACCACCACCATCGCGGGGGTAGAAATCGCAGGACATACCCTAGAACAATTACAAGGAAACGCCAGTTTATTACTGAAAGGATTGCCCTACAGTTTAGGAATTATAACCATACTCGGCTGTCACGAACTTAGTCATTATTTCGCTGCCCTCCGCTACAAAATTAGCGTCACTTTACCTCACTTCATACCCATTCCTTTCTTTTTGGGCACTTTCGGCGCGTTCATTCAGATGAAATCCCCCGTACCCAATCGTAAAGCTTTATTCGATGTGGCTATAGCTGGGCCCTTGGGTGGTTTGCTCGTCACCCTGCCCCTTTTATTATGGGGATTATCCCTCTCTACACCGGTAGATATAGATCCCAAATCCAGTTTATTGAGTTTCGATGCTCTCAATCCCCGCTTTTCTTTCTTATTGGCCCTTTTAGCCAAATCGGCCTTAGGTGCCGGTTTAACCGCAGGAAAAGCGATCGATCTCCATCCTATCGCCGTAGCAGGATATATTGGTATAATCATCACGGCTTTAAATCTGATGCCAGTGGGACAACTCGACGGCGGACATATAGTTCATGCGGTATACGGGCAGAAAACAGCGGTTATCATCGGTCAGATCACCCGCTTTCTCATGTTAGGATTAGCTTTCATCGAACCGGATCTATTATTATGGGCGATTCTTTTATTATTCATGCCCGTACTCGATCAACCTGCTTTGAATGATGTTACCCAGTTGGATAATAAACGGGATTTATTAGGGATATTGTCGCTAGTTTTATTGTTATTGATTCTTTTACCTTTACCCAATTCCCTAGCTACATGGTTATCGATTTGAGAAACCCATCAACCAGCCAGCATTCTCCTAGTGATAACTAAATCTTGTAGGATTGAAATATATCAGTTGTCGCAATTATATGAACTATACACCGAAGTATCTAAGCGGAAGCGAGATCCGCCAAAAATTCTTGAACTTTTTCGCCGAACGCGATCATAAAATATTACCCAGTGCCTCTCTCGTCCCAGAAGATCCCACTGTATTACTAACGATAGCGGGGATGTTACCGTTTAAACCGATCTTTCTCGGACAACAAAAAGCCCAATTCCCCCGCGCCACCACTTCCCAAAAATGTATACGCACCAACGACATCGAAAACGTCGGGCGCACCGCCAGACATCATACTTTCTTCGAGATGTTAGGTAATTTCAGCTTCGGTGATTACTTTAAGAAACAAGCCATCGCCTGGGCTTGGGAGTTATCTACAGAAGTTTTCCAATTACCCCCAGAGCGTCTCATAGTCAGCGTCTTTGAAGAAGATGAAGAAGCTTTCGATATCTGGCGCGATGAAATTGGTATCCCTCCCCACCGTATTCAGAAGATGGGGGCCGACGATAATTTCTGGGTATCCGGGCCTACGGGCCCCTGTGGCCCCTGTTCTGAGATTTATTATGATTTCCATCCGGAAAGGGGAGATAAAACGATCGATCTAGAAGACGGCAATCGTTTCATCGAATTCTATAACCTAGTGTTCATGCAATACAACCGCGACGCGGAAGGTAATCTCACCCCCCTTGCCAATCAGAATATTGATACTGGGATGGGTTTGGAGAGAATGGCCCAAATTCTCCAGAAATCGGCTAATAATTACGAGACAGATTTAATTTTCCCCATCGTACAGAAAGCCGCCGCAGTAGGGGGGATAGATTATGCTAAGACGGATGAGAAAACTAAGGTTTCTCTCAAAGTCATCGGTGATCACGTCAGGGCAGTGGTACACATGATCTCGGATGGTATTTCAGCATCTAATACGGATAGGGGTTACATTCTCCGCCGTCTCATTAGGAGGGTGGTACGTCACGGGCGTTTAATCGGCATCGATGGGCAATTTATTAACGGTGTGGCAGAAGTGGCGATCGAACTCTCGGAAACAGCCTATCCTAATGTAAGGGAGAAATCAGCCTCTATCAAAGCCGAGTTAGAAAGAGAAGAAGGGAGATTTTTAGAAACCCTAGAGAGAGGAGAAAAACTTCTCGGGGAAATTCTGGAGAAAGAGAAAACCCGTATTTCCGGATTAGATGCCTTTACCCTGTACGATACCTATGGCTTTCCGTTAGAATTAACCCAAGAAATAGCCGCCGAACAGGGTTTAGAGGTGGATGTGGAAGGCTTTAACGAGGAGATGAAACAGCAACAGGAAAGATCGAAAGCCGCCCACACATCGATCGATTTAACGGTTCAAGGAAGCATAGACAGTCTGGCCGAACATATTCACGCCACCGAGTTCTTAGGCTATAGCGAACATCAATCCTCTGCCACCGTAGAATCGGTTTTAATCGCGGGTAAACCGGTAGAGAAAGCAGAATCAGGCGAGTCAGTGCAGATCATACTCGATCGCACTCCCTTTTATGCCGAATCGGGCGGACAAATCGGGGATAAGGGTTATCTTAGCGGCGAGGATTTATTAATCCGCGTTGACGACGTTAAGAAAGAGTCTAATTTCTTCGTTCACTTTGGGCGCGTGGAGAGAGGTAGTATATTCCCGGGCGATAGGGTAAACGCGGTGATCGATCGCTCCTGCCGTCGTCGCGTCCAAGCTCACCATACCGCCACTCACCTGTTACAGGCGGCCTTGAAAAAGATAGTCGATGACTCTATCTCTCAAGCTGGTTCGTTGGTGGATTTCGATCGCCTCCGTTTCGATTTTAACTGTCCCCGTCCCGTTACGGGCGAAGAATTAGCCCGGATTGAGGAACAGATTAACCTCTGGATAGCCGAAGCCCACAGCACCTATATCAGCGTCATGGGGTTAGAAGAAGCAAAGGCTAAAGGTGCGATCGCCATGTTCGGGGAAAAATACGCAGCCGAAGTGCGGGTTATCGATGTGCCCGGCGTATCGATGGAGTTATGCGGAGGCACTCACGTTAATAACACGGCGGAGATCGGTTTATTTAAAATCATCTCCGAAAGTGGTATCGCCTCGGGAATCCGCCGGATAGAAGCCGTCGCCGGGCCCGCCGTATTGGGTTATCTTAACGAGCGAGACAAAATCGTTCGGGAACTGTGCGACAGATTTAAGGTCAAACCTGAAGAGATAACCGATCGGATTACTTCCCTACAATCTGAGTTAAAATCTACTCAAAAGCAATTAGACGCGCTCAAACAAGAGTTAGCGGTAGTTAAATCGGAACAGATATTATCGGAAGTAGAAACCGTAGGGGAATTTAAACTCTTAGTTGCTCAGATGGGAGATTTAGATCCGACAGGTTTAATCACTGCCGCCGAGAGATTACAGCAGAAAATCGGTGAAGGGGCTGTGGTGCTAGCGTCTATTCCTGAAACTAATAAAATTAGTTTAGTCGCCGCTTTCAGTCCTAAATTAGTGAAGGATAAGAAACAACAGGCGGGTAAATTTATCGGAGAAATCGCCAAAATTTGCGGAGGTGGCGGAGGTGGCCGTCCTAATCTAGCCCAAGCGGGCGGGAAAGATACGAGTCAATTACCCAAAGCATTAGAAACCGCCAAACAAAAACTACTATCGATTTTATCTCTTGCATGATCGAAGCTGAGGAAATGGAATATATTCTATTTCCTCCATAACCACATATAAACTCAATTACAGTCTCTGCCCGCGTTTTTTAAATAAAATACCAAAACCAAGTGCCGTCGATACTCCCATAATAGACAACGGTTCGGGAACTCCTTGAGTAAAAATCGGATTATTGGCGGATAGGGCGGATAGGGCAGATAAGGCAGGGGCATTACTGTTTTGTTGCTGGCTAGTAAGAGCAGTACGAGCTAAAAATATATTGTTCGTTTTCGGAAACAATATGTCTTGTTTAGCAAACGACATCTCAGTAGTAGCAGTTGTTTCATCGATAACTGGCCGAGATAAAAATTTATCTACAACATATTCATTTAGATACAATTCTGAGTTAAATTCATTATTTAAAGAAGGCTTATTCGTTACATCTGTCTCACTGTAAGACGTATAATTAACCTTGAAATAGTTACGGAATTGAATTCCTTTGGTTTTGATTTGAGTGCTATATTCTTCTTGTCCATTAGTTTCATGGTTGGTAAAATTCAAGGTTGCTGCTTCTGTTTGAGGTACACAATTAACTGACAGAAACATCAAAAAAGACAAGTTTTTGAGTACTGATTTAACTGGTTTAGACATCTTAATATGCAAGACTTTGTGACTTATTTTATGGTTACAAGAGACGGAAGTCGGTAACTTCCGAATATCTATATGGTATTTAACTTGTGTCATCAGTAATGTATAGGCTATTTCGTAATTTGTATAACTTTATAAAAATCAAAGTATAAGTTTATGTATAATTTACACAAGTAAATTATACAAGCACGATGGCTCTAGCAATGTAAGCCTAGCTTGAAACTTTGTTCAATTTCCTAAAATGCGAAGATAGAGAAAACAAGACTTGTTTTCTCTATAACAACAACAACAAAACTATGCCGGCTAGCAGAATATATAAAAATTTAGCTGAGGCGGAATATATACGAGCAAACTTGTTTTAATAATTACTTCAGCCTTGTTACGTCTCAAGGTTTCCATTCAAGGAAAACAACTTCGGTAAACTTGTGAACTCGTCTATATTTCTATAATAGGGGGCTGTTGTTATATGTAATGTACACGAGAGAAAAGACTTAGGTATAACTTGCTCGACACTACGTATAACTTTATGTATAATTTGTCCTGAGCTAACAAATATCGATAAAAAAGCTTTTTTTATCGGCAGGTGCGAACTAGCTGACTAAAAAACAAGAAACTGTTAAATTAGAAAATATATTTTTCAAATACGCCTATGTATTGGGTCAAATACTTACAAAAGCCAGATTATTGGTTAGTCGCTTTAGGAGCCACCCTAGCCGCCCTGCACCTGACCATACTAGATCGAACGGGCCAGGCTAACCTGATGAGCATCAGTATGTTGTTGTGGTTAGCGATAGGATCTTTACTATGGGACAAACGGGGCACTCTAAAATTAGAGAGCAAGCCCTTACCGATGATTATCGGGTTTATACTGGTCACTATAATTTTACTGAGAACTTTCAGTACTAGCGGTTATCATTTACGAATTTCCCCCCTATTATCCGGTCTCGGACTAGCCCTTATGGCTTCTGGATTTCGGGGTCTCTATCAATACTGGAAAGAACTGTTCATACTATCTCTGCTCATATTAGATAAAATTTTGAGTTCGGGCTTACAAGCATTAAATCTGGAACTCATAACTGCTAAAGCTTCTACCTTGATGTTGTCCCTCGCCGGTTTTAACGTCTATAGGGACAACGTGATTATAGCCCTACCTACCGGGAGAGTAGAAGTATACGGGGCTTGCTCGGGAGTAGAAAGTATCACTCTGATGACCAATATAGCCATACTATTCTTCCTGTTAATACCCATCAAGCATATTCACAAAGTTGTTTGTCTAATTATTGCGGTAGCGATCGGATTTTTGATTAATGCCGTTCGTGTGTGCATTATGCTAATCTTGGTAGCTTCAAATAATATGGAGTCTTTTGATTATTGGCACGGGAAAGATGGTAGCTTACTTTTCGCTATGGTATCCGTCTTGATTTTTGGAGTATTTTGTTGGTTCGCTTACGTTAGAGATATAGGTTTACCAGATAATAAAATATGAATACTACAACCTTAGATCGTTGGAATATTGCTAGAATTTGTCTTATAGGTTTATGTTTATCAGGAGCAATAGGGATACTAGCCAAGCAATTATTACAAACTGAAGCAACAAAAAAACAAATAGTTAAATCTTATACTTTTCCTGATAATATTAGTTTGAAAAATTGGCAATTTATTAAATCAGAACCTTTCCAACCCAAAAATCAAAAAAATCCAATTATAGCCAATCAATACAGATACAGACAACAATCTAAAGATCTGCGAATAAATACTGTCTATGAACAAGCCACAGGGGGTAACGTATCGAGACTATTAATGGTATATGAATCGATTCCCCCTGCTACAGTAGTGATTAATGAAAAATATGAATCGGGCATAGGGCATTACGGTTCATTTGAATACAAAGATAGAGCTTATATTAGTGCCTGTATCAATCCGAAAGGTAACACTACGGTAACGCAGAAACAATTCGTTCAAAATCGTTACCTGCATACGAGTAGCTTGCCGAGATTTTTCGGTTGGTTAGCAGGACAGAACGACTTATTCGACGCGCGTTGTCTGTGGGTGGCGCTGTCAATACCGGTTAATAGTTTTGCCCCGCCCGATGAACTTAAGAAAAATAAAGATATATTAGAATCGGCCTCCCTAGAGTGGTTTCGGTGGTGGAAACAAAATTATCCGGAGTCGTAGATTAAAATAGATCTACTTGATACCGCTCAGTGCCTAACTAGATAAAAGCTAGGAATAGGTATTGGCCCTAAAACCCTACACTCTGTCATGACATTTGCTTCCGTTATCCGCAGCTTAGAAAGATCACCCCTTACTAGCGAGCTTATCCAAAAATTAAAATCCCTAAAAATTTTACAGTTAACTGGAATTTCTAGGCTTCCCAAAGGATTAGTGACCTCAGCATTAGCGAGGCATCAAAATCAAAATCTCTGTATTATTTGCCCCACGATAGAAGAAGCTAGTCGGTGGGCTACGGGTTTAGAGGCGATGGGTTGGAAAAGCGTTTATTTTTACCCGACTTCGGAAGCGTCGCCCTATGAAAGTGCTGAATGGGAATCGGAAATGCTTTGGGGACAGATGCAAGTACTGTCTAGCTTGTCCACCAATTCAACCGATGTGGCTATCGTCACTACAGAAAAAGCTCTGCATCCGATTTTACCGCCCCCGCCAGCTTTCTACGACTACTGCCCCAAGTTTACCGTAGGCATGACCTTAAATAGTAAAACTCTGGATTTAACTCTAGCTAAATCAGGTTATGAAAGAGTACCCCTGGTGGAAACGGAAGGACAATGGAGTAGGCGCGGGGACATAATAGATATATTCCCTGTTTCTGCCGAACTACCAGTACGTTTAGAATGGTTCGGGGATACTCTCGAAAAACTGAGAGAATTCGACCCATCCACTCAAAGATCCTTGGATTCAATACCCGAGCTAACATTAACCCCCACTAGCTTCGCTCCGATTATCGCCGACGCTTTAGGAGATAGGCTAACACCCTATCTAGCGAGGGAAGAAAAGGATATAGAAAATCGAGAGGGGGGAATAGAGAGATTTTTGGGGTTAGCTTTCCCTAATCCCGCCTCTTTACTGGATTATTTACCGGCTAACACCCTTATCGGCTTCGATGAACCCGATCGCTGTCAATCCCATAGCGATCGATGGTTAGAATATATAGAAGAACAATGGCGGGAACTAACCCCGACTTTACCGAAACTACATCGCCGGTTCGCCGAATCCCTAGAATTAGCGAAAATCAATCCCCTAGTGTACCTTTCCGAATTAGCGGAAACCGGCTTAGAAAACGCCGTCAATCTCTCCAGTCGTCCCATACCCACCAGCCCCCACCAATTCGCTAAAATCGCTGAAATCCTCCGGGGAAAAAGAGAAATATATAACACCATCTCCTTAGATAAATACGCCAAGTGGCTTATCTCCGCCCAACCATCCCGCACCGTTTCCCTCTTACAAGAACACGATTTCTCAGCGCAATTCATCCCCAACCCTAACGATTTCCCCGCCATCGATAAATCAATCTTACAGAATACCGGCGTGGTACTCAAATATTCGGGGTTAGCAGAATTAGAGGGCTTCATACTGCCTACCTATCGTATCGCGGTAGTGACCGATCGAGAGTTTTTCGGGCAACACATCCTCGCCAGCGCCGGTTACATCCGCAAACGTAGGCGAGCTGCCTCCAAACAGGTAGACGTGCAGAAATTGCGCCCAGGCGATTACGTGGTACACAAACATCACGGTATCGGCAAATTCATCAAACTGGAAAAAGTAGAAAATAACGTCAGTGGCGTAATCCATACCCGTGACTATCTCGTAATTCAATACGCCGACGGTTATTTAAGAACCCCCGCCGATTCCTTCGAGAATCTTTCCCGCTACCGTCATACCGGCACCCAGCCCCCCGAGCTACATAGAATGTCGGGCAAAGCTTGGGAGGCGACGAAGAATAAAGTACGCAAGGCGGTGAAGAAATTAGCCGTCGATTTGATCAACCTCTACGCTAAACGATCACAACAGCACGGGTTCGCCTATCCACCGGATACCCCCTGGCAGTCGGAATTAGAAGATTCTTTCATTTATCAACCCACGCCAGATCAGATTAAGGCTATCAATGATGTCAAGAGGGACTTAGAGAGCGATCGACCGATGGACAGGCTGGTGTGCGGCGATGTGGGTTTCGGCAAAACCGAGGTAGCCATCCGCGCCATCTTTAAAGCCGTCACCGGCGGTAACAAACAGGTAGCTTTTCTCGCCCCGACTACCATCCTCACCCAACAACATTATCACACCTTAAAAGAACGCTTCGCCCCCTACCCGATCAATGTGGGCTTATTGAATCGCTTCCGCACCGCCTCGGAGAAAAAGGAAATCTTACAGAGATTGAAAACCGGTGAGTTAGATGTAGTCGTCGGCACCCAATTACTACTCAGTAAGAGCGTCGAGTTTAAAGACTTGGGGCTATTAGTCATCGATGAAGAACAGAGGTTCGGAGTCAATCAGAAAGAGAAGATCAAAACCATGAAGACAGAGGTAGATGTGTTAACCCTCTCGGCTACCCCTATACCTCGCACCCTTTATATGTCCCTATCCGGAATCAGAGAGATGAGTTTGATCACGACACCGCCACCATCCCGCCGCCCTATCAAAACCCATCTATCGAGCTATAATCCCGACGCAATCCGCACCGCAATCAGGAATGAATTAGATCGAGGCGGACAGGTGTTCTATGTGGTGCCACGAGTGGAAGGGATCGAAGAAATCGGGGCTAGATTACAGGCGATGGTGCCCTCAGCCAGGATAGCGATCGCACATGGTCAGATGGATGAATCGGAGTTAGAAGCGACGATGTTAGCCTTTAACAACGGGGAAGCCGACTTACTCCTCTGTACCACGATCATCGAGTCGGGCTTAGATATTCCCCGGGTGAATACGATCATCGTGGAAGACGCGCAGAAATTCGGACTCTCCCAACTGTATCAATTACGCGGGCGTGTCGGTAGGGCAGGGATTCAAGCCCACGCCTGGTTACTCTATCCCAATAAGGGAGAGCTAACGGAAAACGCCCGGCAACGCTTACGGGCACTACAGGAGTTCACTCAACTGGGTTCCGGCTATCAATTGGCTACCCGCGATATGGAAATACGGGGCGTGGGGAACTTATTAGGTGCAGAGCAATCGGGACAGATGGAAGCGATCGGCTTTGAACTGTATATGGATATGTTGCAGGAAGCTATTAAGGAGATTCAAGGACAGGAAATTCCCAAAGTGGAAGACACGCAGATCGATCTCAAGCTCACCGCTTTCATCCCCAGCGATTATATCCCCGATGCCGAGCAGAAGATGGATGTGTACCGAGCTATTGCCACAACCGATGAGCGGGTGCAACTAGCACAAATCAAAGCGGATCTGTGCGATCGCTACGGTTCCCTCCCCTCGCCAGTAGAACAACTATTCAAAGTGATTCAATTGAAACAACTGGCAAAATCACTAGGATTTTCTCGGATCAAGCCCGATGGTAAACAACACGTCATTTTAGAGACACCGATGGAGGAACCAGCCTGGAAACTGCTACAGGAAAATTTGCCCCAACACCTGCGATCGCGCTTCGTCTACACACCGAAACAAGTGACGGTAAGGGGATTGGGGCTGGTCAAACCCCAACAGCAATTAGAAAGTTTACTCGATTGGCTCTCAAAGATGGAGAAAGCTTTACCAGAAAACACTCTTATGGCAGAAGTTATCGGGTAGTACCACGAAATATTTTTGAGGCATAATACAAATAAAAATAAATCCCCAGGAGCCGTAATTTTATGTACCAGACCAAAGCTTATGGCGCGACGAGCGCGACATCAGGATTAGGCTTGATCGAGATAGGGAGGCGTAAACTCACAGGCTCCGACGTACAGATCGAAATTTTATACTGCGGCATCTGCCATTCTGACCTTCATGCGGTGCGTAATGAGTGGAGCGAGGTTCTGCCTACCACCTATCCTATCGTTCCTGGTCACGAAATCGTCGGACGTGTCAGCGCCGTTGGCTCGGCAGTTACTAAATACAAACCAGGCGATCTCGTCGGTGTGGGTTGCATGGTGGATTCAGACGGCATCTGTCCGAGTTGTCAGGCGGGATTAGAGCAATTCTGTCCGAGCGCGATTTTTACATATAATTCACCGGATAAACATCTCGGAGGTGTCACCTATGGGGGTTATTCCGATAGTGTCGTCGTCGATGAGCGTTTCGTGCTAAGGGTTCCCGATAACCTCCCTCTTTCAGGAGTGGCTCCTTTACTGTGCGCTGGCATCACCACCTACTCACCCTTGCGCCGAGCGGGTGTCAAGGAGGGGCAGAAAGTCGGTATAGTGGGCCTGGGCGGACTGGGACACATGGGGGTAAAGTTAGCTGATGCCTTCGGGGCGCATGTCGTCGTCTTTACCACTTCACCGAGAAAGAAAGAGGATGCGCTCCGCCTCGGTGCCGATGATGTGGTAGTTTCCACCGATGAGAAGGAGATGGCACTCCACGCCGGGAGTTTCGATTTCATCCTAGATACCGTCTCGGCCGATCACGATATTAATCCTTATTTAGCTTTGTTACGCGTTGACGGCAATATGACGCTCGTAGGTTTGCCCGAAAAACCGATGAATATTGCCGCCGCTGGGCTAATCTTCGGTCGCAAGAGTCTCTCCGGCTCTCTAATCGGCGGGATTTCGGAAACTCAAGAGATGCTGGATTTTTGCGGGGAGCATAATATCACCGCCGATGTCGAAGTTATCCCCATTCAGAAGGTGAACGAGGCTTATGAGAGATTGCTCAAGTCTGATGTGAAGTACCGTTTTTCGATCGATATGGCCTCACTAAAATAACCTGAGTTCGGGATAAGGTTGACTCATGAGAAGGGGAATCGGGAGTCGATGATATTAATTTTTACCCACTACTGTTACTCCCTATTCTCTACTCCCTACTCCCTTAAAATCTAAAAATTTCTTAACCCGAACTGAGGTTATATCTACATTCTAGGGATAACAGGAATACCTAATAAAGATAATCCTAACTTTAAAGTTCTCGCAGTTAAATCACAGAGGATTAATCGAGAAGTTTTCATCGGTTCCTCTGATTTCAGTACCGGACAATTTTCATAGAAACGGTTAAATTTTTTACTCAATTCATAAAGATATTCACATAGTCTATTCGGTAATAAATCTTTCTCCACCATTGCGATAATTTCACTCAATCCTAATAAGTGTTTAGCGAGATTTAACTCGGTTTCATCTTGGAGTAATATAGCGGCATCTTTACCCAAACTTTGAAAATCGATGCCCCCCTCACGGCTGATACTCTGTACCCTGGCGTAGGCATAAAGCATATAGGGCGCTGTATTACCCTGTAAGGTTAACATCTTATCGAAACTAAATACATAGTTACTATTACGGTTCTGGCTTAAATCGGCGTATTTAACCGCCCCTAAGCCGACTGTGGTAGCCACTTTCTCGATGAATTCCGGTGTTTCCTTCCGGCCTTCTTCCTTCAATCGACTTTCTAAATCCTGACGGGCGCGGACTACGGCTTCATCCAATAAATCTTGTAACTTTACCGTCTCCCCGGAGCGGGTTTTTAATTTCTTGCCGTCTTCACCTAAAACCAGCCCGAAAGGTACGTGAACTACTTCTACATTATCCGGTAGCAATCCGGCTTTTTTAGCTACTTGAAAAACTTGGGTGAAGTGATTCGCTTGACCGGCATCAGTAACGTAGATAATACGATCGGCTTTATCTTCCGATACTCTATATTTAATCGCAGCCAGATCCGTAGTAGCGTAATTATAGCCGCCGTCGCTTTTCTTGACTATCAACGGTAAGCGATCGCCCTCCTTATTAGTAAAGCCGTCGAGGAAGACGCACTGCGCCCCATCATCCAATTCTAAAAGTTTTTCCTTATCTAAATCTTCGATAATTCCAGCTAGCAAGGGATTATAAAAAGACTCTCCTCTCTCGGTTAAATTAATATCGAGTACATCGTATATTTTCTGAAACTCCCGGCGGGATTGGTCACATAATAATTGCCAAGCTTTTATAGTTTCTGCGTCGCCCGACTGGAGTTTTACCACTCCCTTTCTAGCGGTTTCTTTAAACTCCTCATCTTCATCGAAACGAATTTTAGCCTTTTTATAAAACGTAACTAAATCACCTAAATCTAAAGCATCGGCTGTCTTTAAAGCTTCGGGATAAGCTTCTTTAAGATAGGCCGTTAACATTCCGAATTGAGTACCCCAATCACCCACATGATTGAGCCTTAAAACATCATGGCCTTTAAATTCTAAAACTCTGGCGATGCAGTCACCGATAATGGTAGAGCGTAAATGTCCGACGTGCATCTCTTTAGCTATATTGGGGCTAGAAAAATCAACGATGATTTTTTGTGGAGGGTTGGATACTTCTACCCCTAAGCGGGAATCTTGATTGATTGAAGATAGCTGTTTTTCTAAATAACCTGGTAGGATGGTGAGATTGATAAATCCGGGCCCGGCTATTTCCGGTTGTTGACAGATATGATCTAGCTTGAGATGAGATAATAATTTTTCCGCTACAGCGCGGGGTTTATCCCCTAATTGTTTAGCTAGAGATAGGGAGAGATTAGATTGATAATCACCGAACTTAGGATTACTCGCAGGTACTATTAGAGGGTCTACATCGGCGTAATCCGCCCCAAAAGCAGAAATAATAGCAGATTGAAACTGATGTTTAAGTTCTTCAATAATAGAAGGCATAATTAAAAATCGTCGCAGAGGGGCTATTCTAGCCTAGCACGAAGGCTTAACCTAATTGGTTTCCTCTTCTGGTAAGTCGCTCAAACCGGTTATCGATTCGAGGATTACTTCCATTTTGGCTTGTAGACGGTTAAATTGATGTTCTAAGCGATCGAAGCGGGATTCAAAACGAGACTCTAGCCTATCCAGACGAGTTTCTATTTTCTCAAATTTTTCATCCATGTGACGCTCCATGACATTAAATCCCTCCGTAATACGCCCTTCGGGTGTCATGTCGAGTTCGAGGGTTTTTATTCTTTCTACCGCGTCTGTTAATTGTCTTCTTAATTGGTTAATACGTTTGTTTTGTTCTACTTCACTCATGGCTCATCGTCCCACTATCGGTGAGTTCATGTCTGGTTTACCATATTATCGCAAAGCTTTTGCCAAGCTACTAATATCTATTGAAGAACTACTTACGTTTTTGACGATTACGTTTTCGAGATGCTTTAGCCATACTATTTCGCTTTTGTTGCTTGGCTTTTTGACTGGCAGATTTTCGCGGTGTTGCGTCGTTCTCTGACAACAAACCAAGTTCATCGGCCGCACCGAATAACCCTTCTCTAACATCTATGTCATTAGCTACTAGTTTAGGGGCTATATTAGCATTGTAATGGGAAGAAAATTCTTCTAATCCTTCCTGTGTTGTCATATCGAAACCTGCTTTATTCCCCATCATAAAAAATGACTTGGCCATGCCAAATTTAGAATGATCATTCATGATACCTCTATATTTAGGCTTAATTTCATTAAGGTACTTTAAAATGGAATCTGCATTTTTGAATCCATATTCTCGCTTCAGAAACTGCCAGAAAGCTATTAATTCAGGAATAGCTGTATCAGCTTCTTCGGGAGATAATAAAGTCAACTTTCGAGGAAATAAAGACTCTAGGACTAATTTGGCATCCCTTTTGGTGATTTTGGATAGTGTAAACCCTTCATACGTGAACCCATAATAAATAAATTGACCTATCCAACCCTCTATCTCTGAACCAGTTTCTAAATAATTCTTTCCTTCAATAGAATTAGCAAATAGTTCAGTTACTTGATCTTGATAATCTTCTAAGATTTGTTCAGCTTCATCCATATCCATATCTAGGTTATCAAGCTGATATATGTCAAAACTCATAAAATTCTCTCTAACGCTGAAATCTCTTTGTTAACATTTATTTCCTTCCAAGATACCATAAATGTGAGTCAGTATTGGCTCGTTTGTTGTTTGCTACAAGGCTAATTTTGTTATCATCGTATAATTTGCTGAGTTCGCCAATCTTGAGGATAATATTATGACATCAACAGTCGATCGAACCATAGTAGAAGAATTGTGGAAAGCTTTCTGCGTTTTTGATACTGACGGTAGTGCCACCATTTCCGTTGAAGAGTTGGGTAAGGTCATGCGATCGCTAGGCATGAACCCGACTCCTCTAGAGTTAAGAGAGTTGATTAAGGAAGTGGACATCGATCGATCCGGTAGCATAGACTTTGAGGAATTTAAAACTTTAATGCTCGACCGGCGCGGAGATAGTACAAGTAGACTGCATCTAGCTTTTGAGGTTTTCGATAAGGATAAAACTGGTTCCATTAGCGCAGACGAGATGAGAAGCGTTATGAATCGCTTTGAATTAACCGATGCGGAATTAGACGAGATGGTTAAGGAAGTTGACTTAGATGGTGACGGAAAAATCGGGTTTGAAGAATTTTGCCGCCTCCTACCGGAAGACTTCGGCAAAGAAAAAGCTTCTCCCCTGCCCACCGTTGAGAATAGTTCCACTGCACCTACAACATCCGGCGTTAAAGAGATTGAGCAAGAGATAAAATCGGAATCGGCCGCTGATAATGCTTCCCCCGAAACTAATTCAGAACTTATTCGCTTAAAGAAACTCCTCGCCCAGCATCCCCAAAATCAAAAAAATCGCGGCACATCCCGGCTGCAGATGCGGATAGGAATGTTTAGATTGATACAGGGAGCAGCTTACCGCAGTTTTCGAGAAAGTTTCTCCGCTAATCACGAAACCCATCTCCGCGTGAGAAACCTGCCTTATCGCATCACCGATTTTGTTGCCTTCGTCCGGGCGGCGATCGATTTATATAAAGGATTGGGTATCGTAGAAGAGGAATGCTATACCCTCTTAGATGAGGTGGTTCGTTCGATTTCCGCAGAATACGATCGATTACAAGAGCGGATTCAAAATTGGGCAACCGTGGAAAAAACCCCAGAAATGTTAGCTGAAGAACAAGCCATGTTAGCGGCGAGGAGTAAATCGGCTAATACGAGGGAAAAGTTCGCCGCCGGGGTTGAATACGCCATTACGATGAGGAAACAAAAACTCGGTTTGGGGGATATTGTCGAAGGAGTCTTAGCCCTCAATGAACTAAATCGACTGCGAGAATTAGACTTAAAAGAAGAGTTCGCCCCGTCATCGGTGACAAGTGCAGGAGAAGCAAAAGACTATCTCAAGAAATGGAATCGGGTAATTCTTTCTGACGCATTAGAAACTGTCGATGGGGCTATGATGCCCGTCGCTTACTGGTATGAAGATTTCATGCCCAAACTACTGGCGGCTTTTAGCGTCAATACCGCAGAGGATATTCAGAGCAATACCGTAGCCGATGAAGCGGCTTTAAATCAATGGTACGAATCGACGCGGGCTTCAGGGGAATTTCAGCGTTATGGTGCCGATGTAGAGCAAGGTTTCCCGAGTTGCACTCCCGAAGAGAAACTGAGAATCAAGCAAGCTTGGCTATTAACCCGCCACTACCTTAACGGAGTGCAAAAGCGTCGGGAGCGATTGGAGTTTGGCAGAGAATCCGGCGCCTTATCTCAATATGTGTCTTTTATCGATGTTTATCTAGGACATAACGATGTCAGAGATGCTGGGATGCGTATCAGTTTCCCCTACTATATCGGCCCCGCTGTCTGGCGCTTTTTCCACACTACCGCCGAAATTGTAGATAGTAAGTCTCCCGAGGAGCAAACAGTCTTAATCTCAGCCTTTAAAGACTTTATTAAACTCTTTGCTACGATGTATCCCTGTCCTTACTGCCGTCATCATTTCAATGCTTATGTAATCCAGAATAAAGAAGTGGATATGTATCCAGTAGAGTACATACTTTTGGGCCAGGAAATCGATCTCAGTGACCTGAAAATGTCCATAGATGATAAACTTGCCACCATCACTGACGGGCAATCCCTACGTTTATTTTTCTGGAAATTACATAATACCGTTTCGTCTTCGATCGCGCGATCGGAAGAGTGGTATCATCGGGATGAGAAAGCCTTTTATACCACCCGTTACTGGCCGAGTATCGATTCAGAATTAGCCCGGGCTAATGCTCTTAAACAGATTAGCATCTCTACGGATCGTATCTATGCAATCTATGGCTTACTCAAACCCGTTGCCCGGTTAGTTTCAATTCGGTTACAGTTAGGTGAGCTACTCAAGAAAGGCGATACCAAAAGCCTCGAACAGGCTTGCACTCTCGCCCGAGATTATATTAAAGAGTTGGAAAATTCGGTAATTCAAGGCAAATTTTTACAAGAAAACTATCACTTTGACTCAGAACTTATCGACGAAGCTCCGAAATTTACGGCTGAAGAGGAGGAATTCGGGCGAAGTGGAATATTTATAGAGGTTTAACAGTCACAAAAAATTTTCCCTTCTAACCGCTTACATGATTAAGGGGATTAAGAGAGAAGGTTAACAATTCTCCCTGTTTATCCCCAGCACATTTGTCCATATAAAAACAGATAAACCTTATTAAGGATTGCCTACCCAACCGAACAACTTAGCCGCACCACCGAGGATAGCTACCACCAAGGCGATTAAAATTCCTCTGTTGACAAACTCTTGGTTTTCTAACCGTTTACTTAATCCATTAACTTTTTCGTCCAATGCTTTAATCTCCCCTTTTAGTTCGGCTTCCATCTTGGCTTGCCCAATTTTTATATCCGTAACGTCTTTTTGCAGGTTGTCTAGTTTCTGATTAATCTGCTTTAAAACTTCCTCTAATGAATAAGTAACCGTTACAGGTGATTGGCTCATAATGCTAGTCAAAATAATTTTGTTTCACTCACAGATAGCTCTAACCACCATTTTAAACCCGGCGGGTGGAGCGATCGTAAAACCCCGACGCACCGGTTTGAGGGGGCGTTTATCTAACAAATCCAGCCGGAAACGAGATAAGATTGTGGCTAAAACTAATTTCATCTCCATCAATGCCAACGCCATCCCGATACAACGGCGATTGCCGCCGCCAAAGGGTATATATTCATAGAAAGAATATTGTCTTTCTATAAACCTTTCTGGCTTAAATCGCTCTGGTTCTGGGTAAATATCTTCTCGGTGGTGTAATAGGTAAATACAAGGAAATAGAGTAGAATCAGCAGGAATTTTGTAGCCCAATATTTCCATTTCTGAGTTAAGAATCCGGGGAAACGTGGTCAAGGTAATAGGATATATTCTCAAAGTTTCCGAACAAACCGCATTAAGATAGGGGAGTCTCATAATTTCGCTGGAGTCTCCTCCCGAATTATCTAATTCAAAGCGCAATTTATCGCCGACTTCCGGCAGATAATGAACCCAGTATAAAGCCCAAGTTAAAGCACTCGCCGTAGTTTCATGCCCGGCGACTAACAGAGTCATCAACTCGTCTCTCAATTCTGATGAAGTCATGGATTCTCCCCGTTCATCCTTGGCGTTAAGAAGAAGACTTAAAATATCTTCTCCATCTAATTTGCCCTCTTGTTGACGCTCTTGAATTTCTGGATAGATTAACTCATCAATCTCTTTTTTTAAGCGTAAAAATCTGCCCCAAGGACTCCAATCACCCCAATCTCTCTGTAATCGAGGGAAGAAAAGTAAACTAGAACTTAAGGGAGAGCTAATAGTGTTGAGGACATCTCCTAATAATTGCTTTAATTTATTATAACGATCGCCCTGTTGTAACCCGAAAACAGCGGTTAAAATTACTCTTAAAGTAATCTCCTGCATGATGGCACGAACCTGGAAGATTTTTCCCACCCTTAAACAATCCGTAACCTCTGCAGTAATTTGGCAAATCAATCTTTGATAAGCTTGTAAACGTTCCCCGTGAAAGGGAGGAATTAATAATTTTCTTTGACGCTGATGAGGTTGTCCATCTAGTAGAATGAGCGAGTTTTGACCGAGGAGAAATCCTAAACCACCGTTTCCTCTACCGCTATCAAACTGCTCTGGTGGTGCGGTAAAAATTTGTTGTATTGCCTCTGGATGATAAACATATACCAAGGGTAATTCTTCACTGCCTACGGCGAAGCAGTCAGGGAAAAGCTTACCGTATTCGTTCATATATTCTATGGGGCGAAAAATAAGCTTGAGGAGCCGTAATTGGCGTGGGCCTGATGGACGAGGTGGGAGAGTCATAATTTTATGTCCGTAACGTCTCTTTGCGATCGAATAGTTACTCGAGAAGCTCACAATATTCCATAGAACCCCCTAGTTACTTCAACCTCGGTTCTTCTACCAGTATATCTAAAGATTCAGGCTAGAATAAGCCTAACGAGGCCCAGCAAGTAGGGGCAGGGAATTTGATTCCCTGCCGGGTGAAGTTAACTAGTTTGTAATTTAGTCAACGATTAACTATAAACGAGCGTCGGGGAGGTTACAAGATTTAGCAGATTTAGAAAATTTGCAATGAGTAACTCTCGTCCCTTATTAGCGCTCGATATAAATAACACTTACCAATTTAGGTAATAAGAGCGTAAACAGCCCAAATCGCCATCGCCCGCAGATAATGACAGGCTCGGAAAGTACCCGCCGCCGTAATCGCCTCCGGAGTCCGGAATTGTAGCCCATTCTCATACACTTGTTTGACCACCGTCTCGGTAAGCTTAAACGCTTCCTCCTTCATTCCCATCTGAATTAAAAAGGCAGCCAAACCGAAATTAATACCCGTCCAAACTTCGAGGGGATGGGTAGCGTCGGGATTTTCCGGCGTACCATCTGGATTTAAACCATTAGCAGCGCCGAATTGCCCATCGTAAAACTTGAGGAAACAGGTATCGTAAACCTTTTCTAAGGCCGATCGAGCGTACTCTTCCTCTACCACATCCGGTAAACCTAATAACCGAGCATAAAATTGACCACTTAATTGATCCGCCATTACCACCTGAGAGCCACTACCACTATCGAGGCGATAATATTCGCCATTCCAGAGACTGGAGTGATAAACAGCCCGACTCTGCTCTAACCATCCCTTATATATAGACACATAACTCTCTATATCTTGAGGGTAATCCCCTGACTGTAGAGCCGGATTCATGGGCGGCCTGATTAATAAAACCTCACCGATGCGAATCGCCGCTTCTAGAGCTGCAATCCATAACCCCCCACAATAGGCGCTGACTCCCACCAAACGCCAATCATCAAAAGTTTGATCCGGTGCCCCCGAATTTTCTGGAATACCGTCCCCATCTATATCGAAAGTTTTTAAATAAGCTAAGGTTTCCGTAATTGCGGGCCAGCACTCCCATAAAAAATCTTGATCGTTTTCGCCGGTGAATAAATAATCTCTATATACCTGTAAGACGAAATCACTACCTAAATCCTTCCAGAGATTACAGTCTTGATAACTGGTGTAATTAGTTTTCTCCCAGGGATGCTCGTTAGGGGCACCCAAATCATGAGGCGTTGCCCCCTTAGCCTTACGTATCGCCGGCGCATTGTTATAACCTATAACTCTCGGAGTATCATCGGCAGAGGGAATAGCCCGGGCGAAAGCTTCCATAACCGCCTTTTCCAGTTTGGGCCACAATAACAGCAACCCGAAAGAGCCATAAAGACGCACATCAAGACTCTCGTACCAACGATAATCGATACATTCTAAAACACCGAATTGACCCACTGGATCTAATTCCGTCGCCGCCGTCCATAGAGTGCCCCCATCGGTGAGCAGGTACAGCTCATTAAATAGAGCCATTTTAAACCAGTCGGGCAAATCGGAGCGTTTTAATATCGGCTTCTGCCACTCCTGAATACTTTCGCGCCAGGTGTCGCTATGCTTGAGGGCGGTTCTCACCATCGCCCAGGCGTTCTTACCGTTGCGCCCGTAAAAGTCTGTATACCTGCGGTAATAGTTAATTCCCTGCGAGAATTCGGTAACGGGTAAATCCCAGGCGAGTATAAAAGGAATCTTACGAGTTTTCCCAGGGCGGAGGGTAAAACGAATCGCCATCGCTACGGCTGTTTGTTGCCCCTCTTTAGCGGGAGATTCATCCTCTCTATCCGGTAACGAGCCATCCATCCCGAAATAATCCCAAACTTCTGCCCCGTCTCCTGTGGGGTTCCACTTACCGAGGCGGAAAACTTCTAGGGTGGGGTTAGTGATACTGGCGATCGCTATCTGTCCATCACCTTCTCCAGGTGTCTCGAATTCCCGATTTAATAAGAAGCCGACGCGGAAGTTATCCTCAATCCACTGATTGAAGTTGCCCTTCGAGTCGCCCCATTTCGGCTCGTATTCGTAGACGGGGCTACCATCATCGCGCACCTTAACGGTGGGAGATTTCACCGCATTGGTAAACCAACCGATCGTATTCTGCCAAGTTAGCATGATACTAATAGTAATCGGCTTATCACCCGGATTGTGAGCCGTCCACTCGAATACCGCTATCGGGTAGCTAGACTCTTGATAATTACCCGCCCAAACCGGTGAAAACTGTTCGCATATCAGATTAGAACGGAATACACCTTTATACTCGTACCAACTACGGGGATAGAGGGCAGAATAAGTACCTTTTTCCGCTGGATACCAATTCCATCTCGATAGGCTACCGTCTGCCGGTGCCTCCGTAGACAGGGCGTAAACTTGCGGCGCTTCCCCTTCTTGTTGCTCGAAAACGCTGAATTGACAACCCGGGATAGATGCGAAAGTATGCTCGCCACCGTCGAGATGCCAGAGGTTAAAATCTCCCCCGTGACTGCGCCCGATACATCCTGCTCCAAACCCTCCCAAGGGCATCCCGTGCCAGGGGCCATCATCAAGATTACTGGCGTAGCGAACCTTGTAGGGATTGTCCCAGCCTTTACCGATGGAACGTTTCCAGGCACAATCAGGGATGTTAGGAGGTTGGATAAAGTTAATCATTTGTCTATCGCTGTAATTTTGTCTCTCGCCTTTAGTTTAGAATTGTGGGTAATAAAGGTAAATAAGGATAGTAATGGCGATGGTGGCTAGTGATTCCCCCATACCCGTAGTAGTAAACGGTGCAGCAGGTAAGATGGGGCGGGAAGTAATTAAAGCCGTTTCCGCTTGCGATGATATGAAATTAGTAGGGGCAGTGGATAAAAATCCCGCCTATCGCGGTCAGGATATAGGGGAAGTTATCGGCTGCGGCCCTTTAGAAATACCTGTCCTCGATGACTTACAGAGTATTCTTGTCTTGGCGACTCAAGAGAAAGTCCAGGGCGTGATGGTAGATTTTACCCATCCCAGCGGTGTCTATGATAACGTTAGAAGTGCGATCGCTTACGGAGTGCGTCCGGTGGTTGGCACTACTGGCCTATCCCCAGAACAAATTCAGGACTTAGCGGACTTTGCGGAAAAAGCCAGTACTGGAGCCTTAGTAATCCCTAATTTCTCTATTGGGATGGTATTACTACAACAGGCAGCCGTTACCGCCTCTCAATACTTCGACCATGTGGAAATCATCGAACTGCATCACGATCAAAAAGCCGATGCTCCGAGCGGTACGGCGATTAAAACCGCCGAAATGCTCTCCGAAATGGGTAAATCTTTTAACCCTCCTAAAGTCCAGGAAAAAGAAACCATCCCCGGGGTTAGGGGCGGTGTTATAGGCGAGAATATCCGCATCCACAGCGTCAGGTTGCCTGGACTCATCGCCCATCAAGAGATGATATTCGGCTCTCCCGGAGAGATATACAGCCTGCGTCACGATACTATGGATCGTGCCTGTTATATGCCTGGTGTCCTCCTCGCCATCCGCAAGGTAACACAACTTAAATCGTTAGTCTACGGATTAGAAAAAATCCTCTAACTGTTTATCGCTCTTCTCTTATAACTTTGTTTGAAGATAGCTTTCTCCGCGACTCCGACTCCCAATTCCCGATTCCCTGTGTATGTTAGTTCCCCTCACCCGCGAAACCTTCGAGCAAATCATCCCGTTAACCGCTACCGGCCCCCAGTACGCCTACTATTGGGGCAGTTGGTCGGTTTTTCTACGCCGTTTCCTCATCTCCTTCGTCGCCCTCACCTGTTTCTGGCTTTTGGGGTATTTATTCGGCGATGACTTCTTAGCAATAAAGTTATTAGTAGATATTATCGCTGGTATGTATTGGCTCTGGGCCCCCGTATATTGGGCGAGTGTGCGGAATGGTTCCTATCGTCGCTTTAAATATGCGGGTTTCTGGCGGGGTAGGGTTTTTGACGCTTTCATCACCGAAGAGTATGTCGGTCAGGAAGAGAGCGTTAATAAACAGGGAGAATTGGTAATTATCGAGAACCGTGAGAGACGCATCAATATAGAGATAGGGGATCAATCCGGCTTTAGCGCGATCGTACAGGCTCCTCTAGAGCGCGTTCATAAAAGTATCCGCCCCGGGATGATCGCCGAGGCTCTATTGTTCTCATCGGCCCCAGATTTGAGCAATATTGCCAAAGTCTCTGACGTACACCTGCCTCAAGTTAATCTCTGGGTGGGCGAATATCCCGCCCTGCGCCGTGATGTTTTCCGAACCGTCAGCACCGAGCTAGGCGGCAAAAAAGAAGCTAGAACTCCCCCCTCTCGCTCAGCACCGACTGTGATCCGTCGCCGTCGTCGCTAACAAAATTTTTTAATACAAAATTTTTTCGCTCAATTTATATACTTTTATCTGCTTTAAAAATTGATTTTTATCAATATTAAGCGATTAATAACGATTAAGCAGGCTATACCATCGATATATTTCTATTCTTAAAAAAGAAATCAAGCCTCTGTGTGCCAGATTTTTTCCCCTGCACCCCCTCAAAGTATATAACTTACTTATTAATAATATAATTTTCGATTATATCAGTACCTAGGCTCTTCTATGTCAATCCCCTATTGTAAATTACAATCTCTACCTTTAAGTTTAATTAGTATTTTTTTTCTATAATTTTGTTTTTAGTATTAGATAATACTGATTTTATGATTTGTTAGTGCATGGAGAAACTGTGTCGAGAATCGAGTTGATTCTCTCAAAGTCTCTTGAAATCTTGTTTTGTACCTGTTCTATTTTATACCAATTCAGTATTTTCACGGAAAAACTGATTTACTATAGGCAAAAAATGGGGTAACCCACCAAAGTAATTGCTTTTTCTGCCTGCGTCAAGAGGTTATATAAATTTTTGATAGATTACCCCGTCAATGATTAAAACAAAGAGCATAACCTCCCAAAAAATCGTGATACGTTGTGAAAAGACTAGAAATAGTCACCTAATTGGATGAAGATAAAGGTCAGCAAAGTCCTCAGTTTTGTGCTGAAGACCTGCTAACAAACTCGAGAAAGCCTATGAAAAAACAACTTAAACTCACTATACTCACTCTGAGTACAGTAGTGGGGACGACTGCTAGTTTGATTAGTTTCCAGACAAAGGTACTAGCTAACAGTATAGCGAACACTACTACCGCTCGACCAAACGTTTCCAATATCATGCAGATAGCGAAACTATCGAGTTGTCAAACCAATAATGTAACAGAGCCTAACAATAACTTATCACAAGTTCAAGGCTTCTGTGATAACGAAATTTTAACAAATTTAGAGCGATCGCTTCCACAAACTCAAGTGCCAACATCAACGGAACAGGGATTGGCAACGAGTAGCGATCGCGGGGCCACAGAACCGATCCAAATCGCCAATAAGAGAGGTATGGCCTCCTGGTACGGGCCAGGCTTCCACGGGGGACGTACCGCGAGCGGGGAATCTTTCAACGCCTTCGGTTTCACTGCGGCGCATCGGTATCTACCTTTCGGAACTAGAGTCAAAGTAACGAACTTGAGAAATGGTAGATCTGTGGTGGTACGAATTAACGATCGCGGCCCCCACACAGGAGGAAGAATCATCGACCTTTCCAAAGGTGCCGCCAGCGTTATCGGTCTCTTTCAATCGGGAGTAGCTCCGGTTCTATTAGAAGTCCTCGGCCGCTAGAAACTGTAGGCAGTAAGATAGTAGTGAGAAGAGAGAAGAGAAGAAAAGATATGCTAGCTGGTTGCTACTATATCAATTCACACTCACTCCTCACTACTCTTGACTCTTTTCTAATTGTTTATGACTACTGCCTATTTCGCTACCACAGCCAGGGGGTTAGAAGACCTTGCCGCCCGAGAGTTACAAAATTTAGGGGCGGCAGAGGTAGAGCCGGTGTTTACGGGGGTTAAATTCTCCGGGGATAAAAAATTACTCTATAAAGCCAACCTGTGGACACGGTTAATATTTCGGGTTTTAGTACCAATTGCAGAGATAGCCTGTAAGAATGCAGAAGAACTGTATAAAAACGTTCGGGGGATCGATTGGCGACAGTATTTAACCCCCGAACAAACTCTAATAGTTCACTGTACGGGGACTAACGAGAACCTGAATCACACTCACTACAGTGCCCTCCAGATTAAGAACGCGATCGTAGATCAGCAACGGCAACAAACCGGACAGCGATCGTCGGTAGATAAAGAGTGGGCCGATATTAGTATTAACGCGCACATAGAAGGCGATCGCTGTACCATCAGCCTCGATAGTTCTGGAGAGAGTTTACACCGCCGGGGTTATCATCCTGCTATGGGCAACGCACCCCTAAAAGAAACATTAGCCGCAGCTCTATTAGAGATGGCAGGCTGGACACCGGATGTAGCTTTCCTCGATCCCTGCTGTGGTTCGGGCACTTTAGCCATTGAAGCCGCCCTAAAGAGCCTTGGAGTTGCTCCCGGATTGTACCGTCGTTTCAGTTTAGAAAACTGGCCCGACTTCGACTCTAGTTTATGGCGGGAGTTGATCAAGGAGGCGGAGCGAGAGCAAAAACAAGAATTAGCCGCCCCGATTTTCGCCTCCGACGCTGATGAGAAAATGATCCGGCAGAGTTGGACTAACGCCGGTTTCTGCCATCTAGAAGATAAAATCAAATTTACCTGTCAGCCCCTAGAAGATTTATACCCGCCCGCCGATTCGGGAATCATCCTTTGTAACCCTCCCTACGGGAAACGAGTAGGCGACGCTCAAACTCTCGGCTCGTTTTACAGGCAGATGGGAGATATATTTAAACAGCGTTTTCAGGGTTGGACTGCCTTCATCCTCACCGGTAATAAAGAATTAGCTAAACAGGTAGGATTGCGCTCATCCGCCCGCATACCCGTTTATAACGGCTCCCTTCCCTGTACCTTAATCAAGTACGAACTGTATTAATCTAACCACTAGCCACTAGCCACTAACCACGCTAAGCTAGTGAAGGTGATTTTTTGCAGGTTCGGGAGGGACGCTCACCGTGCGTTTATTCAGGACGATCGCGGGTTTACAAACCTATTTAGATAAGCTGAAAGATGGGATAACCGTTGCTTTAATACCGACGATGGGCGCACTCCACACCGGTCACGGCAGTTTGATCAAAAGGGCCCGGGGAGAAACCGATCTCGTCGTCGTGAGTATCTTCGTCAATCCCTTACAATTTAAGCCTGGGGAAGATCTGAGCCGGTATCCCAGGCAACTAGAAAGCGATCGCCAATTTTGCCAAGATTTGGGAGTAGATGTGATTTTCGCCCCCGCACCGGAAGAGATGGGCGTAACTGGAGATTCTACCAGAGAAGCTAAAATAAAAACCGCCGTAGTACCGCCAAAAGCGATGGATGAAGTTCTCTGCGGCCCCCATCGTGCCGGACATTTTCAGGGAGTGGTTACGATAGTCACCAAACTCTTCAATATTATCAAGCCCGATGTTGCTTATTTCGGTGAAAAGGATTGGCAACAGTTAGCCATTATTCGGGCTTTAGTGAGAGATTTGAATTTAGCAATAGAGATTAGGGCCTGTCCTACCATACGGGAAGCATCTGGACTCGCTTACAGTTCTCGCAATCAATATTTAACCGGGGAGGAGCGAGAAAGAGCATCTCGTTTATACCGCAGTTTACAAAAGGCCCATTCTGCCTTTATGGAAGGGGAAAGGGATTCCGATAAATTGATAGCCTTGGTGGGGGAAGAATTGGCGCAGGATAGTCAGCTCCATTCTCAGTATGTGGAGTTAGTTCATCCAGAAACTTTAGCCCCCTTACCCGTTATCGATAGCGACGGGGGTTTATTAGCTTTAGGAGTTTATCTCGGCTCGACTCGCCTGATCGATAATATTGTCCTGCGTCAGCGCCGCCCCATCATCGCCATAGACGGCCCTGCCGGGGCGGGTAAATCCACCGTCACCCGTTTGGTGGCGAAAGACTTAGGGTTAATGTATTTGGATACGGGAGCCATGTATCGGGCTTTAACTTGGTTGGTACTGGAATCGGGAATCGATGTAGATGATGAGGTGGCGATCGCCGAATTGGTGGCTGGTGCCCGCATCGAATTGATTCCAACTCCCGATAGCCCTCAGCCAGCCCGGGTATCGATCAACGGGGAAGACGTGACGTTAGCGATTCGCACCCCCGAAGTTACTGCAGCCGTTTCTCCTGTTTCCGCTCAGAAGGCGGTGAGGCTCGCCCTTGTTAAACAACAGCAACAGCTAGGGCAATCTGGCGGCATAGTGGTAGAGGGAAGGGATATAGGTACTAACGTTTTTCCCGAGGCGGAATTGAAGATATTTTTGACCGCTTCGGTTTCTGAGCGTGCTAGGAGACGTTTACGCGATTTGATCGCTCAGGGAAGGCAGAATATTCGCTTGGAACAATTGGAAAAAGATATTCAAACTCGGGATGATTTCGATAGCCATCGTACTCTAGCACCTTTGAAGAAGGCTTTCGATGCGATCGAGGTCAATACCGATGGTTTAAGTATCGAAGAAGTAACCGCTAAGATTGTTTCTTTATATAAAGATCTATATAGATGAACCTGATGAGTAAACCCCTCAAATTTATTAAGAATTTCCTTAAGAAAAGATGGTTTGTTCACATTTTTGTATAGAATATAACATGATACAAGCCTTATCGATGGTTGCATTTTAACTCTTCAGATAGGTTACTCTTAAACTCCGCAACAACTTGAACAATATTAAAGTTTTTGGAATTTTATGGATCTATCCGATCGGCAAGCCGTAGATAAAGATTTAAGTCTCTTATATAGCTTGATACAAACTCATCATCTCTGGTTATGCGATCGCACATTATTCTATCAAAAAGAGTACGAGATTAATTTACGCAATAGTTGCCAGGTAGATAAATGGCTTGTCGCCAATTTTATATTGAAAAGCATATTAAAAAAGATTAATAATGAAGAAATAAATTTTCAATGTTGTTATTTATTTCATGAACAAATCATACAATATTTATCTGATTACTATCAAGCTTATATAGATTTGACAGAAAAAACCTGTAATTTTAATTTTTTTCAAAAACATATATATTATTGCTTGATCAAGAATTTTTCTCAAGAAAATAACAATAAAACTGATGAAAATAATATCTTTGTAGATGGATTGACATTTAGCGATTCTAGTAATGTGAATAGGGTTGAGAAGCCAGAAAAGCAAGAGAGGATAAGTCTTTCACTAGAGAGCAAGCAAAATTTAATATTAAAAGATATTTTTAATAAAATAGCTGAGGGATTAGTGGTAATCGATCGACAGGGTAAAGTGCTATTTGTTAACCCAGCCGCAGAACAAATATTTGATAAGCCCATCTCTAGATTAATAGGTGAATCTTTGGGAATTCCCGTAATGAGTAAAGAAGTTATAGAAGTAGAGATTTTTCAAAATACAGGAAATTATAGAATCGTAAGAATGCGAGCCTCGGAAATTTTTTGGGAACAAGAGATAGCCTATTTAGTTTACTTAAATGATATTACCGAATTTAAACAATTAGAGCAAAAATTAAAACTTCTCGTCCAAGCTTCCGAACAAAGTCCGATTTCTATCGTAATCACCGATGCCAAGGGTAATATCGAATACGTTAATAGTAAATTTCAAGAACTTACGGGTTATACATGGGAAGAAGTTAAGGGAAAAAAACCTAGCATTTTAAAATCAGGGCACACGCCCGAAAAAATCTATCGGGAACTGTGGCAGACTTTATTAAGTGGACGGGAATGGAGCGGGGAATTTTTAAACAAAAAGAAAAACGGGGAATTATTTTGGGAACAAGTATCGATCTCACCACTGAAGAACGAAGAAGGAATAATCACTCATTTCGTAGCGGTAAAAGAAAATATTACTAACCGCAAAGAGAGCGACGCTCTTTTATCATACCAGGCTAATTATGACGCGCTAACCAGTTTACCTAATCGATTTTTAGCGATGGATAGACTGCGACAAGCGATTCACCTTTGCGAAAGAGAAGCCGAGCGGGTAGCGGTAATGTTTATCGATCTGGATAAATTTAAAAATGTTAATGATACTTTAGGCCATGAATACGGCGATCACCTACTTCAATTAGCTTCGGTTCGCTTGATGAACTGCTTACGAAAAAGCGATACAGTAGCGCGTCTTGGGGGAGATGAGTTTCTAGTTATCATCAGTAATTTATCTGCCATTAACCAGTGTGAAATTATAGCGAATAAAATTCTTACAGCTTTAAAAATGCCCTTTAATCTTCTCGGAGAAGAAGTATTCATCTCCGCTAGTATAGGCATAACCATTTATCCTGAAGATGGTAAGGATATAAGCCTGTTAATGCGTAATGCCGATACAGCCATGTATTCGAGTAAAAAATCGGGTCGCAATACATTCCGGTTTTATACCCGAGGAATGAATGAGAAAGCGCAACAGCGTATCATCATAGAAAATCAAAAGAGAGAAGAGAGAGTAAGGAGTGGGGAGTAGTGAAGGCAGGCCCTCACTACTCTTCACTCGCTCCTCTAGACGGTGGTAATATCTTTTTCTTTAGCAGTAAGAAGATCATCGATCTTACTGATAAATTGGTCAGTGGCTTTTTGAATTTGCTCCTGCAAATCACGGGACTCGTCTTCAGAAATTTCGTGATTTTTTTCCTGTTTCTTCACCGCGTCCATAGCCTCCCGGCGGATATTTCTGATACCCACCTTACCCTCTTCCGCGAGCTTGGCGGCTAGTTTAACTAATTCCTTACGTCGATCGCTCGTTAGGGGGGGTATATTGAGACGGATAACCTGCCCGTCATTACTAGGGGTTAAGCCGATGTCGGACAGAGAAATAGCCTTTTCAATAGCCGAGATGCTAGTTCTATCGAAAGGTTGAATGGCGATAGTAGTAGCATCGGGGGTGTTGATGGTGGCGAGGGATTTTAGGGGAGTTTCCGCACCGTAGTACTCTACGGTGATTCTGTCTAATAGAGAAGCATTAGCGCGCCCGGTGCGGATGGTATTCAAAGACCTTTGAGTTGATTCAATGGTCTTTTGCATATGGTCTTTAATCTCAGCTAACTTCACACAAACCTCCGACAATTGTTCCAACAGGTTCACCTTGAATGGCTCGAACGATGTTACCTCGAACCGATAAATCGAAAACCATGATAGGGATATTATTTTCTTTGCAGAGAGCGATCGCCGTAGCATCCATCACCTTAAGATCGTGTGCCAATACATGACCGTAGGTAAGACTGCGGAAGCGGCGGGCCCCCGGGTTGGTAGTGGGGTCGGAATCATATACACCATCGACCTTAGTGGCTTTGAACACCACTTCCGCATCGATTTCCGCAGCCCTAAGAGCTGCGGTGGTGTCGGTGGTAAAGAAGGGGTTGCCCGAACCCGCCCCGAAGACCACAACCCTACCTTTTTCTAGATGACGCATAGCGCGTCTACGAATATAAGGCTCGGCTACTTCTTGCATGGCGATCGCGGTAAGAACCCTAGTAGGGATATTCATCCTTTCGAGGGCATCTTGCAAAGTCATGGCATTCATTACTGTAGCAATCATACCAACATAATCCGCCGTAGCGCGATCCATCCCCGCCGCCGAAGCTTTCACGCCACGGAAGATGTTACCGCCACCGACAACTATGGCTAATTGCACCCCCTGCCCGACTACTTCCGAGATTTCTTGAGCGATGTCGGCCACTACCATAGGATCGATTCCGTAACCGAGATTGCCCATAAGGGCCTCTCCGCTTAATTTCAATAATACTCGCTTATAAGCCATCTCTTTTATACGATCGGTTATCTCCAACATAAGATAGCAGGTTTTGGCAATCGGCTACTCATTAAAGATATTCATCTCTCGAAAATACTAATCTGACGGATAGGCTTTCAGTAAGTTAGTGCCTTGATAAACATAAAACTTGGTTAAGATCGCACCTCCTCTTTTTATCGGTACTGTGCCTATGTATTGAAAATTTTTAAAATATTCCTGGTAACGTTCTGTTAAATTATTATCGTTAATATAATTTTCTGTGGTCATAAATAAACCATTTTTACCCAGCAAATCTTGATGATTAACCCAAATGGAGAAACCCCTCTGATCGTTACAAAAACAAGCTACGGGAATAGGTTTTACTGGACGTAACGCCATATCGAACCAACCGCCTAATAAATAGAGATGGGTAAAAATAAATTGAGAATTACTCAAGGCTGAGGCTAAAACAGTATCTTCTTTAAAAGCCCTCTGTAATTGTTCTATATCTACCACCTCATTAGAAGGATCTTGTTTCGGAGAAACTAACCCACCAAAGATAGAATATTGACCTGGCTTTTGAAATACGCCGAGATTGAGATGGGCTAGAGTTATTAGTAATAAGGTCAGAATCGTTATACCCGAATACTTTAACCACCGTTTTACTTTAGAGTGCGATCGCTCTTGGCACTCCGCCGCTTTTTCCCCCAATAAAATAGTTAAAGACCAGAAACCAGGAAGAATCCAACTCGGGGCTAAATAATGGTAGGCGCTGGTGTAAAGCATAAATAGAATTAAAGGCAGTGATACACAGATCAATAACCAACGTTTATTAAATAATTCGCTTCTTTGTCTTAAAGATTTAAAAGAAAAAAAAGTCGGTATCTGTTCCTTAACTCGTTGGAAACTTACCCACCATAAAGGCAACCCGATTGTAGGAAACATCGCCGCTACGTTAATTCCAAAAGTAGCAATAACTCCTAAGATATTAAAAGATTTATTCCCCTTTTGAAAACGATCGCCCAGATGAAACCGAAAAGAAATCCAATCGTGTTGACTATTCCAATAAATTATAGGAAATAAACACAGGCAGAATAATCCTAGAGATAGCGCCATCCAAGGGGAAATAAACACACTCCGATAACGGGGGATGCTCAGGCAGAATAAGACTAGGCCGAAACCCAGGATAAAGCCGTGATATTTGCCTAATACTGCTAAGCCCACGCACAAGCCAATTAACGCGACGCGATAGCTAGGAATATATTTTTCTCCTCCACAAAAAAATTCTACGGCGGCCACATAAACAGTAGCCGACCAGAAGAAAATTAAAGGAGCATCCGGTAAAGTTAGGATACCGAAAACGATCGCGAATACCGGATTGAGGCTGGCAATCAGTAAAGTTAATCGGGCTGTTCGCAAGTTAAATAGTTTTAAAGCTGTTAGGTAAAGTAACCAGAGACTACCCGTATAGAGCAGTAATACTCCCCAACGGATGGTAAATTGATTCACCACCCCGGTAATCCAAGTACCCAAACCGGTAGATAGGGCGACTAGAAGCGGGTGGTCAAAATAGCTCCAGGCCAATTGATGGCTATAGATGTAGTAATAGGCTTCATCGTAACCGGGATAGAGCCAGAAGGCTACAAACAGACGGAAGAGAAAGCCCCAGAGAAGAATTAGGCCAGCGGTTCGATCGATTTTCGCAATTTCCATATCTATTAACTATCTCACGGAAAAGGCAGAGCCGAAACGTTGGGCGATCGGTTCGATGAGAAAAGTTAAGATAGATTTCTGACGGGTTATTATATCAGCGGTGCCGGTCATACCGGGTACTAAAGGTACTTTCTGGCCGTTTACCAACATATATTTCTTTTTCAGTTTGACGGTGGTAGTGTAAACCAATCCCAATTGTTTATTATCTTCGTCTAGTGTAGCCGTAGGATTAACTCGAATCACTTCGCCGTCAATAGTACCGAATTCTTGATAAGGGAAGGTAGTTAGTTTTACTTTAGCTCGATCGCCCACATTAATAAAGCCGATGTCCCGATTTAAAACTTTCACCTCTAAAATCACATCATCGCCCTCGGGAAGGATAGATAATAATTCTTCCCCTTTCTGTACCGGGCCCCTGCTGGCTTTTACTTCATAGATGGTGCCGCTAACCGGAGCCGATAGGGTTAAGAGGGCGTTTTCCTTCTGAGCGCGGTTAATTTGCCCTTCCACATAGGCTAATTCTTCCCGTCTTTGATTGAGACGGCCCAGGATTTCGCTTTGATGTTCGGCGGTGAGCTTTTCTATCTGGCTATTTGCTCCCTGATAAGCCTGTTGAGCGCCTTTGATAACTTGTTGTCCGGCAGCGATTTCTTTTTCTAAAGCGATCACCTGTACTTTAGCGTTATTCAATTCATTTTCCGCCCTGATTACTTCCGCCTCCGCCTGAATCACCCGGTTTTGAGCTTCTGTATATTCTAAGCGGGGGATGGCTCGATTTTCCGGCTCGATCAAGACTCGCAGAGACTGTTCTCTTTCTTGGGCTTTGGAGAGGGCGGAGCGAGCTTTAGAAAGGAGTAAGACTTGTTTTTGTACCGAATCCCTAGCCCCCCTCAATCCTTCCTCAAGTCGCGCTAGTTTTGCTTCTGCTTCTTTCTGACTCGCTAACTGTCGGTTAGCTTCGGCTCGGGCTATTTCTTTTTGAGCGGAAAATCCAGAGTTACGGGCAGTGAGTAATTGATTTTGAGACTCGTCAGCGGTGCTGTTGCGGCTTTTATTCTCCGCTTCTAAACGGGCTATATCGCCTCGGATGAGTTGGGCTGATTTCTGTAATTGTTGCAGTGCCGCTTTAGCGATGGCGGGGTTTTGTTGTAGGAGAGTTTGACCTTTAGTTACTTTCTGCCCCGCTTTTACCTTTACCTGTTCGATGATGCCATCTTGAAGGGCGCGGATGGGGCGTAAACTTTGGGAGGGGACTAATTTACCTGGCGCGATCGCCACTTCATCTACTTTACTGCTATAAGCCCAGCCCAGAGTACCCAGCACGAGTAAGGTGATACTACCAGCTAACAATCGGGTATACAGGGGGGGTAATTCCTGAATCGCCTGGCCCAATTCATAGGATAGATAATCATCAGGGTTGGCGAATTTAGCTTTCGTGTGGCGTGTGTTAGCGCTATTTAGGCTCAAGGGTGATTTCATAGGCGAGGTAGGGTCTTATAGACGATTGTAGCTCAGCGGTCGCTCACTTCTCTTTTCTCTCTCCTCACTCCTGGCATAGTACAATTGAACAGAAAAACGATCGGTCACTAAATCTATGAAATTCATCACCAGCCAAAGCGATTTCAACAGTAATCTATCCCTAGTAAGTAGGGCTGTACCCTCCCGCCCGACACATCCGGTATTGGGTAATGTGTTAGTGATTGCCGATAAAGACACGCAGAAAATCAGCCTTATAGCTTTCGACCTTAGTTTAGGGATTCAAACGAGTTTCGCCGCCGAAGTTCAACAGGGGGGCAAGATAGCCTTAGCCGCTAAATTACTCAACGACATCGTTTCTCGCCTGCCGGGAGGAGAAATAACGATCGCGGTTGATACGGATGAAGAAGACGACGAAGAAAGATGCCTCACTACAATAAGTTCTGTTTCCGGTAGTTTTCAAATCAAAGGCATGAAAGCAGGGGAATTCCCCGAATTACCCTCGATAAGCTCCGGAGAAACCCTGAAACTACCGATTAACGCCCTCACCGAAGGATTAAAAGGCGCTCTTTTTGCCGCTAGCCCTGATGAAACGAAACAAATACTAACGGGAGTACACTTAAGCAAAAAAACCGATAGCCTCGAATTCGCGGCCACAGACGGACACCGCCTAGCGGTAGTGGAAACACCCCTCGAATCCACAGAAACATCCGACGGTACTTTTAACGTCACTATACCAGCTAGGGCGCTGAGAGAACTAGAAAAAATGTTAGCTATGAATCAAAACGCTGACTTCATAACTTTACAGGTAGATGAGGCTCAAGTAGTTTTCTACATTGGCGAACAGAAACTAACCAGCCGTAAATTAGAAGGAGCTTACCCAGCCTATCAACAGTTAATTCCTAAAAACTACAGTAGGAATGTTACTTTAGAGAGAAAGCGTTTGCTCAGTAGTTTAGAGTTAGTGGCGATTCTCGCAGACCAGAAAAACAATCTCGTTAAATTCACCTTAGACGAAGACAGAGGACAATTGGCTCTATCGGTTGAGTCTCCCGATGTCGGTAGCGCTAAACAATATATGGAAGCCGAAATTAATGGAGACGGGGGAGAGATAGCCTTTAACGTTAGATATTTAATGGATGGACTTAAAGCCCTCAATGCTAATTCCGTTTCCATGCAGCTCAACGCCAATACAGAACCTGTAATATTTTCACCCCTAGGAGGATTGAAAATGACCTATCTAGTGATGCCGGTACAGATTAGAAAGTAATGGGCTTACTTAGAGACGTTATAGTAACGTCTCTGAATCTCTACAAAAAATTTCAACACACCCCCTAAAATAGATATAAATAAAATCCTATAGAAATATTTTATGACTCTATCCTATTTTCAACCCGAAGAAGAGAAGAATCGATTTTTTAATTCCCAAAGTTTAGCCATAGTAGTATCTCTGGGGTTACACAGCCTCTTTCTACTGGCAATACTTCCTAATCTAGGCAATTTCTCCAGTCAAGGCTCCAAGCCCGAAACGCTCAGGGATGTACAACTGATTGAATTAAACCCGGTGGAACAGTCTCGATTACCGACAGTCAACCCCTTAACCATTCCAGAAATACCCTCGACAGGTACGGTTCCCCCCGTCGATTCCTCGAAAACAGACTTATCTTCCCTGCCCCCCTTGACAGATGTAGCGCCTCCCCCATCTGCTTCATCCTTACCCTCTTTGCCTCCCCTGCCGTCTTTGCCATCCCTCCCCTCTTTACCTGCTCTGCCTTCGGTGGGCGTTTATTCACCGCCGGTGGCTTCTCTTCCCTCCACATCGAGAGTTAGCAGAGTTCCCTATCCCTCGGGTGTACCGAGATTACCAGCTCCCCCCTCAAACTTGCCGACTCTACCGACAACCTCATCGCCGAATTTACCCGACTACAACAATAGAAATCAAGTTCGCCCCGATTTTGACCCTTTCAGAGACAATCTCACCTTAAACGACCTGCGTAACTCACCGAGAACGGCATCCCAGCAAAGAAGGAATCAGCTAGGAGAGAACAATAACTTAGGCGGAGAACCTGCCCCGCAAATCGCTAACAATCCGGCGGTAGCAAATCCTGATTTAGAGGCCCAGCGTCGTCAACAGCTTTTAGATGAGATGTTAAGGCGGACTCGTAGCCTGCAACCAGATCAGGCTAATACCTCCGATGAGGAAGCGAGAAAGAATTATGTAGGCTGGCTCAATCAGGTGCGAGAAGCTACCCCCGTCGCCACCAGTATCATCGGAACTTATCCAGCTGATGCCTGTAACCGTCAACTGGCGGGAACGGCGGTTTATGGCGTTACGGTGAACGATCAGGGTTTTGTGGTGGGTGATCCCCAATTGATCAAGAGTGCGGGCTATCCCATCCTCAATCAGCAGGCTTTCCGGGAAGTTCGATCGGCCCGTCTCACTGGAGGTGCTAGAGCCTATCGCGTCTCAGTAAGTTTCGCCCCCACCAAGGATGTTTGCCGCTCCACGACGATCGTACAACCAGCAGCACCCGAAGGCAGTAACTTCAATACCCGTGTCGCCCCTCCTGTCACCCCTCCCGTAGAGTTGCCAACCCGGAGGAACAACCCCACCCCCGCGCCGAGCGTTGCCCCTGCCCCGACGGAAACTAAAGTAAACCCGAGTCCGTCACCAGCTCCCGCCACTACTCCCGCCCCCGCCACCACCCCAGCACCGGCAGAAAATTTAGTAGCTCCGCCTTCAGCAAGCCCGAAACCAGAAAATCTTATAGAGCAGAAACCAGCTCAAACTAACCCCCCTCAAACTAATCCAGTTCCTTTAAATCAACCGGATATTAATCCTCCGGCACCACCGACGAGCAGACGTATAGAATCGGCCCCCACTGTAGAAGCTCAGCCAGAGGAGGCGGTACAACCGGTTACGCCGGAAATAGAGCCGCCAAGCCCGCCGAGTGAGAAAAAATAAACCGATCGTGTTAATCTTTGAGCATCAAGCTAAGTATTAACTCGAAGGTGAAATATTTTTTCTTATCTAACGGCTGGAAAGTTGGCAGGGTTTGGGAGTTTGGGGGACTGTGGGATCAGAATAGCCACCGACGACCACCGCAGATCGATCGCATCAATCTCGGCATTATCGAACGCGGTGAAATTCTCTGGCTCTATGGCGTAGAGGATGATGTCATCATGTTAGAAGTGTTTCCTTCTAATGAAGAGGTAGCCGATACCGTGCCTACGATCGGGCAAGTGGTGATTAAACGATTAATCAGCTCCGAACAGGCGATCGAGATCCTCCAAAGTGCCGAAACGGTAGTGAAAGAGCCGCCCGTATCTTGAAATCGACTCTAATAATAGTTACACTTCGTTAAATAAGTTTCAGTTTTGCGAGATAATTGGTTTGGTCAATTCTTTGAAATTACCCTCAAAAGAGTTTACCCTATATTCAATTACTCAATAAAAAAAACGTCTACATAGACAGGAAATTGTCAATAGGAGGAGCGTAGTCAATGGGACTACCTTGGTATCGAGTTCACACCGTCGTCTTGAATGACCCAGGACGTTTAATCTCCGTCCACCTGATGCACACCGCACTAGTGGCAGGCTGGGCAGGTTCTATGGCTTTGTACGAATTAGCCATCTTTGATCCTAGTGATGCAGTTCTCAATCCCATGTGGCGACAAGGGATGTTCGTTCTACCTTTCATGGCCCGCCTCGGCGTTACCGGCTCTTGGCGCGGTTGGAGTGTGACCGGTGAAACAGGTGTAGATCCTGGTTTCTGGTCTTTTGAAGGAGTAGCTGCAGCTCACATCGTTCTCTCGGGTTTATTATTCCTGGCTGCCGTATGGCACTGGGTTTATTGGGACTTAGAATTATTCACCGATCCCCGTACCGGTGAACCCGCTTTAGATTTACCGAAAATGTTCGGTATCCACCTGTTCTTATCTGGTTTACTTTGCTTTGGTTTCGGCGCTTTCCACCTCACCGGCTTATGGGGGCCAGGGATGTGGGTTTCTGACCCCTACGGTTTAACCGGTCACGTTCAACCGGTACAGCCAGAGTGGGGGCCCGCTGGCTTTAACCCCTTTAACCCCGGTGGTGTCGTGGCTCACCATATCGCCGCCGGTATCGTTGGTATCATCGCCGGTTTATTCCACTTAACTGTACGTCCTCCCGAGCGTCTTTATAAAGCTCTGAGAATGGGTAATATCGAAACCGTTCTTTCTAGCAGTATCGCCGCCGTATTCTTCGCCGCCTTCGTGGTAGCAGGAACTATGTGGTACGGAAGCGCTACAACTCCGATCGAACTTTTCGGCCCCACCCGTTATCAGTGGGATAAAGGATTCTTCCAAGAAGAGATTCAACGCCGCGTAGAAGCTAACTTAGCTGCAGGCAATAACCTTGAACAAGCTTGGAGTAAAATCCCCGAAAAACTCGCTTTCTACGACTATGTAGGTAATAGCCCCGCCAAAGGTGGTTTATTCCGTACTGGTGCTATGGATAGCGGCGACGGTATCGCTAAAGCCTGGTTAGGTCATCCAGTATTCAAAGATAAAGAAGGCCGAGTGTTAAACGTGCGTCGTATGCCTAACTTCTTTGAAACCTTCCCTGTAGTTCTCACCGACGAGCAAGGTATTGTCCGCGCCGACATTCCTTTCCGTCGTTCTGAATCCAAACTGAGCGTCGAACAAACTGGCGTAACGGTTTCCTTCTACGGTGGTGAATTAGGTGGTCAAACCTTCTCTGATCCCGCTGACGTGAAGAAATACGCTCGCCGCGCTCAACTCGGTGAACCCTTCGAGTTCGATAAGGAAACCCTCAACTCTGACGGTGTATTCCGCACCAGCCCCAGAGGATGGTTTACCTTCGGTCATGCCGTCTTCGCCTTACTGTTCTTCTTTGGCCATATCTGGCACGGTTCTCGTACTCTGTACCGCGATGTATTCGCCGGTATCGATCCTGATCTGGAAGAACAAGTAGAGTTCGGTTTATTCCAGAAAGTGGGTGACTTGAGTACCCGTAAACAAGAGGTATAAGTTATCTACTTGCTCGTAAAATTTTAAGGAGGAGTTTTAATACTCCCCCTTTTTTTTGAACCACAGAGGCACAGAGGGCACAGAGGAAAATAAAAAATAGTTGCCAATAAATTTGGCAACTCTCCTGATTGATTAGGACTTCTGATGCTGATTAATTAGCTTGAGGATATAAACCTAACTGTTGAGCTAATTGACGGGCGATAAAGATTAAAAACTTGGCACCATCGGGGTTATTTTCGTGGGTCATCATCGTCGCTACCTGCATTAAGGTATTAACAAAACCGGCATCGAGTAACTCTAAATGGGCATCTAATACATCCGGCTCCTGGCCGTTAGGACAACGGATAAGCTGGTCTATCAGGTAATAATATTCTTTTTGACGTTCGGGGCTGATGGTAATAGTTTCAGTCATCTTCTTCGGGGGTTTGGGTGAGTACTTCAAAAACGGTGGTAGCGCAAAATTCACGCCGGGTATCGATTTCTTTAATGTGGGAAGTGATTAGGGTTGCTTCTTCTAATCTGCCTAATTTAGCGAGGAGGTAGCCTTTACCCGCGTAGGCGTTGATGAATAAACGGATGGCGGGTTCTTCAGAGCGAGTTAGGAGAATCGGTTTCAATTGGAGCCAATCTTCGGGTAAAGCCTCATCTTCTCTCACCATTGCTATCACTTTTTCTGCTATTTGTAAAGCAGTTTTAGGCTGATTTTTGTAGAAGAAAAATCGATAGGCTCCGATTAAAACATTGACATTTTTTTGAGCTAAATTTAGAGCTTGCTCGATGTATTTTTGAGCAGATTCTGTATCTTCCCACTGTTCGCTCGCTAATACTAATAGATTTTTAACCTCCTGGGGTGCATCGTACCAAGAATATTGACTCGTAACTGTTTCTGTGGGCATCGTTCCTATTTTTTCCTAATTATTCAAAGCAGAATGGGTGTAGCAATCTTTAGGACAGATGCGGGAGCAAGCCTGACAACCGATGCAGAGAGCCGCATTAGCGATCGTCATTACTTTCCGTTCGATTTCGTCGTCATCTTCGTCGGCGAATTCTCCCTCTTCGTTCAAAGCCCTTAAAGATAAAACATTGCGTCCGCAGACTTTAAAACAACGTCCACAGCCGATACATTTATCTTGATCGATTTCTTGGACGAATTTAGGGAGCCAGCTTAAGCCGCCGAAAGTTACACCAGTTAATGTGCTCATTTGTGTTCTTCTCTATAGATAATAATGGACTAATAGAAAGGATTTAAAGATGGAATTTCTGCATAGCGATCCAGTATATTTCTAACCAGAGGCGGGGGTTATCTTCTTTCAGTTTCGATTTAGGATCTCGAACGATCCTCGAAGCATTTAATAACACCACATCCATCAATCCCATATTTTCCGCCACGTCTTTCAATTCACGATGATAAACATAAACGGATTGGAGGAATTCATCAGGACAATAAATTCCGATGTAGTAACACCTTTTGCCCAATCTCTCGATAAAACAGTCGATAACTTTGACGTAACAGAAATTTAAAATTCTGCCAACTGTCGGGTAATATTTCTGAACGATGTCGAGATATTCATGGGCTAATCGATCGGGGATAATAGCCATAAAAGGGGAGTTGGGAATTTTTTAGGGAGTCGGGAGTCGGGAGTCGGGAGTCGTAAATATTGGCCCGATTCCCTACTGCCTATTCCCTATTCCCGGTAAGTATCAAACTAGATAAGCTTCTTGATGGGTTTTAATCGTGCAGTCGGAGCGGGGATAGGCTACACAGAGTAAAACGAATCCTTTAGCTACCTGTTCCTCATCTAAGAAGACTTGATCATCTTGATTGATTTCGCCCGATTCTAGTTTACCGACACAACTAGAACAAGAGCCGGAACGACAGGAAGAAGGCAAATCTAAGCCAGCCTCTTCGGCCGCGTCGAAGATATATTGATCTTCGGGTACTGTGAGAGTAACATCGATTTCGGGGGGTTTATTTTTTTTACCTTTGATTAAACGTACTTGATAAGTAGTAGTCATGGTTTTAGCTCCTATTAATTACAAGAAGTGGGGGAAGGTGTGCAATCACCGGCAGTGAATGATTTACCGCATCCACAGGTATCAGTGGCGTTAGGATTGGTAAAAACAAAACCACTTTGAGTTAAGCTCTCTACGAAATCGATAACTACTCCATTAAGGAGAGGTGCGCTTTTAGGATCGATGTAGATAGCTACTTTATCCTGTTCGTAAATCAAATCATCTTGTTGGGGTGAATCTACTAAGTCGAGCGCGTATTCGTAGCCGCTACAGCCACCATCTTTAACGCCGACTCTCACACCTTTATCGCTAATCTCGCCTACGCTTGTTTTTAAAAATGTACGCAGACGAAAAGCAGCTTTTTCAGTTAAACTAACGGTCATACAAACCTCTCTTGAGTTGATACAAAACTTGGCTAATTATTCGGGTAAATTAAGAGTTTTACCCCCGACTCCCGACTCCCACAGTATTAAGCAATCGGTAATCGAACACTTTTTCTCGCGGTTGTAGAGTGCCACTCATGGGCTTTTTTACCACCGCAAACGGGGCAATCAGTTTCGTGATAGGTGCGGTATTTGGAGAAATTAGCCGTAGCCAAATCCATCGTTAGCAGTTGCCCGTAGAGGGGGCTACCCATCCCTGTGAGATGTTTTATGGCTTCTAGGGCGGCGAGACAGGCGAGGGTGCCGGATACGGCCCCCAATACCCCGAAGCCCCATCTATCCCAGACGGGTTTTTCTGGGAAGATACAGGATAGGCAAGGGGTTTCATGGGGTACGATCGTGGTTAGATAACCAGACATCTCGCTCATGGCTGCTTCTACCATCGGCACACCCCAGCGCACGCAAGCCTCATTAAGTAAATCCCTTTCGTCGAAGTTGAAGGCACAATCTAGGGCAATATCCGCCCTCTGTACCAATTCATCGACGTTATCCTCAGTGACATACTCGGCTATGGCTTCGATTTCCACATCGGGGTTAATCTTTTCGAGAGTCTCTTTAGCTTTAAAAACTCTCGGTTGTCCTACCCAATCATGAGTCATCAAAATCTGACGATTCATATCATCGAGACGCAATTCACCACCCCGAACTAAAATAAGCTTGCCAATCCCCGCCACCGCCAGATAAAGCGCGACAGTGCCGCCTAAGCCCCCTACCCCGGTAACTAGGGCGGTAGTGGATTTAAGTATTTTCTGGCCTTCTTCTCCGAAGCCGGATAACATCATCTGACGTTGATAACGTTCGAGTTCGATCGGTGATAATTGAATCATGATTAGATCACTCCCGCCGATGAGCTATTTACGCCGCCGATTTCCCCTAATAACACCACGTTTTTCGGTTTGTCGTTAAAGACTTTAAATAGTTTCGTTTCTAGCGGGCTACGAGTGAGGAATACTTCGTAAGCTTCGGTTAAAGCTGACTTATATTTATCTAGTATCTCCGTTTCCTCTAAATCTGGGAAAGCTTTATTCACCTCCCGTATTAATAGAGAAAATTGTTTGAGAATATGTAATCTGTTGACGTTGACGAAGTGCTGATCATATGGAATGGCGAAAAACTCTAGGTATTCCTCAGCGGTGGTGAGGGTTTTAAAAGTGGATAAATCGGTCATGATTTTAATTTCTCCCATTGTTTCAGTTGTTTTTTCAGGGTATCTAATGTCTGATAAATCTCGAAAGTTTGTTGAGCTAAAACCATGAGATTTTCATAATCGTTAGGTAATCCTTCTGCTAAATCGTGCAGATCCATCTTCATCTGACCGGCTTTAGAATTGAGTTTTTTGATCTTGTCTTTCAACTCTTCTATCTGGCTTTGCTCGGGTATGGTTTCTGTGGTCATAGCCTCTCCTTAAATATCAGCGACTTCGGGGAAACGTTTGATTATTTCTACTCCTGAGTTAGCTAGTTTTTCTCCCTCAGATGCGAGTTTCTCGAAGGAGTCGAAGCCAAATCTCTGAGCATCTCTGAGGGTGCGATTGACCACCATCAATTTACCCGTCCAGATTAAAGACCAGCCGAAACCCTCATGACTTAAATCGATCACTACCTGACAGAGTTTTCCTGTTTCTTTTTCTATCAGGGCGGCGATGGCGCGGAAGAAAGATAAAACTCTTAATTGGGTTACAGGGTCAACGTCTCCATCTACCGAGATTTCTTTCTTTTTCTGTTTGCTAACTACGAAGGGAGCTAATACTAAACGATCTTCCCAGTTCCGGAAAGTACCATAATGATCCTGCGCCCGCATCTGTCTAGCTAATTCGCCTAAGAAAGCGTTTTCAGCGATGAATTGATTTAATGCTTCGGTCGTATCTAAAGAAGTAGTAACGGTCATAGTTTGTTTGAGAGGTGATGGTTAATAATGTTTACAATTTCCGCTTGTAGTAACTACGAATTTCATAGGGTTAGTCGGTTTTAACCGACTTTAGCTATGAGGCAGGGAATTAATTCCCTGCCGGCGGTTGCTACCGGCGATTAATCTTCATCTTCAAAGTCGAAAGATTTAGATTCAGCTTGGATGATTTTTCTCAGCCACGGTGGGGGATCTCCGTTAAGGATGCCGAGTAGTTCGTTGAGAACTTCCTCGATCGTTTCGTCTTCTTTTTTAGTTCTGATAGGGGTTATTTTCTTTTGAATTAATTGGGTAGCAGCACTACCACCAATGGCAGAGACGTAAACGATCGCACAATCAGATAAAGCGGCTATCTTCGGGACTAATTTATCTTCGTTGCCATCTTCTTTTAAGTCTCCTTTGAATTCGATTGTTTTACAGAACTCGAAACCGCCCGGAGATACTTCGTATAGGGCTACCTGTTTCGCCCAACCAAAGTGAGCATCGACGTGAACGTTGTCGCTAGTTGCAAAAGCTACTTTCATGGTCTTTACTGAATAAGGGATAGGGAATAGATAGTTACTGTGGTTTCTTGCCTCCTTTAGAAAAATTGATCGATTCTCATCACGGCGATTTCGATGATTCTTTGCGCTTCTTTGATTAGTTTGTCGAGAGAAGTAAAGCCGAAGTTACTGACTTTCGGTAACATCTCATACATCACCAAGAGATTACCGCAACAGATCAAAGCAGAGCTTGAACCGCTATCGCTGAGATTGAGAAAAAGCTGGGGGTTCTGTCCGGTTTGTTTTGCGATTTGTTGCGCGATCGCATTAAAAAAAACGGACACTTTAAAATGATGAAAACTAATATCTTGAGTTTTATTCTTACCCGTACCGATAAAACTATCGATAAAACTTTGCTCGGTCAAATCTTGACGATTATCTTCTCTAGTCTGCTCGTGAAATTGCTGAACTATTTCCTTGACAAGAGGATGATTATATGTATTTTTACTAGGAGAAAACTGATAGATTTTAGCGCCAGTTGGCTTGTATAAAATAGCAGATTGAGACATGGTGATTGAATTCCGTAGATAGAGTTTTTAGGTGTTAGGATTAATGATGAGCGTGATTCGCTTCCGCTTCGACGAAGATATTACCTACATCGAAGAGGAATTGCATTGTACCGCGATAGCCGACTAAACAGCGATAACCGTTACCGAGGCGATCGTATATGGGATAACCCATTCTGTAGAGGGGAATATTCAGCTTTTTGACTATCATTTCTCCGTGAGAATTAGTAATCAATAAATCAGCCCCCTGAGCCAAAGTTTCTAAATCTTCTAAGTCTCCGATAATCACCTCATCTAAGGGTAAATTACTTAATAAAGGTGACTTAGTAGGAGTAACTGCAGCTTGAATTTTTGCACCCATACTATGTAGTAACCAACTGATTTGATAAAGTAAATCCGGCTCCATCGCCAAACAGATACGCTTGTTACTGAAATAGAAATGGGTATCTAAAATAGCATCCTGTAACTGTCGTCTCTGGCGCTTATATCTATCCGGTATCATCGGCTCTATATGCAGATGAGGATCATAGCGAGAATTAGCCAATTGGGATAAACGCCAGATAAAATTATCAGTGGCTTCTAACCCCACTACAGAAGGAAACACTTCATAAATAGTGCCGAAACGCTCTCTAAGAATCTCCGCAGCTGGGCGCATACTTTCCCCGATGGCTAGGGTATAAATCGAGCAATGTAAGCGTTGCAGTTGACTTAAAGATGTGCCTCCAGTGGTAACGGTGTGAAATTCATCTTCTAGATGCCCATCGAGGGAAGCGCCTAAATCTGGTAATACCAGAGGGCTAAAACCGAACTCACGCACGATGTCTCGAATCTCATCCACATCGCCGGGGGCTAACATCGAGCCAGCTAATATCGTCACCTGAGGTAATAGACTAGGAGCGGGAACACAGGAGGAAGAACCATAATCAGTAGATACGATCGCGCTCGTTGCCGCAGAAAATCCATCCTGTGCCGCCCCGCGAAAGTCGGGAGTAGAGACGAAGATTATGGGTAAATCGTCTAACTCCGGGTGACGCTTACGAATAGTTTTCAGAATCCCTGGCATATCATCGCCGCGAGTTTCCGTTAAGCCAGTAGTCAACAAACCGATCATTTTCGGTTTCGCTTTCTCTACTAAAGTAAGGATCGCCTGTTCTACATTTTCCTCGCCGCCCAAAATCGTACTCACCTCCGTCATCGCCGTAGTCGAGAGGGGAATCGCCTCACGGAAATGGCGCACCAGTAGAGTTTTAGCGAAGGCGGTACAACCCTGGGAGCCGTGAAATAGGGGCATGGTGCCTTTTAAACCGAGGAAAGCTAGAGCCGCACCGAAGGGCTGACTTAACTTGAGGGGATTAACGGCTACGGATTTCTTAGGAGTGGTGATAGTAGTCATGACTTTAAACCTCCCAGGGTGCCGGTTGTTTTACTTGTTTCCAAATCGGGCTATGTAGGGCCGAATCGATTTCTTTCGCCATCTCAATCATGCCGCTGTAACTAGCGTAGGGGTGATGACGCTCCTGATTAATATCGAGGAAGGGCACACGGGCTTTTAGTGCTGTATATTGGTTTCTGCCCCCCGCCACCAATAAATCGGCTTTCGTCTTCTCTATTACCTTGATCAATTCCGTGGGGCTACCTTTCTGTAACATCACCCCGTCTTCCCCGAGAAGCTCTTTAATCTTCGCCTTATCTTCTTCGGTGCTTTTAGCGGTGGAGGTGGCGCAAACATGCATACCCAAATCTTGAGCCGCCGAGATAACTGACCAACTTTTCACGCCCCCAGTATACAATACCATCCGTTTACCCTGTAAGCGTTGACGGTAGGGAGCCAGTGCCTTATCTAATTTCTCGGTTTCTTCAACGATGAGCTTTTCTACCCTGGCTTGTAAATCGGGGCAGCCCAATTTAGCCGCGATATTGCGGAGGCAACGATTCATGTCAGCGATGCCGTAGAAAGATTCTTCGATATAGGGGATACCATAACGCTCCTGCATCTTGGTAGCCATATTGATTAGAGCCTTAGAGCAAATCATCACGTTGAGTTTCGCTCTATGGGCGTGGCAGATTTCTTTATATTTGGCATCGCCGGTGATTTTAGCGAGTACCCGTATACCGAGACGCTCCATAATCTCGATAACGGGCCACATCTCCCCAGCTATATTATATTCACCGATGAGGTTGATGTCGTAGGGAGTGGTGTATTCTGGTTCTTCGGAGCCGACGACGTATTCTAGGAGGGATTCGCCGCCTAAACGGTTGCCGAGATTTTTACTACCTACGAAACCGGGAGATTGAACGGGAATAACTGGTGTACCGAGTTTATCGGCTGCGGCTTTACACACTGCATTTAAGTCATCGCCGATTAGGGCTGTGACACAGGTGGAGTATACGAAAACCGCCGCCGGCTCATAACGCTTTACTACTTCGGAAATTGCTTTATAGAGTTTCTTTTCACCGCCGAATATCACATCGTTTTCGCCGATGTCGGTGGTGAAGCACATTTTATAAGTCATCGAGCCGCTGGAGAGACTACCGCGACTGCCCCAGGAGTTACCCGCGCAGGCAATCGGGCCATGTACTAAGTGGGCTACATCGGTGATAGGTACGAGTGCGATCGAGGCTCCATCAAACGCACATCCGCCCTGAGCCGCCCCGGGTTGGGCCTGCTGTTTACAGGATTTATTCTTACCTTGTCCCTCTTTCTTATGATTGTGATCACAACCTGGCTGAGTCAGCAGCTCGTTGATCTTCCCTTGGGTGAGTTTCATAGTACAAGTTTATTGAATTCCGTGTAGTAGCGTATAACTCGGTCAAGTTATGCGTTAGAACTATTCAAGCAGATACAATTTTTTGTTTTCAGGTACTCGCACCGGTTGAAGTTATAAGATTGTTTATATGGGGGTACTCAGCCTGTAAGCTTTTTGTGGTGGTAATCTTGAGTTTTCTTTCGGGTTGGGGTGCTGGTATTTTTAAACCCTGGTACTGGTATTTTTAAATGCGGGTGCTGGTATTTATGAGTTATATTCTGATTCAAGTTCTAGTAGGAAATGTTATGACTATATCCCCAGAACGAATAGAAGAAATACAAAATATTCCTGATGCTGACATCGATACCTCAGATATTCTTAAATTAGACGAAAATTTCTGGCACAGTGCGAGAATTGTACAACCATTACCAGAAGATGTGATCCGTACCAACGATATTATTGAAAGAGACAATATTATGAAACCGACTACCGTTTATCTACCTGACACTACAGAGAAAAACCTTGAACAACTCGCCCATCAAACCGGACGGACTCAAATCGAATTAATTCAGGAGGCTGTAGAAGAATACTTAGCCAGACGACAAACGGGGGTTTTGCCCTCTTCCGTCGGACTCGGGGCTAGTGGGCTATCGAACCTATCGGAAAGAACAGAGGAACTACTATGGTCGGACGAGTAATAGCGGATACCAGTGGTATCATTGCTTTTCTCGATCGAGATGACAAAAATCATTCGGCAGCAGTTGAAATTGTCAGGACAAAAGATATTTTAATTCCTACCACTGTTTTACCCGAGGTCGATTATCTAACTACTAAATATTTGGGTGAGCGAGTTGCAAGAGCGTTTTTAGAAGACCTAACCAGAGGAGCTTACATTCATTTACCTGTAGATTTGGATGATCTCGCACGAGCAACGACTATTATGGAACGTTATAAAAGCTTGCCATTAGGTCTAGTCGATGCAACTCTCGTCGTCCTGGGTCAACGACATAATATTCGACAGATTCTTACATTAGATAGACGGCATTTCGGGCTACTCCAAACAGAAAACATCGACTATTTCGAGATATTGCCTTAAATATTTTTGTACTATATACTAATATTACTGATAATTTTTAGAGTCTTCTTATGAATGCGGTCGAATTACTCAGAAGATACGCGGCGGGCGAGAGGGATTTTACAGATGCCGAGTTAGCCGGTGAAAACCTCAACGGTGCTAATTTAAGCGGAGCGAATCTTAGCGGTGCTAACTTAGACACTGCCGATTTGGTCGGGGCCGACTTGAGCGGAGCGAATCTTAGCGGGGCTATTTTAACTTGCGCCGACTTGAGCGGAGCGAATCTCAGGGATGCTGATTTAAGCGGTGCTATGATCGGCTCTGCCTGCTTAGAAAGTGCCGATTTGAGTAATGCCAACCTGAAAAACACCGATTTGAATGAATCCAATCTGGCTTTAACGAACTTAGACGGCGCTGATTTGAGCCGTACGGCCTTATTCCAAAGCACCCTTGAAAGAGCCAACCTAACTGGGGCTAACCTTGAGGAAGTTTATTGGATGTACACCAACCTCACCGAAGCGAATTTGATCAATGCTAAAAATGTTAATATCGAGGCTATGGGTGAGAATGCTCGGCTCGTAAAAACGATCATGCCCGATGGGAATATGGGAAACAACTGATAAAATCTTGTTAACGTTAAACAATTATGAAAACTAATAATTGATAACGCAAAATCATTAAACCGATGCTGCCCCATCAATGAGCCTGTCAGCCTGCCGAAAAATACGGCCGTACTCTAAAGCTTCTGAAAAAGCCTGCTCATCGGAAATTGATCCGATCAATTTCTCTAACCAGTTGTCCGAATTAGACCGAGTTTCTAATTTATCTTGGAGAGCGGCCACTGATGTTTCAAGGGTCATCAAACGTTGTTCGAGAATGGTTTCGTCTAACATGGTTTTTTCCTTAAAGCCTCGGCCATACCAATTGTGTCTATTTTAGTCAAAGAACTGAATCACCGGGTAGACGAATAATTTTTGGGAGAGTGATTTCGCTATCATCAGTTATATAAGAAGAACAGAGGAACTGCTATCATAAGACGAGTAATAGGGGCTAATGACGCTAATCACCGGGTTTAAATTCCCTCTGGCAAAAGCTATTTATCTACTCAATCGCTCTAGCGAACCGGGTATCGGTGGCGATAAGCGTAAATTTTGGCGTGAGGTAATGGGGTTTGAGGAGCCAGAAGCTATTCGCACTGCTATATTAGCTAAGGTATCCTCAGAAATATTACAACTTCAAGATATTAGCCAGTATGGAACTCGCTATAGAGCTTATATTGAGATAACAGGCCCCTGCGGAGTATCTCATTGGATTCGTACCGTTTGGATCGTTCTTTTAACTGAAGAAGTTGCCAGATTTGTCACTGCAATACCGGCGAGCAAGGAGGAATTAAAATGAGTCAATTTCAATTGTTTGATGGGGTCAGGTTAACACAAGAAATATCTTTAAGCGATGGGGGAACGGCTGCCGCCGGAACGATCGGGGCTATTGTGGAAGTCTTGAAAGAGGGTGAAGCCTATCTAGTGGAATTATTTGGAAATTGGGTTAAATATGATGAAAATGGAGCCTTTGCGCCAGCGTTAAAAGACGAGGTAGGGGCTTTTATGGAAACAATAGGGGTAGAAATCATCTATCCTCACCAATTAGTATTAACAGTTTCGGATAAGGAGACGATGGGAGTTAGAGAACATTTATAAATGGGTTAGGCATTTATATCGTCTTCTTCTATATCTATCGGGAACCAATCAGGGTCTAAAACCTGCTCTAAAGTAAAAGGAGACTCTTTAGGAACTTTGAATTTTAACCGCGCCTCTACTTTTTTGGTTGCCTGTTGATAGGTAGGCTCGAAAACCTCTATAAGATAATTTTTTAAAGAGGGGCTATCTTCTAAACTATCGGCAATTTCGTATCGAAAATTAAATATTTCATCTAGCCAATGATTAAGGTTATACCCCCTTTCCGATTCCCAATAGGTAATTTTAAGCAGATGCTCTAAAAGTATTCTTAAAAAACTTTTGATAGCTTTTCTATCACTTCTCCCCATCGATTCTATTTCCTCGATTAAATTGTCTAAATCAATCTCATCAAAGCGTTTCTCTCTTAACTTTTGGGCCGTAGCCGATAGCCAGAGATTGAAATCTTGGTCGTAGAGCGATCGATTAGCTAGTTGTATCTCCGCCGTCATACCTTATTGACCTCCTGATTAGATATAAATTTCCCCTGGTTTACCACCGCCTTTACAATTATTATCGCTCACCCCTAAAAATAGGCTATTTTAAAAACAGCCAGAAGATTAAAAAAAGCCACTACACCATCATGGATGAATTATACAGGTGTTCGATGGATGCGGAGGAATTGCTCAGACGCTACGCGGACGGAGAGAGGGACTTTTCCGACGTTTGGTTCGGGGTAGTTAACCTCAATGGTGCGAATTTAACCGGTGCGAATCTGAGCGGTGTTGATTTAGATACCGCCGATTTACTTGGTGCCGACTTGAGTGGGGTTAATTTCAACGAGGCGAATCTAGCTTCTACCGACTTGACTGGTGCGAATCTGAGCGGCGCTGATTTACGTGGTTTCAGAATTTGTCATGCTTGCTTAGAGGCTGCGAATTTGAGCCATGCCAACCTGAAAGATGCCGATTTGAGTATTGGAAACAACTAATAATATAATTCTCAGAAAAAGTTCATTGGTCTTGCCCGCTATCGAACCTATTGGTCGCTCAGTCTAACCACTAGGTCTATAACTATTATCACTTACTCAGAAAAATGGGAAATGTCACAGGAAATTTTGACAATTAATAATGGATTAATAATTACTTTTTCGCTTTTAATTATAACTGGCCTGGCTGTTGTCTACGGTCTCGGTGTTAAAGCTGGGTTTCTTCCCTTTTCGGCAGAAATAGGATTTAACGAACAGCAGGGGGCGTTTCTGAAGTGGTGGGTCAAATTAGCTTTAATCTTCGGGATTTTATTACCTTTGGCCTTATGGGCGCTAACGAGTGCAGAACCCTCATCGTCCTATTTCTGGAAAAGTTATTTACTGGTGGTAGCGGTACAGTTACTTTCCGAACGGGTGTTTTCTGAGTTGCTAGTTTCCAGTGTGGTAGTGCCTCTGGGTTTTAGCTACACGGCTTTCCGATTATGGCAATTATGGGATGGTTTCACTGGCCTATCCATATCAGGTTGGCTGGAAGTCGGTTTTATTTTTGTTGTACTGTTTTGGGTAGCCAACTTGGTCATGTTAATGACTCTAGCGATTCCAACGGTTTATGAAGGACGACGAATTGAACAATAAACTTTAAAATCACCTCAACAATATCGGTAGATACGATCGCGCTCTTTGCTTTTTGGAAGCCATCCCCTGCCGCCTGGTGAAAGTCGGGAGCAGTGAAACAGGCGATTGTAATACTAAATCCGCAAACGATAGTAACCTTTTACAAACGGGGAGTAGGCAGTCGGGAGTCGAAATAAATATCCCCGATTCCCGACTCCCGACTCCCAATTCCCGGTCTTCATAAGTACTTTTTGACAACAGGATTTAGTGTAACTTCTAGAGCTACCTTACGGCGGCCAGAATGCTTAGAAAATCGTAAACCACGACTTATATATATAAATCGTGGTTTTTGAGAATTATCTGTAAATTTTAGCCTTCGGTTTCTTGTCTGGTTTGGATATAAAGGATCAGGAGAAAAACCGTAGGTACTAAAACGAAAAGGATACTAGCGATAAACCCAAGATTATTGACTTGCATGGACTAGATGCCTCTATAGCTGAAAATTATCATCTCTTAGAATATCATCAGTACCGATCGATCTGTTAAGGTTTTGTCTTGACGCTGACGCTACCATTAACTAGAGTTTGACAGGCTAAACGATAACTATCAGGCTTTTTCTTAAGGCAACGGCTTTCAAAATCGGTTCTCGGCGACAGATTTTCTATCCCTTCGGTAATCTCTACGATACAGGTGCCACATTGACCATAGCCGCCGCAATTCATCAACTTACCCTTAAAAGTATAGATGTCGATATTGTTTTGAATCGCTTTCTCTCGCAGATTCGCCCCGTCTGCTGCTATAACTAGCTTATTCTCTTTGACAAAGTTGATGTTACCCATCGGACTACCTTAAGTTTTGTAAATCTAAGATTAAAAAATATTAAATTTTTCATCCATTGTATCACCCGCCTGTCTTTTCCAGAGTCTGAGTCTCCAGACTTTTCCCATCGTGACGATAATTTAAAATTGGTAGCGTTAAACCCCGCGTCACCCATGAAAGGTTTTCCCCGACCTACTCCAGCTCAAGTAGAAGCTGTACCCCAATATATAAAAAAATGGTATGAGATAGGCACATCGACCCAGAGGATCGATCGTACTCGGGTAACGACAATCATCGAGGAAGTCTACCAATTACTAGGTTTGCATCTGCCGCCCCTACATTTCTTAGATAGTCCCTACGGAGCGATGAGGAAGCTAGAGGAAACCATCCGCGAGGGTAATTACGCCCCCCTTATCCATTTAGGCCCGGGGTGGGAAGAACAAATCAAGCAAAAATTATGCTTACAAATTAATGGCTATCCTCACATCGGGCGTTATCCGGAAGAACTGAAAGAAAAGCCTGATTATATTCTGCAGGTGCAACTGGATTCAGGATTAAATAGACATATAACTTCGGAAGTATGGACGAGGATTTTTGAACAGCCTTCGATTCTAACCACTCTCCGCACCCAAACCTGGCACTCGTTGTACAATTACGGTTATATTATCACCCCGGCATATTGGGCCTGCAGTGGCTGTTATATGGACTGGCTAGTGACAGAACTCGGGCGCGAACACGATCCTCAACTGTGGCAACTGTTTCAATCTTTAATCATCGAGTGCGGTTGGATTCTGCCGTTTAAGGAAATTTGCCTGATCTGCGATCGCCCCCTCTATATCCTCCGTGATGAGAATAGAAAACTACACGCCGAACCGCCGCAGGCCGCGATTGGGTACCTAGATGGCTTTTCCGTATACGCCTATCACGGTGTAACCCTACCCCGACGCTACGGCCAGTTATCGCCCGAGCAGTGGCCGGCTCGATGTTATGAAAACAACTGGCCCAATGTCAGACAGGTTATGTATCAGATATTACCCCCCGAGAAGATAGATCCGGGTCAACTACTGCGGGAATCTGACCGCGAATCACGGAAATTTTTGGCACAAAAACTAGGTTTAGAAGTAACCGAGTTGACCCTGGCGCAGATGGAGACTCTACCCCACTATTATGATAAGTGGCGTAATATAGCCATTCAGCCCGGCCCGATCGATAGGGAGAAAGCCAACCGAGCTATAGAAAAATTTTACGAGGTAGGTGATTCGGCTTTCTTCCCGAAAATCTTGTACGCCCTTAACCCCCAGATAGCCCGAAGATTGGTGAAAAGGCATTGCCCCGGACGGCCTTGGTGGCAGTGGCCCTATAAATCGCGTCTCTCCTCACACTTTATAGTGAGGGCCTTTGGTAGTCTCTCAGGTTCTCAATCTCCCCCCTTCCTTACACATCCGGATATTGACCTTTTGCCGGTGGAAAATTTCGCCCTCGGTATCTTAGCTCAACTGAGTGAGAGCGTCTTTAACTTACTTTACGATAGTTTTATCGTCGATCGTTCTTGGAGTTTTGAATTCTCACGCGGTTGGGTGCAACCAGAGGGATTAACAACTTGGTGTAGTTTCTTCGATTTCTGTATCACCAGTCTCGGACTTTTTCACGACACCGATTTTTGGCCCGTTTTACAGGAGATAGTAAGGGAGTGTGGCCCTTTTTTCCCCGGTGGGGGGACTTGTATTATCTGCGAGCGCCCGGTGCGCTTATTATTGGATGAGAACGATCGACCCCATGCGGACAAAGGAGCTGCTATAGTATACCCGGATGGCTATAAACGCCGGGCTTGTCACGGTGCTTCACCGCGAAAAAGGAAAGAAACCAAAAAACAATTCTGAAATTTAATCAACCCCTTCTAACCAAGCCCTCAGGCTGTTCATATCGGTGAAATCCAATAAAGCTTCGCCCAATTCTTCCAATTTATCTAGAGAAAGGCTTTGAATTTTCAGTGTTAAAGACTCAGGGAGCGCCCCGAAACGGCGCTCGAGTTGCTTTAAGATCAATTTCGCCTCTCCCTCTTTTACGCCTTCGGCTCTGCCCTCGGCTCTGCCCTCGGCTCTGCCCTCGGCTCTGCCCTCGGCTCTGCCCTCGGCTAGACCTCTCTCCATCCCCCTAGCTAGACCTTTCGCCATTCCTTCGGCGGTTGCGGTTTCTATCCACTCCTGATAAATTGTCGATTCTTTCATAATCTCCTCTCTCAATAATCTCTTGACTATCTCTTTCTCTAATATTAAACCCGCGAGAACTGCGGTGGATGCCGAGATGTTACTTTTGTCTGTCCTGTTTTCTATGCTCTCGATTCTTCGACCCACTTCTTCTAAAGTAGCTACCGGGTTTTGAGTGTTGGTTAATATAACGAACGGTAATAAACCGCTTTCACCTATCAATTCTTGTGGGGGTATATCCCACATCTTGACAATTTCGTATTCGTGTCGGGTATTTTCTATTTCAAACGTCCTTTGCTCTACCAGGGGTGAAAGAGTTTTCTTGAGATAGATCACCACCTGTCGCATCTTTTTATTTGGAAAACGACGGTAAACTCTCAATCTATAATCGAGCATCCGAAAAGCCATATTCGGGTCTGGCTCGGTCTGAAATTCTAAGTGTAAAACTTCCACCTCCGATTGTAGTAAAATGAGGGCATCGGCGCGGATCGGTTCTAAAGACAATTCCGACGGGCTGAGGCTAGTGAGGCTGACTTCTCTACCGAGCAACCATCGGGCGAAATCTTTTGTGTAATTCTCCACTAAAAATTTACATATAGGATCGTACATTTTTATAGCCTGACTGTTATGAGTGAATAAGAGGAATTTTAACCATGAAAATAGTTCCCTTATCGATCGCACTGCTAACCCTAATCTCCCCGCCGTGTAATTCTACGCACTTTTTCACCACCGGTAAGCCTAAACCAGTGCCAATTATATTAGAAACGTTCTTACCCCGATAGAAAGGCTCGTAGATACGCTCTAAATCCTCCGAGCTGATCCCTAACCCCTCGTCTTGAATTTGCAATATGGTATTAGTATAATCGTTGCTTAAACTGAGAGTAATTTCCCCTCCATCGGGAGAATATTTAATCGCGTTAAGTAATAAATTACTTAAAATGGAATACAATAGTTTATCATCGGCTGTAATACGGGGTAATGACGTAGTGCTTATAAACTTAATAGGAATATGAGATGCGTTAATATACTGCATATCTTCTAATAGATTCAAACAAAAAGATTCTATATCTAATGATTCTGGATTAAATTTTATATTACCAGCCTCTGCACGAGTAAATAATAGAATATCCGTTAAAAACTGATTCATTAGTTTAACAGAAGATTGAATACGATATATATTTTTATAACTTTTATTATCAACTTCTCCTCTCAATCCTTCTTCTAATAATTGAGATGAGGAAAAAATGACACTCAAAGGTGTCCGAAATTCGTGAGAAATCATTGAAAATAATTGTAATTTAAGAGCAAGTAACTCTTTTTCTTGTAGTAATTTTTGCTTTGCTTTCTCTGTTTTTTGTTGTTGCTTGGTTTGATGATTTAGAATAAAATAAACACCGAGAAGAATACTAAAACTTGCTAAGGTGCCAGTAATTACTAATAGGGTTACTTCCCGAATATTGTCATAGGAATGATCGATTTTTGACTCTAGAGATTGTTTCTCATTCGTCTCGATCGCCGAGAGAATATCCACGATCCGATCCCGGATTATCACGCTCTTACCCAAAATAGCCGCCTGCTCCAAATCATCCGATGTATTGGGCTTGTAAATAGCGATCGAATATTGCAACAGTGCCACCCGTTGCTGAACTAAACTCGATAATTGTTCGATTTCTTTTCTAGTAAGGGTATCCCGCTCGTGCAAGTAAGACCTAATTTTATCTAATTCCCGCTCTAACTGATCGATCGCCCGTTGATAACGATTCAACTCGCTTAGGCTGCCAGTATTGATATAGCCGCGTCTTCCCGATTCTGCTGTCACCATATTACCGTTAAAACTGGTGATGGTGTTGATGAGTTCATAAGTAGAATAGATATTATCGGCATTATCGGTTAACTCTCGCGTCTTCTCATAGGCGGCGAAACTCACCCAACCCATCAAAACCAGGGTAAAGCCCAAACCCCCGATTATCCATTGACTCTGTTTAAACCGATTCATGACCCGTGAAAACCCATGCGGATTCTAGTAGTGGAAGATGACATTCAATTAGCTGACATCCTTACCGAAACATTACGCAACCGTCAGTATATAGTTGACCTTGCTAAAGACGGAGAAGAGGCCTGGAACTGGATAGAAGTAATTAAATACGATCTGATTGTCCTCGATGTCACCTTACCTAAATTGAATGGTTTGCGCCTCTGTGAGCGATTACGACACACGCAACCGGGGCAACCCGCCTATTCTAATCTCACTGTCCCTGTCCTCATGTTAACAGCCCGCGATACGGTGATGGATAAAATCGATGGTTTAGACGCGGGCGCAGACGATTACGTGACCAAACCCTTCGATTTAGGGGAGTTGATGGCCCGTATCCGCGCCCTACTGCGAAGGGGTAATAACGGGAGCAATATCGTTCTATCCTGGGGAGAATTACAGATTAACCCTAGTACCTACGAAGTAACCTATAATCATCAACTGCTCTGCCTCACCCCTAAAGAATACTCCCTCTTAGAATTATTAGTCACCAATGGGCGGAGGGTGTTGAGTCGATCGGGTATCATCGAGAAAGTTTGGTCTTTAGATCACTCTCCCTCAGAAGAAACCGTTACCTCCCATATTCGGGGCCTGCGCCATAAATTACGCTCCCTCGGTGCGCCTGAAGACTTCATCGAAACTGTTCACGGCTTGGGCTATCGTCTTAAATAATCTGTTGATAGTTTCTAACCGGTATGCCCGTTCGGTTTCTAATATCTATAACCGAGCGATAATCGCCATTTTTTGCCCTTTCCGCGATCAACTTTTCGGCTACTTTAACCTCGATGCCCAAAATCGTTAAATCCTCCAGCGAGTAACTATTCACCCTGCGCCAGGATAGATCATGCTCTTTGCTGACATCGTAGGAAAAAACTACATAGGGGACTAATTTAGGGATATAGCTAGAAGGTAAACCGGCAATCTCTACCAATTCCTCTAGATGGGTGAACATATAACCATCGTTGACCAGGGTTTCGATATTATTAGCGTAGACGATCGGTAAACCCAATTCATAAACGAGATCGTGTTTCGAGCAATTATTAATATCGATCTTCGCCCCGTTCTTACCAGCGATGAGGGGCTGTAACTTCTCCTGTGGCTTACTACTCTCTAAGCCCAGTCGATTGGCTCTCTGATACACGTAGAGAGTCATTCCTATTTGGCCTAACCAAATTATCGTGAATATATTGTGTGAGCCGAACAGGAGAGATAGAACCGTGAAACTTAAACCAGTTAATATCCAACCCTGACGATTAAGTTGTGCTCCGGCGTAGGTGATTGCCAAACCACCAAAACCAGGAATCAACCCTAATAAAATCCAGCCGGTCGATTTATTCTGCATGATGATTATAGAGAATCTAAGTATTTACGCCGTTTCTCTTCATATTCCTCTGCCGTGATCACTCCGCTATCGTAGAGTTTTTTAAGTTTCATCAGCGTTTCGGTTGTGGTGGTAGAAGACTGTGAGGAAGAAATAGCCCTATTGGTGGTGTCAGCGAAGAAACCGGGGTTATATTTGGCGTTGAAAGCCTCGTCGTTGGTTAGTAGTAAACCGATGAAGTCAAAGAAAGCAAAGAGACTGGGTATGAAAGTCCAGGAAAAAATTAAATATAATATTCCCGCGACGTTTTCGCCAAGATAAAATTTATGGATTCCTAGAGGCCCTAGAAAGAAAGCTATTAAGGCAGCGGCAATTCGATTTCTCATAGTGTCAACGGATCGTTAAATATTTATTTTTTCAGTCTCAAGAAGAGAAAGACAATGAGCGCACCTCCCTGTAATTCCAGTATAGTTAAATATCCCCTCAGAAAATAATTCAGCTCCGCATTGGAGTTAAAATAAAAAAGAATTCCTCCCAAAAGTATCAGGGGGAGCATATATAACCGCTTGCGTGAGGATTTGAGAAGAGAATTAGTCATGTTTTTCTAGGACTGTCTCGCTTGTTTGAGCATATCTATGAGGGTGTGATGAGCGTCTTCGGCGGATTCAAGCTTGTGATCAAACTGAATGCGGATCGGTGTGCTTTCTCCTTTAACAGAGGCGACTAGATTCATACCTTGGGGATCGATCGAGATCATCTCGGCGGATTCGGTATCGGGAGACTTACCGAATACTTTAGCATAAAGCACCAGAGCGTCACCGTGATCCTGATTCATATGGGAACAGATACGATCGCTGATAGCGGGTGTGATAGATTCAGACATAAGCAAGATGGGAATTACAAAAATCGATTACATCGTCTATATTATCGGTTTGACTGGGATAAATTATGGGAGGACGGCTGATCACTATCAGAGACACCCCTAACTCTCTCGCCACTTTCTTTTTTACCTCTTCCCCTCCCGCAACACCGGACGCTTTAGTAACGACTGTAGAAATCGACAGGGCTTTCCAGAGGGAGCATTCGAGGTTTTCGGCTACTGGCGGGCGTAGGGCGATGATGCGATCGCTCCTAAATCCCGCCGCTTCCGCTGCCGTGAGCGAGCTTTCACTGGGCAAAATGCGGGTGAAGAGGGTCGAGCGATCGTGCCAATCCTTAAATAATTTCAGTGCCTTACAACCGACTGTCAATAACACCCTTTCCCCGGCTAAATAATCCCCTCCGATTAAAGTCTCGAAACTATCTAAATCTATAGTGCCGTCATCCCCTTGCAGGGCGCGTCTCTCATAACGTAAATAGGGAAGACCGCAATTCATGGCTAACTTAGATATTTCCACTGCGTAGGGGTGAGAGGCATCGATAATAATTTTAATAAGATTTTCTTGACAAAAATCTTGAATAGTGGTCTCGGTTATTAAACCGACAGAAACACGTAAAAAGGGAGAGAAAGGGTATAAAGAGCGGGCTGATGGGGTAGTGACCGAGATAAGGCAGGGCAGAGATAGAGAGGATAAAGCTTGAGAGAGGAGAACACTTTCAGAAGTGCCACCGATGAGCCAAACGGTCATGATTACCGTCCGCGTAAAGCTCTCTGAAAATTTCTACGATAGGAGGTATTAACCGCCAAGAGAACGGGCCACAGAAGGCTTAAGCCGAGACGATTGACTAGGCCGGGTTGATATTGAGTATTGGGAAAACCCTTCCAGAATTTCCAAGCTCCCCAACCATAGACACCGAGCAAGATTAAAAGGAGTAATTTCATTGTCAGCTCATCCTGAGATCGACTACTACTATTCAATTTTAGACCTAGCTTAGAAAATTGTGAGCGACTCAAGCGGGCAGTGTTAGAATTCCGAATAAGGGGGAGAACTCAGGAGGAACTAATGCGAGCAGTATTGATGGCGGGTGGTTCGGGAACAAGATTAAGGCCTCTGACTTGTGATTTGCCGAAACCGATGGTGCCGATTCTTAACCGACCGATCGCGGAACACATAATTAATCTGCTCAGGCGGAACGGCATCACGGAAATCATCATGACGCTCCACTATCTACCGGATGCTATCCGGGGATATTTTCAAGAGGGGGGCGACTTCGGAGTTAAGATAACCTATTCGGTGGAAGAAGATCAACCCCTGGGTACGGGGGGCTGTGTGAAAAATACCTCGGAATGGCTCGACGACACTTTTATCGTCATCAGCGGAGATAGTATAACCGATTTCGATCTGCGGGCGGCGATCGCCTTCCACAAGGAAAAAGGTTCTAAAGCCACCTTAATCCTCACCCGGGTACCGAACCCGATCGAATTCGGCGTGGTCATTACCGATAAGGACGGTCACATAGTACGCTTTCTAGAAAAGCCCTCTAACAGCGAAATCTTTTCCGATACCGTCAATACCGGCACCTATATTCTGGAACCGGAAGTCTTACAATATCTACCCGAGAACGAAGAAAGCGATTTCTCCGGTGATTTATTCCCTCTACTATTGGAAAAGGGCGAACCGATTTACGGTTATGTAGCGGAAGGTTACTGGTGCGATGTGGGGCATTTAGAAGCCTATCGAGAAACCCAATATGATGCCCTTTACGGCAAAGTAAAACTAGAGATTCCTTATACCGAAATCTCACCTGGGGTACGGGTAGGAGTAAATACTTATATAGATCCGGCGGCCCATATAGAAGCGCCTACAGTCATCGGCAATAACTGTCGTATCGGCGCGAATGTCTTAATCGAAGGCGGAACAGTTATCGGTGATAATGTGAGTATTGGTGCAGGTGCAGATTTAAAAAGACCGATTCTCTGGAATGGCGTAGTAATCGGCGAAGAAGTACACTTGGCCGCCTGCACCATAGGCAGGGGTACGAGGATCGATCGCATGGCCCAAGTATTAGAAGCCTGCGTCATCGGGCAATTATGTATAATCGGTGAGGAAGCGCTCGTTAATCCGGGTGTACGAGTCTGGCCCAATAAACAGATCGAGTCGGGAGCGATTTTAAATATCAATCTCATCTGGGGCAATACGGCGCACCGTTACCTGTTCGGACAGAGGGGGGTATCGGGACTCGCTAACATAGATATAACACCTGAATTCGCGGTGAAATTGGGAGCCGCTTACGGATCAACTCTGAAACCAGGTAGTACGGTAATCGTATCACGGGATCAGCGTAGCGTCGCCCGGATGGTGAGCCGATCGATCATCGGCGGTTTGATGTCGGTAGGGATACACGTTCAGAATCTACAAGCCACTGCCCTGCCAATTTCCCGCACTATGTCCGCTAAATTGAACGTAGTCGGCGGCATACACGTCCGCATACATCCGGAGCGCCCCGACTCGATTTTGATTGAGTTTTTTGATGAAAAGGGCATCAGCATCTCGAAGGCAAAAGAGAAGAAAATCGAGGGAGCCTATTTTAAAGAAGATTTACGGCGTGTCGGAATACAAGACATCGGCACCATGTCCTATCCTGCTAACGTACTGGATACCTATCGAAGAAGTTTCGAGACTCAGCTCAACGTGGAAGCCATTCGCAATAGCGGTTCTAAAATCGTCATCGATTACGTCTATGGCGTATCTGGGGCTATCTTACCTGAATTACTCACTAAATTCGGCTGCGATGCGGTGGTACTCAACGCCAGTTTACGGCAAACCGCTCTTAGTATCGCTGAAAGGGAAACCCTCATACATCAACTAGGTCAAGTAGTGGAAGCTTTAAAGGCTAATATGGGGGTACAGGTATCGGCTAACGGAGAACAATTTGTTTTAGTCGATGAATCGGGTTTTTCTATTCGTGGTGAGCAATTAACCGGTTTAATGGTCAATACTATCCTTACCTCCCACCCACGAGGCACGGTAGTAGTACCGGTTCACGCTTCCTCTGTAGTCGAACAAATCGCCCGCAGATACGAAGGTAGAGTGGTACGTACCAAGGCTAATCCTACTGCCTTGATGGAAGCCTGTCAGAATAGCCCTAATGTGGTTTTAGGGGGAAGTGGGGAGACAGGATTTATCTTCCCCCAACTACATCCCGGCTTCGACGCGATGTTCAGTATCGCTAAGTTACTGGAAATGTTGACGATTCAGGAACGATCTTTAGTGCAGGTGCGATCGGAATTACCGCGAGTCTGTCATAAAAATATCACGGTTCGCTGTCCCTGGAAGGTGAAAGGTTCTCTTATGCGTCATATGCTCGAAACTCATCCGACGGAAAATTTACAGTTGACCGATGGGGTAAAGATTATCAATCATACTAATGACAATTGGCTGTTAATTCTGCCCGATGCTGGGGAGCCGCTAGTACATATTTACGCCAATAGCGAAGATCGTTTATGGGTTGATGCTAAGCTCAAAGAATATCGTACCCGGGTACAGCAATTCATAGGACAGCAGCAGGGAGAAACCGTAACCGTTTAGTTGTTGTATTCTAAAGAGAGAACATAGCATCGAGGCATGAGATGGAAATCGGCATTCCTAAAGAGATAAAAGACCAAGAATTTCGCGTCGGTTTAACCCCTAATAGTGTGCGAGTATTGAATGAATTGGGACACACTTTGTTTGTAGAAACCGGAGCCGGTAAGGGTGCTGGTTTCAGCGACGGGGATTATCTCTCGGCTGGTGCCAAAATAGTGCCCTCGGCAGAGCAAGCCTGGAGTAAGCAATTAGTTATTAAGGTAAAGGAGCCGTTACCGAGCGAATACGGTTATTTAAGACCAGATTTATTGTTATTTACCTATTTACACTTGGCAGCCGATCGAACCCTTACCTCAGCTCTGATAAAATCCGGTGTCACAGCGATCGCTTACGAAACCGTAGAGTTACCGGATAGGCGTTTACCGTTATTAACTCCGATGAGTATCATCGCCGGCCGTCTCTCGATTCAATTCGGGGCGAGGTATTTAGAGCGGCAACAGGGGGGCAGGGGCGTTTTACTGGGTGGATTCCCTGGAGTCAGCCCTGGGCAAGTGGTCATATTGGGGGGCGGTGTAGTGGGAACCGAAGCGGCCCGCATCGCCGTCGGTATGGGCGCGGCGGTGAAGATACTCGATGTGAATATCGAGCGCTTAGCCTATCTAGAAACTCTCTTCGGCTCTAGAGTGGAATTACTATACAGCAGTAGTGCCGAGATAGAACGGGTGGTGCCTGGGGCGGATTTACTGGTTGGTGCGGTTTTAGTTTTAGGGAAACGTGCGCCGATTCTGGTAAGCCGTCAGTTAGTGGCGAAGATGCGCCCTAATTCTGTCATCGTCGATGTGGCGGTAGACCAAGGGGGTTGTATAGAAACTTTAAAAACTACTTCCCATAGTCAACCGAGTTATATAGAGGAGGGCGTAGTTCATGTGGGGATACCCAATATGCCTGGTGCTGTACCCTGGACTGCTACTCAAGCTCTTAATAATAGTACCCTACCCTACGCTATTAAATTGGCTAACGAGGGGATTAAAGCTCTAGATAGGGACGAGAGTTTGGCCAGGGGTTTAAATGTGGCTGGTCATCGTCTCATTCATCCGGCGGTGCGGGATGTTTTCCCGGAGCTGTGACGGAGGCCGATCGTGACCGGATAAGTAAAATTTCGTTATGTTCGGTTCTTTAGCCGGTCTCGGTTTGTATAATAATAGGTAGAACAGCACGCCGATACAAGTGATGAAATATTGTTGGCTGGGTCTGATAGTCGGATTCAGCGTATTAGGTATAGTCCCCGCGAGTTTAGCCCAGGGCAGATTGGAAAGACCATCTTTTTTTAACGACGGTCAATTATTGATGGATCGGGAAATACAGAGGCTCCAACAACAGCAGAACTCGGGAGGACAGCCCTCCACCCCACAACTGACGGTATCACCTCCGCCGGGGGCCGTGATCATAGACGATCGATTGAAATGGCAGAAATATATATTCAGGGATGGGGGTTTCTCGATCTGGATGCCCCAGGCCCTACTCCAGAGCCAGGAGACGATCGATCTCGATGTGGGTGGTGAGCGAGTTTCTTTCTCGTTGTTCGCAAGTCAACCCCTGTCTTACCGGTTCGTGGCGGCCTATTCCCAACCTCTGAGCGCAGCGGCAACCGGCGACCTGGGGGGTTTACTGTCTTCGGTGCAGGATGCGATCGTCGCGAGAAGCAATTTTACCTTGGTCGATACCGTTCCTGGCACCTGGCAACAATATCCCGCGAGACAATTTACCGTTCGGGGTCAGGATGAGATCATTACTTTTAAAGCTTACCTGATCGATAAGCGTCTTTATGTGCTGGCGCTGGGCCAGAAGAAGGCTACCGATATTTCTCAAGATGCGGCTGTTTTCTTCGATTATTTCCAGTTAATACAGTGAGCCCGATTTTTTATTGCGTTAAATGTTATTAATTTTTGTGATTTATAAATTAATAAATTATATATTTCTATAATGAAAAATCATTTTTAGATTATTATTTAAATAGAATAATATTTTGTTTCCTAACCCAACAAATTTTTATAGATAAAATAGGAGTCCCATATGTTTAACATCTTAGGGTCTGATGTAATTTTTAATGATGTTAACCTATCTTCAGGCATTGAATTAGCCAATAATTGTTTAACCGATATACAGGGAGAATCAGGGGTAATCGGCGAGGCAGGGGAAAACTAAAAGCGAAAGCGCTTTTTTTCTTTCCCGTCGGTTGAAAGAAACGCCGCACGAGGATCGCGCCGTCCGTAACCGCCATTAGCTCGGGTAAGCCTAACTGTAGCGCGGTTAGCTTTCCCCGGACACCATTAGTCACAAGTTAAGGTTTTTTGAGAGTAGTCAAGGAGAAAGGAAAAATCTGTCAAACTGAGAGTAGATAGGGAATTGAGAGATTAAAAAGTGGCTAGAAGTAACAGAGATCATGCCAAAAAAAAACAAAGGCCAATGATAGAAGATGAGGTGATTGCAGAGCAAATAGCGGCATTAGTAACACCTGCGGTATTGGCACAAGAACATTATTACCATCAATTAGGACTTAGAGATAGAATATTAAATTTACCGTTAATGGTAGCGGCGGTACTGACACTGT
>CAZUVR010000015.1:0-82782 GCA_964623815.1 uncultured bacterium | reverse complement strand
ACATGATTTCTCGAAACGGAATCAGCTCCACCACACAGTTACTGTACGCGATCGCCCCATTTCTTTCAAGCTAATGAGCGAGGTATTTTGGTTTTGATTCGGTCTCGGTGGTTATGTAGTAAAGACAGAGCTTGGTAAGCTGACGGATTATTTTCGGCTACTAAATCTTTACAAAATATTTTGACGACGGAAAAGATCATAAATTAAAAATAAAATTATTAAAAATAAAAGGGTAGGGGACTGTTAAATTAATATAGGATTAAGCTAAATAAATACACAATTTTGCCTGATTCAGCATAAGCTAGGGTTAAAAGACTTGATCGAATCGCATATCCTTCTAGATGCTTAAATCTAACAAAAAGCCCATAATCTCGCCAGTTTTCCCAAGACCAGGAACTCCGTAAAATTAATTAGAGAAATATTATGTCGATCGAAAAATGTAGTGATATTTTTGGAGACATTACTGTTTACCCCGCTAAAAATGGCAAACAGAGAGTCGAGATCTATCTCCGTCTTCAAGAAAAAGTTGAAGGGATGCAGGCGGGGATCGGAATAGATGGCTCTGCTTCGATGAGAAAGATTTTCGGAGATACTATCCCGAAATTTCTAAGAAAGCCCGAAGATAACGTGATGCAAAAAGTGATTCGCCGATTGTGTGCTTACGCTTGTGAATACAGCGGCGATGGTATGGTGTTACCTATATATTGGGCTACGGGCCCGGGTGGGAAAGAAGTAGAACCTTTGGGGCGACTAGATACAGTAGCTATTGAAAGTAAAACATTTGAAGGCCCGAAAAAATGGGGAACAGGTACAGCTTTACTGCCTCCTTTAGAATACTTTCTCAGCGAGCTGAAAGATGCGCCTTGGCTAGTATTATTATTCATCACTGATGGAGTCATCGGTGATTTAGATGCCGTTGTTGAACTTTCCCTGAAAGTCGGGCAAGAAATGTTAGACGGTAAAAGGGGCAAGTGTAAATTTATTCTTGTAGGATGCGGAGAAGAGGTAGACGAGGAGCAGATCGAAAAACTCGATAATATGTTCGATGGTACACCCCTAGAAGGCAAGATAGACTTGTGGGACGGTAAATTAGCATCGGAGATGGAAAACCTTTCAGAAATATGGGATGAAGTGGATTTCGGCGTAGAAATACCTGGCTCGATCCGAATTATCGATGATAGTAATCGAGAAGTTTTATCTCATTTAGATGGATTTCCTCAACGGTTAGAGTTCTCCGTAGTAGAAGGAACTAAATCGATAAAAATAGATATTGTCGGTAATACTTTCGAGCAAACACTACAGTAAATGAAAATTGATAGAGAGCTAAAAAATATTGATAGCTCTCTAAAACCATCATGAATTATGTAAGTTCTGTGTCAAAAAAATTTTCTTTACCTACCACGGAAATCAATCCTATATTTGGCAAGGTAACTTATCAAATTATGGAGAAAGAAGCAGAAATAACCTTTACTATACTCATGCCTGGTATTAGCGAAGGTTTTAAAACGGGAGTGGCTTTAGATGCTAGTAGTTCCATGAAAGGATTATACGGACAATTGCCACGATCGCAAGAAAACATCGTACAAACAGAAGCCCGTAAATTTCTGTACTATCTGGCTGATCGATTGGACAGGGATGGAGAAACAACGGCCATATATTGGGCTTGTAGCGGGGTGAGACAAATAGAAGTCATCGGCAGTTTTCAAGCTAGCCAATGTGCTGGGTTAAAGATAGAGGGGCCGGTAGAAGAATTTTTCGGATCGATGACAAACCTATTACCTGCCCTATCCTATTTCGTAGAAACTTTTACTTCGGCAGCTAACGGGCTTTATATCTTCGTCACTGACGGGCAAATTAACGACTTTTTAGAAGTTAAACAATATTGTATCGATCTAGCCAAAGACATTAATATCGGTGAAAGGAACCCTCTTAAATGCGTATTGATCGGCATCGGGGAGAAAATAGATACAAAACAAATGGCGGAACTCGATAACCTAGATCAAGTGACGGGTTTTGACCTTTGGGATTATCACGTCGCCAGGGATATGCGAGAAATTACCGATATATTCGCCGAATTGGTCGATGAATCGGTGATGGTGGCACCGGTAGCGACAATTTACGACGATCGATCTCAAACCCTGAAAAAATTCACCGATGGTTTACCGGCGCGAGTTACCTTCCGTCTGCCCCAAAGAGCTGCCTATTTTGAACTCGAAGTAGGCGGACAAAGGATTAAACAACCCCTATCGATCGTCAAAGAGGAGCTATATAAATGAGTGTAGAAAATAATGTCGGGCGGATCAAACCCTCGATCGTGAAAATCATTTCCCCCATAGGAGACGGCACAGGCTTTATTATCAATTCACAGGGATATATATTAACCTGCGCTCACGTTCTCGATGGGGAGCAAGTAGAGATAGTGGCTACTGACGGTGAGCGTAACTCCGCCCGGATAGTAGCTAAAGATGAAAACAGCGACCTGGCTTTATTACACCTAGACTTATTAAAAGGGCCGCCCTTAACTTTTGCTGACCCAGCGACGATCTCTGAAGGTCAAACCGTCTTCGCCTTGGGTCATCCTCTCGGCTTCGATTTTACCGTATCACGGGGAATCATTAGTAATATTGGGCGTATGCGTAACGGCATCAGCTTAATACAGACAGATGTTTCTCTTAACCCTGGAAGTAGTGGCGGGCCGATAATTAATGAAACCGGACAGGTGATAGGGGTGGCGAATTTAATAGTAGCGGGAGGGCAAGGCTTAGGATTTGCGATCGCTCTACAGCATATATTCGCCTTTACCGCTCAAACAAGAGTCAGCATCATCAAATCAAACCAGTTTCAAATACTCGAATATTAACCTTCATCTATGGGCAAGATAGACTATGACCTATGCAGTGGGCATCGACTTAGGGACAACCAATTCAGTAATAGCCATCTATCGACGCGGTAACGCAGAAACTTTAAAAATAGAAGGGCGTTCCACCATGCCCTCGGTAGTATCGTTTCGAGATAATACTAGTGTATTGGTAGGACAGGCGGCGAAATCCCGTTTACTGATTGATCCGGAAAACACCGTAGCTTCGAGCAAACGTTTTATGGGCAATCGAAGCAAAACCTACGAAATAGGATCTAAATTTTTAACACCAGTCAATATCGCCAGTTTAATACTGAAACAATTAGTAGAAAACGCCCGGAAAGAATTAGGAAACGCCGAGATATGGGACGCGGTGATTACAGTACCCGCCTATTTTACCGAAGTACAAAAAGAAGAGACGAAGCGGGCGGGAGAAGAAGCGGGCTTGAACGTATTGCGCCTACTGCCCGAACCGACAGCGGCGGCGATCGCTTACGGATTGGATAAAGAAAAGGATCAAACCCTAATGGTGTACGACTTGGGAGGCGGCACCTTCGATATATCGATCCTCGCAGTTAAAGGTAACTCGTTTACGGTGAAGGCGGTAGGGGGAGATAGTAATTTAGGGGGAGATGACTTCGACTATGCGATCGTTAATTGGGTAAACAAAGACTTTCAAGCGAGAACGGGAATCGACTTACTAACACAGAAAGGCAAAGCAGCCATGTCGGCGAGACAGAAGCTGAAAGAGGCAGCCGAGACGGCAAAAATCGAACTCTCAGAAAGCGATCGCTCTACCATAGTAGTACCGGACTGTTTGGGGCATCCGATCGAATTAGAAATCACCCTAGAGCAATATAACAAGCTGATAGAGCCAATGTTACAAAAAACCGTAGACTCGATGAAATCGGTGTTAAAAGATGCGGGACTTTCAGCCGACGATATAGATAGAGTCATTCTCGTCGGTGGCTCGACCAAGAACCGAGCGGTACGAGAAATCATCAGCAGAGAGATCAAAGAACCCTATACATCAGAGCGCGTTGATGAAGTAGTAGCACACGGAGCGGCGATCGTGGCGGCTAGTCTTTACGCTCCCGATTCTGTAGATATACAAGTGTCCGACAAAACAGCGCATTCTTTAGGAATTGCGATGGTGGAAACGAGTTTATCCACAGCGAGGGAATTTTTCCAAGCGATTATTCCCCGACAAAGCACCTATCCTTGTCGCATGGGAATTTTAGGCTATACCAACCGCCCCTATCAAGAAGAAGTATTACTGAGGGTGTTTCGCGGAGAGAATGATAACCCCGATTTGAATGAATATCGAGGACAATTATCTCTTCCGGTTTCCCCGCCGCAAAACCAATATGTGCCAGTGGGGGCGATATTTGACCTGGATGAGGATGGAATAATTCACTGTACCGCTGTTCAATTTCCCCTCGGTAATGCCAGTAACTATATTATCAATTACGCCAGCGACCACGATGGCAGTTTAGATTTGATCGCCACAGATGCCTTGATTAAGAGCGGGGAGGCGAAAACTCGCTCGGCAACGATCGACAGCGGCGAAAAAGGCTAACCATAAGGAGAAAGAAAAATGAGTTATTCTCTCGGTATAGATCTCGGCACCACCAACTCGGTAGCCTGTGTGTGGCGGCGGGGCAGTTTAGAAACCATTCCCATCGATGGGCGGGCTACCATGCCCTCAGCTATATCACTCCGCCCCGACGGTTCCGTATTGGTGGGACAAGCGGCGAAAAAAAGAGCCGAACTCGCCCCCAGTGAGTCGGTGACATCATCGAAAAGATACATGGGGGACGATCGCAGGATTTGGCAAATCGGCAGCGAGACTTATACCCCTGTTGATGTGGGGACGATCGTTTTAAAAGAATTAAAAGATAAGGCGGAGCAATATTTAGGTCAGACAGTGAGGGAAGCGGTGATCACCGTTCCCGCTTACTTTAATAACAATCAGAAACGCGATACCAAACTGGCGGGAGAAAGGGCGGGATTGAAAGTCTTACAATTACTACCCGAACCCACTGCCGCCGCCATTAGTTACGGATTGGATCAGGGTAAGGATCAAACTATCCTCGTTTATGACTTAGGAGGCGGGACTTTCGATGTGTCAGTTCTGTCGGTGAAAGGAAATCGTTTTCAAGCGATCGCAGTCGATGGAGATTTTAATCTCGGCGGGGATGACTTTGACCTTCTCTTAGTTGAGTATTTACTCAATTCCTTGAAAAAACGGGTAACTTTAAACTTAGAAAGTATCCTCGATGTATTTTTCGGACGGAATAAAAGCCCCGGACAAGCCACACCCTCAGAAATTTTAGTGGCTAAACAACGCTTGAAAGAAGCCGCCGAAAAAGCGAAGATCGAGCTTTCAGAGAGTCAGAGAACGATCGTTAGTATCCCTGAAATTTTAGGCAGTTATATAGACGAAGAGATTACCGTCGATACCTATAATCGCTTGATCTCGCCCCTCGTAGATAAAACGATTCAGAAAACCAAATCCGTATTAAAGGCAGCGAAGATTACGGCTGACGATATTGACCGGGTGATATTAGTGGGCGGTTCCTCTCGTAATCGATTGGTAAGGGAGAGAATAGCCGAAACGATCAAAGAGCCGTATATCAGCGCCCGAGTCGATGAAGTGGTGGCGCAGGGAGCGGCCATAGTCGCTGGTAGTCTCTCCTCACCAGAAGAAGATATAACACCGATCGAATTTTCCAACGTCACACCTTTTAATCTGGGGCTAAGAGCTTCAAGAGACCAAAACCTAGATATATTCCAAGTGCTGATCCCGAAAAATAGCGCTGTACCTACAGAAGTAACTCAAGAGTTTACTACGTTACGAACCAATCAAAAATCTGTAGACATTGCGGTTTTTCAAGGGGAAGAAACAGCCTGTAGCCGTAACACTTTTATAGGAGGTTTCCGCTTAGAAGGAATTCCGCCCGGACCTGCCGGTCAGCCACAAATTGCCGTTCAATTTAAGATGGATAACTCAGATTTATTATTAGTAACGGCTAGCTGTAGTAATCTGCGTACTCAACAAACTTTAGATGTGAATTTAGTGAGTCATGAAGAAGAATTACAAAGCCTTCAAATAGAAGCAGATATTATCTTTTTGATAGATACATCGGGAAGTATGAGCGATGAATTACAAGGAGTGAAAAAATCCTGTTTAAAATTTGCGGAGAAAGTGAGCGGTTTAGGTGTAGATTGCCAACTCGGTTTAGTAGATTTCGATCTTAGCTTTTGGGGAGGTAAATATCAATGGGAAGTTTTTCAGCCGATGGCACCTGAAAAATTCCCTCAAGCCATCTCCGGATTAGAGATAGGCAGGCTCGGTGGTTGCGGATGTTATATAGGGGCGGCCAATACAATCCCTGTCATCGAAGGATTTATAAAAGCATTTCCTAATAAAGATCGCTTGAAAATAGGTATTCTAATTAGTGATGAAGTCGGTAATGAGTCTAGTGCTATTAGTAGAATTATCAGCCTATTAAAATCAGCGCAAATTTCTTTATATGTAGTGGGAGTGGCTAAAAGTTGTCATGAAAAAATAGCGAAGGAAACAGGAGGTAAATTTTGGGACATTCACGCCTCAAGAGGAAAGGTAGATTTTGGCAGTTTATTAGATACGATCGCAGTAGAAATTACTAATCTAGCACTAAGATAAAACCAGGAGACTATTATGGGACTAGTAGAAAAGAACAGCACATATATTATTGGTATCGATTTGGGTACCTCTAACTCTGTTATCGCCGTTTACCAAAAAGGACGGGCGGAGATTTTAAAAGTTGACGATGGTAGAAATACCCTACCATCAGTAGTTAGTATTGTAGATAATCAAACCACTCTAGTCGGCAAACAAGCTAGATCTAGACTGTTATTAGATCCAGATAATACGGTTGCCTCGATTAAACGGGAAATAGGCGGAGACTGGAAAAAAGAATTTCCTAATCGTCCAGGGAAAGAATATACAGCCACAGATATTTCGGCTGAGATACTGTCTAAATTGATAACCGGTGCACAACAGACTAGCATGGATATTCTTCAGGGTACTCCTCGTTATGCGGTGATTTGTATTCCAGCTAATTTTGATGATAATCAAAAGAATGCCACTATAGAGGCGGCGAAGTTAGCCCGTCTCGAAGTAGTTAGCTTGATTGAGGAACCGGTGGCGGCGGCGATCGCGTATGCGTTAGAGAAAGAGCGAGAACAAACCATATTAATCTATGATCTCGGCGGCGGCACTTTTGATGTGTCTATCTTACGGGTGGATTCTACGGGAGACGGGCTATCTAAGTTTAAAATCCTCGCCAAAGAAGGGGTACAAAAATTAGGCGGCGACGATTTTGACTATGAAATTATGAAAATCGCCAGTGAAAGATTTAAGGAAACGTCCGGAATCGATTTATTAGATTTGAAAAAGGATCAAGGTATTGCGAAAAAAGCCCTGCGAGACGCTCAACAAAAGTTAAAAGATAAAGCGGAAACTGCTAAATGTGAACTGACGGAATCGAAAACGGCGCGGATAGATATTCCTAATTTAATTAAAGATGAATCGGGGAAGGTTCATAATTTAGAGATAGAGATCGATCGCACCGAATTTAACGAAACCATCCGCCCTCTATTACTTCAGTCTAGGGAAGCGGTGGAGAAAGCCTTGACTAATTCTAAATTGACCCTGGATGACGTATCGAGGATCATTCTCGTAGGCGGTTCGACTAGAGTGCCTTTAGTGCGGGAGATGCTAACGGAGATGTTCGGTAAGGAACCCTACAGCGATATTAACCCCGATACGGTTGTAGCCTCTGGTGCCGCCACCTTCGCCGCTACTCTGAGCGTACCGGATGATCCGGATGTTAAACCGCAAATTAAACAAACTCTCGTCGTCGATAATATAGTCACTCTGGCTTTAGGTATAGAAACGCGTGATCGACGTTTTAATGTCATTATCCCTAAAGGTTTAGAAATTCCTAACGATAAGCCTCTCTGCGTTAGTAAAGAATATTCAACTCAGCGAGATAACCAAACAGAAATAAGAATTAGTGTTTATCAATCGGCGGATACGAAAGAGTTCGTTAATGACGAGGGTGTTACTTGTATAGGTGAATTTTTAATTACTAAAATTCCCGCTAAGCCTAAAGGAGAAGAGAAAATTACGATTACTTTTGAACTGGATCAGCAAAATTTACTCAAGGTAAAAGCCGAATCCACTTCTGGCGTGGGCGGAGCTTTAGAAATTAACAGATCATAAATCAAATCAATTAAACAAGGAGTTAGCGTATCTGTATGTGTAATGAAGAAAATGTGATCAAAGCTGACGTAGAAGAATATCAAGCTCAATCGGATTCAGATCTCGATAATTCTCCTGAGGATAATACACCTATTGAAAAAACAGATGAGATAACTTCTTCCGAAGATAATTTATCTCTAGCAATTAACGTAGAGCCAGATGAGACAAATATCGAAGAATTAGAAGCTCAACAAGTATTTATAGAAGACAAGGAAGTACATCAAGAAAGCTTAGAAATAAATAGTGATAGCAATTACAATAATGATTGGCAAAATAAATATGAAGAAGTTTTAAGTAAATATGAAGAACAGCAACAGGAGTTAAATTTAATTAAAGAGAGGTTGAACGCATTAGAAAGCATGAAAGCTCCTAAATTTGAGCATTTAATCAAACAATGTTTACAAAAAGATGCTGAAAATTGGCAAGAAGACGAAAGAGAATGGGAAGAGTATAGAAAACAAGTTGAATATTGGAATTCTGCTAATGAATACCTATTTCAAGAAATATCGAATGCTATTTTAAAATCATGCTCTCGAATTAGAGAATGTGGTGAGTTAATGAGATATTTTCAGGATATTTCTCATCTTTATAATACCCTCAGTAGTCGTTATCAAGGGCTAGAACTAATTCAGAGAATGTTAGAAAGATTACAGGAACCTATAGCAACTTTAAAAAATTATACTATTCCGTCAACAGAATTATTAAGAGTGGAAGAGTCAGAATTAGTCAATTTAATCGAGGGCGAAACCGAGGAAAAACAAGTTACCGCCTTGCTCGATAAAAAACTCAAGGAAGTGGGAAACACCCGTTATCAATCTATTCGAGAGTGCAGAGAGTTAGGAGAAAAACTGAAAAAACAATGGCTAAATTTCATCGAGAAGAAATTTTTACCGATTCTAGACGGGGTAGAAGATGGAAAACAGCATTCGGAAACTTTGATCGGTAATTTAGAAAGAGAGTATCCACAACAGGTAAATAATTTACAGCAATGGCTGGCAACCTATTCAGACTTAAGAAAAATTTTGCTCGGGGGATTGGGTAGGATAGGCGTGACGAGAATGAGCGTCGAAATCGGTAAACCCGTTGACTATCTACGACACGAACCAATTAGCGCCGAAGCAGATTCTAATTTAGACCACGAATCCGTAAAAGAGATAATCAGAAATGGTTATGAATATAAAGTCTCAGAAGAGTTGCTCACCCTGCGTAGCGCTCAGGTTGTCGTAGTTAAAAATAGATAGATAAAGGCGAGAATATATATGGCAGATAATGAGTTAAATCCAGTAATAGGCATTGATTTAGGGACTACTTTCAGCGCGATCGCCCGCTGGCACGAAACCAGACGCGAACCTCGTCACTATCAGCACAGTAAATCGGGGGATACTCTACAATCGGTCGTTTATTGCGATCCGAAAACCTCAGAGATTTTAGTGGGTAAATTAGCTTACGGTAAGGGCTTGGTAGATCCAGAAAATGTAATTATCGGCGTTAAGCGTCACATGGATGATGCAGAACAAACAATCTCTTTAGGTGGGAGTAATTTTTCACCGATCGATCTATCGGCGAAAATCTTAAGGGAATTATATCAAGACGTGGCTAAACAGTTCGGAGACGGTACGAGATTTAAGAGTAGGGGGACTGTAGTGACGGTTCCTTACTACTTTAAGGCTCATCAATGTGAACATACTCGCAAAGCCGCCGATATTGCCGATATTAACTGTGTGGGGATAATTCAAGAACCGATAGCCGCCTCTTTAGCTTATGCTTGGCAATTAGCGCAGGATCGACCGGATGAGAACATTCAAGAGAATATTCTCGTCTTTGACCTCGGCGGCGGCACTTTCGATCTAACTCTTTTTCGTTTGCAACAGACTCCTAATAAACTGGTGTTTGAAGTATTGGCAACCGGCGGAGATGATCGACTTGGAGGGATGGATTTTGACGAAGCTTTATACAAGCTGATTTTAGATAAGAGCGGGATCGAATTAACTGGCCTATCGGAGATAGACGAGAGGAAAGCCCGCAGGAAAGTGATCGAACAGGCGATCGAAGCGAAGATTACTTTATCTTCGGCCCAGGATACTTATGTAACGGTGCCGGATGTGATTCCAGGTAAACACATCGATATTCAAATTACCCGCAAAGAATTTGAGGACTCGATCCAAACTTATATTAAAAAGATAGATGGTATTATTCAAAAACTTTGGGCTGTTTCTAATTTAAGACCCTCCGATGTGAATCGCGTGATTCTTGTGGGGGGTTCGAGTCGGATACCCTGTATGCGATCGCTAGTATGTGAATTGATCGGCGAAGATAGGGTTTTCGGTAATATTAACCCTTCTCTGTGTGTAGCAGAGGGGGCTGCCATGTACGCCGCTTACCTCGATGATAAAGAAATATTCGGGCGTGAAATAGTAGTTAAAACCCGTACTTGTCACGCTTTAGGTTTAGAGACTTCTGGGGGAAGGTTTTATGAACTTATCGGCGCTAATCAACCTACTCCCTGGTCACAACGTCAGTTATTCACCAATGACACCGATAATATGGTTGCTCTCGATATAAATATCTATCAAGGTTCAGCATCTTTGGTGAAAGATAATACTTTGATCGGGACGGTAAATATTAATGATTTACCCCCTCGCAAAGCCGAAGAGTTGGAAATATGGGTAACATTTAAGGTAGATACGGAACAAAATTTATCCGTTATCGCTGAAGTGGACGGCAACCGCTGGGCTTCTTCTTTCCGCTACGCTTAAGAATTATCGAAAACTTTCACCGGGTGTTAATAATTATGAGTCAGCCTGTTAAACTTGGAGAATTGATTTTAGGTAGGTATCAGACGATCGCTATTTTGGAGCAAACTAATTGTTATCAGTGGTTGGAGACGATCGATCATCCGACTCAAAAATCTTACCGAGTTCAAATACTTTTGAGTAAATTATCGAGTGAAAGATTTAAAAAAGTTTTTGATTATTTTGATACTTTGAAAAATATTAACCATAAAACTTTAATTACACCAGAGCAAATAAGAAGTAATCAAAATTTCTCTATGGTCAATATCTACGAAAGTTCAGGGTATAAAAAACTAGAACTAAGTCAATCGATGGAGCTAGAGCAATTAAGACAATATCTATATGAAGCGGCCGAAAATTTACACGTATTGCATAATAAAGGACTGACTCACGGCAGAATCAACCCTAATAGCTTTATGGTTAAAGAGGATAAAGTATATTTAACCGGTTTTGGCTACGCGCCCTTATTAATGCCTGACAATAGCGATGCTTTAAAGGATTGTGGTGCTTTTACAGCCCCTGAATTGCTCAATAGATTAAATATCGTCACACCAGGTATACAAGAACTGGTAACACCTTTAATAGATATTTATTGTTTTGCGAAAACCGTAGCTTTCTGGTTGCCGAGTATTAGCGAGTCGTCTTGGTACGTCACCGCTACCTCTGATAATCCGTCCGAGCGATATACTCGTATGCGTAAGACTTTTACGGAATTAGATAATCTGCTGACCGATACCTATGGTCAAAAGGAGTCGAAGGTAGGCGCGATCGAATTAGAATTAACCCAGGCTACCACACCGCTCCAAACCGAGTCTACAGGGGGTTTAATACCTAAATATACGGTTGAACTTACCCTAGAACCAGCGGAAGCGGGGAGGGTAGAAGGTAGCGGTAATTATAGCGAGGGGAAAGAGGTAGAAGTTAAAGCGATCGCTTTTCCCGATTGGGAGTTTATCGGCTGGGAAGGCGATGTTAGGGCAACAGACAAAAACTTCTCTCTAATAGTATCGAAAAATATTAAATTAACTGCTTGTTTTAGAAAAGAGGCGAAGTCTCTCGTCAGTATTAATGTAGAAATTTTACCTTTAGAAGCTAGAGAGTCGGTGAAAGTTAACGGATCGGGGAATTATACATTAGGAACAACTGTTCATATTCACGCTTGGAGTCTTAACCCCGACAAATGGCGTTTTACTCGCTGGGAAGGAGAAAAAAATAGTTATACCAATCCTTTAATTCTATCTGTCACCCAAGATTTAGAAATTGTAGCTAAATTCGAGAAACTCAATATTTCTGTAGCTTCTAATCGAGAGAAAAATATAGAGCCAGGTAGTGCTTTTGGTGGTGAAAAAGAAGTGACAGTGAATCAATCAAAAGCCTCGTCTCCTAAACAATCTCGTAAATTAGTCGGATCAGCTTTTAAAGTTGATGAGGAGCAAGAATTAGAGCTAGAAAATATTATTGAAGAGCCAGAGCAGGAAACAGCTTTAGGTACTGCTTTTATCGCACCCGAGACAGAAGAAGCGCAAACGGAAGATACACATTCTATTCCCTTCGAGAAAAAGCCTATTATCGGCTCTGCCTTTAATGATTAAAATTGGATTAACTCGGTAGAGGGAAAAAGCTTATTTTTATCAAACAAGCTAATATAAATAGTAAAAAAATAGAAGCAACTTCCCCAAAAAATGGTTTGGTTTATAACTATTGAACTTCAGTTTTTAGCCTGTTCTTTCCGACACACCGTTAACTTTGCCGCATCTTGAGGATGATTTGCTAGATAATCTTTTAACCAATCGCATCCATTATTTAAGAGATTATCTATCTCTCGTAACCCCTGATTAACAGCTCGGGATTTAGTGGTACCGTCTCTAGATACGGTAATGATTCGTTGCCCGTCAGGTGTAAAACTCAGAGCATGAATAGATTCTTCCGAAACTTTATACTCTGCCGACAAATTACCGTTTATATCCCACGCTCTCACTGTGCCATCCGTATAAGCGGCGGCGAGAGAGCGACTATCGGGGCTGAAAGTAACAGCAGTGATACCGAAGAGGTTAACACCCAGGGATTTGATAAAATTGCCATCTATATCCCATAGCTTAACCTCGCCATCTTTAGAAGCCGTAACCAGTAATTTTCCGTCGCCACTAAATTGAACGGCGGTTATGGTATCCTCGTGGGCTGGATTGATAGCGATCGCTTTTCCGTCGCGCAAGGACTTAATTACTAATTTACCGTATCGCAGACCGATCGCTATCTTGGAACGATCAGGAGAATAAGCGAGACTGTTAACGGAATCGTCCGGGAATTCCCACGAAGAAATTAAGCGCGGCCTCGACTCGATATTATAGCGTTTAACCTTGCCATTCCTCGACCCCGTTACCAATTCCTTACCGTCAGTAGAGACGGCTATACTATAGAGAAATACCGAACCCTCTATCACCGAAGGATTGATTACCCTCTCACCTAAATTCCAGAGCTTTACCCCGCCATCGTTGCTCGTGCCGATTAATAAATTATCACGGGGGGCGAAAATTAAATTACCGCTTGAATTTGGCGCGGCAATTTTCCGCTCTAGGGGGCTTTGAGAATCTCGCAGGTAAATTTCCCCGGTTTGAAAAGCTAAAGCCACTTTATCCCCGCCCGAAGAGATAGCCGCACCGGAAAGAGATTGTTGATGATTCTCCTGCTTCTCTATGAGTCTGCTAATATCCCAGATTATCGCCGTACCATCGGCGGAAGCGGAAACGATCGTTTTGCCATCGTTGCTGAAGGCGGCATCGAATACCGAATCTTGATGACTTTTGAGAGTGGCTATCTCTTCACCGTAACGGTTCCATATCTTAACAGTACCGTCACTTGAGGCACTAACGATCAAAAAAGGAGGAGTACGACTGAAGTTAACGCTATTAATTGTGTCTTGATGTCCGTTGAGAGTTAATAATGATTGTCCTGATATATCCCAAACCCTGACTATGTTTTCTTCCCCCGTTGCTCCCGCTATTTGTTTCCCATCGTGGCTGAAACTGACGCTATAGTAAGCCGTCTTTTCATTGTCGAATAGGGCTTTTATCTCTTCACCATCGAGATTCCATAATCTGATACTGCCGTCACGGGATGCGGTAGCGATTTTCTGGCCATTGGGGCTAAAACTCACATCGTCTACCGACTTCGTATGTCCTCGCAATACTTGTAATTGTTTACCTTGTAAATTCCAAATTCTCGCTGTTTTATCCCGCGATGATGTAGCTATTTTTTTACCATCCGGGCTGAAACTAACACTATAAACTGATTCTTCGTGACCATTCAAACTTGTTAATTCTTTCCCCTCCCGAGTCCAAATTTTAGCGGTTTTATCTTGAGAAGCCGTAGCGATTAATTTACCATCTGGGCTGAAGCTGACGGAGTATACTTGTCCTCGGTGTCCCGTAAGAGTCTTTAATTCTTCTCCCCGCCGATTCCAGAGTTTGACCGTATTATCCCCCGATGCTGTGGCTATTAATTGATTATCGGGACTGATACTAACACTATATACGGTTTCTTTATGCTTTTGAAGTTTATTTTTTTCTTCGATGTTATCAATGATTTGTTGCAAAGTTGTCAGCGGCCCGATCGCGGGATATTCTTGAAATTTTCTCCCGTCTTTAACTACGTCTTTAAGCTTGGTAACTGCTTTCATCGCCGATATTAAAGATTCTATTTGTTCTACTTCAAATTGTCTTTTCATAGCGTCGCTAGTAGTCTGTAATTCTATTCCTAATTGAGCTTCTTTCTGTCTCTGTCGGGCGGATAAACCTTGTAATATAGACAGGAATAACAGGATGAAACTAATAACTAAAATTATCGAGCCGAAGCGAATTCGCCTGTTCGCTTTGTCTTGGGCATCGGCTAAAATTTTATATCTCTCCCTCTCCGTCTGCAGTTGTATCTCTGTCTGACGTTTCTCGAATTGTTCACTTTGCTGTAAAAAGTGATAATCTAAATCGTCTAATTTCCTTCCCTGCGACCACTCCCAAGCCTCTTTTAATGCCCTACCCGTTAATAGTCTCGATTCGTCCTGATAGTCGGAAAGTTCCCAGGCTCTGATATTTTCAGCGTAAGGTTGTAAAGATTCTAACTGTTCGTCTATCCATCTTCGATCGAAGATATTTTTATATATGGGATTGTATATCGTTAAAACTTCATTTCTCTTAACTACTAATCCAGTTAGCCTTAACTCCGATTGTTCCCGACTGTCATCGCTGTCGATGCTACCATTTTGATAGATATGTTGATATATACCTATCAATTTACCTATTTTTAATTTATCTCTTAACAGACGATCGCGGATCGTTCGCAAGTGTATCGGCTCGTCTTGAGATTCCCAGTTAGTTAAAATATTATCGGCTATGAGCTGACGAATTTGGCGGCTTTCTTCTCCTTCTTTTATAAAAAGATTTTCATTGCGGATGAGATTACATATCTTCTGGGTTAAAAATGGCTGTCCCCCCGTCCATTCTAAAACTTCCCTTAACAGCTTCTCGGGATTGTCGGCGTGATTTATCAATCCTTTAATTAAGGGGGAAACTTCTTCTATGGTGAAGCCAGTAAGTTCGATCGCCCTCCCTATATTAAACGATGTTTGGGTCTTCTCCCGGATCAGATCCGAAGGTGTAGCGACTCCGAAGAGTGCGAAAACGAGTCTTTCATATTTAGGATTTTCGGCTCTTTGATTATATAAGTAGCGGATCAATCCGAAAAAGTCATCGAGAGAGTATTTAAAACTGATAATTTTGTCGATTTCATCGATGAATATATAGATTTTTTTACCGGGACAGTAAACTAATAAAATTTCCTCGATAAATTGCCCTAATTTTTGCACCGGTGGTATATCATCTTTTTCTTTCAACCACACTTTGAGATTAACCTTACCGACTAAATTAAAAGCCAAGAATAACTGAGTGATTACCCCGTTGTACCATTGGCTTAAATTATCATCACTGCCTATACCCGTAATATCGAGGGAGGCGCAACTCATCCCCTGGGATTGTAATTGCTTCATTACTCTCACCCTCAGACTAGACTTACCCATCTGGCGAGAGTTGAAGACATAGCAGTATTGCCCCTCTTCTAGAGCTTGTAATAATTCCCTGTCGGCCTTCCTCTCTACATAGGTGGGGTGATTTTCTGGTAAACTGCCGCCGACTCGATACTCATACTCCATCTTTGAGGCTAAGATTTCATTTCTCTGGGATATTGGGGGCGGCAGGGATTGCCCCAGGCAACCTGGCCGCTGGAGATAGATTTCAATACGTTACTTCTGGCACCTATCACCGTATTCGCTCCTATATTAACTCCTGGTGCCAGGAAGCAATCCGAGGCTATCCAGGCACCATCTTCTATGATAATCGGGGCGGTGAGCAGTCCGAAGGCTCTATCTTGTATATCGTGACTACCGGTACAGAGATAGGTTTTCTGAGATACTACGCAATGAGAGCCGATCGAGATACGATCGAGACTATACATCACCACATCATCGCCTATCCAGCTCCAATCCCCTATCTCTACTTTCCAGGGATAGGTAAATCGTGCAGTAGGGCGAATCTTCACCCCCTTTCCTATCTTCGCCCCGAAGGCTCTTAAAATCCCACACCTCACTCCGTCGAGATTGTGGAGGGTTAAGGGAAACACTATCCCCTGCACCAACCACCATATTAAAATGTACAAACCCGGACGACCTCGATCGAACCGGGATTGATCGTATTGTCGTAAATCTACCCAGGCAGTTTCTCCTCCATCAACTCTCATGGGAAACTAATTCCGCTATTCCTTCTTGAGGGATTTCGCTCTTGGCATCGGGTACGTTTAACCTGCCGCCAAATTTTCTTAACTCATATAATTTTACCCCTATTTGATATTCATACTGGCTCAATAAGCGTCCATAAATATAACCTGGATAACCGTCTAAGAAACCTAATCGGACGAAGTAAAATAATATAAATCTTAAAAGAGGTTTGAAAGGTAATCTCACCCAAATTTTCTTTAAAAACCGTTTCCTCTGTACTGAATCTCCGAAAAGATTGCCGCCGATCGTTCCTGTTTCATCATCTCCCGTCAGTAAGTTATAATACACCCGGGCTTCCCAATTAGAATATCGATTATGTCGGGCTAACCAGTGATAGATGTCACGAAAATCTATGTGTAACATATCGTTTTTTAGATAGCCTACCTTTCCACCTAAAATAACGTGTTCGTGTACCTCATTATCGCCCGTATTCGGAATATCTTCCGTTCTTAAATTCTCGTATCTACCTACTTTGTGTTTGAATAAACGTAGATTCCAATCTGGATATTTACCCCCGTGACGAATCCACTTACCCAAGAAGAAGACGCGACGGTTGAGATAGTAGCCGTCATACTCGGAGTTTTCTATCGCCAGAGCTATTTCGTCCCATAATTCGGGAGTTATTCGCTCATCACAATCTACTATTAATACCCATTCGTTACGGAAAGGGATATTATCTAATGACCAGTTTTTCTTTTTCGGCCAGCGACCGTTAAAGTAAAATTGTACTATTTTAGCGCCGAAACTTTCGCATATTTCTACAGACTTATCCGTACTTTGAGAGTCTACGACGAATACTTCATCAGCTCTAGACACGCTTTCTAAACAGGCGGGTAGGTTAAATTCCTCATCCTTGGCGGGAATTAAAACTGATACAGGTACTTTGCCTAATTTGTTTAACATTGGTTAAAGAATTGTGAGGTAGGTCTGCTTTACCCTTTCTCAGATTAGTTACTCAAAAATGCGTAACTATAGCTAAGAACGCTTATTATATTACTATAATTTTAATTTTTGCAAAAAAAATGCGATTATTAGTTTTTGGGTATAGATACTCAGATAATACAATAAAAAAGTAAAAAATTAGATTAGATAAGCAGAGGATAGTCGTGCATGGGGGGGGAAATTATCCTGATTACTGGGGCCGCTCGATCGGGTAAAAGTGAATGGGCGGAGAAGTTGGCTGGTAAACAAGTTATCCCTGTATTATATATTGCCACCGCCTGGCGGCATGAAAGCGATCAAGAATGGGGGGAGCGGATAACAAAACATCAACTGCGTCGCCCCAGGGATTGGCAAACTTTGGAGATACCGATAAATTTAAGCGAAACTATTAGGGTTATAGTTCCCCCCGCCTGTCTTTTAATAGACTCTCTCGGCACTTGGACAGCTAATTTATTAGATAGGGATGAAGATGAATGGCTCAATATCACCGGAGAATTTATTTCCTGTCTACAAGATTCGTCTTTAACGCTCCTGTTAGTGGCGGAGGAAACTGGCTGGGGGGTTATTCCCGCCTACGAGAGCGGGCGATTATTCCGTGACAGATTGGGGGGATTGATCCGGAGAGTGGGATCGATCGCTCATAAGGTATATTTAGTGACGGGGGGACACGCCCTCAATCTCTCTTTATTGGGAGAAAAATTAGATTGAGAGAATTAGTTTTTTATGTAACGTTCAAAAACGGCACCGAAATTTTTAACTAGATGTTTATGGTGATTATTAACCAGCCAAGCATAGCTATATTCGTTAATTTGTTTGAAGCTATCAAATAAATCTCTAGTTTCAGTTCTAGCGCTACCTAAAGTTTGAGAAGCATACTTAATACTTTGATTAGCGTATTCAGCTAGTTTAGCTTTATCGTGTTTAATCTCGGCGATTTTTAAGAGGGCTTTATATAAATCTTTTAATTGCTCTAGTTGGTTTTTATCTACATCGATAGAAAACTGTTTATTACCTAGAAGAAACTTAATTTCTACATCAAGGTCAACGGTGCCTGCAGTTTCTAAACGCACATCGGATAGATTGTGTAAGTAATAATCATATCGCCATAGGCTACGCTTCTTACTTACGGCACTAGCACCGTCTACATGAATCAGAGCCAAGTCAGTAAAGCAGTACTCATCGCTTTTAGATTTGATCAAAAAATAAATTTTCTCATTGTCTTCGTGCCGTATGTAATTGTCAGACTCTACCTTATCATAGTCTTTAGGCAGGATAATCTTACCAATGTCGCTGATCCCTAAAACATCCGAGGCTATTTTTCCAAACATATATTTATATCAGTTTGAAGTATTTGTATTTATTTTAACTAATGAAAAGCTCAGTCTTCTTTTTTCTGCGATTTAATACGATCGATCTCCGCCTGTAATTCTTCTAGCTCCCGTCGCAATCTATCTACATCATCAGGTTGAGTTTCCACATTAACCGCCGATTTAACGCCTTGTTTTTTGTAATTTCCCTGGCGTATTTGCCCGTAGGCGGCACAGCTTGACCATTCTTGTAGATAATGCACCCTCTCTACAGAAAAGGGATGAGTTAACATGATTCCATTACCGCCGTTATAAATGAGAAACTTATAGATTTGATTTAAGTTATCCTGATCGAGATTGCGATAATCTTCCGCTTGTTTGATGAATTCATCTAAATTACATTCGTGCCCATACCTTTGGCTACCACCTGCACATTTCATCAAAGTTTTCAAAACCAATCTAAGATCATCCGTAACTAAAAGAGCGGCTCTATCCGCCGATAATTCAGCTTTCCTGCGCCATTCATAGAAAGCATAAAGTAGCCCAGTACTGATAGCCGCACCGATACCCAGAGTTAAACGGCCTAACATCGAAGCCGCCCCCATAGCCCAGATAGACATTTGCGTGAGAATGCTGTGATTACATTTTAAATGCCCTAATTCATGGGCTAAGATTACTCTTATCTCTTCTTCTTCGAGAAGGTCTAAGAGAGCGGTATTAAAAACTATATAAGGTTTTTCGCTGCCTAGAGAATAGGCGTTAACGGCGGGATTCTGACTGATGTATAAACTAGGTTCTGGCCTGATGTCCAAATCCCGTATACATTCGCGGTAGATGCCGTATAGGGTGGAATATTGACGCGGCCCGACTTTAATATCGTTGCCCATCAATAATATCTGTTGTGGACGTTCATATATATATTCGGAGAAGCCTTTAGCTACTAAATCGAAGCCGGGCACACTTCTTAAAGCTTGTTCAGCTTGCTGGTCGAGGGGATGTTTAAAGGCTTCACTGGATATATCGGGATAACTGGGCATAACTTTAACTTGCTTCCTTAATTGATAGACTGATTCGTTTCAATTTTTCATTGACTTCTATAACTTTTACTTTAACTACCTGCCCCACTTTTACCACCTGTTTCGGGTCAGAAACGAATTGATTTGCCAGTTGAGATATATGGATCAATCCATCTTGATGTACTCCTATATCTACGAAAGCACCGAAATTAACCACATTGGTAATTATACCCTCCAAGATCATGCCTTCTTTTAAATCTTTTATTTCGTTTATACCCTCTTGAAACTTAGCATATTGAAACTGTTCTCTTGGGTCACGACCTGGTTTTTCTAATTCCTTAATTACATCTTCTAAAGTTGGTAAACCGACCGTATCGCTGACGAATTGTTGTAAATTAATTTTTTTCAATTTACTAATATTTTCGTTAATTTGCGACGGAGTAATATTAAGAGTAGAAGCCATTTTTTCTACTAAGCCATAACTTTCTGGATGTACCGCCGTATTATCGAGGGGGTTAGTACCGTTCCTAATTCTAAGAAAACCCGCCGCCTGTTCAAAAGCTTTCGCCCCTAACTTTGGCACTTTTAACAACTCCTGACGGCTTTTAAATTCTCCATTTTGATTTCTATAATTAACTATATTATTGGCGATAGTGGGGGTAATACCCGATATAAATCCCAGTAACTCTTTTGAAGCCGTATTCAAATCCACTCCCACGTAATTCACACAGCTTTCTACCGTCTCATTCAGTTTATTTTTCAATAGTTTTTGATCCACATCGTGCTGATACTGCCCCACACCTATAGATTTTGGCTCGATTTTCACTAACTCGGCTAGTGGGTCTTGTAATCTCCTGCCGATACTGATTGCTCCCCTGATGGTAATATCTAAATCGGGGAATTCTTCTCTGGCCAACTCGGAAGCGGAATAGATAGAAGCACCAGATTCATTAACTATCACTTTCATCGGTTTTTCAGGAAGTGATTTAATCGCTTCAGTAATAAATTGCTCGGTTTCTCTAGAAGCGGTGCCATTACCGATCGCGATTAATTCTATCTTATATTTCCCCACTAATTCCCGAATTGTCTTCTCGGCTTCGGAGCGCTGTTTCTCTCCGGAATGGGGATAGATAGTTTTATATTCGAGAAACTGTCCCGTAATAGATAATACGGCTATCTTACACCCAGTTCGGAAACCCGGGTCAACTCCTAATGTGGGTTTCATCCCCGCCGGCGGTGATAATAATAACTCCCGCAAATTGACGGCAAAGGTTTGAATAGACTCTAAATCCGCCCATGCTTTTTTCTCGTTTCTCACCTCCCGCATCAGAGAAGGTTTGATGAGACGGTTAAAAGCGTCTTTAATCAGTTTCTCGTAAAAAATTCTCACCGGGGCTTGTTTGGTTTTTATCTCCTGACGGTAGAGATAATCTAAAACGAAGTTTTCATCATAATCGATGTCGAGAGACACAATATTCTCCGACTCCCCCCGCAATAGTGCGAGCAGGCTGTGGGCGGCAATCTTCCTCACGGGGGCGCTAAAATTACGATACATCTCGTATTTAGTAGAGCCTTCGGGATGCTCGTCTTTAATCCAGGATACGAAGACACTATCTTTAAACAAATAATCCCTTAAATAAGCCCGCAGGCTAGCTTTATCCGCGACTTCCTCGGCTAATATATCGGCGGCACCATTCAGCGCCTCTTCAATATTATTAACTTCCTTATCGGCATTGATATATTTACCCGCTTCTGTTTCTATATCAACGGCTTTAGCGCCAGGCTGATTGACGGATTTAAACCAGTCGGCCAATCCCTCTAAACCTTTCTCCCGCGCCATAGTCGCTTTAGTGCGCCGCTTCGGTTTATAGGGTAGATATAAATCTTCTAACTCAGTTTTACCGGTGCAGTTTTGAATACTGGCTTCTAATTCTTCGGTAAGTTTGTTTTGACTCCGGATAGACTCGATGATGACGGCTTTTCTCTCTTCTAATTCGGTGAGGTAGGAAAAGCGATCGAATATCATTCTAAGCTGGTTTTCGTCTAACGAACCGGTTTTCTCCTTACGATACCGGGCAATAAAAGGAATCGTCGCACCCTCCTGCTGTAATGAAAGGGCGTTTTCCACCTGATAGGTTTGAAGAGATAATTCTCTCGCTATCACTTGTACTAGATTCATCTGGCTATCTTCAGTAGTTAACTACGGATTCGGGCCCCACTAGGGATATGTAAGGTTGCTGTAAATAACGATTCGCCACCTCTTGTACTTTCTCCGTCGAGATGTTTTTAATCATCTGCGGGAATACTTCATCGTATTCTATCCCTAATCCGAGAGTTTCGTACCAACCGTATAACTGAGCTAACTCGGCGTTAGTCTGTTTACCTAAAGCATACTGCCCCAGTAACTTATTTTTCGCCGCCTGTAATTCTTCCTCTTCTAACCGGGTATGACACAAACGCAGAGCCTCCGCCTCCAATCCCTCTAAGGCAATGGGTGTGTTATTCGGTGCCGTGCCCATATACATGACGAAACCTGATGGATGTAGGCGGGTAGGATAGAGACAAGAGACATCGTAAGCTAAACCACGTTTCTCTCTCAACTCGACAAAGAGACGACTCGACAAACCATTACCGAGATAGGTACTTAATAGCTTTAGTGCGCCGTAGTCTTTCCCATCTACTGGGGCACCTAAATAACCTAACATAACGATCGCCTGTTGGGTTTCCTGCGCCGTTACTTTCTTACAAGGATTGGCGCTCAGAGCTGATAATTCCAGGGGGGTTATAGCCGTTGCGGGATTAGCCCAATCGCGGAAAGTTTGAGTCAATAAACTCGTAGCTTCTTCTAAATCTATCCTGCCAGCGATAGAAACTATCGTGTTATCGGGGCGAAAAAATTCCGAGTGAGCCGATTGTAAATCCATTCTAGTCAATTCGCTCACCGTCTCTTCAGTGCCGAGTACAGATAAACCGTAGGGGTGATTTGGATACATGGCCCCTCTGAGTTGATTGAAGGCGATATTAAAAGGTTGTTCCGATTGCGATCGAATATTCTGCCGTGTTATTCTCTTCTCCAGTTCTATCTCGTTTTCCGGGAAACTCGGCTCGTGCAATATCTCTCCTGCCAACTCCAACACCGTTGGAAAATCCGCCGACACGGTTTTCAAACTCAGTAAGAAATAATCCGTAGCCGTATCTGCCCCGAGATTAGCACCTATGGATTCTATGGTTTCCGCTATCTCTAATGCATTGCGCCTTCTCGTACCTTTAGTTAACAGGGTAGCCAACAGATGGAACAATCCCGCCTTCTCTGGTTTCTCCCATATGGTGCCGCCGCGCTTGAGAAAAAACCTGGCGCTGATGATGTCTGCCGTAGGATTGTAAGTGTGTAAGAGTGTGATACCGTTATCTAGAATCCGGCGTTGGGTGCGTTGCTGTTTCAGGGTAGAATTGCTCATTATTAATCACTCTTGTTGCATGATGGTAACGCCGTATCTCTCTGGAGATAGATACTGATGGGCTAAACGTTGGATGTCAGCCGGGGTGAAAGATTTGATGATTTCTGGATAAAGCACCGATGTTTCTGCTCGTTTCAGGATTTGATAGTAACCGTATAATCCGGCTAATTGCCCGGGGGTTTCTGTAGAGAAGTAATAATCGTGGCAGAGTAGTTTCTGACTGCGCCCTAATTCTGCCCGCGTCGGTGGTTTATCGCGTAATAAGGATATTTGCTCACATAATCTCGCTTCTACCTCTTGGATATGGGGGGAGAGTAACCAGGTGTTAACGGTGAATAGGCTGGAGTCTCGCTGTAATGAGAAGGCACTATCTATATCCAATACTAGCTGATGTTCTTCTCGTAATTGTTGCACGAGTCTGGAGCAACGCCCTCCCCCGAGTAATACCGAGATTAAATCTAAGCCTAGCGCGTCTTCGAGTCTGTCTACTCCAGGGCCGAGCCATCCTATTTGCAGTCGGGATTGTTCTAATCGGGGTAAATAGAGATGAGAGCGTCTAATATCTATTAGGGGGGGTTCAGCTTCGATAGTATCACTCGGACACTCGGATCTAACGGGAAAATCTCGGAAATGTTCAAAAACTATATCTAGCGCCTCGCTTTCTTCTATACCCCCGACAATCACTACCGTCATGTTTTCCGGTTGGTAGTAAGTACGATGGAAACAGCGCATCTGATTCGGTGTCATTCGGAGTATTCTCTCTTCGTCGCCTAAGATGGGGCGGCCGTAAGGATGGGTTCGATAGAGCGATTCTACTAAGGTTTGATATACCGTCCAGTCTGGATCATCGTAACACGATCGCATTTCTTCCAATACCACCTCTTTCTCACAGTAAAAATCCTCGTCGGCTATTTCGGCAAACAATAGTATTTCCGCTAAATAAGGTAGGGTGTCTTTCAGATGCTCCCTATCGGTAGTCAAATAAAAATGGGCGTAATCGTGACTCGTCGCGGCATTCGTACTACCCCCATAATTTTCTATCACCCAATCGAATTCTCCAGGCGGTATCTTCTTCGTACCTTTGAAGATCATGTGTTCTAAGAAATGCGCCATGCCACACCAATCATCCGGCTCCAATATTGCGCCGCCTTCCACCCACACATCTACGACAACGACGGGGGTGACGGGGATATATTGATGAATAACCGTTAATCCGTTATCTAGTTGTAGAATCTTGCCTGGAAATTGATTCGTTACCTTAGTTTGTGTTAGTTTAACCAAGTTGTATCGATGGTTTTTTGTTAACTGTGATACCTTGTCATCATAGCGTTTTATATTACCTGTTCATTGGTTTATATATCTGGAAATTTTGACAGATTATAATAACGAGTTTGTAAAGTTTTGTTGAGTTTTGATTGTGATAAACCACAGAGACACAGAGGGCACAGAGGCAAGGGTTGATAGGGTGGCTCTGGTAATCGGTAATTCACGATTACACTGGGGATGGTTTAAAGATGCTTCTTTAGATAGACTCTGGCACACTCAGCATTTGCTAAAGCCTATCTCGCCAGTTAGATTACCCGATTTTCTGCCGCCGGATTTAACCAGACTTTTAGGCGAGGGCGTAGAGGTGATGATAGCTTCGGTGGTAGCTCCTCAAGGGGAATTATGGCGAGAGTACCCGACAGTGAGAAAGCTTACTTTAAGGGATATTAGTATAGGGGGATTATATTCTACGTTGGGAATCGATCGCGCTTTAGCCCTCTTAGGTGCGGCTAGTGTTTATGGTTATCCTAGTTTGGTGATAGATGCTGGCACGGCTTTAACTCTTACAGGAATTACGGCCGAGAGGAATTTAGCTGGGGGCGCGATACTGCCCGGGATAAAGACTCAATTCGAGAGTCTGTATAAGAAAACCGCCGCCTTACCGAATATATCTTTACCCTCTCAGTTACCTTCCCTATGGGCGATAGATACGGCGGGGGCTATAGAGGCGGGTATTATTTACTGTGTTGTAGGAGGTGTTAGCTATTACCTGCGGGATTGGTGGGGGAAATATCCCGGTAGTGCGGTGATTATTACGGGGGGAGATGGGGAGTATTTGGCGGAGTATTTGGGTAAGTTCGATCGCACCCTAGCATCCAAACTTGTACTAGATGATAAGCTCCTATTTTGGGGGGTAGGGGAAATATTACGGAGAGGATGATTTTAGATATTGATAATATTATTAATCTAGAGTTCGCTAGTGAAGTGAAAGAGCTATACTTCAAGGTGAAATAGCCAGAAAGATACCACCTCTAGAGGTTGAATTTTTATGAAACCCAGCCCTCTAAATATCCTGTCCCCCGGTTGCATCTGTTGCCCGGCCCTGTCATTTCTCAGTGAAGCCTTTGTAATGCCCCGACGTATGTTTTTGCTCGGTGCCGGATCATTTGCCGCTGCCGTCGCCCTCGGAAATAAGGCTGAAGCCACGTCACCCGGGCCGGGAAAGCAAACCCAAATTTCTCAAGCTACTCATTTCGCTGATGCTATCTACATCAACGCCACCGTCATTACCGTTAATGATAAACAACCCACCGCCGAAGCCGTTGCCGTTAAAGATGGTAAAATCCTGGCCGTGGGCGATCGCAATACGATCGAAGCTCTCAGGGGAAGTGAAACTCAAATCTTTGACTTGGCGGGTAAAACCCTCGTCCCCGGATTCATCGACCCACACGGGCATTTCTTTCAGCAGGGTGTTACGAGCTTTATCGCCAACTTGCTACCACCCCCCGATGGTGATGTGGATAGTATCTCGAAAATACAGGACAAGTTGCGGGCTTGGAGCCAAACTCCCATCGCCACAAAGTTTTCCTGGATCTTGGGCAATGGCTATGATGACTCTCAACTGAAGGAAAACCGTCATCCTACCCGTGAAGAACTAGACGCTGTATCTACGGAACTTCCAGTCTTAATCGTTCACCAATCGGGCCACCTGGGCGCGGTCAACAGTAAAGCACTGGAATTACTCAAAATAAACGCTGACACCGAGAATCCACCCGGGGGAGTTATTCGCCGTGAAGCCGGCAGCAACCAACCCAACGGCGTATTGGAAGAAAATGCGATTTATTTAGCCCTCTCCCGAGTCGCAAAAACCATTCAACTCGGCCCCGGTGCGGCTCTTAATATCGTCAAGAAGGGCGGGGAACTGTATGCCCGTTATGGATACACCACCGCTCAGGAGGGGCGTGCTATAAAAGGCGTTTATGAAGCTTTAAAGGCAGCGGCAGCAGAAGGTTCACTCCCGGTGGATGTGGCGGTTTATGTGGATTACCTCGCCCATCCCGATGCCCACACCTGGGGCGTAAGCCGCACCTATACCGATCGGTTACGGTTAGCCGGGGTAAAACTTACCTTTGATGGCTCCCCTCAAGGCCGCACCGCTTGGCTGACCCAACCTTTTTATAAGCCACCGGAAGGGCAACCCGCTGATTATAAAGGCTATGGGGTCTACACCGAAGAACAGGCGATCGCTCTTATTGACAGCGCCTATGAAAACAATACTCAGATTTTAGCCCATTGTAGCGGTGATGCGGCGATGGATCAGATGATCCGGGCTTTACGCAAGGCAACGGAGAAGCATGGCAGTGGCGATCGTCGTCCGGTTCTGATTCACGGTCATACGGTTCGGGAAGACCAGTTAGATGATTTCAATGAACTGGGCGTATTTCCCGCGCTGTTCCCCGCTCACGTCTTTTATTGGGGCGACTGGCACCGAGAGGTAACGATGGGGCCGGAGCGAGCCGCCCGTATGTCCCCCACTCGTTCGGCTTTAAACCGGGGCATGAAAGTGAGCATTCATACCGATTCACCCGTTGTTTTACCCAATGCCACCCGTACTATGTGGTCAGCCGTCAACCGTCGCACCCGTACCAATTTCCTTCTTGGCGAAGACCAGCGCTTAACGCCCCTGGAAGCTTTAAAAGCCGTGACGATTTGGGCAGCCTATCAACACTTTGAGGAGGAGCAGAAAGGTTCGATCGAACCCGGTAAGCTGGCGGATTTTGTCATCCTTTCAGCTAATCCCCTCACCGTCGATCCCATGAATATTAAGGATATTGACGTAGTGGAGACGATTAAGGAAGGAAAGACGATTTACAAGGCTGACACGGCTACAACCTAAGAAGCTAGAGGTAGAAGAAGAAAAGCGAGAAATAACGTTTTTCTTCTGTTTTCTAAGTTAAGGCTATTTATGCAATTATCGAGCTAGGTTCTCACGATGAGCTGATGGTACAAAAGGGAGAGTATCATTCGATGTTAACCCCTCAAGCGAGTAGTTATCAGCGCGTGGCTAAGAAGTCGCTTCAAACATTGAGGCGATAGTTGCTATTGGTATGTAAAGCCTTTGGGGTTGATCAGCAAAGGAAATAAACTGATGGTGTTGGTAAAAAGCGATCGCTTTCTCATCAATGGCATCAACCACTACAGCATAAGAAGCGATTTCACTTCTAAGAATACGCTCGAAGGCATCGAACAGTAAGAAAGTACCTAATTTTTGACCCTGGTATCTTTTATCAATAGCCAGCCTTCCTAGCAAAGTAGCCGGAATAAAAGGGTTCAATATTTCTATAGCGTAGTCAAAGGTTGGAGCCGTCACCTACTAAAACCCCGTGCTTTTTCGGTATTCGGAAGCTGCCTGACGCATTTTCAGGCTAGGAGATGGAGGATTGAGGAGGGATTCAAAAAAAGCCTCACTGTCCTCGCGGCTAAGTTTAATGACAGTCTGTTCCTCAACTTCTGCCATTTCTGACTCGACAGGCTGATAGACCACCACTATATCGAGTTCCAGATTAGCCAGTTCTTTAGGCACTTCTAACCTCAAGATACCATCCGCATCAACGCGGGAGCGAAATTTAATACTTTGCATGATTAATTCCTCCAACTAGCTATAAACAAATTTTATCAGGTGTTAATATTCGACGAACCAACCGCCGCTCTGGATGCGAAGACGGAATACGAGATATATCAAATTTTCCGAACCCTAGCCGCCGATAAAATAACGGTGGTTATCAGTCATCGCCTCGCCCTATGTAAACTGGCCGATAGGATTGCAGTATTAGAAAATGGCAGAATTATTGAAGTTGGTTCTCATGATGAACTGATGGCACAAAAGGGGCAATATCATCTTATGTTCACCCGCCAAGCGAGTAGTTATCAGTAAGTATATTAAAACAACCGCTAAAATGGATGTTAAGTAATGCCCACCAACGCCCAATTAGTCACCCTGTATCGTATCAGTTATTAACTGACATTTACGATGCAACAACCGATATATTTGATCTGCATTGATGCGCGGACTCAAAATTTATACATTCTGGCTGGTTATGAAGAAGAAATTGAGTTTTTAATTTTACCCAACGGAGAATTGTCAGATGAGCCAAATTAACTACGATACGATGTCTGATAGCGAATTGAAGCAGTATTTTGTGGAGCATCGTGGGGACGAAGCCGCTTTTCAAGCCTATCTCGACAGACTTAATCAACGCCCGCGCCGGATTATCGCTCACCCCGATGATCCCGATTTTGATGAAAAAGTACAGGCGGCAATTCAGCAAAAGCTAAAAAATTCTGGTAAACGCCAGAATACATAGCTCGCTCAATTCTTGAGTACGTTAAAGGTGCTGGTCTGCCGGAGGAAACGAAAAAATTGTTAAACTAAGAGTTACAGCATCAGTAAGCCCTAAATTATGTCACCGACCTTACTAATATCGAAAGAAATCCCGTCACTCCAATATAACCCTAGTATCGATCGATTTGACGCATCCTGGGCCGCACCCCTGTCCACACTTCTCGGATTGGGAAGGGCAGCGGGAGCCGATTTTATAGAATTCTTCCTGGAAAAAGTTAACTACATCAGTTGTCTAGCCGAAGACGACTTAATCACCTCCATCTCCCCCCGCCTATCCACCGGCGCGGGTATAAGGCTATTTAAAGGCAAGGGAGACTGTTACGTTAGCACCAACGACATCACCTTTAAAGGCTTAAAAAACGCCCTAGAAAAAGGCCTATCCATCCTCGGTTTACAATTACCCGGCCCCAACGCTTTCACCCCCGAAATCAATCTGGAAATTCTCCGCGATTACGGCACTTATAGACAGAAAGACTCTTGGCTATCCCAATGTAGCTCGATGCAGGAAATGGGCGACATACTATTAAAAGCCAACGCCGAAATCACCAAAACTGCGAGTCATATTCAATCCCGCCGCGCCGCTTATTTCCGCGATTGGCAAGAGGTATTAGTAGCCGCCAGCGATGGTACCTTCGCCCGTGACATCCGCCTCACTCAATCCGTAGGTTACAATCTCCTCTGCGCTGATGGCAGTAATCGCTCATCCATCGGCAAACGAGACGGTAACACCAGTAACCCCGGCTTCCTGCGGGAGTGGAATTATCAAGATGTGGCTCAAGAAATCGGTGAATCGGCGGGTAAAATGCTCTACGCCGATTATGTGGAGTCGGGTAATTATCCTATCGTCATGGCCAATCAATTCGGCGGCGTAATCTTTCACGAAGCCTGCGGGCATCTGTTAGAGACAACCCAAATCGAACAGAAAACCACTCCTTTCTTAGAGATGAAAGGGGAGAAAATCGCCCACGAAAATCTTACCGCTTGGGATGAAGGGTTATCGGATAAGGCTTTTGGTACGATCGATATGGATGATGAAGGTATGCCCACTCAAAGAACATTATTGATCGAGAATGGCATATTGAAAAACTTTATCGCCGATCGAACCGGCTTTGTACGCACTGGGCACCCCCGCACCGGCAGCGGCAGAAGACAGAGTTATAATTACCCAGCCGCTTCGAGAATGCGTAATACTTATATCGCCCCTGGTAACTATAGTATAGAAGACCTGTTTAACTCGATCGATAAAGGTATCTACTGTAAGAAAATGGGAGGGGGTAGCGTCGGCGCAACTGGTGAATTTAACTTCGCCGTCGAAGAAGCCTACCTTATCGAAAACGGTAAACTGACCAAACCCCTCAAAGGAGCCACCCTAATCGGCTCGGCCAAAGAGATAATGAATAAAATCTCTATGTGTTCTCAAGATTTGGGGTTAGCTGCGGGATTCTGTGGCTCCGTCAGTGGTAGTGTATATGTAACCGTGGGGCAACCTCATCTAAAAGTAGATTCTATAACCGTAGGCGGGCGCTAATGAATTTAGTAGTTCTTTACTGGATACTTGTGGCTGTGATGATAGTAGGGGTAATCGGGGCATTAGTCCCCGCCATACCCGGCATAGGCTTAATTTTAGGGGCGATGCTCGTGTGGGGTTTCGTCTCTAAATTCGCTGGTATGGGCGTTTCATTAGTAGTTACCCTCGTCATCCTCCTTCTCAGTATCGGCGTTGACTTTCTCGCCACCGTTTGGGGAGCGAAAAAAGTGGGCGCTAGTGATTGGAGTCAAATCGGGGCTATGGTGGGGTTATTTGCCGGTTTATTTGGTTTATTACCTGCTCTCCCTGTCGGCGGGCCGATTATCGGCCTTTTCCTTGGCCCGGTAGTGGGAGCCTTTTTAGGAGAATACGCCTACCGTAAGGAATTACCAACGGGGCCACGCCTGCAACAATCTGGCAAGGTATGTATAGGCATCGTCGTAGGCACTCTCTTCGGCAATATCGCTAAGTCCCTATTAGCCCTCGGTGCAGTCATTCTCTTCGTCTATAGCACTCTCCCCTATTTGCCTAAATAATTCACAATATTGACAAATTAATAAAAATATGGTAAGTGTTCAAGAAATTGCTCAATTCGCCCAGCAGAGCGCGGAAAATCTCGGTATCAAAAAATATGACATCTACGGCTCAAAAGTAGATGATTCGGAAGTAGAAGTATTTCAAGGAGAGCCAAAACAGGTACAGGCATCGAATCGCTCCAGCGTCATAGTTAGAGTTTGGAACGATAAGGATCAAGTAGGTGTCACTACGACTACAGACGTTGACCCGAAAGGTTTGGAATTAGCCCTGAAAACTGCTCAAGAAGCGAGTTACTTCGGGGTAAAAGATAACGCACCCGATTTCAGCCCCTTGGCGACGGCGGAAGCGGAAACAGTAGAGATTAACCGCACTATTAACCCTCAAGCCCCCATCTCGGATTTAATCGGTAAACTTCTCGGGGCTGAAAAAGCAGTTTTAGAAGCCCACTCAGCTATCGCCAGTGTCCCCTATAATGGGTTAGGACAACAAGAAGTAGAGAGATTCTATCTCAATAGCGAAGGCGCGAAACGTCAAGAGGGGCGCTCTTACGCCTCTATCTACCTCTACACCAAAACCGAACAGGAAGGCAAGAAACCCCGTAGCGCCGGAGCATATCGAATCAGCACCGGACTAGAAAGTCTCGCTGTAGATGATTGTCTCAAAGAAGCGATCGAAAAGACCATTTCTCACCTCAACTATCAACCGATTAAAACCGGTAAATATTTAGTCGTTTTCTCCCCTCGCGCCTTCTTGAGTCTTTTGGGTGCTTTCTCCAATCTATTTAACGCCCAGAGCGTCTTAGATAAACAGAGTCTCTCCACCCCCGAATCTATTGGCACTCAAATCGCGGTTTCTGATTTGTGCCTCTGTGACGATGCCTTACACCCCGATAATATCGGCGCGGAGAGCTTCGATAGCGAAGGCACTCCCACCGGGCGAGTCGAGTTAATAACTAACGGCGTGTTGAAAAATTTCCTTCACAGCACGATTACCGCTAGACGGATGAATTGTCAGCCCACCGGCAACGGCAATATAGGCGCGAAAGTCACCGTCAGCCCCCATTTCTATCACGTATTCAGCGCGGGCGGTAACGGCGACGCTAAATATAGCCTCGATAACGCGGAAAACCTAGTCTTAATCGATAGCTTACAAGCTCTCCACGCAGGGGTTAATTCCCTGCAAGGCTCTTTCTCCCTTCCCTTTGATGGCTGGCTCGTTAACGGTAAGGAGAAAGTGAGTATAGATTCGGCTACTGTAGCAGGTGATTTTCTTACTTTACTAAAATCGATCGTCTATATCGAACCAGAGGAAGAAATCACGCCCGGCGGCATCAGCCCGCGCATCTGGGTAGAAGGATTATCTATCACTGGAGAATAAAGATATAATCTAGAAATAAAATGCACCCTGTCGCTTCGTAAAGAATGACCAATCCTACCGAGCCTCAACCACAGGGGCTAAACTTTTCTAAAAGTGATGATCTCAATCCCTTTTTAAACGTTCATTCCTGTTTTTTACCCTATATTGGTTCCGATTCATCTTCCTATAATCTCAACTCCCCAGAGCAATGTAATCTATCGATTAGGGTTGCTCAATTAGCTGACTTGAAAGCGGTTGCGGAAATTCTCACCGAAAGTTTTTATCCTCAGGATTATTTTTGGTTGTGGTTTCGCCCCGTCTTCAAGTTAGGGATGTACGAAGACTTAAAAACCCGTTTGCGTACCGAAACACCCCACTATAATTGTTTAGTGGCCTGTAGCGACACAGGAATTATTGGCACGGTAGAAATAGGATTGAAATCTACTTCTCTGTTTCGTCATCCCATCCCCTATATATCTAATCTCGCCGTCAGTCGTAATTATAGAAGGAAAGGTGTCGCCAGAAAGTTACTCGCTAAATGCGAGCAAATAGCTCGGGAATGGGGATTTAATCAATTATCCCTCCACGTTTTAGAAAATAATTCTGCCGCCTACAATTTATATACTGATAATGGTTATACCTTACAACGGATTGACGGTAAGTTAAGCCGCTGGTTATTACAAAAGCCGGGTAGATTATTTTTGGAAAAACCTCTCTAACTTATAAAGATATACGGGGTAGGGTTTTAACTAATTTATCTATCTGGCTCACCACTTCTAAAAGACGATTACCATCTATAACCACCTCCTGAGTTGGATAATTCTTCAGCACCTCTATAAGTTGGATTTTCCTGTCTTGTAAGGCGGAAGTAACCAGAGCGCTCCTCAAACCTTGACGGCTGGCGGTTTTCTGTGGTGTTTGAATCACTTCGCTGACGTAATCCAATAATTTTTCACCGATGAAAGTATTGAGAAACTGAGAGAGAATTATCGGGTCAACCTCAATTTCATGGTTGAGTATTTGTCTAAATTTTTCTGGTTTCTGGTTCCCCATTTTTAATTGAGCGGCTAAAGAAGATGAAACTTCTCCCGTCTCACTCAGTTGATTTAAATCTTCTATAGATATGGATTCCCGGAATATAGAATAGGTGATAATTGCTGATTCGGCTGCCTGTACCGGTTGCCACATAGCCATAGTTATTAAACTAAAAAGAGAGGGATAAAGAAATTTGTTGAGCATATAATAATTAAACTGATTGTTTTAATAAGTAACGTCTGTTTGGGATAAGATTTGCCCGTGGGTTCTGGAATTGGGACTAAAAATTAGCATCCCCTAATATAGAAGTAAGAATTTAATTTTTCATCGGCGTTAGCAAAAATAAAACGGTTTAATTAGTACCAGGATTCATAGCGCGAATCACCGCTTTGCCGCGCAGGTTACGATAGACAGGTTCAAGAAAAGCTTTTACCGCTTCCGATTCTTCTAGAGGTAGGGGAAAGGAGCCTAAACTATCGAGGACACTGATATTATTGAGAGGCTCGGAGATGACTACTAAAGAAGGGTCGAGAGAACGATCGTAATCCCAGAACTTTTCTATATCCACCTCGGGAGTAGATAAATCTTCCTTAAGGGGGTTTTCTGGGGGCGAGACGATATTCTCATTTGCGGAGGCGGGATGTTTCTGACTGCGTTTTTGCCGCAGAGCTTCTAGAATTAGAGCTTTAGTGCGGCCCCGGAGCTGGAATAAAACGAAAGGGTCTTCTTGAAAGCGATCAGCTAATTGATAGTATATAGCACCGATGTGCTTACAGGGATTAGCCTTATCGGCGCAGGTGCAGCGGGATTTAATATCCGAGAGGGAGAAAGGAAACAAACTCAAACCCGCCGAGATGAACACCTGCTCTATCTCATCGGGCATTTGTCCGGCTAATAACTGGGCGGAAAAAATCGCCTTCTCACTCATGAGCAAGGAGATATAATCCCAATCCTCCTCGCTAAAAGGCTCTAAAGATAACGATACCTGATAAGGTTCCGCCTCACTCCCCTGAACTTTAGCGCTAACTTCGGAGCCGATGAAATCGATACTTAAAACATTGCCCTCGCGCGAATAAACTCGCGCCCTTTCCAGGCGTTTCTTAAACCGATAGGAATCCAAGAGCTGTAGCCATCTCTCCACCCACCAATCTTTAGTATCAGGATTATCTTGACCTATCATTTCTGTTTTCTCAACTGTTGCGCCTTATAAAAAGTTTCCAAACTATCGGTATCTCCCACATAACGCCAGTGCCAAGGTTCGTAACTCACGCCCCCAGGATTATCGGGGGGGAAAGACAACTCGAAACTATATTTAGCCGCGTTATCTCTCAACCAGCGATATGCTGCCGTCTTTTCAAAAGATACTTTTAGATTAGTACTCGGTACTTTACCATCGCCAATATCTACAGCATAACCTGTATGGTGTTCGCTATAGCCAGGGGGAGCGCTCACTTCCGCCCGTTTTTTCGTTTCCTGATTGCGTTGTGCCTTCACCCCGAAGAATAAACCTTTCTGCTCCTCTACAGAGCGAAACCCCGAGATAGGGGTTAGGATGACTCCGACTCTGCGGGCGGCGTTTTTCATCTTGATAAATTCTTTAGCGGCGGCGGAGCGCATTTTTATTCTCCCGTCAGCGGTTATCGGTTTTAACTGCGAGAGGGGAGCTTCTTTATAGGGTAGGTGCCCGAGGATATTCTCAACCGGAGAGGCTGTCACTGTCACGCCTGGGCTCGGGGTTGGATTGGTGACTACGACTTTTTGCGGCCCCGAGCCCATCATTTTTCCCAAACCCCAGGCAATTATACCAGTACCGCAGAGAGCGAGAAGTCCCAAGCCCAATAGTAAATATGTATGGGATTTACTGGCTTTACTGGGGGAGGGTTTTCTTACTACCTCTGGTATATCGTCCATGATTTTAAGTTTGAGGATTTAAACTCTTTTTTATCTTACCCCAATAAAACTCTACAGGCACGATAAGGATTGCTGTTATTGGAAATATAATAAATTCTGCACAAAACAGGCATTAGTTTTGAGAGGCTCGGTGAGAGAATTTGGACGTTAATATTAGCGGGGGAGTCTTACGAAGTGAGGTTTTATCCCGATAAGATTGATGAGCTTCGGAGAGCCGTTGTTTGATCTCCTTTTAACATTAGCCATCAGCCATTGACCGATGTGTTATTGCATGGATGCGATAAATCGATTGTGCGAGTTGATATAGGCGATACTCTATCGATGGCGAGTCGTGTTCTCAATCGTTAAGGGTTGCGATCGAAAAACTCCAAAACTCGATGCCAGGCCCACCATCGGCTCTCGTCCCCATAATGGGCCTGACAGGACTTACTGCTAATATAGCCCACATGACCGCCGTGATTAGTTAATTGTAGCTCGATCGCTTTATTATTCTTACACGAGCTTTGTAAATCGGGGATAATAGTAGGGTCGAACATCGGATCATCGGCGGCATAGATAATTAAAGTCGGTTTCGATAAATGGGGGAGAAAAGGTAAGGGGCTACTAGCGTCATAATATTCCTCGACGTTAGAAAAACCCAAACGGTTAATCACTAATTCATGGTCGAAACCCCGAATACTATTAGCCCGTTTCACCGCCTCCGGATCGATATTATCAGGATGAGACTCGTGTAACCTCTTACCTAATAGTTTTAACTGCTTAACGATCGCTTTTTCCAATTGTCGCCCCCATCTATCTTTAACTAAATAAGTCAGGGATCGATTAGAATCCAAATTAGGGCAGATCACAGCACCGCCGCCAATCTCCTCGGGAGCAATATTGATACCGTTAATCTCTTGACTTTCCTTAATGGCCCACAGGGCTAACTGTCCACCTAAAGAATATCCTGTAAACCAAAAAGGTGCAGGACAACCGAGCTTTTTACCTTCTGCCGCCAAATGGAGATAATCCAGCCCCTCAAAGATACCGTCAGAGGTTAAAGTAGGGGATAAATCCGCCGTCTTACCGTGCGCCCGCCAATCGAAGAGAATTAGGGCGTAGTTTCTCTGGTGCGCTAAACAAGCGAGGATTTTTAACAACCATTGATTATCTAAATCACCTGTGATTCCATAAGTGCCGATAATAGTTCCTCTAGCCTTTTCGGGTATAGATACTCGGGCGTAAATCGGTACGGATTGCGCTCCGGTGAAGATGACTTCTTGATAGTATGGTTCTACACCGGTAAGGGTTCGTTGCCAATTATCTTTAGCTTTTAAAGCCACATAGACAGTCATGGCGAATCCATGTTTTAAGAAGGCGGGAGGTTGATAAACCATCATAGGGGGGGTTGGGAGTTGGGAGTCGGAGAGAAAACTATTAGCAGGCAGAAATTTTTAAAAAATCAATGTCTTTTAGGGATCTCAAAAGTGCTGTAATAGTTAGGGGATGACAATCAGCATATATAGATTTTAATTATGTCACAGCTAATCAAAAAAGCCGTCATTCCGGCGGCTGGTTTCGGCACCCGCCTCTATCCAGCAACCAAGGTACTCAAGAAAGAATTCTTTCCCGTGATCGATCGAGATGGTAAAGCCAAACCGGTTATTTTAATGTTAGTAGAAGAGTTGGTCTCGGCGGGGATCGAAGAAATTGCGATTATTATTCAACCGGATGATTTGCCCCTTTTTCGCTACTTTTTTAACGAACCCGCAAAACCCGGATTAGGAGAGAAGTTATCCGCCGATAATCAGGAATACGATCGATATTTACGTGAAATAGGCGGGCGTATAACTTTCATCGGGCAATACACTCAAGATGGATACGGTCACGCCGTATATTGTGCTAAAGATTGGGTTAGAGGTGAACCATTCCTCTTAACCTTGGGGGATCATATTTATCGTTCCCGTAGGGGGGTAAGTTGCGCCCGACAATTAATAGATGTGTATCAAAAGTATCAAACGGGGTGCATCGGACTAACCCCAATGACGGAGGATATTATTCATAAAGCCGGTATCGTTATGGGCGATTGGCTCCCGTCAAATAATATAATTGAGATTACACAGTTAGCCGAGAAACCGACGTTAGATTACGCTAGATCCTACTTACAAATAGAAGGGCTGCCCGAGAAAACTTACTTAGGAGTGTTCGGTTTATATATATTACAGTCTTACATTTTCGACTATTTAGAGGCGGATATAATCGCCGGGGAGCGCTATAAAGGAGAGTTTCAACTTACTACTTGCCTGGCCAGATCCCTAGAAACCAATCCACTCACGGGTTATCTCATAGATGGGGAATATTTTGATACTGGTATGCCATCATTTTATCGTCAAACCCTTTGGGACTTTCTCCTATCTCCATCTTGAGAAGGTCACTTTTTTTCTAGATTAACTACATTTTTTTTGATTAAATCGATAAAATTATAGAAGACGTACTTAACTCAATACGGTGTTTTAACCGTTTGTTCCTGTATTTATAAAGACAGACACTTTCCTATATCATCATGGACACAACCAATACTAATCTCCTTGAGGAAATACAATTATCCACAGGAGAAAGAGTCATCGAACTGAAAAACCTGATCGATACTTTACGTATCGCCGATGAAATTGCCGACAAAAAATATCTGATTACTAGCTCCGAACTCGCGGATTTAATGAACATCAATGCTAGTGCCGTCACTAGTCGCGGAGATCATTGGTCTTGGCGGAATTGGGTGGTTTCACGGGTGAGGCGCGAAGGGAATCAATATCTATGGCAATTAGAAAGAACGGAATGTTAACCGAAATCTAGGGAAAATAGACTCTCCTTTTTCCCTATCCTTCCCTAACCGTTATGATCTGTAGTTAAAGGGACAGCTCCGCGCACAGTCCCGCACCGATCAAACCTACTTGAGAATTGAGAACGATATTAACCGGTATCTTCTCCAGTACAGGTTTCAATCTCCCTTTAGCTAAGAATGATTTTATGAAGCCGTACTCGCCGAATAAATGGATAATTTTCGGAGCAATACCGCCGGCTATATACAAACCGCCATAGGGTAATATTTTCAGAGCTAAATTCCCTGCTTCGGCACCGTAGGCCGAGATGAATATTCTCATCGTTTCCTGACAGAGATGATCTTGTTTCTGTATGGCGGATTTGGAGATTTTTGCGGGCAAATCTATCGTGTGATGGTCTTGGGATTCTTCATCCAACCAAGCCACGACAGTTTCTTTCATCTCTTGGCTCTCTAACTCGGGATTTCGATCCCGCAGAAACATATAGATATTTACTATACCCTGCCCCGAAACCACTCTCTCTACCGAAAGCCGCTCGAGTTTAAGCCTCTCGAGGAGATAATTCAGTAATTGATATTCTATCTCTGATCGCGGCGCGAAATCGGCGTGAGAGCCTTCGCTACCAAAGACTTGATAACCCCCCCCAGGTAGGGGCGTTAAAAATCCCTCTCCCAAACCAGTACCGGCACCGAGGAGAGCGATCGGTGTTGTAAGATCAGGGGTGAGGGCTTGCAAACTGTAAAGATCGTCTGACTCCAAACCTAGTAAGCCGTAACCGATCGCGGTAAAATCATTAATTAGTTTTACCCAGGGTATGCATAATTCCTCAGAGAGACGATCGCTACTCAAAGACCAGCTTAGATTAGTTAACTCACAGGTGTTTTTAACTACTGGGCCAGCGATACCAAAACAAGCTTTGTTTATCGGGTAGTTTTTCCCGTCGATACGCCAGCATTCTTCGACAAAGTTCTTAACTAAAGGAGTCAAATCTGGGTAATCTTGGCTGAAGTATTTCTTCTCGTGCAGTACAGTTTGTTTGGGGAGGAATTGCCCCCGGTAATCTTCACTCTTGAGTATGCGTAGGCGTGTTTTCGTACCGCCAATATCTCCCGCTAGTATCAATGACATAGGTTAATCCTTTCTATAAACTCATCGCCGTGATAATCGTCCAGCAATCTACTAGAAGTAACAGCAAGGTGACGATTAAAAGAATAATATACATCCAAGGCTGAGACAGGGGACGAACATCCCTCGTTTCTATACCGGTTTTTTCCTCGACAATCTTCACCATCCGGGCGAATCCCACAACTCGCATCGGTAAAAGATAGGCGCGATCGCCTGCTTCAGTGAGAAAATAATAGACTAGCCCTCCCTGTCCAGTGCTGCGGGGTTTGAGTTTTTTAATATCTTCCCAGGGCAGAAACCAACCCTGACGAACGAATTTAGGAATCCATCCGGGATAAGTGACGGCGATTCCCTCCTCATCTAGCACCACCTTTTGAGTCAAGGCACCGTATAAAGCGATGAAGCCTAGGGCAATACCCACCCACAATAGAGAGGGTGAAATCGGAGCGGAAGTTACCCGGGAGAGGAAGGGTAAGGGTAGGGTTAGGGCTATATAGAGAGACAGTAGGGTGATTCGGATTAAAGGCGAAATGCGAAAGGTAGTCTCGTTCATATTTCCTCGTCTCCCTGTCCCCAGAAACCGTTATATTTTCTCACCCTGATGTCTCCTCTTACCTCCACCTGACAGGCTAGACGACGATTTTTATCGGCGGAGTGGGGGGGTAAAGAAAGCCTAGTTTTCTCTTTCCAATTGAGGGGGCTGACTTCGCCCGAGATTTCCACCGCACAGGTGCCGCAGGTGCCCAGAGATCTACAGTTAATTATTTTGGCATTACCATTGTAAATAGGTAGGTCATGCTTCAATAAAACTTGGCGTAAATTGGCACCTTTTTCACAGGTGATCGTTTTTCCTTGAACTGTTATTGTAGGCATTAGAGAGCTAATTCTCGATCTAGATGGACAGGATAATGAGAAGTGAGTTAAGAGAAGTGAGGAGTGAGGGTTTAAAAATTATTAGCTACCCGTTATCACTCTTTTCTAACTTCTCGTTTCTCTCTACTCTATTAATTTAAGTTAACATTAATTGACAGCAAACATGGCTAGTGGTAATAAAATTTGGCTGTACGATACAACCCTGAGAGACGGGGCGCAGAGAGAAGGTATATCCCTATCCTTAGAAGATAAAGTTAAGATAGCGCGTCAGCTCGATCGATTGGGAATTCCTTTTATAGAAGGGGGCTGGCCTGGCGCTAATCCTACCGATGTGCAGTTTTTCTGGAAGTTACAAGAAGAACCCCTAGAACAGGCGCAACTAGTAGCGTTTTGCTCGACTCGCCGCCCAGGTGTGGAAGCGAAAAACGATCGATTGTTAGGAGCGATTCTGGCCGCTAATACCCTCTGGGTAACGATTTTTGGGAAGTCGTGGGACTTGCACGTTACCGAGGGGTTAAACACCAGTTTAGATGAAAATTTAGCTATGATCGAAGATACGATCGTCTATCTGCGCCAACAAGGGAGACGAGTTATCTACGATGCTGAACATTGGTTCGACGGTTATAAAAACAATCCGGCTTACGCTTTAAAGACTTTAAAAGCCGCTCAAAAAGCCGGCGCCGAATGGATAGTCCTCTGCGACACCAACGGCGGCACACTACCCCCTGAAATTAGCGGGATAGTGCGGGTAGTAGTCGGGGAATTAGGGATTAATTCACAGGGCACGAAATTGGGTATTCATACTCACAACGACGGCGGTACAGCCGTAGCTAATGCCCTCGCTGGCGTGTTAGAGGGCGTGGAGATGATTCAGGGTACGATTAACGGTTACGGTGAGCGTTGCGGTAACGCTAATCTCTGTACTCTCATACCCAATTTACAGTTAAAGATGAATTATGAGTGTTTAACTCAAGAAGGCTTATTTCAACTAACAGAAACGAGCCGTTTAGTTAGCGAGATAGTTAATTTAGCTCCCGATGATCACGCTCCTTTCGTAGGGCGTTCCGCTTTCGCTCATAAAGGGGGAATTCATGTTTCAGCAGTGGCGAAGAATCCGCTTACATACGAACATATTAGCCCAGAGGCGATAGGTAATCTAAGACGTATTGTTATCTCGGATCAATCTGGTTTGAGTAATGTGTTAGCTAAGGCGAAAAGTTTCGGTATTGACCTTAATAAAAACGATAAAGCTTGTAAAGAGATATTAGAGCGTTTGAAGGTGTTAGAGAGTGAGGGCTATCAGTTCGAGGCGGCCGAGGCTAGTTTTGAATTGTTAATGCGATCGGCTTTAGGTCAGAGACGGGAAATGTTTGAATTGAAAGGGTTTCATGTGCATTGTGATATGTTGAAGACTGAGGGTAACGCGATCGCTACTATTAAAGTTAGGGTGGGTAATGAGGATTTATTAGAAGTAGCGGAGGGTAACGGGCCTGTATCGGCTCTCGATCACGCTTTACGCAAAGCTCTAGTCAAATTTTATCCGGAGATAGCCCATTTTTACCTGACGGATTATAAAGTGAGAATCCTCGATAGTGGGGCGGGAACTTCCGCTAAAACCCGGGTTTTATTGGAATCGAGCGATAGTAAACAGCGATGGACTACTATAGGGGTATCCGCCAATATTCTAGAGGCTTCTTATCAGGCGGTGGTAGAGGGTATTGAATATGGTTTATTGCTCAATTCTTGCCCTTTAGAGGCGGCGACTATCCGAAGATAATACCTTGAATTTAATTTTCCGAGACGAAACAGAGCTTTAAGAGCCTATTTATAAAGTCACCCTTAAGATGATTTTACCCAATATGATCCCCCTAAATCCCCCTTAACAAGGGGGAATTTGATGATTTTCCCCCCTTTGAAAGGGGGGCTAGGGGGGATCATATTTTCTTTATAAATGACCGCTAAGAGAGAAAGCGTTGACACCAGTTCGAGTCAGAATAGCCCCGCTCTATTTGAGTAGCCATATGCCGACGCAAACCACAATCTCCCGCTAAAGATGGCTAGGAAGAAAACAGCTTACGGGAGGGATAAACAGCAGAGATTAACGAGTAATCCTAAGAATCTTGTCTTTTTTAGCCGGGCAGCTACCCCGACCATCACAATTACTCGTACTAACGTACAATTCCCCATCTGGCCCCATAATCGCCTCCCGCAATCTTCCGTGTTGATCTTGTAAGTATACTTCGTGCTTTTGTACCCGCCCAGATTGGGGATCGATAACTACCCGCTGTAATTGTTCCGCCCTTAGAGAAGCCACTATTAAACTGCCATTCCATTCGGGGATTTTATTTCCCATGTAGATAGTCGCGCCTCCGGGGGGTAAAGCCTGCTCCCAAACGATCGCCGGGGTTACTAATCCGGGCATCGACTCACAGGCGTGAATAGTCGGCCAACCTAAATTATCTCCCGCTTTAGCAACGCTCACCTTATCGTGTCCGTACCGCCCCAACTCACCGCTAGGGCCGTGATCGCTCACCCACATAGTTTTATTATTGAGCCAATCAAAACCCTGAGTATTTCTGATACCGGTAATATAGACGGGACTTCCAGGGAAGGGATTATCGGGCGGTATCTTTCCATCGGGGGTAATGCGTAAAATCTTCCCGGCTAAACTTTTTACATTTTGGGAAAGCTCCGGCTGTCTTGCGTCTCCCGTACCGATGTAGAGCATTCCATCAGGGCCGAAACGGATACGCCCGCCGTTGTGATATTGGGCGACGGGAATGTTATCCATGATGCGGCGGTTGAATTTCGCTACCGTACCATCCGGGGATAACAGCCATCGTTCGACTCGATTAATCGGTGAGCCGTTGATGTCGGCGGTAAAATAAACGTAGAAAAATCGATTACGGGCAAAATCCGGATGGGTAGCGATTCCTAACAATCCTCCCTCACCAGAGGCGGTGACTTTGATTTTTGCGATGGGTTGAGGGCGTAATTTTCCCTTTTGAACCAAGCGTACCGCGCCCCCTCGTTCTGTTACAAGAATATCCCCGTTTGGTAGAAAAGCGAGTCCCCAGGGTACATCCAGCCCGCTCACAACTTCTTCAACCCGTACATTTACTTTTCCCTGCGGCCCGGAGTTATTTTCAACTAATAGGCACCCTGCTTCTGATTTCGCCACGACGGGTTGAGTCGTATCGGGTTTTGCGCTAATGGTTTCTTGAGATTGGTTACAGGCTAATAATCCTACTATTAGCAGACCCGTCAAAATATGGGATTGTTTCACCTTTTTGCCTTGGAACTCTTTATCCAATCTACAAAAAATTTTCGGGAGCATTGCACTTTTTTCTGAGTAATAATACTTAAATAATTGCGCCATTGAGATAAGCACGGGAGTATCCTATTTTTGCAACCCCAGGCAGAGAAGGAATTATCGCACCTTTTGGCAGAAGTTGTCTTAAGACCACTTTTGTTATTAGATCCCTAGCTTACTACTGGTCCGATCGGGTACAGGTAGCGGGTCAAGTGCCTTCGGCATCGCATAATTGGGATGCTCGCGGAGCATATCCCTCATACAGTAAACTTTTGAGAAGTTCAAGATACTACACTTACCCGCCTAAGTTCGGTAGAGCCATAATTATTAATAAGGAATAAGTTATTTTTCTCATGACTAATTTTCATGTATCTTGCCCGATTCCTCTTGATAAATATCCCCAAGTATTACTCGCGCACGGCGGCGGGGGAAAATTAATGCAGCAGTTACTACAAAAAATGGTATTTCCTACTTTTAAATCTGGACAAGATATTAAGGCTCACGATTCAGCGGTCATCAATTTAGATAGCAATAAAATCGCTTTTACTACCGATTCTTACGTAATTCATCCTCTTTTCTTCCCTGGGGGCGATATTGGCAGTTTAGCCGTTAATGGCACGGTGAATGATTTAGCCATGAGCGGGGCCCGCCCTCTTTATCTGAGCGTCGGTTTCATTCTTGAGGAGGGTTTACCGATGGAAACTCTCTGGCGGGTGGTGCAATCTCTTCAAGCCGCCGCCTCGGTTGCAGGAGTGGAAATTATCACCGGAGATACTAAGGTTGTGGATAGGGGTAAGGGTGACGGGATTTTTATCAACACGGCGGGAATAGGTATCGTAGAACACGAGATGCTTATAGCCCCCACCAGTGTCCAGCCTGGAGATAGAATTATCGTCAGCGGCGATTTGGGCCGTCACGGGATTGCGATTATGGCGACTAGAGAAGGGCTGGAATTTGAAACTACGATCGCCAGCGACTGCGCCCCCCTCAATAAAGTTATCTTAGATATGATCGCGGCTGGTGTAAAAATTCACTGTCTGCGGGATCTAACCAGGGGTGGTTTAGCCAGCGCCCTCAACGAAATAGCCTCAGATGCGGGTGTTACTATAAAAATTGAAGAAACCGCTGTACCGGTGAGGGAAGATGTGCGGGGAGCCTGCGAGATGCTAGGTTTCGATCCCCTCTATGTGGCTAATGAGGGGCGATTCGTGGCATTTATCCCGGAAGAATCCCTAGAACTCGCTCTATCAATTATGACAGGTTACGATGAGAAAGCTAATCTGATCGGAGGGGTGACGGGTAAAGGTAGCGGTATCGGTTTGGTGACGATCGAGAGTTCGATCGGTGCCGATCGTATACTAGATATGTTAAGCGGCGAACAATTACCTCGTATCTGCTAAAGAATCACAACTCCATTAATTAATTTTTAATTTTTAACTCGCTCAATATATCGATAACTTACACTGAAAGTTAGAGAGCAAGATTGACGAATGGAGCAAAATAAAAATGTGTTTAGCTATTCCGGGTCAAGTTGTTAGTATCGTCGGTGAAGATCCTTTATGGAGACGGGGCAGAATTAATTTTGGTGGAGTGGTCAGAGAAGTCTGTTTAGCCTATGTTCCTGAGGCGAAAGTAGGCGATTACGTAATCGTTCATGTAGGATTTGCTTTGAGTATTGTAGACGAAGAATCCGCCAAACAAACATTAGCTGAGTTCGCAGAAATGGACAGAATTCTATTAGAGCAAGAATTAAGAATATGAAATATGTTGACGAATACCGGGATGCTAGTTTAGCTCGTAAATATACTGAAGAAATAGCCCGAATAACTACTCGAAATTGGACGATTATGGAAATCTGCGGCGGGCAGACTCATTCTATAGTTAAATACGGGATCGATTCCCTCTTACCCAAGGAAATTACTATTATTCACGGCCCCGGTTGTCCCGTCTGCGTGACTCCCATTGAAATCATCGATTACGCTTTAAAAATCGCGGCACTAGAAAATGTAATTTTCTGTTCCTTCGGGGATATGTTAAGAGTACCGGGCAGCGAGGAAGATTTACTGACGGTTAAAGCTAGGGGTGGGGATATTCGCATCGTTTATTCTCCCACTGATTGCTTAAAAATCGCTCGACAAAACCCCGATAAAGAAGTGGTTTTCTTCGCAGTCGGCTTTGAAACGACGGCACCGACGACGGCGATGGCGGTTTATCAGGCTGTGCAACAGAATATTACTAACTTCTCCCTGCTGGTGTCTCACGTTTTAGTACCCCCGGCGATGGAAACCCTTTTAAGCTCTCCGGATTGTGCGGTGCAGGGATTTTTAGCCGCAGGCCACGTCTGTACGGTTATGGGTTACGAAGAATATATTCCCATCGCGCAGAAATATCGGGTACCGGTTGTGGTTACGGGCTTCGAGCCGGTAGATGTTCTTCAGGGGCTGTATTTATGTATCCGGCAGCTAGAAACAGGGCAGGCTTACTGTGAGAATCAATATGTGCGATCAGTGAGAAAAGAAGGCAATCCAGGGGCGAAGAATATTATTAAGGAAGTGTTTGAAGTAGTCCCCCGTAGTTGGCGCGGTATAGGGGAGATAGGCGCGAGCGGTTTGGCTTTGCGGCCCGAGTACGGTGATTTCGACGCTCTCAAACGCTTCTCTCAAGAGTTATCCGGGTTGAAACCTTCTCGTGCGTCCGAAGTTTGTATTAGCGGCGAGATTATGCGTGGGAATAAAAAACCCCACGATTGTCCGGCTTTCGGTGTGCAATGTCTCCCGGAACATCCCCTCGGTGCGCCGATGGTGTCTTCAGAGGGGGCTTGTGCTGCTTATTACCGCTATCGTAACTATCCACCGCTAACTAACGTCACTTCGGGTTAAGCAATCTTTAATATCTCAAGAGGCGTTAGGAGGCGCGGATTTAGGTGTTAGGGATTAAAAACCACGAACTCCAGTTTTCTTAATTCCTAATCCCCCTCCTCACCAGTAAGTCTTATCCCGAACTGAGGTTAAATATTTCCTAATGAGGATGACAATTATTTTATAAACTAATCTTTAATTTGGTTCATAAACTATTCTTACAAAAAAGTTATAACTTTCTTATAGTTTTAAAGAAAATATAAAATTTTGGTCATAAATTATTGAAATGAATAATAATTAGCAGATAAATTGCTAGTGCAGAGACTAATTAAAAATAATGAAATACGCCAACAAAAAGAAAATCGTTTTGAATGTAGCAGGAATAGCTTTAATGGCTTCCGCGATCGTGACTCCGAGTTTCACGAAATCCGCTCAGGCGTTAGATCCAGCGGTAGTCCAAGAAGCTCAGAACCTATGCGTAGAAAATGCTAAAACTAAAGGTTTCGATCTCAAAGAAGTTGTGAGCGCGGGCCCCGCCGATGTAGCTGGTAAAGATGCCAAGATCGTTCTCAATCTTACTAAAGCCGGTCAGGAATACAAACAAACCTGTTACTACGACAAAAATTCTAAGAGCGTATTTTTCGGAGATGACGCTAAGGGGGCAGTAACTACACCTGAGACTACCTATCAACCGGCGTTATGGTGGGTACTGGCACCTTTAATCGGTTTACCTCTCCTCCTCTGGGCTACTAGAAATCGCGGTAAAGAGGAAGTGACAAGGGCTGCAGCTGTTAAAACCTACGCTAATAGATATTATGACGCGATCGTCCGTACCGTTAACGGCGAAGCGACCGAAGTGTATGAAGAACCTAATTACAATTCCAAAGTGATTCGTAGCATCCTCGATGGCGAATCGGTTCGCGTCACTGGATTAGAAGACAAGGATTGGTTTGAATTAGCTGGGGGTGGTTGGATACCGAAAAAATACGTAAGAACTACCAGCCACGCTTAGAAAGTTTTCCGAGACCATCAGTTACTAATGATACGAAGTTTTCTCTTTCAGGAAAGCTTCGTATTTTTTCGGCTATATTAATATAAGTGTTCTCAAAATCATAGATGATATGCGTATTCATAACGATACTATCGACGAAGTGAAACAGCGCATAGATATTGTGGATATTATTTCCGAGACGGTCGTTCTAAAGAAACGGGGTAAGGATTACATCGGTTTATGCCCCTTCCATCAGGAAAAATCCCCTAGTTTTACAGTTAGCCCAGATAAGCAAATGTATTTCTGCTTTGGCTGTCAGACGGGCGGTAACGGTATTAAATTTCTCATGGAGTTGAAAAAACAATCCTTTACCGATGTGGTTTTCGACCTCTGCAGGAAGTATCAGATAAATATTAAAACTCTTAACCCAGAGCAAAGACAAGAATTACAACGCCAACTCACCGTTAAAGAGCAACTATATGAAATTATGGCGGTGGCGGTTAATTTCTATCATCACGCTCTCTATCAACCTCAGGGAGAACAGGCATTAGCCTATCTGAAAGAGACACGGGGCTTAGACGACGAAACTATCAAGGGTTTTCAATTGGGCTACGCCCCGGGGGGATGGGAAACCATCTATCGTCATCTCGTCGAGCAGAAACACTATCCCTTGAGTTTAGTAGAACAAGCCGGGTTAATTAAAGCGAGAAATACCGGGAGCGGGCATTATGATATGTTCCGTGATCGGGTGATGATTCCCATTTATGATAGCACGGGAAGGGCGATCGCATTTGGGAGTAGAACCCTCGGCGATGACCAACCCAAGTATCTTAACTCGCCTGATACGCCTCTATTTGAAAAGGGTAAAACTCTTTTCGCCCTCGATAAGGCTAAAACCGGTATCGCTAAAAACGATCGCGCGATCGTAGTAGAAGGTTATTTCGACGCTATCGCCCTGCACCGCGCCGGAATCACTTCGGTTGTGGCCTCCCTCGGCACCGCTTTCAGTCAGGGGCAGGTGAAGCAGATGATTAAATACACGGAGTCGAAAGAGATTGTTTTTAATTTCGATAGCGATAAGGCGGGAATAGCGGCGGCTCAGAGGGCTTTAGGGGAAATCGCCCCCCTTGCCTATTCCGGAGAGGTAGGGGTGAAAATCCTCACCATCCCCGGCGGTAAGGATGCGGATGAGTTTCTGCGATCGCAATCCCAACCCCGGGAAGCTTACGAGAATTTGGTGGAGAAGGCTCCTTTTTGGATCGATTGGCAGATAGAACAGTTATTGTGCGATCGCTCTTTAAAACGAGCTAATGACTTTCAGATCGTATCACGGCAAATGTTGGAACTTTTGGGGCGGATACAGGATAAGAATCAACAAATTTACTACCTGCGCCATTGTGCGGAGATTTTAGCGCAGGGGGATAGCCGGAAGGTGATCACTCAAATGGACATCCTCAAGAGACAATTACGGGGGCCAGTGACTAAAATTACGGCTCCTAAAACCGTTACTCCAACAGCGGAGGCGAATTTAGCTCGAGTCAGCGAGGGTTTTTTATTACAAGTTTATCTCTACTGCCCCGAATATCGCTCCCTGATTATGGAACTTCTGGAGGAGAGGGATTTGGTTTTCACCGACTTGGATTATCGCTTACTCTGGCAGATGATCATCGAAGTGGAGAAATCTACGGATGATCATGCCCGATTGGCGGAGATAATACAGAATCGTCTCAGCGAGTTTCCTGCTGAAAACCTCCGGTTGAATCACCTTTTTTTACTGGGGGAAAAGACGCAGGAAGATTTAGCCAATCCCCTCTTGAAAATTAAGCAGGCCGTGGTAACTTTAGAAAAACTTTATTGGGAGGGACAGCGCCGGCTCTATCTACAAATATGCCAGGATGGAGAGAAAAGTCAGGAAATTAGGAGACAGTATTACGATCGTTTCCTAGAGGCTCAAGGTAAAATCGTGGATTTAGAACGATTGCGGTGTCAAGAACCGGAATAAAAGAAAATGGCTACGTTTATAATCAGGTAAAACGTAACCATATGACCGCTCAATCTCAGAGACTACCCTCTTAACATTCCCATTATTTATGAAAAATTTCGCAATCTCGGACTATATTTTACAGAGATGGGGTCTTGAATATCTTGTTCGAGCTGTGAATGCAGGCGCTCATAATCTAAATAGTCAAAAAAAGGGCTAACCGAACTGGTCAACCCCTAGGCTTGGGAACGCGCTTTAATTCTTAGCTTTGAACAACTAATTTAACGTTAGCGTTCTGTAAACCACGCTGTTTTACTTCAGATAAGGTTTTGTTAACAGCATATTTTTGATTGATAGAATTGATTAATTCTGTTTGATTATGTTTTTTAGCAACGCCCCAAAGGTCAGCAATGAGGTCGAAGGTGCCGTCACTGTTACGAGACCAACCTAAATCGTATTCGCCTTCTAATACAGCTACGATGTCGGCGCGAATACGTTGACCATTGTATCCACGTACATCAGCTTCGGTTTTTACGCTGATGCCGAGGTCGCGTAAAGAAGACTTGAGGATTTCGGCTTCGGTGATTTTGGTACGTAAAGTGCTGAAATGAGACATCGGAATTTCCTCCAATAGATAAGAATTACAACAACAAATCGAGAGTTAAGTTATGCCGTCTCTAAAACAGAGTGGGCGGCTTTTTTTATCGTACTGCTAGTCTCGTGACTAGCCTTTCTTCCCGTTGGGAGCAGGAGAAAGTCTGTTAGAACTCCATCCGCTGATACTCAGCGACGGAGGCTGACGCAGGCCGGGCGCGTTGTCTCGCCCAATCACGTAGAGCTGTAACCTGCTCAGTCATGGTGCGGGATAGGGGTAGGGTGGATTTAATCGCGGCGATGATGTCGAGTTGGGTGAACTCTCTATCCTGGGCGAATGCCTCGTACATCGCGGCTATTAGTGCCTGTTCTATCTCTGCACCGGAAAAACCATCGGATACGGTAGCCAACTGCTCTAAATCGAAGCGGGATATATCAGAGCGACGTTTGCTAAGGTGTATCGTGAAAATATCTTGTCTCTCTTCTGGCGTGGGTAAGTCCACGAAGAAGATTTCATCAAACCGCCCTTTGCGGAGAAATTCCCCTGGTAAACGTTCGATACGGTTCGCGGTTGCCATTACAAATACAGGGGAGGTTTTTTCTTGCATCCAGGTCAGGAAGGAACCGAATATTCTGCTCGATGTGCCTCCGTCTGAATCCCCTGAACCAGCTCCCCCAGCGAAAGCTTTATCTAGTTCGTCGATGAAGAGGATGGCGGGTGATATGGATTCAGCAGTTTTTAAGGCGTTTCTCAGGTTCGCTTCACTGCGCCCCACCATCGAGCCATCGTAGACTCTGCCCATGTCCAGCCGGAGTAAGGGTAATCCCCATAGGCGGGCTGTGGTTTTGGCGATTAGGGATTTTCCACATCCCGGTACCCCCAATATTAGCATCCCTTTCGGTTGGGGTAAACCGTATTCTCTCGCACGTTCGGTAAAAGCGTTGGAACGCTGTTTGAGCCATTTCTTGAGTTCTTCCAGACCACCTACGGAATTTATCGTCTGGTCTTCTTCTATGTACTCTAGGATTCCGTTGCGGCGGATGAGCTGTTTTTTCTCGGAAAGGACGACTTCTACTTCCTCCTCACTGAGTTGTCCAGCTTTTACATAAGCTTTTCTGTATACTTTTTCCGCTTCGTCTTTCGTTAGCCCCAAAGCGGCTTTCAGTAATTTTTCCCTCGTTTCCGTCGTCGTGCGTCGGTTCTTGATCTTGTCTAACTGTACGCTGAGAACTTGATTCAGTTCACTCAAGTCAGGTAGGGCAAAATCTAACATGACCACGTCTTTTTCTAACTCAAGCGGTATCTCTTGTAAGGGGGACATCAAGATAATGATCTTTTCTGTTCCTTTAAATAGCGCGATCGCATCTCTCAGCCAACGCGTTACCGGTGGTGAGGTGATGAATGGATGTAAGTCCTTGAATATATATATTCCTGGTTCTTTCTGTCTTACCGTCCACTCGATCGCCGCTTCTGGCGATACCGTGTTATGTTGGGTTGTCTGCCGGGGCTGCCCATACTCCACTATACCGTGTGTCACAGTCCATAAATATACTTTTCTTGCGGTTGACCCTGATTGTACGTTGGCCTGCGCTATTCTCGATATTGCTTGCTCTGCTCTTTCTTCCTCTGATGTTACGAGGTAGATAAGAGGATATTGAGCCTGTATGAGTATGTTTAGCTCCTCTTTCATCGCTTCGACCCTTATTTACTAACGTTTTTTCTCTATTTAGTCCCTTGAACCGGGTTTAGCAAGGAACTAGTTCGGCTGCTTCCGCACTCGGTACGCTTCCCGCTTCCGGTACTAAACCATATTCTTCGGTCACTATCGTCGGCTGAGTTTTTAAAGAGACTATACGACCGTTCCTTATTACCAGCGATGATTCACATTCGGGACAGGTGTGTACCTGATGTGTTCTGCCGTAACTGGCTGACTCTATTTCTTCCACCTTTTCAGGGTGTTTGAGATAAAAGTCGATCGCCTTCTCTACTATCCCTGACATCGATTCTTCGTCGATGGCCGCTTTGATTTTTAACTGACGATGGATTCCTGGAGGAAGGTACAGTGTGACTTTTTGCTTGTCTTGCATATCACTTAGATTTGTTTTACCCGGGTACGTTCCCTTACCTTATCCTTTCCTTCTCCGTTATGTCAAGCTGTCATAGCGTTTTGACGGCATGATTGTAATACTTCTTTACATTTGACGAATAAACTCCAGGGGTAAACCGTCGCTATCGGCGAGAAAAAGCACCTCGTAGACGTTATCACCAATCATCTGCTGTGTCGGCGCTAACAGCACTTTAAGCGGCGATAAATCTGGGTTTTGAGCGAAGCTATCTTGAAGGCTCTTTAACCACACCGGAAGGCTGTTTATCTGTCGGGTTAAGTCGAAGGAGATGTGATAGTAACCAACATAATGCTCATCGGCGAATGCATCTGGGGGCGGGGAAGGCTCAGGAATCTGGATGAGTTCGATTCTACCGTTTAACCCCTCCATCCAACAGGCGAGGGTGTAACCGGTGGTGAAACGCTCACAGACGGTAAAGCCTAATATCTCATAGAAAGCGATCGCACGATGGATGTTGGCAGTACGAATGGAAACGTGATGCAGCATGGTGGGGAGAGTGGTTAGTGGCTAGTAGCTAATGGGGGTAAAATGCTCCCTTTTAGTCGAAAAGACGGAAATAGGGGTAACGTTTGGGAACACCTGGTTCTTTTTCTAAATCAAAATTAATCACATCCCAACAGGGTTCATCGGGTTCATCGGAGCTGAATTCAACGGGTAAACCGTAAAGTTTGGGGACATTGGCATCGGGGGTATTACGCCAGGGGGTGTTTCTCTCCAGATAAGAGCTGACTAACTCCTTATAGCGGTAGGCGATGATCACTTTTGTAGCGCGGTAGCCCTGAGTGTATAATCGATCGAGTGCCTCGTGTATCTCGAAACGGATACCATCGGGATGAGTGTGTTGTCGATACCATTCTCCCTGCCATAAGCGCCAGTGTCTGCCGGATTGAAGATGGACTAACTCTTTCGAGTGGGGATTGGCTTCAAAAGCGCCGTGACGGGGACAAAGATAGGTATCCGTCAGAGTCAGAGCGGGAATTACCTGACGACAATGGGGGCATTGAATATCGGGGCCGAAAACGGGATATTGTAAAGCAGCGTTCATGAGGTATAACCTAGTTTTAAAAATCGATCTACTAACATTGGAAACTTAGATATATTATATCGACTAGCCTCTGTAGGCTTTTGATCTTAGACTTTCCTTAATTACTCGATGACATAGAGGCGAGTAAGGGGTTAGGAGTTGGGAGTCGGGAGTTAGGGGTTAAATTGTTACTATGTAAAGGTTAGGAGCAAGTTAATGTACTCGAATAATAGGGAAAGTACTGTAGAAAAATTTTGGTTGCCCCCAGATACCTCAAAAGTAGCTTTCATAGCCCCCACAGCTACGGTTATAGGGAATGTGTCCCTAGGATTAGGCGTGAGCGTTTGGTATAGTGCGGTGGTGAGGGCAGACGTGGAAAAAATCTCGATCGGCGATTATACTAACATTCAAGATGGGGCTGTACTGCACGGAGAGCCAGGAATCGTCACCGTATTGGAAGACTATGTTACTGTGGGGCACGGGGCCGTAATTCACGCGGCCCATATCGAGCGCGGTTGTCTCATCGGTGTTAATGCAGTGGTGTGGAATGGTGTAAGAGTGGGGGCGGGAAGTATCATCGGCGCGGGTGCGGTAGTGACGAAAGATGTGCCGCCCCGCTCTTTAGTGGTGGGGATTCCCGCGAAAAAATCCCGCGATGTATCGGAGGAAGAAGCCCGGGGATTGATCGAACACGCTCAACGGTATACTAAACTGGCTTTAGTTCACGCTGGAAAAGGAAGCGATATAGGATTCACAAGTTGACCCGATTAGGTTATATATAAATGATGAGAACACGATTACAGAGGGAGTCAGGAATTGGGAGTCGGGAGTCGGGGTTAGAAGCTTTTATATATTAAAGCTTTTCCTTGATCAAGGTATCTCAATGATTTGAAAATCCCTGTAGTTTACATCGATCGTATAAGACGGAGATTTAATTTATGGATTGGCGCGTTATTGTAGTTTTATTACCGGTAATCATTGCTGGTTCTTGGGCTTTGTTTAATATCGGTGCTGCTGCTATCAGACAGTTTCAACAATTCTTAAGCAAACAAAGTTAACTTGATAATTTTTAGTACCTTTTATCGACCCGCTGATAAATTTATCTGCGGGTTGCTTTTAGCCGATTAAAGATAGAGAGTTAATAGAATCGAGGATGATTTTCGCTACTGCCATACTATTTTCTAAAGGCAGGTTGTGACCACCCGGAATGACTATTTTAGATGCCCGAGTCATCGCCTCCCGTTGTTGTTGTATATCTTCGGGACGATTAAACTCACTCTTATCTCCGTAGACTAGAGTAATCGGGGCTGAGATCGCTTTTAAAATAGATAGATAACGATTTCTATCTATTCCATTAAACTCGATTCCGGCGCGGGTTTTTAAAAGAGAATCCCAACGCCAGCGGTAGCCACCTTCACAGGCTTCCATGATTCTCTCAGCTAATTGTAAGGATAAGGTTTCCGATAACCCAGGCGTAGCCATCCTCAGACGTTTAGCCGCCGATGACAGGTTAGGGAATACCGGATGAGCGGGAGGAGAGGCAAGGTAGTCAAGATGAGCGGTTAGTTGATTAACCGCCTCTGCTGGTTGAGTATTACCGGGGATAATCGTTTCTACCAATACCAGATTATTCACTTTTTCCCGACGAATACCGCTATAGATAGCGGCTAAAATCGAGCCGAAAGAGTGCCCGACGATAGTTATGGGAGTATCGAATAATTTTGTTACTATCCTATCTATATCACCGAGGAAATCCATTAGATTATAAGATGAGACATGCGCCGATTTACCGTGTCCTCTCAAATCCGGTGCCACAACTCGATAGCCCTGCTCCACTAAAAAATTAGCCACCTCCTGCCATACCGGCCCCTGTTCTAAAATACCGTGTAGACAGAGGATATTTTTACCCGTATCTGCCCCCCAGCTCGATATACATATATCTAGTCCTCTCAGGTTAATATAGGTTTCTTCTCTCTCTACAGGGGATGAAGATTGAGATTCTCTCGGTAATTCGTAATTGAACCTAGCGGCGACGTTACGAGCAAAATTGTCCAACTTAATCGGTAACTCTATTTTCTGCCAGGCGACAGCTAATTTAGGATCTATCTCTTTTCTTTTGAGGAAATTAGGATCGCCCACACCAAGAGATTTATCATGAACTCCGCCCGTCATTCTTTCGCCTTCATAAGGATTTAATAGAGATGTATGAAAATCTATTGCTAGAAATTCACACAATTTTCTCATCTCTATTTCTGGATTCGTAACTAACTCTTCGTAAACCATAAAATGGTGTCTTTCTGGTGATATTTTAGCCAAGAAATCAAGAATATTTTGATTACTTCTCGACCAGACTAATTGAGATAATTCATAGGGATTATCGTTATCGAGGCCGATGAGTTTATCCATACGGAGACGGTAGAAGGATTCAATCACCGCGTAGGGATGGCGCACCAGATGTATATATTTAGCCCCATCAAAAATGCTTTCGGCCCGCTCTAGAGTTTCGGCATAGAATGCGTAGGTAGGAGACTTATCGACTAGCAAACGAGAACCAGCATACTCCTGTAGGGTAGCGTAAACATCGGGTATCGATCGATCTTGATTTATCCAACTCCGCAGAATTTCCTCGCTTTCTTGGCTCGATACTCCTTTAAGATTCATAATCGCTTTCTGCAAACCTTCGCTGAGGCCAGAGAAAGATAAATCCTTTTGCCTTTGCGCCATCGAGTCGAAGGGAAGTAAATGTAATTCCGGGGGCACAGCTAAAGCCGGATGCCCCGCTAACATAACTCGTAAGAGAGTAGAGCCAGAGCGCGGGCTAGAGAGAATAAAAGCTATGGGCGGTAATTTCTTCTCTACCACTACCCTACTAGAAGCTATAGCGGGTAGATTTAAGCTTGAAGAAGACTCTAGCACGACTCCATTATGAACCCGATGGAATTCCCGCGCCAGATAGGCGGCTAGATTTTCTAGAATGGGCCGCTCGTAAATTTCCCTAGGGTATAACATTAAGTGCAAGTCACTTTTAATCAGGTTGATAGCCTCCATCACCATCAGAGAATCCAAACCTAAATCGAGGAGACTAGCGGAGGGAGAGATACTATCGGGGGTTAATTGTAATAGACGGGCGATCGATCGTCTGAGATAATCCAAGAGGAGCAAGGAGCTATCATCGATAGATAATGGCACTAACTTGCTATAAATTTCCGCGCTTGTTTTCGGCCCCGTAGCCCTGGAGATTAAATGAGCGAAGTAGGGCATGTCGCGCCAACCAGTCAACTGTTGGGCAATCTCATCCCAATCAGCCCCTATTGCTCCCACTTGCGGGGCGGATTGAGCCAGCAGTTTTTCTAGACTGCTTAACATCGTTTCTACTGGTATGAGATGTAATCCTTTCACCGCTCTTGGGGAAGTAGTAGCCATGCCCTCATCGATGGTGCCCCAATTAATCGCCAGTGCGGGTAAACCCAAACTTTGACGGTAGAGGGCTAAGCCATCTAAGAAGCTATTAGCTGCCGCATAATTTCCCTGACCGGGCGAACCTAGTAAAGAGGCAGCGGATGAGAATAGAATAAATAGGTCTAGGGGTATGTCTAGGGTTAAATCGTGTAAGTGACGCGCCCCGGCGATTTTCGGTTTTAAAACCTTTTCAAAGTTTTCCCAGGATTGATTTTCTAGTAAACCATCGGCTAATACTCCCGCCGCGTGAATCACCCCTTTAAGAGGTAACATTCTTTCCCCGATAATTTTTAAGGCGTTGCCTACATCATCTCGATTAGACACATCCCCCGTAATGATTTGTAGATTGATTCCAGAGTCGAGCAGATTACGGATAATGTTACCCGCTTCAATCCCTGGGCCATTCCTACTCATTAATGCGATGGAGGTAGCGCCCCGCCTTACTAACCACTGACACACCCGCAAGCCTAATTTACCCAAACCGCCGGTAATTAAATAGGTGCCGCCAGAATAATTCACTTTTCGCGTCTCTATTATTTGATTTTTCTCCAGACGTAATATGTAGCGATTACCTTGACGGTAAGCTATTTGGGCTTCTTTATCCTTGGCGTTAATTTCGCGGAGTAGGGAATGAGCTTCATCTACTCCTATCTGCGAGGGTAAATCTATTATTCCTCCCCAGTAGTGGGGATATTCCAGAGCGATAACCCTTCCCAATCCCCATAAGGCGGCAGTGGCTATATTTACGGGCGTATCCAAGCCAGTTACTTGTTGACTGCCTCTGGTAACTACCCATAACTTAGCTTTGATTGAGGTTTGGGAGAGACTTTGTAAAAGGTATAACAGACTCTGACAATCTCCGGTTTCATCCGACGGGGAAAGACTCCAGAGATAAATTAAATTTAGTTCACTTGTATCCAAGTCTTTTAATAAACTTAAAAAATGCTCTTTATCGCGGGGGTTAATTATCCATTCCCCAGATTGTCTGGCGTAAGTTTCACCCTTACAGACAACCCAGGTATTACTTGACTCTTTTACTAGCTCTTTGCTCAGTTGCCCTCCCTCAGAAAATATCATAATAGGGAATGGAGACGAATCCCGACTCTCTACTCCCGACTCATGCCATCGGGGGGTGTAGAAGTCTATAGCCGTCTCCTGAGTAAACCAATAGGATTGACGTTGAAAAGGGTAGGTAGGCAAACCGGCGATGATTTTTCTGTTGTTACCACTGTTGAAAGATTGCCAATCTATATCTATACCCAATCTGTATAGCTCACCGAGACTTTCTAGTATTTGCACCCATTGAGACACATCTTTCCTGAGACTGCATAACCAGTAGTAATCTCTATCATGGTTATAATTGGACTCGATAAACGCCCTCCCCATACCCGATAGGATAGGTTGTGCTCCTATCTCTAAATAGACTTGGTATCCTCGTTGATGTAGATAGTCGATACTATCGGCGAATCTGACGGGTTGGATGATATGGTTTACCCAGTATTCGGGGCGAGTAATTTCTTCCGGGGCGGGTTTTCCTGTGAGGTTAGAAATTATCTCTATCTGCGGCAGGTTATAGGTAATGTTTTTCGCTAAACCCGCGAAGTTTTCTAGTATCGGCTCCATCAAGGGAGAGTGAAAGGCATGAGAGACTTTTAAGGCTTTAGTTTTAATCTGTTTGTCTTTTAGAGAGTTGACGACGATAGAAATAGCATCTTCGTCTCCGGAAATAACGATGTGTTGCCCGTTAATAGCGGCTATGGATATTTTATCTTGATAGGGTTCGATCGCTTTCCTAACCATTCCCTCCGCCGCAAACACCGCCACCATCATCCCCGCTTGCGGTAAAGACTGCATCAGTCTCCCCCGGGCGCTAATTAACTTTAAGCCGTCTTCGAGACTGAAGACTCCGGCTATACAGGCGGCTACATATTCGCCGACGCTGTGCCCCATAACTACACCCGGATTAATACCCCAAGATTGCCACAGTTTAGCGAGAGCGTATTCTAAAACGAATAAGCAGGGCTGGGTGTATACGGTTTCGTGGATTAAATCGGAGTCGGCGAATAAAACTGACAGTAAGGGTTTATCTAAATAGGATTCTAATACCTCGGCACAGCGATCGATCTCTTTCTTAAATACAGGTTGTGTCTTATATAACTCCTCTCCCATTCTGCCGTATTGAGAACCCTGCCCGGTGAAGAGAAAAGCAATGTCGGTGTTGATATTGACTTCTTCGGCCCCTTGGTAGAGAGATAATTTTTGCAGAATCTCCTCTTTACTACTCCCTACTATAGCCTGACGATAGGAGAAGTGCGATCGACTTACGTTAGTCGTATAAGCTATATCTGCTAGATTAATCTCACCTGAGCGGGCTAGATAATCTTGATAACTTCTCACCGTATCTTTTAACGCTGGTGCCGATTTACCGCTCAGAGACAGAATATGTACGCCTCTATCATGATCGTTATTCACAGCGCTGGTGATACTAATCCCTTCTAAGATAACATGAGCGTTCGTGCCGCCGAAGCCGAAAGAACTAACGCCCGCCAGACGCGGTTTATTATCTTCTAACTGCCAGGGTTGTAGAATCGTCGGGATGGATATGGGAGTATCTTTTATCTCAATGTGAGGGTTAAGCGCTTCTAGATGTAATTGGGGGGGAATAGATTGGTTTTGCAGACATAGGATAGTTTTAATCAATCCGGCGATACCCGCTGCCGACTCCAAATGTCCGATATTCGCTTTCACCGAACCCAGCCATAAATCACCAGAGGGCCGATTATAGACGCTCTTGAGAGAGTTTACCTCGATCGGGTCTCCTAAAGCGGTGCCGGTGCCGTGAGCCTCCACATAGGAAACCTCAGCCGCATCAACACCGGCGTTAGCGAGAGCCTGACGGATAACCGCCTGTTGGGCCAATCCGTTAGGGGCGGTTAAACCGTTACTGCGCCCATCCTGATTGATAGCCGAGCCGCGAATTATCCCCAATACCGGATTACCGTCTTTAATAGCCTGTGAGAGGGGTTTTAAGATAACCACCCCGCAGCCTTCACCCCTGACATAACCATCGGCTAGGGCGGAGAAGGTTTTACAACGCCCATCGGCTGCCATCATCCCGGATTTAGTGAAGGTTTCCGTTAATTCTGACGATAATAAAAGATTAACACCACCGACGATCGCACTTTCACATTCGCCGGTTTGTAAACTTTGTACCGCCAGATGCACGGCTACGAGAGAAGAGGAGCAAGCGGTATCGACAGCTAAAGAAGGCCCACGCAGGTCTAAGATATAGGATAGGCGGTTAGCGGCGATAGAATGGGCGTTACCGGTGCCGACGTAGGGATTAGTTTCTAAAGACTTCTGTAGACGTATCTGAGAATAATCCTGACTACTGATACCGACAAAAACACCCGTGCGGCTACCTTGTAGAGATAGGGGATTAATGCCGCCCGATTCTAGGGCAGTCCATGCCGTTTCTAATAATAACCGTTGTTGCGGGTCAATTTCCGCTGCTTCCCGGGGAGAGATATTAAAGAAGTTAGCGTCAAACTTATCTATATCTTTTAAAAAGCCCCCTGGAGCAGGTTGCTCCCAACGACTACTATTAACCGTAATCGCATCCCCGCCGCCCGTTAATAATTGCCAAAAATCCTGGGGATTATCCGCACCTGGGAAACGGCAACCCATACCCACAACGGCGATTTTATCCCCGCTAAATTTCCGCGTCGAGGTTTGAGCTGAGGCATCACCTTGAGATAAGTAACGCGCCAGGGCATCTATCGTCGGGTAATCGTAAACGAGGGTAGGGGCTAATTTTACTCCCAACCAATCTTCTAATTCCGCCGATAGTCTCACGGCTTGTAAAGAATCTAGCCCGTAGGAAATAAGTGGTTCTTTTGTATCAATATCTCCAGGCCCGACGCCGAGATTCTGAGCTATTTTATTCACCAACCAGACGGCAATTATATTCGCGGGTTGGGTGTTTTCGCATTGAGGTTTAGTCGTCGGGGCTTCTTTAGCTGGGGTTTCTCTTTGCCATGCCCCTACGGTGTTGAGACTACCTTCTAAATAATCGGCTTTACAGGCGTGGCGTTGTATTTTGCCAGAAGAAGTTTTGGGAATGCTACCGGTTTTCAGTAAGACTATGGCGTGAGGTTGTAATTCGTGATTTTGTAAGACGGCTTTCGATACCGCTTTGGTGACTTCCTCTACATTTAGCTTCCGGATGTGACTGCGCTTAACTTCATAGACGATAACTAATTTTTCTTCCCCGTCTATCTCGACGGCGAAGGCAGCCCCGCAGGCTTCTCTTAGGGCGGGGTGACTATTCTCGACGGTTAATTCTATATCTTGTGGGTAGTGATTGCGCCCGCGAATAATGATTAAGTCTTTCAAGCGCCCGGTGATATATAATTCCCCGTCGTGGATGAATCCTAAATCACCAGTGCGGAGGAAGTAGGTATTGGGGGTATCGGCGAGGGTAGCCCTGAATATCTCTTGGGTGAGTTGCGATCGATTCCAGTAACCCTGGGCTACACTGGGACTATTGACCCATATTTCCCCTATTTCCCCGTCTCCACAGGCTTGTAAAGTTTCCGGGTTAACTATACGGGTAATATTCATCACTGGTTTACCAGAGCTGACTAGGGTGACGTTATCATCTCCCCCATCGGTGATGACTTTATTATTTTCGATGGCTTTAGGGTTGAAAGAATTGCTTATGGGGGCGGCTTCTCTTATACCTCCAGAAACGATCAAAGTAGTTTCTGCCATGCCGTAACAGGAATAGAAAGAAGAATATTTAAAACCTTGAGGTGCGAAAGTTTCGGCGAACTTCTTCAGGGTAGCATAGCGCACAGGCTCGGCACCTGAAAAAGCAAGCGTCCAAGAACTTAAATCTATACTCTCTTTTTGTTCGGTGTCAATTTGATTGACGCACAAATCATAGGCGAAGTTGGGGGCACCGGAGGTGGTTATCTTATATTTCGAGATGGCTGACAACCAGCGCCCAGGGCGTTGTAAAAAAGCGACGGGGGGCATTAAATATTGAGCAGCCGCATTCACGTATATCGGCTGAAGGATACCGCCGATTAAACCCATGTCGTGATAGGGGGGAAGCCAAGAAACCCCGCTGTTTTCTGATGTATCTCCGAAGCAGTTATTAATCAATCCTGAGTTATGGATTAAATTCTCGTGGCTTACCATTACCCCTTTCGGTAAACCGGTAGAGCCACTGGTATATTGTAGGAAAGCCAAATCGTCAGAGTTTGGTTTGAGGGGTTGCCAGTCATCGGCGGATTCGATGGGTAGGGTATCGGTGGTGATAGATTGAAGGCTTTGCTCGCGTGAGGAGTGAAATAGTTTGCCCTCGATGGTATCCACTAGAGAAGAGGTGGTAAGAATTAATTTAGCTGACGCATCACCGACGATGGATTGTAACCTGTCGAGGGAGCGATTGGCCCTGGGGGGATAGGCGGGCACCGCGATTACTCCCGCGTAGAGACAGCCAAAGAAAGCGGAGATAAATTCCAAGCCGGGGGGATATAGTAATAAGGCCCGCTCGCCCTTGCCCTGTAATGATTGTAATCGAGACGCGATCGCTTTCGCCTCCCTATCCAATCTTTCATAGGTGACGGATGCTGTTTCGGTTTCTCCGTCGGCTAAAAAAGTAAATATGGTCTTTTTCGGGTCAGCAAGGGCGTAATCTTGTAATAGGTCTACAAAGTTGGATATTTTCCGCTTCATCTATCTTTCGGTGTCTTTTTAGGCTATTAAGTTAGTATATTGAGGGATAAAATCGGTATAACTAAGGAAAGTAAATATATATCATCGTTTTAGTCTATCTCACCGGCTTTGTGATCTGCTTAACACACCTCCTATCAGACTCAGAATAATGGATCGGGGCATAAAAGTACAGATAGGAATTTACAGAGTCCCTACTACCTAGGATAGCCTTGCAAGAGTTACTATCTCGTGGCTCTCGTACAATAAATATGGGGGAAAGCCCGCAGTAGCGCCAATTTTTTATGCGAAGGAGCCAATCATGCCGAAACAACTTATCCTGTACAGTAAACCAGGCTGTCATTTATGCGAGGGATTATTGGAAAAACTGCAAAAAATTACCGATCCAGAGTTGACTATAGAAATAAGGGATATAAACACTAATGAAAATTGGTTTAACCTCTATCAGTACGAGATTCCCGTTTTGTGTCAGCAAATAGAAGGAACAGAGCAACCGCTACCTAGATTATCGCCTCGTGCTTCCGTAAGGCAAGTTCAGCAAATGCTAGATCAGAAATTGCGCTAAGATTAATCCTGATTCCTGAGTAAAACAAAAAACCCTCCCCGTCAGTTTTACTCGTTAAACCATTTTGTAAGGCAAACATAGTAATGAGACAATATTCTGCACTAACGATGGTTTCTCAAGTGATGGCTCCGTCACTAATTGGCTTCTGTCATATCGGCTCCCTCATCGTTTTGAGTACGGGCCTATCCTGGGGGGCTAGCACTTGGATAGTTTTTTTGTACTTAATACGTGCGTTAGCAACAACTAGTATCTATCATCGGCTACTTACCCACAAATCCTATAAAGCTCCTGCTCTGGTGCTTTGGGTGGGCTGTTTTGTAGCAGCATCAGCCTGTCAACTGGGGCCGAGCTGTTGGAAAGCCCATCATCTAAATCACCATTATCATACGGATTCTAATCTAGACCCCCATTCTCCTTATACACCATTTCAAGGAATAAAAGGTTTTTTATGGTCTCATGCAGGTTGGTTGCTGTCTTCTCGCTTCTTTCCCGATAAATTACCAGTGGACGTGGAAAGCGATTTTGTATTAAGGATAATCGATCGTCTACACTTTATACCCGTGATTCTTCTGGGAGCAATTTCTTATTATATCGGTGGTCTTGAATATCTCGGTGCTTTTTTCCTCAGCACGACGTTGTTATTCCATGGAACACAGACTGTTAATTCTCTCAGCCATCTTATAGGCAAACAACCGTTTATTACCAGTGATCAGAGTCGTAATAACAGTTTAGTAGCGTTTTTAACTTTAGGAGAAGGTTGGCACAATCTCCATCATGCTTTTCAATCATCGAGTCGTCACGGTATCACGATTCGCAATGGCAAAGTAGCGTATCTTCCCGACCCAACATTTTACTTTATAAAAATGTTGGAGTCCCTAAATCTAGCATCAAAACTTAAAATACCTAGTGAAGCTAATCTGTTAGCAAGTTCACGAAACCCTAAGCTCGAAAATTTAGTAAATCCGGCCCTGGTAGAAATAGACTGAAGCCTTACGGGCGTATTGGTATTGGAACTTATACGATAAACCCCTAATCTAAAAGCCAAAATATGCGCCAAAACCATGAAACTGAGAGAACTACTGAACACCATATCCCCTGCCGTATTACCCCAACACCAAGCCCTAGAAATAGAAATAAAAAGAATTTGCACCAACTCCCACGCCTGTCAACCAGGAGACTTGTTTATAGGGATGCCAGGCACTAGAGTTGATGGCGGAGAATTTTGGGAAAGCGCGATAAAAGCCGGTGCAGTCGCCGCAGTGATTACCCCCTCAGCCTCTGGTAAATTTCCCCCTAGCGATGACGTGTGTGTGATTCAAGTCGAGGATATGGTGAGCGCCTGTGCCCGATTAGCCGCTACCTTTTACGGTTATCCTGGGAAGAAATTAAAGATGATAGGCGTAACTGGCACTAACGGCAAAACCACCACCACTCACCTGATAGAATACTTTCTTCAGTCCGCTAACGTACCAGTTGCCCTTCTCGGCACCCTTTACACGCGATGGCAGGGTTTTCAAGAGACGGCTACTCATACCACTCCTTTCGCCAACGAGTTACAGGCCCAATTGGCTACGGCTTTAGACGCAGGTAACGAAGTGGCGGTGATGGAAGTAAGTTCTCACGCCCTCGCCCAGGGTAGAGTGAAAGAGTGTGAGTTTCCCGTCGCCGTTTTTACTAACCTCACCCAAGACCATTTAGACTACCATCAGGATATGGAAGACTATTTTGGTGCTAAGGCGAAGTTATTCAGCCCTGATTATCTCACTGGGCGGGCGGTAATCAATCTCGATGATGAATATGGCAGGAGATTAATTAAGGCTCTCTCGACGCAGACGGTTTATAGTTATAGCGTCTCTGATAAGGCGGCTGATTTCTATACCAGTAGTCTTGAATATAAGCCAGCAGGAGTTTCGGGTATTCTCCATACCCCTACCGGAGAGTTTAACTTCAACTCGCCTTTAGTGGGACAGTATAACCTCGCCAATCTCCTCGCCGCGATCGCGGCCTGTGTCGAGATAGGATTAAACTTAGACACCCTCGTGCAGAGAATTCCTTATTTCCCAGGTGTGCCCGGCAGGATGGAGCGGGTGCAGGTGAGCGAGAATCAAGATGTTTCGGTTATCGTCGATTATGCCCACACCCCGGATAGTTTAGAGAATCTTCTCAAGGCTTCGCGCCCTTTCATCGCTGGTAAAATGATTTGTGTTTTCGGCTGTGGTGGCGACAGGGATAGAACTAAACGGCCCCTGATGGGAAGAATCGCCGCCGAGTTATCGGATTTAGCGGTAGTTACCTCCGATAATCCCCGTACCGAAGACCCAGAGAGAATATTACAGGATATAGTGGCGGGTATACCCGATAATATCGATGTTAAGGTGGTCGCGGATCGATCTCAAGCTATCCACTCTGCTATCAAGGACGCGGCCCCCGGTGATGGTGTTATTATAGCCGGTAAGGGTCACGAAGATTATCAAATCCTCGGTACAGAGAAGATTCATTTCGATGACCGGGAACAAGCTAGAGACGCTCTATCGCAACGTTTGAGATAGAATCTGTTGCGCGGGCGGTAAGTACCGACAACCGCCCCGAAACATTTTATTTACGGTCAGTTTAGTCCTATGGTTCAGTATGAGAATAATACTACCCAAACGTCAGCAGAAAGCCTATATCTTGAACTGCCTCTTGCGATCGCTTTGCAAGTCACGCAAGAACAATTCGAGGCGTTAGCGGCCGTAAATCGTGACTTAAGGCTAGAGCGAACATCGGAAGGAGAGTTAATCGTGAACCCCCCTACAGGTGGAGAATCAGGTCAAAGGAATTTTAACATTACCGGGCAACTCGCTCGCTGGTGTGAAGAAAATGAGCATTCCGGCGAAGGATTCGACTCTTCTACTGGATTTAGACTACCAAATGGGGCAGATCGTTCTCCCGATGCTTCTTGGGTTAGTCGAGAACGTTGGCAAGCTCTTACCCCCCAAGAAAGAAAAGGTTTCGTTCCTCTCTGCCCTGATTTTATCATTGAACTTCGCTCCGAATCAGATAGCTTACCTACACTAAAAGCCAAAATGCAGGAATATTTGGCTAATGGAGCGAGATTAGGATGGCTAATCGACCCGCAAAACAGACGGGTAGAAATTTATCGTCAAGGCAAAGAAGTAGAAATATTAGACAATCCCATCGAACTTTCTGGGGAAGATGTGCTAGCAGGGTTTGTTTTGAATTTGAGACGAGTTTGGATTTAAAGTAACAAAGCTACCTCCGCTCAAAAACGTTAAAGATACAAACAGTGTCTGACTGTGGCAAAATTGTGATCTGTGTTCTGATGACTTACTATGACTGTTGCCCATAACCTTGACTGGCTATATCGGGGTACGAGTGAAATTTTCCCCAATCAAAAAGACTCCGAGGATAAAAGCGAAAATCTCGCGGCCTTGTTGAAGGAGATCGATCGCCCTCTACGGGTTAAGCTAGGTATAGACCCCACTGGCACAGAAATCCACCTCGGTCATAGTATACCCTTCCGGAAACTACGAGCTTTCCAAGATGCGGGACATACGGCGGTAGTCATCATCGGTGATTTTACCGCACAAATCGGCGACCCCACCGGTAAATCGGAAGTGAGGAAACAACTAACGAGCGAGCAAGTGCGGGAGAATGCCAAAGAATATCTCGACCAATTACGCCCTATTTTAGATTTCGATACTCCTGGGCGCTTAGAAATTCGCTATAACTCGGAGTGGCTGGCCCCCCTAGATTTAGCTCAAATACTTAACCTACTATCGACGATGACGGTAGGGCAGATGTTAGCGAAAGAAGGTTTTGCGGAGCGATACGGTAAAGAAACCCCCATCTTTCTCCATGAATTCCTCTATCCGTTAATGCAGGGCTATGACTCGGTGATGATTGATGCCGATGTCGAGTTAGGCGGCACCGATCAAAAGTTTAACATTGCCGTAGGGAGGGATTTACAGAGACACTTCGGTAAGAAGCCCCAATTTGGGTTACTCCTGCCCATCCTCCTCGGCACTGACGGCACACAGAAAATGTCTAAGTCACTTAATAACTATGTGGGGTTAAGGGAAGATGCTTTATCTATGTATTCCAAACTGGAAAAAACACCCGATAGTTTGATAAAAGATTATTACGAACTATTGACAAATTTACCCCTAGATTCGTTATCAGATAATCCCAGGGAGAATCAAAAACGTTTAGCCCTAGAGGTAGTCTCTCAGTTTCACGGTGTAGACGCGGCGCAAAACGCCCAGAAAACGGCCCAAGATTTGGTGTTAAAAGGTAACGTGGCCGGTGCGGAAGCCATCCCCGAATTTTCTTTATCGGGAGTAACTTTCCCGGTGAAATTATTCTACTTACTGGGGGCTAGTGGACTGTGTAATAGTAGCGGTGAAGGTAGGAGACAAATACAGGGCGGTGCTGTTAGGTTAGATGCTGAAAAGGTGAGTGATGTTAATCTCAGTTTTGACACCCCAGAATCCTTAGCTGGAAAAATTTTACAAGTGGGTAAAAATAAATTTATCCGTTTAGTTAATTAGAATTAGGGGAGTTGGGTTTATTATGTACCCTGAGTTACCCCTTGAGAAGATTAACTTACTCCGATAGCGATGAATCCTCACGACCAATTCGCCAAAAATTACCTCGAAGAATTATTGAAGCCCTTAGGCACAGTAGAAACGAGTAAAGAAGTGAGCGACGAAACCCGTCAGATAGACGTATATTTCTCGCCTAACCCGGGCGTAAACACCGATTACTTGGGGTTATTGGGAAAGATAGTTTCGCGAACCGCGCTCATTGAAGCTTATCGCAATCCACCCACACCATCAGAAGTAAGAAACTGCCTACTGAAACTGTACGCCGTATGTGCCGAGAAAGTCCGGGCGGCGAGGCGGGAGAATAGGGGTTATGGGGAGGATGAGTTACCTTATCTATGGATACTAACCACCTCCGCTAGTGATACCCTCATCGAAGGATTGGGCGCAGGGTTAGATTTAGAGAATTATCCAGAAGGTGTTTACTTCCTACCGCGATTATTGAGGACGGCTATAATCAGTATTAACAGATTACCCGTCAACCGGGATACCCTATGGCTACGCCTATTAGGAAGGGGACAAACCCAACTAACGGCGGTGAGGGAATTACTAGCTTTACCCGAAGATGACGTAATCCGTCAGAATGTGATGGAATTATTAGTTAGTTGGCGGGTGAGCGTAGAAATTAGCAATTTATTAGAACCAGAAGAAAGAGAGTTGTTTATGTCTTTATCACAAACTTATCTCCAGTGGAAAGAAGCCACCAAACAAGAAGGGCGAGAAGAAGGACTTCAACAAGGACTTCAACAAGGGCGGGAGGAAGCTCAAAGAATTCTCATCCAAACCCTCTTACAAAACCGTTTCGGGCGGTTAGATAGCGGTTTCGAGGCAGTTATAGAAAGCTTATTAAAATTACCCCCCGAAGAATATAGCCCCCTATTATTAAGCGCGAGTCGTGAAGACTTATTGCGCCGTTTCGCCGCTCAAGAGTAACCGGGCCTCACTTCTCATTTCTCACTGCTATAGAATAGAAATGTAACGTTTATTTAAGAGCAGGGCGGATGGTGAAGAAACGGATAGTGTTAATCGCCGGTTTTGAAACCTTCAACGGCGACTTATATAGACAGGCGGCACAACTGGCTACATCCCGATGTCCGGAGCTAGATGTTATCGTGTTCGATGATAGGGCGATCGTAACTCAACCCGATAAAGTAGAAATAGCCCTAGAAAGTGCCGATGTTTTCTTCGCTAGCTTAGTATTCGATTACGATGCAGTGATGTGGTTACGAGAAAGAGTCGAGTCTATCCCTATCCGTCTCGTTTTTGAGTCGGCCTTAGAATTAATGAGCCTCACCCGCCTCGGTAAATTCCTCATCGGTGATAAACCCAAGGGGATGCCGAAACCGATACAGTTTATCCTCAGTAAATTCTCCAACGGCAGAGAAGAAGATAAGTTAGCCGGATATATCAGCTTTCTCAAAACCGGGCCCAACTTACTGAAATTCATCCCCGCGAAGAAAGTTCAAGATTTACGCAACTGGCTGATTATCTACGGTTACTGGAATGCTGGCGGCGTGGAAAATGTAGCAGCCATGTGTTGGGTGATAGCAGAAAAATATTTAGGCTTAAGAGTCGGTGAGATTCCCGAGGTTATAGAGACTCCTAATAAAGGCTTATTACATCCGGATGCAACTGGTTATTTTCTCACCCCCCGCGAGTATCTAGATTGGTATCGGCAATATAAGAAGCCCCCGGCGGGTGCGTCGGTAATCGGGATTCTCCTGTATAGAAAACACGTCATCAGTAAACAGCCCTATATCGGGCAACTCATCCGCTCCTTTGAAGCCGGGGGATTAATTCCCCTACCTGTATTTATCAACGGGGTGGAAGGGCATACGGTGGTTAGGGATTGGTTTACTACCGACTATGAGCAACAACAGAGGAAGTTAGTAAATATAGAAACGCCTTCTCTGAGCCAAGATGCGGTAGAAGTATCGGCAATCGTGTCTACGATTGGTTTCCCCTTAGTGGGTGGCCCCGCCGGCTCGATGGAAGCAGGCAGACAGGTAGAAGTGGCGAAACGAATTTTAAGCGCCAAGAATATTCCCTATTTTGTAGCCGCGCCCCTATTGATACAGGATATACATTCTTGGACTCGGCAGGGGATAGGCGGCTTACAGAGTGTGGTGTTGTATGCTCTGCCCGAGTTAGATGGTGCGATAGATACTATACCATTGGGCGGCTTAGTGGGTGAAAAAATCTATCTCATCCCGGAAAGAGTAAAACGCCTCATCGGTAGATTAAAAAACTGGATTAAGTTGAGGAATACACCCCCAGCCCAAAGAAAGTTAGCTATCATCCTCTACGGTTTCCCTCCTGGCTACGGCGCAACTGGCACGGCCGCATTATTAAATGTACCCCGCAGTCTGATTAAATTACTTCAGGCCCTAAGACAACAGGGTTATAGTGTGGGCGAAATTCCCGAAGATGGGGAAGAAATCATCAGACGGGTAAAAGATGCCGACAACGAGAATTTATTAACTCCCGAATCCAATACGGTTTCGGTGCGTCAACTTGAAAATTGGTTAGGTTACTTACTAACTTCCCGCATTGAAAAACAATGGAAATCCCTAAAAGATAGCGGTATAAAAACTATAGGTGATGACTATTATATCGGCGGGATAGAATTAGGAAATGTGTGGATAGGAGTACAACCGCCCCTAGGCTTATCTGGCGATCCGATGCGGTTGATGTTCGAGAAAGACTTAACACCACACCCACAGTACGCAGCCTTTTATGAGTGGTTGCAGAAAGATTATCAACCTAACGCCGTCATTCATTTCGGTATGCACGGTACGGTAGAATGGCTACCCGGCTCACCGTTAGGAAATACGGGTTATTCCTGGTCTGATATATTATTAGGTAATCTACCCAATTTATATCTATACGCGGCTAATAATCCCTCGGAATCGATGCTCGCTAAGAGACGGGGTTATGGGGTGTTAATTTCCTATAATGTGCCTCCCTACGGCAGGGCGGGATTGTATAAAGAATTAATGAGTTTAAAAGATTTAATCACCGAGTTTAGAGAAGACCCTGAGAAGAATTATGCTCTTAGAGATGTAATTTGTCAGAAAATTGTAGATACCGGATTAACTAGTGATTGCCCGTTTGAAACTGCCGAAAAACAGGGAATCGCTTTCACTTTAGAGAATGCGAAACTCTTCAGTAGATACGCATTAATCGATTATTTTGTCAAGGTGTATAACTATCTCGGTGTAGTAGAATCCCGGCTATTTTCTTCTGGTTTACATACCCTCGGAGAAGCCCCAGATAAAGAGGGGATTGAATCCTATTTAAAAGCTTACTTTGATGGTATTTCGGAGCAAGAATTAAGAGCTATAGTATCTCTAGACGCTATGAATATAGATACTGAGCGAGTAAGAGAAGGTAAAGAGATAGTCTCTCTACTCAATAGAAACACCGAAGAATTAACCAATTTATTAAAAGGTTTGAACGGGGAATATATACCCCCTGCCCCGGGCGGAGATTTATTGAGGGATGGGGCGGGAGTATTACCCACGGGACGTAATATACACGCTCTAGATCCCTATCGTATGCCGTCGCCCGGAGCTTATGAGAGAGGGAGGGAAATAGCTAAAAAATTAATCCAACAACACATAGACGAACACGGAAGTTACCCGGAAACGATCGCGGTATTACTCTGGGGTTTAGACGTAATCAAAACAAAGGGGGAGTCTCTCGGTATTCTCCTAGAATTAGTCGGAGCCGAGCCAGTAAAAGAAGGCACTGGCAGAATAGTTAGATACGAGTTAAAACCCGTCTCGGAAGTGGGACACCCGCGCATAGATGTACTGGCTAACCTGTCGGGAATTTTCCGCGATACTTTCGTTAATATTATCGAGTTATTGGATGACCTATTTCAAAGGGCCGCCGAAGCTAAAGAATCGGAGGAAGATAACTTTATCCGGAAGCATTACTTAGCCCTAAAAAGTCAGGGTATAGAAAACGCTTCGGCTCGATTGTTTTCTAATCCTGCCGGGGATTTCGGCTCTTTAGTTAACGATCAAGTAGTAGATGGTAACTGGGAAAGCTCCGAGGAATTGGGGAATACTTGGGAGAAGAGAAATAGTTTCAGCTACGGCAGGAAGGATAAAGGGCAAGCGCGGCCCGAGATATTACAACAATTATTGCAGACAAGCGATCGCATCGTTCAAGAAATCGACTCGGTAGAATACGGACTAACCGACATTCAGGAATATTACGGCAACACCGGGGGATTAAAACTAGCCGCCGAGAAACGGAGTGGTAAGAGAGTTACCGCCTCTTTCGTGGAGAGCTTCTCTCAAGACACCACGCCGCGTAAATTAGAGGAAGTGTTAAGGCTGGAGTACCGCAGTAAGCTATTGAATCCGAAATGGGGGGAGGCGATGGCGGCTCAAGGCTCCGGTGGTGCTTATGAGATTTCCCAAAGGATGACGGCGTTAGTGGGCTGGGGGGGCACGGCGAGATTCACCGAAGATTGGGTGTACGATGAAGCCGCCGAGAGATACGCCTTCGATAAAGAGATGGCGGAAAAACTACGCCGGGCCAATCCCGAGGCTTTTAAAAATATCATCGGCCGGATGTTAGAAGCAAGCGGGCGGGGTTTCTGGAATGCGGATGAGGAGAAATTGAGGAAGTTACAGGAGTTGTACGACTTGGCGGATGATGAGTTAGAGAAAGTAGCGATCGCTAGATTGTGATAATGTTAAAATACAGCGCTCTCCCGAACTTCCCGACGATAAGAAACAACCAGAAGTTTAATCTATGTCGCCCTCTCTCCTCACCGAACCTTTTTTACAGTGCCCCACGCGGGATAGTATTTACGTTGTCTGGTTTACCGAATTCCTCGGCTGCGAACATATGGTAATTTACGGCGATAATTTCGAGAACCGAGTTATCGCCACTACGAAAAAATTATCGAAGATGCGGGAGGATGAAAACTCCCGCATCTATCCGAACTACGGGCGGGTTATCGCGCGTGATATTTGGAGGCACGAGGCGAAAATAGAAAATTTAATAGAAGATCGATCGCTTCCCTATCAAGTCATCAGTAGGGATGGAGAAACCCAGATAAAAAGTAATATATATAAACTATCCCCCGCCCCCTCGGGCAAGAAAAGGTTAAAAATACTCCTCACTTCCGATCATCAATTGATGCCGATGACGGCGGCCAATTTACAGAAAGTGGTAGAAACCGTAGGAGAAATCGATGCGGTATTCCACGCGGGAGATTTAGTCAACGTCGCCGATAGGGCCTCGGAATGGTTCGACGACTTTCGCGGCGGCTCCTTCTTTCCCTGTCTGCAAGGCCGGGCTAATTACCATCTGGAGAGAGACGGGATTGTCACCCTCTATAAGGGCGGCGAGATCATTCAAAACGCTCCCCTGTTCACGACGATCGGTAATCATGAGGTGATGGGGCGTTTTTCCCCTGATAAGCCCCTCAACGAACAGTTTAACGATGCCATACCGCGTGAGGTGGCCCGGCGCTTATATCCAGACGGTTCGATGCCGAAGGCACGCGAAGCTACCGGGGATAATTCTTTCAATGTCGATAGCTACCAGGAAATCTTCACTTTACCAGGGTTCCCTTACTACGCCGTCAGCTTTGGCGAGATCCGTCTGGTAGTTCTCTACGTCACCCAGATCTGGCGCTTATTCATCACGACTCCCGATGTCAGGGGCAGGTTTCAAGAGCGCTCCGTCGATCTACCCCATCCCCAGAGATGGGGCTATGGTCAACATATTTTTGAGCCTATCCGTCAGGGTAGCGAACAATATAACTGGCTCGAGCGGGAATTAAATAGTAAGGACTTTAAAGAGGCGAAATACAAGATAGTTATGTTGCATCACCCCCCCCATTCCCTCGGGGGTAATGTAGTGCCCCCATTTACCGATCCCGTAATGAACATTGCTTATGATGTAGAAGGCCAGATAAACGGTGTGACTTACGATTATCCCCCAGAAAAAGATTATATTGTTAAAGACTTACTACCTCTTTTAGAAGCGTCGGGAGTGCAGTTAGTTTATTACGGTCATTGCCATCTGTGGAATCGTTTTCAAAGTCCCCTAGGTGTCCATTATCTAGAGTCTTCTAATGTGGGTAATAGTTACGGCGCTTTTCTAGGAGAGAAGAAAAGACCAGTGCCCGAAGGGAGTCCCTACGCTAGTGTAGCCGATCCCAATGGATTAGAGGCGATCGTTCCCAATATCGACCCCCTGCTAGACGAAAACAACCAGCCTTTACCCTATATAGCCAGCAACGAAATTACCGCATTTTCTATTCTTGATACCGCAGAGGGGAAAGTGAGCAGTTATCGTTTTGATACCCGTTGTCCTGACTCTGGGGCGATCGAGTTCGATCGGTTCTACCTGTAAAATTAAATTCCTCTTCGGCCTGGTTTTCACTCTGACATTATTTGTCGGTTAAGCCTTAATAATGTATAACTTAATACCTTACTGGTTTTTAGAAGACGATTTTCCTATTATATTAATCTTCTCCGGTGCTGAAATTGCCATTTCCTCGTAGATAGAAGCTATTCCAGGCACATATTAGCAATATGTATGGAAATCTTTGAAATTTATAAATTTTACAAAAAAACATAAGTTATACATAAGTTATACACTAAAATGTACATTAGGCTGATAACTTGATAAACAACAACAACAACAAAACTAATACATTTATGAAAAACGCAATCGCCGCATCACTAGCTTTAGTATCTTCTACAGGCTTTCTATTCTTACAGGCTGGTGCAGCCAATGCTGTAGTTTTAAACCCAGGCTCTACCCTAAACTTCCAGACCTTTACTAGCGCTGGGCCCTTAAATGTAGTAAACTCAAACTCTAATCTATTCGGTGTGGGTAGTGCTACTGATTCTTTCGTGCCCTACATTACCGGCGGTACTGAAATTTATCCTTTCAAAGACATCGCTGACTTAAACTCTCTCGCTCCCGATACCCTTATTCTTGACGCTCCTGACTTCCAGTTCTACTTCACTAGCATCATACCCTCTACCGCCCCAGGTATAGTCGACACAGTTCCCACTAGCTTCACAGGGGCTTACGCTTTAGGTATCGTAAACGGGTACTTCCAGACTGACGACGGTATATACCCTGCTCAAGGTTTCTTCACCGGTAGCTCCATCGGTGGATTCTCCCAGTTCGGTGGTACTTTAACCGTAGGTGCTGTTCCTGAACCCTTCACCATCTTAGGTGCTGCCACCGCTGCTGCCTTCGGTGCTGCTTACAAACGCAAACTCGCCAACAAAAAATAAGCTTAAAAGCTAATGCTGATAGACGATTAGTCGATCAGATGGAAAAATACAAAGGAGCCGCTGAAAACAGCGACTTTTTTGTATGTAAGGAAAAATTTAGAGAAGCTAATACTTCTCTAAACCATCTTGGTATTGATTTTTAACAATGAGGTCAGGGGCGGTGATTAGGCCCGTATCCGATAACAGCTACTTTATGACGGTAAATTAATTCCGCGCCGAACCAGCCGGTAACTCCTAGGGCAGAGGCTACGATTAAAGAGATAATCAAGCCGACTGGAACAATTGCCGCAGTAACGTCGTCCCAGCGCAAGAATAAATTAACTAGCGATAGGAGTAAAGCGACGATATTACCGATCATGTGTATCCAGCCCGCGCTATGTTGACGCACGCGATTAATTTTCAAAAAATCACTCATACCAGTGATGGCGGCGATGATGCCCGTAATAATACCAGCGAGAATAAGCCAGTAGGAAGCTTTCGCCCAAAACAGATCCTTAGTAAGCCAATAAGCCCCATCGGTTAACAAAGGTGCAGTTAGGAAAGCAATGGGAAAGGTCACGATTAGAGGATGCAGGGGATGTCCGGCGATGGCAACGGTGCTTGGCACCCCACTGTCACGGTACTCGCGCTCATCGCTTTCGATCAAGGGGGGAAGATTGGGAGTTTGAGTCATGTTATTAGTATGGGAGTCGGGAGTTGGGAGTCGGGGAAAAAAACCCGGCTGTATAAACCTGTGATTTCTATTCTTCGGTTTTTACTTCGGGGACGTAGTCGGGACGCTCTTTGTCTTCCCAACCGAGGGGACGTTTGGAGTTGTACCAGGCGATCGAGCCGATGATAGTGGCGGCGATAAAACCGACAACACCTACTAAAGCCAAGCTCACCATCGGTGTGTTAGCTATGGGTTCTTGATAATTTTCTATTAAAAAATACATGGTAAATTAGCCTCTTTTTTTCATATTTGCTTACTCCATTTCAACGCGAGTTAACAATAAATACATCCGGCTAATTTAGTATTTAAAAACTATCTCCATAAGCCTTAAGAAAGACTAGGGAAAATTACTTTTCTGCACCCAAACTTTCATATTAGTTATTTGTAAAGGGCCGAACTGGGTCGCCAGAGCTACGTTAGCCGCATCGTGCCCGTAGGCGATGGTGATGCGATTACCGAGAGGTTGGGTTTGAGTAGCGTCAAAGGTGTACCAGCGATCGCCAGTATAAGCCTCGAACCAGGCGTGTAAATCCATCGGCTCCAAACCGTAAAGATAACCCACCACCATCCGGGCGGGAATATCGATACTTCTGCACAGGGCTATCCCAAGATGGGCGAAATCCCGACAGACTCCGACTTTCTCGCGGGCGGTATCCGGGGCGGAAGTAGAGGCGTTACTAGTGCCATAAGCGTATTTAACGTTAGTATTAATCCAATACCGGATAGCTTCGGCTTGATCGTAGCCGGGTGCCTTATCGCCGACGATTTCTAGGGCTAATTCCCCTAATAGATCCGATTGACAATAACGACTGGGGAGGAGATATTTCAAAACACTTTCTGGTAATTTCTCTACTGGTGTTAAAGGTGCCCCAGGTTGCACGTCTATCTCATCCGATGTATCTACTTCTAGAGTAGTTTTAATCTTTAACTCTCCCGGAGGTACGGTTAATCTTTGACACAAGTTTCCGTAATTATCTGTATATTCAGAGACAAATATTCTCGGTTCGATTAAATATTCTTCTCTAATTATCCATTGCCCGGAACCACTACGAGGTCTGAGCATCAATATTACCGGCGTGGCGATCGTAGTGGTGAAATCAATCTCGCAGCCTGCATTTAATAACACAACTTTCACAACAAAAAGCTACATGAATATTATAAACAATTCATGTAGCTTCCATATCCTAAACGCCAACAAAGTGGAAATCTATTTGGTTACGCTGCCGAGTGCGTCTTTAACCTCTTCGATAAAAGAAGTTCCCGTAGAGTTATCGGGGTTTTTCATTTTATCCATGTCGGCTTTGCCTTGTAATTCGTTGAGTCCGCCTTTGCCCTGCCTATCTTGGATCTCTTTCAAAGATAGGGGGGGATTATAAACGGTTTCATCGGTCTTAGCTTGAATATTATTCAAATTGGCTTCGCCTTTATTGATATCGCTCTTATAACTGCCGTTGGCTAGAGCGGGAAAGGTGCTAGAGAGAAGAATTACCGCACAGGAGAAAGCGATAAATAAAGAACGGATTACGCGAGACATCATAATTTTATATCCTCTAAATTGATTGGTTTATTTGTTTAATTGAGAAGTGATTTTGTTACCGATTTCTTTAATGATATTCGTGCCTTCGGTATCATCTTTTTCTAGGGCATTTTGGGCTTTACCTAGATCATAACGAGCACGTCCGTGGATTTCATTGGCTTTATCGCCTTGAATGGATTTAGCCACTTCTTTAGCTTTTAGACTGGCTTGGTCGGGTAGGTTTTCGATCGTGCGGTTGAGATCTTCAGCTTTATCTTTAAAATCTCTCGTGCCGTCGCCCCGGCCGTATTCACCCAAATTTGCCAGTAAAGGAGAGGGCGCGATGAAACTCACGGCTGATGCGGGTGTTGCGCCCATGAAAAAACCGGTAAAGGTTAAGGTTACTAAACAGCTAATTGTTAATAATAGTTTTCTGCTAGATCGCAGAATTTCTTTTAATTTAATATGGGTTTGCATGGGTTAAAACCTTCATTTATATCCTGCTGAATTATTTATAACTTTGCTTGCTTAACTATTGAATCGTTCTTTAGTGGGAAACCATTTTATTATTAAATATTTCTCCAGACACATCTTTAAGAGGCTGAAAAACAAACATCCTGCTCGCTGATTAAACGAGCAGGAATTTTAAACACCAAACTTATCTAAGCTTTAGGCTCGATTGACAGGGTAGGATACTTTTCCGTAAAATATTTATTGAGGAAAGTATTGACAAATGACAGCACTAGGGGCGCTAAGATAAACCCTATTAGACCGTGAACGTAAAAACCCGGAACTAGTAAAGCTGCTAACCAAAAACATAAACCATTAACTATGAGGGAAAATCCCCCTAAAGTAACAAAATTTAACGGTAATGCTAAGGTGGAAACAACCGGTTTGATGGTGGAATTGACCGCACCGATGGCTAAAGCGGCGACGATAGCGGCTGGGAAATTAGCAATATTGACACCAGGCACGATCGTATCTACGACCAATAAACTCAAAACTGTAGCTAACAGTATTAAACCTGTACGTAACATAAATTTGACTCCTGTAAATTAAATAATGCCTACTCCCTTACCGCGCTCGTCTCTGCCGGAGGTGAGTTTGCCTTGTTCTTCGTTGTCGTTAATTTCTTCTAACTCGGCGGCTCTTTCTCTGGTTTCGGCTTCGATCACTTCAGCCGCATCGCCAGGCACTTCATAGTACATTTCTGGTTCGATGGCGTAGTTATTTAATAAACCTTCTTTGTCCACCGTATAGCCGCCAGTGGTATCTAAACCTACATCGGGATCTTTTTCGGGTAGATGTTTATATGCGTCACCTTCTCTTTCTTTTCTGGCTGCGGTTTCGGCGGGAACAATACCGCGATCGTACATATCTACTTCTACTCTTTCGTTAGTCATAATGTTTCTCAAAGATATTTTTATTAACTATTTTTTATTCTAGGTAATTATTAATGATGTTTTGTCTATCTCAGGAAAGGATATTAACTATTTATAAAGTATGAACCACGGAGTTAGCGGGAATTGGGAGTTGGGGAAATTTTTTGTTATATAAAAAATAGGGACTCATAACCTGTGTCCCTATTTGTTAGGAGATTTCAATTTATTAAAAGCCTATGTTATCTGTTATTAATGATTCCGATTATGAGCGTCTTTGACATCGTCTTTAATGTCTTCGACAGCGTGACGTACATTGGCTTCGGTTTGTTTAGCTTTACCTTTAGCTTTAGCTTTGGGATCACCGGTTACTTCACCGATGAATTCTTGAGCTTTCCCTTCTACATTTTTAGCGGTGGCTTTAGCTCTATCTTCTAAACTCATAACAGGTATCCTCTAATAATTTATTTTGTTAAATTCATTACATATAATCTAGCCATTATTCAAAAAAAATCCCATCTATTAAAAGGTATAATCTTTATATACCTAAAGATATATAATTAAAAATAAAAAGTTATCTTGAGCTAGATGAAAATAAAATAAATACTATTAATAATGATATTAAACAATCTCATCTTTTAAAGGAAATATTATGGCCAGTCCCATAGAATTTAGTTTATTTGCTCCTTATAACGACAAAGTATCATTAATTGGCTCATTTTCCAAGTGGGAAGAAATACCAATGGAAAAAGGAGAAGATGGGTATTTTCGGACTAAAGTTAATTTAGAAGATGGCACTTATCAATATAAATTCCGCGTGCAGTCAAAATCATGGTTTTTTGAGCTTAATCAATGGGTAGACGTAACCGACCCTTACGCCACCGATGTAGACGGGAAGAAAGAGGAAGAAAACGCCATTATCCGCGTTAAAGATGGGGAAAGAATCGTCGATGATTATGTTTGGATGCACGACGATAAACCCTTACCTGCAGATCACGAATTAGTAATTTATGAAATGCACGTAGCCGACTTTTCCGGTGGTGAAGATGACCCCTTTGCCAGAGGACAATATAAACACGTTATCGAAAAGATGGATTATTTGTGTGAGTTGGGAATTAACGCCGTGGAGATACTGCCGGTTAAAGAATACCCAGGTGATTATAGTTGGGGGTATAACCCGCGCCATTTCTTCGCCTCAGAAACGAGCTACGGTTCTACTAAAGATTTAAAGAGAATGATCGATGAGTTTCACGCTCGCGGTATTCGGGTAATTATGGACGGGGTTTATAACCACTCGGAAGCTTCCGCACCCCTAACGCAGATCGATCACGATTACTGGTATCATCACTCTCCCCGTGATCCTGATAATAACTGGGGCCCTGAATTTAATTACGAACACTACGACGAAAATTTAGACACTTACCCGGCGCGGAAATTCATCGGTGATACGGTAAGTTATTGGATACACGAGTATCATATCGATGGTATCCGCTATGACGCAGCCCGACAGATAGCCAACTATGATTTCATGCACTGGATAGTACAGCAAACCAAACAGGCAGCGGGGGCTAAACCTTTCTATAATATCGCCGAACACATTCCCGAAACCACATCTATCACCAATGTAGATGGGCCGATGGATGGCTGTTGGCACGAAAGTTTTTATCACGGGATTCTAGAGCATATCACCGGGCAAACTTTCGATCTAGAACGTCTCAAAGATGTACTCGATCCTAAACGTCAGGGATTTATGGGGGCTACCAATGTAGTCAACTACCTGACTAATCACGATCATAACCATGTAATGGCTGAATTGGGCGATCGAGGCATCTTTGATGACGATGCTTTCCGCCGCAGAAAACTCGGTGCTGTCATGGTAATGACCGCTGTAGGGGTGCCGATGTTCTGGATGGGTGAAGAATTCGGGGAGTATAAACACAAAACCCCGGATGCGGCCAAAATCGATTGGAGCTTACTAAAACATGATCTCAATAAAGATTTATTTGAATACTACAAAGGTTTAATCTCCCTGCGTAAATCGAACCCGGCTCTACATACTAACAATATCGACTTCTTCCATGAGAATCCCGAGAGTAAAGTTATCGCTTTTACCCGTTGGAATGACGAAGGCTCCCGTGTGGTAGTAGTTGCCAATTTCTCGGAAAGTTTCCTAGCCGGTTATACCCTCTCCAATTTCCCCGCTAACGGGAAATGGCACGAATGGACGACTAACTATGATGTGGATTCCAGCGACAATAACCTCATAGTTGACTTAGGAGAATTCGAGGCTAAAGTATTTGTTTGGTGCGCTTAGTAAAGATTGGGGAGTAGGGAATAATGAGTCGGAATAAATATCACCGATTCCCAACTCCCGACTCCCAACTCCCGCCTTAAAATATTTCCGATGATAGAAGGAATTTACCTATTTATCGCTCCACAATAAAAGTATAGGAAAATAGTCACAAAATAGAGATATGAATAACCAATTACTAAGATATATACTCGCTTTCGTTTTACCTCCGGTGGGAGTTTTCTTGACCTACGGGGTAGGCACGACTTTAATTATTAACGTTCTCTTGACTATCTTGGGCTGGATTCCTGGCAGTATCCACGCTGTTTGGGCCGTAGCCAAAAGAGATGAAGCCCTGAGAAGCTATTAAATCGCCCCCATAACTCAATTTAGTCCTACAATAGAGACGGTTGAGTTAGAGCGTAACCGATGCAGTTAACTTGGTTCGATAGTAATTCTTGGTTGATTGAATTGGGCGGAAAGCGAATTCTTCTAGACCCGTGGTTAGTGGATGATTTAGTTTTCGGGAATCTTCCCTGGTTATTTAAGGGGACGAAAACGATCGCCAAAGATATACCGGAAAACATAGACATAATCCTACTTTCCCAAGGTTTGGAAGATCACGCCCACCCCCCTACGTTAAAAAAACTAGATAAATCCATCCCCGTAGTCGCTTCTGCTAGCGGGGCTAAAGTGGCGAAAGATATAGGGTACGCCGATGTTACCGCCCTCAAACCAGGGGAAAATTACAGTACGGACGGGGTAAAAATTCAAGCTGTCACGGGTTCACCCATCGGGCCTACAACGATCGAAAACGGTTACATATTAACCGACCTCAGAGATAATAAGACTTTATACTACGAACCTCACGGGTATCACGCACCCGCTATGAAAGACTTATCGTTCGATGTAGTTATCACTCCCATCATCGACCTAAAAATCCCCATTCTCGGCTCCGTAATCAAGGGAGAAAGTACGGCTTTAGAATTATGCCGGTGGACGAAACCACAAGTTCTAATACCCACTGCGGCGGGGGGAGATATAAGCTTCGAGGGATTATTAATCTCAATTCTCAAAGCCGAAGGTAGTCCCGAAGAATTTCAGCAGAAACTCTCGGCTAACTCCCTTCCCACCCGAGTGATAAATCCTAAACCCGGGCAACCTTTCGCTCTCAACTTGATTTAAAGGCTTCAGCAATGTCTTTTATAGAGCCTTGGAAAAGTACCGCGATCGTTTCCCATACCCGCTTACTTCTCGACAGTTACGAACGACTGTTAGGAAAGAGTCTAATTTTTAGGGGAGACTCGGAAGCGGAAAGATTATTTTCAGCCCCCTTCCCCGTTGTCTCTCATGGTACGGAAACAGATCCGATTTTTAATTATGGCAATCTCTGCGCTCTCGATTTATGGGGGCTAAGTTGGGAAGAGTTAACGCGACTGCCATCGAGGGCGACGGTAGCGGGCGACGACATCGGGCAAGAAGAGAGAGAAAGTATGTTACAACGAGTTCGACTACAGGGGTATATTGATAACTATCGGGGTATAAGAGTGACTAAAGAAGGTAAACGGTTTCGCATCGAGCGGGCGATCGTCTGGAACTTAATCGATGGCGATGGCGACTATCGAGGTCAGGCGGCAACTTTCAGCGATTGGGTATTTCTTTAGCATCCCATAAATAATTACTCAACTGGGGGCGAAAACAATACAAGCGGCTATATCGTTCAAAGATCGATCGCTATACTGTTTATAGCGCTCCTGTTTATTACGTATCTTCTTCGGCAATTCCGGCAGAATCCCGAAATTAGGCGGCATCGGTTGAAAATGCTTAGCATCAGCCGAAGCGATGAACTCGAACAAAGAACCCATCATCGTAGTCACCGGTAAACGAATCGGCTCTAAACCTAAAACCAACCGCGCCGCATTAGTACCAGCCAGCCAGCCACCCGCTGCCGCCGCCGTGTAACCCTCCGTACCGATTAACTGCCCCGC
>CAZUVR010000014.1:18982-84275 GCA_964623815.1 uncultured bacterium | reverse complement strand
TTTTGATACGGTTTTAGACACAAACTCAGAAGAGCCGGATCGAAAAGCTTTAAACTACTCAGTTCTCGAAATAAATGAATAATAGATTACCCCCCGTTTATTTTTACATCCCCAACGGGGATTGGCGAGACAAGATACCAGAAGATCCTGACGTTTATTGGAAAGATTTCGGGGGCGTAATTACCCCTACCATATACGGTTGGACGGTGCAAACTTATTTACGTCTCAAGCGAGTCAATTTTCCCTGTCAACTGGTGAGCGAAATTCCCGACGAAGGTATTCTTCTAACCTATCGGCGTTCCGTGCCAGAAGATTTTCAACCGGGTGAGAATCTTTTCTTTGTCTGTTTTAAATCGGAACAGAGCTTTCACCCCTACGCTCACATTCACATCGTCGGTAATCCGATCGAAGTCACGCCCACAGTTGACATACCTGGCCCACGTTACTATATGCCTCACTGGCCCCAACCGGGGTTAATCCCACGAGATAAAAATAGGGGCGATCGCTTTGAGAGGGCGGCGTTTTTCGGCGAATCGCGTAATTTAGCGCCGGAATTACGCAGCAGTAATTTCGCCCGTAAAATCGAGGAACTAGGGTTATCGTGGCGCATAATCGCCGGAGAAGAACGTCACCTCTGGAATGATTTCAGCGAGGTAGATGCGATTGTTTCCGTGAGGGAATTTAACAAACCCGATAATTTTACCTGGAAACCTGCTTTAAAGCTTTATAACGCCTGGCTTGCGGGTGTACCTGCAATTCTCGGTCAGGACTCGGCATTTCGCAACGAGCGCAGGAGCGAACTCGATTATCTAGAAGTAGCTTCGGAAGAAGAGGTAATTCTCGCCATCAAGCGATTGAGAGATGATATAGAACTACGGCGGGCGATGATAGAGAACGGAGAGAGACGGGCTCTCGAAATTAACCCTGCCGCTATAACCGGAAGATGGATGAATTTCATGTTAGATAAGGCTATCCCCGCTTATTACGGATGGCGAAGGGCATCTAAGTTACAGAAACAATTATTCTTTATCGAGCGCCGGAACAACTTTAAATTAAAAGATTGGCGATCGCGGATGAGAAGATTAAAGGGTAGTATAACCACCCCAATCAAGAGTCTCTGGCACAGATAAGCCCGTCTCACACCGCCAGAAACTTTTGTATGACTTCCTGACTCAATTCTTTAGTAGAACCGGAAGCGACAATACCGCCTTTTTGCATCGCATAATACTTATCCGCCTGTCGGACGAAGTGAAGGTGTTGTTCTACCAATAAAACGGCGATGCCGGTGGTTTGGACGATACGTTTCACTGCTGCTTCTATCTCAAGGATAATAGAGGGTTGAATACCTTCGGTAGGTTCATCCAATAACAATAACTTGGGACGGCCAATCAAAGCCCGGGCAATGGATAACTGTTGCTGTTGTCCACCACTCAAGTCACCGCCCATGCGCCCTAACATAGTTTTCAACACGGGAAATAATTCAAAAATTTCCTCGGGGATTTCTTTTTTCTTACTCCTAACCGGTAAGGCTTCTAAGCCGAGGATTAAATTTTCCTTCACCGTCAGACGTGGGATTATATCCCTACCTTGGGGTACATAACCTATACCCATTCTCGCCCGGCGATCGGTCGTTACCTCTTTAATACTATTACCTTGATAAATTACATCACCCGAACGGGGTTTAAGTAATCCCATAATAGATTTTAAAAGAGTGGTTTTGCCCACCCCATTACGTCCGATCAAACACACCATCTGTCCCTCTGCGATACTCATATCAACGCTACGCAAGATATGACTCTCACCATAATAAACATTGAGATCGGCAATATTTAACATCATAAACTATTCCTCACCTCCGCCTCTATTTCTGTTACTCTCTCCACCGGTAATTTCAGTGATTGAACTAAACGATTATAAGCACTAGATTCAGCAAGATTAACTTTAGGAGATCCGTTATTTAAAGAACTACAAACGATAATTTCATAGCTTAATTTCAGGATCATTTCTCTATCTTTCTCATCGGTTAATTCCTTAAGCAAAATATCAGTATCTACCTCAGTGTAAAGGTAATCTCTTAACTCATCCTGTAACTCTAATTGTTCTGCCGTATCAGAGGTGAATTCTTCGCTAAGACGCTTAACGATGACGGATTTTTCCGCCTCTGATAAATTATCATCAGACCAAGCTATAGAGGCGGCGACGCGGAGAATTTTTATTTGATGGGAGGACAGAGACGATTGATGACCTAAATAAACTTCGATCACCTTCGGGTCATTTTGAATCTGATCCATCGAACCCTCGCACAATACGGAACCTTGATGCAATACCGTCACTTTGCGAGCGATTTGCCGGACAAATTCCATATCGTGTTCGATGACTATAATCGAGTGACTTTCCGCAAGAGCTAACAATAAAGCTCCCACATTTTCCGTCTCTTCATCGGTTAAACCCGCCACCGGTTCATCTACTAATAATAGATCCGGGGATTGAGCGACTAACATTCCTATTTCCAATCTTTGCTTCTCACCGTGAGACAATAAAGCCGCCGGTAAATCGGCTTTCGCCGTCAGTCCCACCGTTTCCAGTAAACCCGCCACATTGCGGAACTCGGCCGACTCGGGACGTTTAACCAGGGTAGAAAAAACGTTTTTATTTTTATTACAAGTGAGATCTAGATTTTCCCGCACGCTCAAATTAAGGTAAACCCTGGGAGTTTGAAACTTCCTGCCGATACCCATGCGGGCGATTTGATATTCCGGGATGTTACGTGTGTTTTTCCCCTTAAATAATACCCGTCCGATCGTCGGCTGTACCTTCCCCGTGATCACGTCTAAAAAAGTCGTTTTCCCCGCGCCGTTAGGGCCGATGATTACCCTTAACTCGCCGTAATCCATGCTGAAATTAAGATTATTGAGGGCTTTAAAACCATCAAAACTGACGGTTAGATCCTCGATCTGTAAAATTTTCTCCGCCATATTATTTATTTCCTAACTCTTCTTTCTCCTGCTGAATATCGGGATCGGTTTCCAAACTTGGATAGGTGGCGACGGTAGGTTTCTTACCGAAAACACCGGTCAATTGTTTCACCAACCCTAAAAGCCCATTCGGTAAAACGGTGACGACGATCAAGAATAGTGCCCCTTGGAAGAAAAGCCAGAATTCCGGAAATTGTTCGCTCAACGCGGTACGGGCTATACTCACTAGCAAAGTTCCTAATATGGCTCCTACTAGGGTGGCTCTGCCTCCCACCGCCACCCAGATAACCATTTCGATCGAAAACGCCACATCCATCGCATTCGGGGTAATAATCCCCGTTTGTACGGTGTAGAGAGCACCCGCAACACCAGCTATAGAGCCAGAAATAGCGAACACTAAGACTTTAAACCAGGTGGGATCGTATCCGGAAAATCTCACCCTATTTTCGTCATCCCTGATGGCTACTAAAAGGCGGCCGAATCTACCAGTGGTTAACCAACGGCACAAGAGATACACGGCTAGTAAACAAGCAATAGTGACCAGATAAAATCCTACTTGCACCGATTTATCGCTGACTACCACACCGAAGATAGTTTGAGTATCTGTTTTTAAGCCATTAGTACCGTTAATTAGTTTTTGCTGACCGTTAAAGAAGTTAAAAAAGACTAGTAAAGCGGCCTGAGTGAGGATGGAAAAATAAACTCCTTTAATGCGGTTGCGGAAGATTAAATAACCCAGAAGACCCGCCACGATCGCAGGAACTATTAAGATTAATAAAATCGTTACCGGGAGTGAGTAAAACGGTTGCCATATTAAGGGGAGAGATTGGACACCATAAAGGGTAAAAAATTCTGGCAACTGTCCTGGGGGTAGCTGCAGGTTGAGATACATCGCCAAGGCGTAACCGCCCAGGGCAAAGAATATACCGTGTCCTAAACTCAATAACCCAGTATAGCCCCAGATTAAATCGATGCCTAGAGCCACGATCGCTAGAGATAAGAATCTACCCAATAGGCGCAGCCGGAAATCGGGCAGAATTAGAGGTAGAATGACACCGAAAATTAATAGACAACCTAGAATAATCGCCCCTTCAGTTAATAATTTACGATTTGAGAGACGATTAACTTTATTCCGTGCAATAACGTCCGTACCCATTATTTATTAGCCTCTATCTATAGTTCAGCAGTGCGCCCTTTCGGTGGGAAAATTCCCGCCGGTTTTACTTGTAAAAACGCGATGATCAAAGCGAAAACCATGACTTTCGCCATACTGGTAGTAGCGAAAAAATTGAAAAAATCGGTTATACCACTCAGGGCAGGAACACCAGAAGAGAGCAGGGCGAAGGTTCCGGAACCGATGAGATAATTGATCGTACCGATCGCCATCGCGGCGATGATCGTTCCCAATAAGTTACCGACACCGCCGACTACCACCACCATAAAGGTATCTACTATATAATTCTGTCCCGTATTCGGCCCGACCGAACCGAGTAAACTAATGGCACAGCCGGCTATGCCCGCCAATCCCGAACCGAGGGCAAAGGTGAGCGCGTCTACCTGATTGGTGGGTATACCCAAACAGGCGCTCATGGTTCGGTTTTGCGTGACTGACCTGATTCTTAAGCCCCAGGCGGATTTATTCAAGAACCAATAGATAGCGGCTAAGGATATGAGCGTCAAGATAATAATAAATACCCTTGCGTAGGGTAGTTGAAAACCCAACAGGGGTAAACCTCCGCGTAACCAGGGGGGAGCGGTAACATCGACGTTTCTAGCGCTGAACCAGGGTCTACTTAAGGCTGTATTCTGATTTAGTAACAGGCCTGCCACCGTAGCGATCGCACCTGATAGGGGTAATAAAACCGCTAAAACTTTTAATCGTAATTGCCCCCAATCCGGACGCTTAGCGAGTATGGTAAAGGGGATGAAAAAGAGTAAACAGAAAAGAACGATCGAAATCGCCATTGAGGTGCTGACACTCCTAACCAACTGTTGCAGGATCAGACTCACACCCCAGGTAGCTAATAGGGTTTCCAGAGGCCGCCCGTAGAGAAAGCGAATCACCCCCCGTTCTAACAATAACCCTGCCAATCCCGCCACCACAAAGGCGGCTGGTAGGGCGAAGAAAATATACAGGTCAAACAGAGGACTACCGAAGCCCTTAAAAATGTTCTGCACTACATAAGTAGTATAAGCACCTAACATGATCAGTTCGCCGTGAGCGAGATTGATCACCCCCATCAGACCGAAAACGATGGCTAAGCCTAAAGCCGCCAGCAACAAAACCGAACCAATACTGATACCGTTAAATATTCCTTCTAGCAAAGGAGACATGATTTACAACCCCATAATCTCAATAGGGGCTTTGATTCCGTTACCAAAGCCCCCGAACAATTGATGACAGCTTAATCTATGATTTAGTGACTTTGTACTTACCACCTTTAGCCGGATCAGTCCAGTCACAGGCAAAGCCCTTAGTTTCCGGTACGTACTGATTCCAGGGAATCGGTGCTACGGGGCCATCGGTTGCCCAAACGACATCGAACTGTCCATCATCCCTCACCTGCCCGATCCTCACGGTTTTAGAAATATGATGGTTCGGGAATACCTTAACCTTACCGTTGGGCGCGTCTAATTCCTGCCCCACCGCAGCGGCTCTTACTTTATCGAGATCATCCGCTGTGCCCGCTTTCTCTACTGCATCTTTCCAGAGATAAACCATGATGTAGGCAGCTTCCATCGGGTCATTAGTTACCCTATCGGCACCGTATTTAGCTTGAAAAGCCTCAACAAATTTTTTATTAGCGGGAGTATCTACGGTCATGAAATAATTCCAGGCGGCGTAATGTCCTTTCAGGTATTCAACGCCTATTTGTTTTACTTCTTCTTCAGCGATACTAACCGATAGTACGGGATATTTCTCGGGGGTTAAACCAGCGGCTTGAATCTGTTTGAAGAAAGCCACGTTACTATCACCGTTGAGGGTATTGAAGATAACGCCACCGTTGGGTAAAGCTTGCTTGATCTTGGTGATGATAGGAGTTACTTCGGTGTTACCTAGAGGTAGATAATCCTCACCCACAGTTTTACCGCCTTTAGCTTTTAATTGCTCTTTGATGATGGTATTGGCAGTGCGGGGGAATACATAGTCAGAGCCGACTAAGAAGAAATCCTTGCCTTTATTTTTCAATAACCAATCTACAGCGGGTTCAATTTGCTGGTTAGGTGCCGCACCGGTGTAGAAGATATTTTTAGAACATTCCTGACCTTCGTACTGTACCGGATACCATAACATATGGTTTTTAGACTCGAACACCGGTAACACCGCCTTACGGCTAGCAGAAGTCCAACACCCGAATACTACCGCTACCTTATCTTGATCGATTAACTTGGTAGCTTTTTCGGCGAAAGTGGGCCAATCAGAAGCGCCATCTTCTTTGACCACTTCTAGTTGTTTGCCTAGAACGCCGCCCGCTTTATTGATTTCCTCGATCGCCAGCATCTCCGCATCCACTACCGATGTTTCACTGATCGCCATCGTACCGCTGAGAGAATGTAGGATTCCTACCTTAATCGTGTCACCGCCGCCTGCTGCTGCGGGAGAAGCCACCGGGGATGCTTCCGGGGATGTAGCTGGGGATGCTTCTGGCGATGCGCCTGTGGTAGTGGTATTATTGCCGCCACAAGCTTTTAAGAGTAAGCTGATTCCTAAGCTTGCCGATCCATAAATAATAAATTTGCGTCGTCCTAAATTGCCCATTATTCAATTAACCTCGTTAACAAGTCACTAATTCAATCAACGTGAAGGGAGATGGAGTATTATCAATAGAAAGCACTGTGTGATATTAATACCTGTTTCAATAAGCTATTGTGTCTTTTGATACAAATTTCAGTAAATTTAAGGATGTTATAACTTTTGAGGGATGGTAAGATGCTGCATTCAGAATTCGAGCCATAAATCCAGTGTACGATCGAATTTAAACCGGGAGTTTAATTTAAGATAATTGCTATAAGCTCTATGACTGGTTGTAACTATGGTCATCTCTGATATGGAATCGGAGTCATTACTACTCGATGTTAGGGGGGTAACTCTGCGGGTGACTCCCCAAGAGTTCGATCGTCTTTGTGAAACCAATCCCGATTTAAGATTAGAACTGAGCAAAGATGGAGAGTTAATAGTTATCCCTCCTACTGGTGGGGAAAGTGGGAAAAAGAATCTTACTTTAGCTGCGAGAGTATGGAATTGGAACGATAGAACCCGGTTAGGGTTTGCTTTCGACTCTTCCACTGGCTATGATTTTATAGCCCTCGGCGGCGGCAAAATGTCCCCTGATGTATCCTGGATAGAGAAATCCAGATTAGAGGGTATAAATATTGTGGGATTTATTAAGATCGTCCCCGATTTCGTTCTTGAGTTACGTTCTCCGAGCGACAGAATAGGAGATTTAAGGCTGAAAATGTTAGAGTATCAACGCCTCGGGGTGAGGTTGGGATTACTGATAAATCCTCAAGATACAGGGGTAGAAATTTATCGGGTCGGAAGGGAGACAGAAATATTACAATCTCCTCAAGAGGTGGATTGTACCGATGTGATGCCCGATTTGTTTCTAAGTATGGCCGAGATTTGGTAAATCTTCGCTCTTCTGGGATACGAATTGCCCCTAAGCCTTCGGTTTCTGACAAATGTGTAGATTATTTGAGGTTATTTCTGAGGTGGATTATCTTCTTCAAAAATAGTAGGTAAATCTCGTTTAGCGGACAAAATTCTCACCACTTCCAAAATTTCATCATCAAACATATAGAAAATCAGATATTTTTCAAAGCCTTTAACTCCCCATTTCCTTAAACCCGTCAAACGAGGATTATTAACTCGGTAAAAACTTCCTAAACCAGGTGTTTGTGCTAACTTTGCTATAGTCTGGCGTGTAGCATCGAAGAAGCGTAAGGCTGCATCGGGATTACCTATGGCTATATAGTCGAATATATCGTTTAAATCCTGTGCAGCTAGGGGCTTGATTAAAATGCGTCGGGTCATTATGATTGTAGCCGTTCGACTAAATCAGCTCGCTTTTGCGCCCACCAAGTTTCATTGGCTTCGATCGATTCACCACTATCTAAACCATCGACTAAAAGAGTTTCTACTTGTTGAGCGGCGAGCCGTTCTTGTTCTTGTCGTATGAGATGATTAATATATTCACCAGCCGTGCCGTAATTGCCTGTAGCGAGCTGCCGGGTAACAAATTCTTGTAAATCATCAGGTAGAAAGATGTTTAATGTGGTCACGTTTTTACTTAGTCCTTCTTTGAAAAGATAAAGCGATCGCTAACCCCATCTTATCTAATTTTCTGTAGGCGCAGTCAGGAGGCACTAGAGTTGTTTTTGAGTACGGCTGATATTTGCTAAGTTCCGATGGGAAAGTGGGTTTTAAGAGTAGAAGATTTAAAACCAGTTTGCGATAATAGTTTTAGCCCTGGTTCGAGACCGGCGATAAATTTAAACCTCATCAGGAGTTGATCAAGTGATGACGGCGAAGATACACTTACCTAAGCCCTCGCTCTATGAAAAAGATTTCAACCTCTGGCTGTTGACCACGCTAGAACAGTTAAGCGCCGCCCGTTTTCAGGAGGTTAATAATGTGATCGAAGATGTGTCGGTTAAGATTACTAAAATCTCTTTCCCCATCAGCATAACGTCTGCGTAATTCTTCCCCGTCCATAAATTAACTCTGCGATAATAGTTGTAAGCTCGGTTTGAGACCAGCGATAAAATTAACCCCTATTAGGAGTTTATCAAGTTGTGGCTGCAAAGATACATACACCTAAGCGATCGCTATATGAAGAAGATTTCAACCTCTGGCTATCGGCTACAGCCGAACAGTTAAGAGCTGGAAGTTTTCACGAGGTTGATATAGAAAATCTGATCGAAGAAATCGAATCTATGGGAAGAAGCGAGCGGAGAGCATTAGAAAGCTTATTAACTCGATTAATCGAACATCTTTTTAAACTCACCTATTGGGAATCGGAACGATCTCGCTGTTTAGGCGGTTGGAAAAGGGAAATTAGAAATTTTCGCTCTAGCCTCAAAAAAATTCTCAGGGATAGCCCTAGCCTGAATCCTTACATAACAGAAGTTTTCGAGGAGTGTTATCAAGACGCGAGGCTAAATTTTATCGATGAATCGGGAATTAAAGAAATACCATTATCTCCTATCTGGACAATTGAGCAAGTTTTAAACCCCGATTGGCTTCCGATTGATATAGAAGACAATAATATATAACTGACTCCCAACTCCCGACTCCCTAACCCACTTTCACAAGAGGCGCAGAATTAAGGATAAAGTCTCTCACCTCTTGAAGTCCCTGTTGAGTTTTCAGGTTAGTAAAGATAAAAGGTTTATCACCCCTCATCTTTTTAGCGTCCCTATCCATCACTCCTAAATCCGCACCCACTAACGGGGCTAGGTCGATTTTATTAATTACCAATAAATCCGATTTGGTAATACCTGGCCCGCCTTTTCTGGGAATCTTATCACCGGCGGCTACATCGATAACGTAGAGGGTTAAATCCACCAATTCGGGGCTGAAGGTAGCGGCGAGATTATCACCGCCGCTTTCTAGAAAAACTATATCTAAGTTCTGAAATTTATTTTCTAATTCTTCAATGGCTACCAGATTGATCGAAGCGTCTTCTCTGATAGCGGTATGAGGACATCCGCCGGTTTCCACGCCCATAATTCTCTCTGGGGGTAGGGCTTGCGATCGCACTAAAAACTGTGCATCTTCTTGGGTGTATATATCATTCGTTACCACTGCTATCTCGTAATCCTCCCGAAGACTTTTACAAAGGGCATCTAATAACGCAGTTTTACCCGAACCCACAGGGCCAGCGATTCCCACCCGAAAAGGAGACATACTTTACCTCACTTGTTCCAAAAATCCGTAATACTGTAATTAAATTCTCTTAACATTCGTCTCAGCAGGGGTAAACTCAACCCGATGACGTTGCTGTGACAGCCCTCTAACTTGTCTACGAATACGCCCCCTTTACCTTCGAGGGCGAAGCAACCGGCGCATTTTAAAGGTTCCTCCGTATCCACGTAAGCCTTTATTTCTTCGTCATCGGGGTTGGCGAAATATACCCGCGTCACACCGCAATCAACTAACAATTTATCTTGAGTTTGATCGATTAAAGCGTGACCCGTGTAGAGAGTGCCGTAATGACCGCGCATGACTTGCCAACGCTCTATCGCTTCTTGCTTCGATGCTGGTTTACCGTAGATTTCCCCGTCTACATCTAAGACGGAGTCACAACCGAGGATCAAACAGCCCCTTATCTCCTGCGCCACCGTTTCTGCCTTACACTGAGCTAAGATCTTCACCAAAGCGAGAGAAGTTTCGGCGTTGACAAGGGATTCATCGAAATTACTCACCCGCACGATCGGCTCTATACCTACTGTCTGTAGTAATTTGCGACGGGCGGGAGAGGCGGAAGCGAGGACGAAGGGGGGCATAAACTAACGAGAGATACCGGTGCAACTGATTACGCTATTGAGATTATCACCGATCGTGGCTAATAATTCGTGAGTCAGGGGTAAACTATCGATCACCATCCCCGTACAGAGCAGCATCATGTAGAGGATCGAATATTTGAATAAACCCCGGGCGAGATCTTTGTCGAAGGGATTACTCTTAACTTCCCAAGCTTTTTGTAGGAACACCGCGCCTAAAATTAGTGCCATGATGCCATAAATAGGGCCGCATCCATTGAGGGGATAGACGAGTAAGAGGCTAAAGGGAACCGTCAGCAGGGTATAAAGCCAAATTTGCTCAGCGGTGGCTTTTTCTCCCTTGACTACAGGCATCATGGGAATTTCCACTTCCGCGTAATCATCCTTGATCATCAAAGCTAAAGCCCAAAAGTGCGGGGGAGTCCAGAGGAAGATAATACCGAAAAGAACTAGAGGAACGAGGCTTAAATCTCCTGTTACCGCCGACCAACCGACGAGGGGGGGGATAGAGCCAGCGGCACCGCCGATGACGATATTTTGAATCGTGTGCCGCTTTAACCAGTGGGTGTAAACCAACATATAGAAAACGATACCCGACATCGCTAACGCGCCGCTCAAGGGATTGACAAAAATAAGAAAAAGTGATAGTGAGCAAGACGCGAGAACGAAAGCGAAGATTAGGGCGTGGAGGGGCTGAACCCTACCAGAAGGGATGGGGCGGGCGCGGGTGCGGAGCATGGTGTAATCGATGTCCCGATCGTACACGCAGTTAAGAGTTTGAGCCGAAGCAGCCGCCAGTGTACCGCCTAAGAGAGTCACACAGAGTAGGAATGGGTCGATATGACCGTTTGATGCGATCCACATCGAGGCCGCTGTGGTGATCAGCAGGAGAGGAATAATTCTCGGCTTGGTAAGTTGGTAATAGCTTTTTATAACCTGTAAAAAGTTGTCGTGTTGACGAACCGTATTAGTTCCTATCATTATGAAGTCTTCCTAAAAATCACAGAGAGTAATTGACCGATCGATCCTTGAAGGCGACGGTGGTAAATGCCACTAAAGTACCTAATAGTAAGGCGGCTACTGTATGGTGAGTTATGGTCAAAGGTTCTACCTGCAGGTGAAGCCGTAAAGTTGCCACGCCGAGGAGAATCTGCCCCAGTACCAGGCCCCCAGCCGTCAGGCTTAGTTTTCTCAGCAGGGGAGAGAGGGCGGGAGTGCGTAGGGAGAGGAATACTAACAGTAAGACGGTAAATGTGGTGGGAAAAACGCCGATGATATGCCTGTTGAGTATTTGACACAATTCGGAACCGCCGAGGCATTGATGGGCGGCCCAACGGGAACCCACTAAACCACCTAATAAGCTTTGCAGATATACTAAAACAGCCGCTGTCCCCGATACCCAAACTAGGGGCCCAGAGGCGGAGGTGCCTTGATAGGGAGTGAGATTGATCGCCATCACAATCAGGGTACAGAAGAAGAAAAGGGCCGTACCTAAATGGGCGGTGACGATGTCGAAGCGCAGCAGTTGAGTAACGGTGAGGCCACCGAGTAGACCTTGAAAGAGTATTAAACCGAGAGCAAAAATCGAAGCGGGCACGATCCAACCGGGTAAGGAGCGGCGGAACCAGACGGATAAGCCCACCAACACGATCGTACTCAACCCGATCAAGGACGCATCTAAGCGGTGGAACCACTCCAGAAATACTTGTAAGTTCATCTGTTGACTCGGTATCCACTGCCCGTAACAGAGAGGCCAATCGGGACAGGCTAAACCCGCGTTCATCACCCGGGTTGCGCTACCCACCACCATTAACGCCAAAGTAGCGAAGGCGATTTTCCAGATAAAACGGCGCATAAACACCGCTATATTCGGCGAAAGGCTAGGTTTTTGAGGTTGATAAACGGATTCTGTCATCGCTCTCTTTCACAATTAGTTGCTATCTACCATAATGAAATCTGCTTTCTAGGTATTCCTACAACCCTTTATAGATTCTTCAGATTTAGCCAAATACTGTTAATATTTCTTTACAAAAAGTAAAATAAATTAGAAAATTGGTTAGATAGATAACAATCCTGAGAAACGATCCCAAAGAAAATATAAAAATCTGAGAGCAATAATAGAGAAACCTCGGTCGATCGGAAAAAGTTGTCTTAGCCTTGTAGTAAGTAGGCTAAATTAGCAACCAAAGAAGACCGTGAAAATTCCCAGTAGTATTCTTACTCTAGTCCTTGGCATCCTCGTCACCCTGATCAGTCTCTGGTATGGTCAAAATCACGGCTTATTACCAGTAGCGGCTTCGGAAGATGCCAAAGAGATTGACAGCATATTTAACCTGATGATGACGATCGCCACGGGATTATTTCTCATCGTTCAAGGCGTACTCATCTATTGTTTATTCTCGTTCCGTAGACGTAAGGGTGATCAAACCGATGGCCCCCCAGTAGAAGGAAATGTGCCCCTAGAAATTTTCTGGACGGCTATCCCCACAATCATCGTGTTTTTTCTAGCTACCTATAGTTTTGAGGTATATAACAATATCGGTGGACTAGACCCGAACACATCTAAAGGAACAGGGGAAAGTTTAACCACTGAAGTAGCACAGATGGCTATGGCTCCGGGACATCAACACATAGCCTTGGGTATCGGCCCGGACTATGCAAAAGAGGGTCTAAATCCCCTGATAGTAAAAGTTAAAGGGATTCAGTACGCGTGGATCTTCACCTACCCAGAAACGGGTATAGTCTCTGGGGAACTGCACGTACCTTCGGGAAGGCCCGTACAATTGGAAATGGAGGCAGGGGATGTGTTACACGCTTTTTGGGTGCCGCAATTGAGGCTCAAACAAGACGTTATCCCAGGCCGCAATACCACCCTCGCCTTCACCTCCGATAGAGAGGGACAGTACCCGATCATCTGCGCCGAATTATGTGGCTCTTATCACGGTGGCATGAAATCCTCATTCGTCGTCCATTCTCAAACCGACTACGACAAGTGGGTACAGGAAAATACGATCGCCTCAAGCCCGGCACAAGAACCGCTAGCGGTTAACACTGCGGTTATGAGCGATGCCCAATATTTAGCCCCCTACACCGAGGAAATGGGCATCGACAGCGCCGCGCTCGATCATCTCCATCATCATCATCTATAAATACCCATGAGTACAAGCACGGAAAACCTCAGTCAATCCCCTGCGGTACAACACAAGCAGAGGAAATGGACTGATTACTTCACCTTCTGTACCGATCATAAAGTGATCGGTATTCAATATCTCGTCACCGCTTTCATCTTCTTCTATATAGGCGGTGCCTTCGCCGAAGTACTGCGTACCGAGTTAGCCACCCCCGATCCGGATTTCGTTAGTCCAGAACTATACAATCAATTTATGACGCTACACGGGACGATCATGATCTTCCTCTGGATCGTTCCCGCCGGGGCAGGATTCGCCAACTACCTCATCCCCCTGATGATCGGGGCAGAAGATATGGCTTTCCCCCGCCTCAACGCAGTTGCTTTCTGGCTGACCCCCCCGGGCGGTATTCTGCTATTATCGAGCTTCTTCGTCGGTGCGCCCCAATCCGGTTGGACATCCTACCCGCCTTTGAGTTTGATCAGCGGTGTGTGGGGAGAAGAAATCTGGATTCTCAGTGTCTTACTCGTGGGAACCTCTTCTATTTTGGGCGCGGTGAACTTCATCACCACGATTCTGAAAATGCGTATCCCCGATATGGACATCCATAGTATGCCCCTGTTCTGTTGGGCGATGCTGGCTACCTCCACGCTGGCGTTACTGTCTACTCCGGTTTTGGCCGCTGCTTTGATTCTCCTCTCCTTCGATCTCATCGCTGGCACTAGCTTTTTTAATCCCACTGGGGGCGGAGATCCGATCGTTTATCAGCACTTATTCTGGTTTTATTCCCATCCCGCCGTATACATCATGATCCTGCCGTTCTTCGGCACCATCTCTGAAATCCTACCCGTACACTCCCGCAAACCGATCTTCGGCTATCGGGCGATCGCTTATTCGAGTTTAGCGATCTGTTTTCTCGGTTTGATCGTTTGGGCGCACCATATGTTCACCAGTGGTACACCCGGATGGTTAAGGATGTTTTTCATGGCGGCGACGATGCTAATCGCGGTGCCTACTGGTATTAAAATCTTCAGTTGGTGCGCGACGATCTGGGGCGGTAAGATCGAACTCAATACCCCGATGTTATTCGGTATAGGTTTTGTATCTTCCTTCCTCATCGGTGGTTTAACTGGGGTTATGGTAGCTTCCGTACCCTTCGATATACACGTTCACGATACCTATTTTATCGTCGGCCACTTCCACTATGTTCTCTTTGGCGGTACGGCGATGGCCCTATTCGGTGCCGTCTATCATTGGTTCCCGAAGATGAGCGGGCGTATGTACAACGAAACCCTAGGTAAGATCCATTTCGTCACCACCTTCATCGGACTCAATCTAACTTTCATGCCTATGCACGAGTTAGGATTGATGGGGATGAATCGGCGCGTCGCCCTTTACGATCCACAATTTCAGGATCTCAACCTGTGGAGTACGGCGGGAGCTTACTTACTCGGTTTATCCAGTATTCCCTTCGCCATCAATATCATCTGGAGCGTTTTTAAAGGAAAAGAAGCCGGACGAAATCCCTGGCGGGCCCTCACCCTTGAATGGCAAACCTCTTCACCGCCGATTATCGAAAACTTTGAAGAAATACCCGTTCTCTGGTCAGGCCCCTATGATTACGGGATCGACAGTGAGGAAGCCGAGGGAGATGATGGCTCGGTGCAGGAATTATTAGCCGAAGTCGGCGCAGAATCTAAATAGAGGAGATGTTTCATGCAAGGTTCAGCAGTTAATAACGCTAAATTGACTCCCGAATATCAACCCGTTGAGGCCATCAACGATCACCATCACGGTCATCCCGATCATCGTATGTTCGGTGTCGCCCTCTTCCTCGTAGCGGAAAGCTCCATCTTTTTAGGTTTGTTCTCTGCTTTCCTCTATTACCGTACTCTACTACCCGTCTGGCCTCCCGCCAATTCCCCAGAATTGGAGTTAACCCTACCGACGGTTAACACCATCATCCTCGTAGCCAGTAGTTTTGTTATGCACATGGGACAGAAAGCCATCAAAAATAACAATAATTCCGGTCTACAGTTCTGGTTCGGCCTGACTGCCCTGATGGGTATCGCCTTTTTAATCGGTCAGGGATACGAGTATTATCATGCCGATTTCGGTTTGAAAACAAATCTCTTTACCAGTTGCTTCTTCGCTCTGACAGGTTTTCATGGCTTACACGTAACTTTCGGATTATTACTCATCCTCGCCGTCCTCTGGCGTTCCCGTCAGGCGGGTCATTATTCTAGTAGCTCTCATTTCGGTGTAGAGGCGGCCGAGTTGTATTGGCACTTCGTCGATGTGGTGTGGATCATCCTCTTCTTACTGGTTTATATCCTTTCTTAAGTTATATGGGGATTAAAAAAGTGGGCGTATCACCCACTTTTTTAATGCTTTTAGGTCGCTTATTCATCCGGGGTACTCCTTAAATAACTCGTTCTAGAAAATCGTAGATCATATCTAATTCTTCTAGGGTGACTAAGCCGTATTTCCATAAGATCATCGGTAGATAACTGTTATCGGTTTCGACGGAGCGTTCCGCCATAGCGATCGATTCCCTCGATAGGGATAATTCATCCTGGAGAAAATTCACAAATAGTGAGTAATTAGTACTAGACATCGTGCTGTTTATTTCCTTAGTTGTAAGTTTCATTTTGAGTTTTATTATCTCGACTGTCGAGTATGGATAGACACTTTGTAAGACTGTCTACCTCTCATCCTGACCGATAATTTTATCTATGGTCATAGATTGTAATTTTTGCTTAGATACCTTGACCTCACGCTAAGGTATGTGACAGCAACAATTCTTAGGTAAGATAAAAGCTTATTCTTGAGCTAGAAGTAGACTACTTTTGTTTTTCATATCATACATACTAATACTGTCGGTCTTCCGATATACTATACAAAACTTTTAGATTTCTGTCTGTCATTTTTGAGTATATTTACTGTACAGTTTGCAATTAATTTTCTTGACGGTAAAATTTCTTCATCAAGGACTATTGGGGAATGATCCTGATTCTATCTCCAGGCTTTAAACCTAACTCACCAGCTCTGCCGCCGGGTAATTCAATTACTTGATCCACCAGGCTATCGGGGCCGTAGATGGGGCAAGGATCGGCTTTACAGGGAGGTACATCGGCCAAAATTTCCTTAATTACGCCATCTTTTAAAAACACCATATCCAAAGAAATAAAAACATTCTTCATCCAGAAACGGGTGAGGCGGGGTGTGGGAAAAGTAAATAACATACCGCGATTTTTAGATAGAGAAGTCCGATACATCAATCCCTTTTCTTGTTGTTCGGGAGTTCTGGCTACTTCTAATTCGATAATCTGATCCTTCACTTTAAAAGTGGCGGTTATGGGGAGATTCTGTCCTTGGGTGGGGGTATCGGCTACGGCAACGCTCGATAAATCGCTTCTGTCTCCCGGCAGAGAATTACAACCCCAGAGGAGCAAACCCAAAACGATGACTGTGTAGATTTTCAAACTTTTCATTTTTTAACTTTCCCTCAATACGTAGCCCACGCCCCTAACGGTATGTATTAAACGTTTGTTGCCCCCAGATTCCATTTTTAACCTCAGATAACGAATATACACTTCGATAACGTTAGATTCACCTTGAAAATCATAACCCCAAACGTTCTCTAATATTTGCTCTCTCGTTAGAACTTCTTTAGGATGTGCCATCAAGTATCTGAGCAGTTCAAATTCTTTCATGGTCAGATCGATCGCTATATTCTTAAGAAACAAACGCCGGCTAGACAGATCTAAAACCATATCACCGAAACGTAACTGCTCTTTTACCGTGTCTGGCTGTTGTAGATAGAAACCGATCAACTTGAGAAATATCTGAGTATTGTAGGGCTTGATAAAATAATCATCCGCACCAGCTTCTAGACAAAGAACTCTTTCCTCTAGGGTTTCTTCGGCTAATAGCATGATAATAAAAACCTTCTCCCCTTGTAAACGTAGCTCCTGACAGAATTTAATCCCTGCTTCCCCCGTCGCCAGCCTGTCTATGATGATCATCGCCGGGCGCATTGTCTGATAATCTTTCAGGGCATTTTTCACCTCACCTATATAGGCGGGGTGATAACCAGTTTCTCGCAAATCCGCACCGGCAGACCGGGTTATAAGCTCATCCGTACCGACGAAGAGTATACAGGGATTAAAAGAAGTAACCATCTAGATAAACCTTGATAAATCCATAGTAAATTATACTCAGGCTAATTCATTCAAGCAGTCGGGCGAGGAAAACCGCAGCATTAGTATAACTTTTTCCCGAGGGGGTAACTTTCCAACCCCGAGATCGATCGGGAAAACGCCATAAATCGAGATGGGAAATGGCAGGTTCAGCATAAAAATTAATCCCGCCACCGCCACTGATTAAACTGGTGTAGTGGGTAAAGTAATCGTGACTGACTCGATAAAGGGGAAAGTCACCGAATAGGGGGACACCCCAACCATCGAAAGCGATCAACGCTTTTATCTTACCACCGCTTGCCCTCCAGAGATTGGCCCCAGCGACGGCCCCGGGCACTCCCGCGCTAAAACTGATAATAGTCAGGGGTGTCAGAAGAGAATGATGGCGTTTTAGATAGAAGAAGAAAGCAGGAGGGAATAGAGGGGGGTTATAATCGATGGGGACGATCGCGCGATCGGTTAAACCAGCTCCCGCTCTCCTCATACCATCGATAAATTCTAAAGTTAAGTCTGGCTTATGAATTCCAGAACAAATAATAATAGTCATCGGTAATAGGTTTTGAGATATTTTAGAGATAAATATTCCCGCGCTCTGATTTTTCCCGTTTAAAAATTCCCCAGCCCATGCAACCAGAGTCTACTTTAAACCAGCTCAAACTTTCTTGCCCCGATGGACAATTACCGCCGAGTTATGGAGTCTACTTTAAGAATACTTTAGTAGCCCTCTGTCACGCCCTAGAAGATCATATCTTACAGAATCCCCAGCAAGAGCAGGCGCATCAGCCTTTAGTACTGGTAACATTCCAACAGGGTAAGTGGTATCTGCAAGAGGCGGATAGATACTTTGACATAGCGCGGGTTTCCCGTCATATAGCGATCGCCGCTGTAGCCGATAGCGGCTTCGAGAGCCATAAAACTGGTCAACTTAATAACGTTTCCCTAGTGCATCTCGATTTAGAAGATAGTTTGGTCGAGGAATGGAATTTAATCATCCTGGCGGATAATTACGCGGCGATGGTATTGTGTCACGAACTATCCCCGGAAGAATATAAAGCCGACAGTCAGCCGCAAACCGATACGGAGAGAAAATTTTACGGGCTGTGGACATTCGATCGAGATCTAGTCCAGAGGGCGGCGACGATTCTGATCGAACGAATGAAACCCTATAATCCCAGGTTGTGCGAGAACCTCCATTCCCTACAGTCGGAAATCACCGCTAATATCGTCAACACCCAACCGATTGACTTAACCGGCGTTGTTTCCCGCGTCGTCACCTACTTACAGATGAGCCAGCAACAATTAGTCACGGTAACGAGACAGAGTAGGGAGCTAGTGGAATTAGAGGGGCAGGCCTTGAGATTGAATAAAAATCTCGCCGCCAATAAATTACAGGCTTTCCTGCGTATGGCTCAGAAAGTAGACGAGAGGGATAAAGATAACCCCGTCGCCTCCCTACAAGTATCAGCCTTAGCGGAAGTGATAGGGCAGTTATTAGATTTACCGATGTTAAGACTGCGACGCTTACGCCTAGCGGGATTATTATACAGGTTAGGTTTAGCGGAGGCCCCTTTGGAAGTATTCACTCATCGGGCCAGCCAATTAGACGAAGCCAGTTTAAAATTTTGGAATTCTCGATCTCTGTTCGCTGCTCAATTACTCTCCTCGATGCCGGAATTAGAACCCGTTCGCCAGATCATCCTGCACGAATTAGAATATTGGGATGGTAGCGGTATCCCTAACGGGTTGAAGACGGACGAAATCCCCTTAGAATCGCGTATATTAGGATTGGTAGCCTACTTTCAAGAGCAAACCCAACCGAGAGGAGACAGGCCCGCCCTATCGCTCACTGATGCTTTACAAAAGTGTCAAGACTATAGTGGGACTAGATTCGATCCGCAGTTAGTAGAATCTTTAAATACGGTGATCAAACTGACGGAAATGGGATTGATGAAACTACCGGAAAAACCGAGCCAGATTCCTACGGTATGGTTAGAAGATTAACCTTAGAATAGGAGCTATAGGAGTTGTCGGAGGAGTAAATATTTGACTTTAAAAGCGATTAGTATCAATCCGAACGAAGAACGAACCCCGACACATTTGGTGGTTATGTTACACGGTTGGGGGGCTGATGCGAAGGATTTAGCCCCCCTGGCCGAGGCGTTAAACTTACCAGGATGCTGGTTCATCTTCCCTAATGCCCCTTTAAAGCACCCTCATGTACTAGGTGGCCGTGCTTGGTACGCACTAGAAACCGATAACTACGAAGGCCTCGAAGAAACCTGTCATTTACTGGCCGACTGGTTATTGGGATTAGAGGCGACTACGGGCATTCCCCTGTCCAACACCTTTCTCTGCGGTTTCTCCCAGGGCGGGGCTATGACTTTAGATGTGGGCTTATCTTTCCCCCTGGCTGGTTTAGCCTGTCTGAGCGGTTATCTTCACGGCGAACCCCACATAACAGAAGAAGCCATACCTCCGGTATTGATCGTTCACGGTACTCAAGACATGGTAGTGCCCGTTACCGAGGCGCGAAAAACCAGAGACTTATTGATCCACAAGGGTGTTACCGTCGAGTATCACGAGTTCCCGATGGCTCACGAAATACCCTGGGTGGCTTTAGAGGCTCTACATCAATTCATCGAGACGAAAATGGGTTAATTCATGTCCGCCCGTCTTTTAGCTTTAAAGACCTTACTCGACATCGATCGTTCGACTGCATACACGGATCGAGCGCTTGATCGTCATCTCCATTCCTCTTTATCCGCCCTCGATAAATCCCTAACTACCGAGTTAGTCTATGGCATCGTGCGCCGTCAGCGCACACTAGACAATATTATCGATAGTTTGGGGCAGAAAAAAGCCGAGCAACAACCTCCCACCCTGAGAAGGATTCTTCATATCGGCCTCTATCAACTGCGCTATCTGGAAAACATCCCCTTTTCTGCCGCAGTCGATACGGCGGTGGAGTTAGCCAAACAGCAGGGCTTGGGTAAATTAGGGGGAGTCGTCAACGGCATCCTCAGGCAATATCTGCGCCGCTTAGAAGCGGGCGGGGAAGTTTTAACCCTACCCCCGGATAGGGTGAGTCAACTGGGCATAATCCATAGTTTCCCCGACTGGATAATCCGGTTATGGTTGGAGCAATTCGGCGAGGAAGATACAGAGGGATTGTGTCGCTGGTTCAATCGCTCGCCGAGTTTAGATATACGGGTTAATACTCTCAAAACCGATCGGGAGGAAGTAAAAACGCTTTTAGAAGGGGCGGAGGTGAAAGTTACCCAAGTCGATAATCTCCCCCAAGCCTTGCGCTTGAGCGGCGGTGTCGGTAATGTAAAACAGTTACCCCGCTTTCAGGAGGGATGGTACAGCTTTCAGGATAGTAGCGCCCAGTTAGTGAGCCACTTACTCGCCCCCTCTCCGGGCGAAACCATCATCGATGCCTGTGCTGCCCCTGGCGGTAAAACCACCCACATCGCCGAATTGATGGGGGATAAGGGGAAAATATGGGCCTGTGATGCCGTCGCCTCTCGACTAAAACAGATAGAAGCTAATATTAAACGCTCCGGATTGCACTCGGTGGAGATTAAACGGGTAGATAGCCGCCATCATCCCGATTTTATCGGCAAAGGCGATCGCGTATTACTCGACGCTCCCTGTTCCGGACTCGGTACTCTCCATAAACGTCCGGATATTCGCTGGCGGGAAAGGCCTGATAACCTGGGGGCATTGAGTCAGATACAGGCGGAATTATTAGAACAGGTGGCAGGTTGGGTAAAACCGAAAGGAATCTTAGTTTATGCTACCTGTACCCTCAATCGGGGGGAAAATGAAGAAGTGATCGAGAACTTTCTCTCCAGTCACCCTCAATGGCGGGTTGTCAGGGATTTACCGGAGTTATTCCATCCTTTCACTACCCCCGGAGGCTGGTTGAAGGTTTTACCCCATCTACATCAGATGGATGGATTTTTTATGGTCAAGTTAATCAAGGATGAGTGATGGAAGCGAAAACGAAATTATTACTGAAGATACTTATTGGTACGGCTTGGTTAGACGGGATTATCTACCCGCAAGAGAGAGAATATCTTAGAGCAACCGCAGACAAGTGGGGTTTTAGAGACGATGGCGACTTAAAGAATTTATTATCAGAGTTGAGACCAGTTTCCCCCGCCGAGTGCTACGAATGGTTAGAAGAATATTTAGGGCATAATCCCACTCAAGAAGATTATGACAGTCTGCTGACTGAGATCAGCAGCTTGATTTATAGTGATGGTGATGTGCAGGTACAAGAAGCTAAACTATTGAATAAGATTCAGAGTTTCGATATAACTGCAGAACAGAAGCGATCGATCTTCGATAAAACATTACAATCGATCAGGGACTTCTACCGAGGAGCGATCGCGTCTAAAACCGAGTAAGCTAGATACACATAGCAGTACAATTAAATAACCTAAAAAATCTTAAAAACTATCCTGCCCGGTGGGGTTTACCTGCGGGGCAAAACTAATCACTTATCAGTAATTATGGCTCAAGCGTATCTTTTAGAAAAACTGAAATCGGTAGAACAAACTTATAATGAATTGACTCGTCGGTTAGCCGATCCCGATATTACTGGCAATCCAGACGAATTACAAAAAGTGGCGAAAGCCAGGGCCTCTTTAGAAGAAACCGTCAACACTTACGAAATCTGGCAGAAAACTCAAGAAGATTTAACCGGTGCCCGACAAATTTTAAAAGAATCGGCCAACGATCCGGAATTGAGGGAGATGGCTAGCCTGGAAGTAGAAGAATTACAGCAGAAAACCGAAGAGTTAGAAACTCTCCTGACGATTCTCCTCTTACCCCGTGATCCTAACGACGATAAGAATATCATGTTAGAGATCCGCGCCGGTACGGGAGGGGATGAAGCCAGTATATGGGCTGGTGATTTAGTCCGTCTCTATTCTAAATACGCTGAAACCCAAAACTGGAAAGTCAGTTTGGTGAGCGAATCCCTCGCCGATATGGGGGGTTTTAAAGAGGCGATTCTAGAGATCAAGGGCGATAGCGTCTACAGTAAGTTAAAGTATGAAGCCGGGGTGCATCGGGTGCAGAGGGTGCCCCTAACGGAAGCGAGCGGGCGCGTTCATACTTCTACTGCTACAGTGGCGATCATGCCGGAAGTGGACGAGGTAGAGGTACAGATCGACCCCAAAGATATTGAATTGACTACGGCTCGTTCTGGAGGTGCTGGCGGGCAGAACGTCAACAAGGTAGAGACAGCGGTGGATTTAATTCACAAACCTACTGGGATAAGGGTTTTCTGTACGGAGGAGCGATCGCAGTTACAGAACCGGGAGCGAGCGATGCAGATCCTGCGGGCGAAGTTATACGAGATCAAACTCAGGGAACAACAGGAAGCGGTGACATCGATGCGCCGCTCTCAAGTGGGCACGGGTTCCCGTTCGGAGAAAATCCGCACCTACAATTATAAAGATAACCGCGTCACCGATCACCGTCTCGGACAGAACTTCTCTCTCTCTCCCGCATTAGAAGGGGATATTGAGGAGATAATCCAATCCTGTATAGCCAAAGACCAACAGGAAAAATTAGCCGAGTTGGCCGCTTCCCCTGAGACTGCCTCGGCGCTCAATTAAAATGACCACGCCCGGAGAATTAGGAGAAATTATCGTAGTCGATTGGCTGGCGGCAGCGGGATGGAAAATCCTCTCTCATCGCTGGCGCACTCGCTACGGCGAGATCGATATTATCGCTTTCTGCAACTCTCTCCCTCTTCTTGCTTTCGTGGAAGTGAAGACGCGGAGTAAGAATAATTGGGATGAAGGGGGAAAGTTAGCGGTAGATTATCGTAAACAGCAAAAGTTATCGCAGATGGCGGCGATGTTTCTAGCTCGTCATCCTGAGTGGGCTAACTACCCCTGCCGTTTCGATGTGGCTTTAGTGGAAGTGGAAAGCGAGAAAGCCAGTTTACCTCGTGCGGCTGATGGTTTTCTCATCCGCGATGGCTATCGTTTACGGTTGAGTCAGTATATAGAGAATGCTTTTGATGTTTTGATTTGATCCGATTTTACTGACTCAACGCTCTCAGCAACCTTTTTAAATCACCGAATAAACCTGATTTTTTAACTGGTTGGTTGGGCTGTGTTTCGTCTAGAGTGGGAGTGGTGGCTTTTAAGATGATTCTCTCTAAGTCTTCCCCTGCTGGTTTAGAGGATTGTTGGGCAATTAGCTCGTAACCGTCATCTTTTTCTAACCATACTTCCCAGAGTCCAGGGTAAGAGCGAATGACGAAAGCTCCTTCTAGAGGGCGGAAATAATAAGCTGATTCTATGCTACTGATGAATCTATCCCGCAATTGTCTGGCGGCGTAACCGATGCCGACGATGGACACGTCTTCTAACTGGGGAATCAGTAACACTACCGGTTTATCTACAGCAGCTTGAGATAGTTTCTCCACCGCGCCGATTTCCACCGAGGAAGGGCAAACCACCAGATAAGCCGTATCTTCTGGGGAAATATTCTCCTCAACCGAGGTGAAACGACTACCCAAATCGCTCACCTTAAAGTTTGTCTTTCCCCAATCGCGTCGGGCTAACATCGCCGCCCCGGTATCTGGGAAAATTACCCGCAAACCTTCCCCGTAAGATTGCAGTAATTCCGTGAATTCAAGCGCTAGAGATTGGGCTTTTAAAGCTATTTCGGGAATGACTAACTCCACTTGAATCAGTTTATTTCCCGCTTCCAGAGCCTCTATAGTTGCCGCTTTGGCCTGCTCGATCGTTTCTTCAAATGAGGTGGGAATACTAACCATGACGATTATAGAAGGTGAAGTGCGATCGATCATATCATCATCGACGGTCACTTCCAACTCTCGTTAATAACTATACCTCTCTGTTTCATCGACTCTTCAAACAGGGTAGTGGGTAACACTTGCTCCACTGGATGAATCCCCGGTTGATTTATTTTCCCTTCTAAAACGAAGGCGGCGACGCTACCGGTGCCCGCTCCGGCGGCTATGGAAGTATGGGAATGTACCATCGTCGCCTCATATATCACATCCTCACCCCCTCTCCGCCCGTCAATTCGCGCCTTCATAGCCACGCCCACGCCGGTAAACTTATCGGTTACTTTAGTCATGTTGTAACTCACGTTGGAAAAGAATTCTATCCCTTTAGGAGTTTCTACCCAGAAGCGGGGGAAAACGTGAGCCGTAATCCAGGTTAAATGATTGTAAAGATCGGGGATGGAACCGAATTTAGTAATCACATTCTTCACATTGAAAGACTCGGCAAAAGTATAAGCTTCTGGCATATCGAACCAATAAACGCCCGTCTTACCATAGGGCGGGGGAAAGTCAATCGTTTCCCTTTCCGTATAGGGTAAAATTTCTTTCCATTCGTCATCGAGCCAGACTTGAAAAGAATTTTTTAAACCTAAAAATGTAGTACGCATTACTGTTAATCCCGCTCCACCAGACCCCGATACTACGTAACTTAAATGAATCGTCTCCGCGCTGTCTAATTTTTCGATTCCCTGACGCACTATACTGTTAGAAATTCCAGGAAAAACTCCCGTATTAACTATAGCGGTTATGCCAGCTTTCTCGGCGGCGGTTCTGTAGGGTAATAATTTTTGAAAGAAGGAACGATGATCGCTGACATCGATATAATTTACACCTTCCTCGATACAGGTTTTTAAAACTTCCCCATCTCGATAATGAAACGGCCCCGCACAGTGTATCACTAAATCTACCCCACCTATTAATCGCCTCAATTTATCTTTATCTTCCAGATCTAAAGACACAAATTGTAATTTACTATCTAAATCATGAGGTTGTTTTCTACCAGTAACGATCACATCATTAGAGGTATATTGATGTAAATCTTGAGCGACACATTGACCAATCCTTCCTGTTCCCCCGACAATCAAAACCTGTTTATTCATAAGCGTTATTAGCCTAAAAATCTCTGCCAGATAGAGTTCTTATCTCCAATAATAACATTAGCGCAATTCCGTCCTGGCATTCCCGAAATAGAACCGCCTGGATGCGTTCCGGCACCAGTTAAGTATAAATTCTTAAGAGGTGTTTTATAGTTAGCGATTTCAGGTAAAGGGCGCAGGAAAATCATCTGATCTAAAGTCATATCCAGATGATAATAATTGCCTTTATAAGATCCTAATCGCCGCCCTAACTCGGCCGGGCTTTCCACTCGCCGGGCGATGATAGAGGTTTTCAAATTGGGGGCGTATTCGTTTATTTTATCGATAACGCGATCGGCCACCTTCTCTTTTAACTCATCCGTCCAACCGGTACCATCTAACCCGGTACCTTCCGCTCCGGCGATTTGATAGGGGGCAAAAAATTCTATCCACATCGTATGTTTTCCGGGCGGCGCTAGGCTCGGATCTAGTACGGAGGGAATATCGAGGTAAACCGATGGATCGGCGTCAGGAATTTCCCCCATAATAGTGAGGGCGTGGGCTTTTTCCACTTGCCGCACCGAGTCGGCTATTAATATCGTGCCTACGAGATTTTCATCCCTCTGCTCGTGTCTTTCAAAGCGGGGCAATTCTGAGAGAGCGCAATCAATCTTAAGAATTGTTTCGTTATTATTGACAATTTTCCTTTCTACCCTTTGTCTTAGTTCTGGGTCAGCCGCGTCTATAGCTGCCGGATCTACTAATTGCAAAAATACTCGTCGAGCGTCGATATTAGAGATAACCGCCTTAGTAGCCCGATATTCCTTCCCGCCTGCTATCCTCACCCCCACGGCAGTGCCGTTATCAATGAGAATCTCTTCTACGGTTTGGTCTGTGAGGATAACACCGCCATGATCCTGTACGCATTTAACCAGAGCCTGTACCAGTGCCCCTGTACCACCTTGGGGGCGGGCTACCCCTGGAGAGTGGCGCATCGCCATCATCATCAGGCCGGCGGTAATGCCTTTTTGAGAGGGAGGCGCACCGATTTCGGCGGCGAGACGGGCTAGGGGGGCTTTGATCACTTCGCTATCGAACCATTCGTTGAGGACATCCTCGGCGGAGGTGATCATATTGCGGATGAAATCTAGTAATTTCTTTTTAGAGCCGATCGTGCCCCAGAGGGATTTTAGAGCTGTAGAATCATAGTTAGTAGCGATTTTCAGCAGTGCCTGGGGGGGCATATTAAACCAGGGAGCGATCGCCCCCATCAACTGCCCCCAATATTGAATGAAACGAGCGTATCTCTCCGCATCGGCAGGACTATAACGAGCAATATCGGCACAGGTTTTCTCTATCGAGCGATAGGCGAGGAATGAATTACCGTCGGGATGGGGGCAGAAAACCGTCGGATCGAAAAAGAGATATTTTAAGCCGTAGCTTTTCAGGTTTAATTCCTCTATCACGGGCCCGAGGAAGATAAATTCATGATCGATAGCGCAGAGGTTGAACTTGAAGCCTGGTGCTTTATCTGGTATTACTTCTTCTGTTGTCGCCGCTCCTCCCGGGATCGATCGCTTCTCCAAGAGTAAGACTTTATAACCCGCTTTTAACAAATAAGCGGCGCAGACTAAGCCATTATGGCCGGCACCGATGATAATCATATCGTAGGTTTCCATGATCTTTTCTCTCTTTACTATGGTTATTGTTGCTCAACTGTTCTCGTAAATGTGATAAAAATAATAAATGTTGATGAAGTTACCTACTAATTTTATGCCTTCTTATATTAAAATCGTCCAACCTTCTGGTATTTTAGATAGCACACAAGCGAGTCAATTCCGTCAGGAAATTACCGAACTGGTTCAATCATCTAACGATATTATTGTGGTTGATTTTAAGGACGTTACCTTTATGGATAGTTCGGGTTTAGGGGCTTTAGTTCTCGCATTAAAAACGATTCGTTCTGTAGGGGCGCAATTATTTCTCTGTTCGATTAATGAACAAATTTCTATGCTTTTTGAATTAACAAATATGGATAGAGTTTTTGAAATTTTTCCCAATCGAGAAGAATTAGAGCAAAAAATATTAAAGCAATAAATTTATCTCTAAATATAAACTAAAAACTTATTTTCATGATTGATAAATCATCGTCAAAAATTTTATTTTTCTGTAAAACTTTAATATGTTCTATGAAATCATCCAGGTCATTTAATTGATATTTATATGAAGATTTTAAAAACTGAATAAATTTTTCCAATCCCCAAATTCTCCCGTTAGGTTCTTCTATCTCATAAATACCATCGCTGAATAGATAGATATTACTTGAGGGAGGAATCTGGCGGACATAATTAATATACTCGGATTCTAAAAACATTCCAATAGGAAAACCAGGGGTTTTTAACCGTTCTTCAAAAATGATACCTTCCGCATTAAGAGAAATCAGAATGGCGGGGGGATGACCAGCACTGGCATAAACCAATTCTTTAGTTCTTAAATTATAAACTCCATACCAAATAGTAAAATATTTATCATTACGTTGAGTAATTTGAAAAGTTTGATTCAGGGCTCCGAGGACTTGATTCGGCTGATAATAATCCACCTGACTCAAGCTCCGAGAACGTAATAAATTAATCACCGATAGAGAGGGTAGGGCGGCGCGTAAACCGTGCCCAGCCACATCTAATAGATAAATTGCCAGGTGAGAAGAATCCAACCAATAATAATCGAATCCGTCACCGCCTAATTGACGAGAAGGCAGAAAACGAAAATCGATTTTCACCCGAGTTTCTTCGATCGGTTCGGGAAGTATAGAGCGCACGTAATCGGCCGCCTCGCATAACTCCATCTCCAGTAATTGCTTCTGTAAGCGAAGATCATGACTCAACTGATGTAATCGCAAACCCGAGCGAACTCTAGCACGTAGTTCGGGGATCTCGATCGGCTTACATAAAAAATCATCCGCCCCGGCATCTAATCCCCTGACCCGATCTTCCACAGACACCAGAGAAGTTAATAGAATAAAAAAGGTAGTTGCTAACTCAGGAGTATTTTTAATTTGACGACACACTTCTATGCCGTTAATACCCGGCATCATCCAATCGCAGATGATCAGGGCGGGATGACTTTTCCTGGCTATTTTTACACCTTCGTCACCTGTGCTAGCTATAGTAATCTTGTAGCCAGCTTTACCTAAAGCTCTTTCAAGAAATATTTGGATGGCTGGATCATCGTCAATGACAAGAATTTCGAGCATAGATCGGGAGAGGGGAACACTCTAGAATTACACTAGGTGTTGAAACTTATATTCATTTTCTACCATAATCGATAAAAGGGTCTTTGAGTAATTGAGAATCTTCTTTAAGGTAGCCAGTGATTTAAAAGAATTAGATCGAGTTCTAGAAAACTTCAATCAACTCGATCAAAACCTCGTACCCCGTCAACACTGGCTACAGTGTCAATTAGCGCTAGCGGAAGGATTTACCAACGCAGTGCGCCACGCCCATAAAGATTTACCCCCGGACACTCCCATAGAGATAGAGCTTACCCTTAAGAGTGATTCGATGGAAATACGCGTCTGGGATTATGGTCAACCTTTTGACCTGGATAGATCTCTACAACTTTTGGCTGGCAACGAAAAGCGTTTATCCGGTAGTGGTCAGGGTTTACCCATATTACAAAAAGTCTCTACGGTTCTCGATTACTACCGTACCGAAGATAATAGAAACTGTTTAGTAATTATTAAAGCCTTTTCCGATGAATAAGACGGGTACAGTTTCTACAGAATGGCTCAACGCTAACCTCGAAGACACCGATCTGATCATTATCGATTGTCGCTTTCACTTAACCCAACCGGATTGGGGCTATCAACAATATCAAACGGCTCACATACCGGGTGCCCATTATCTCGATCTCAATCAGGATTTATCCTCTCCCCCCTCCCGACACGGCGGCAGGCATCCCTTACCAGATTTTTCCCGACTTAGCGAGGTTTTCGCCCGCACCGGCATCGTCAAAAACCAGACTCGGGTTATATTATACGATTCCTCTCGTTTAGCCTTCGCTTCCCGCACTTGGTGGTTATTACGCTATTTGGGACACGATCGCGTAGCTTTTTTAGATGGCGGTTGGCAGGCCTGGTTAAATGATGGCTATCCCGTCAGCGCCGATTTACCGACTCCCCGAGAAGGTGATTTCATGCCCGATACTCATCCCGATTGGTTGGTGGATAGGGAGGGGGTGATCGCTCGCTGTGCCTCTACGATATTGATAGATTCTCGGGATGGCGATCGTTATCTAGGTAAGATAGAACCGATCGATCCGATGGCAGGACACATCGAGGGGGCGGTAAATTCACCCTGGCAGAGAGTTACGGATGAAAAAGGCTATATCTTGCCTATATCCGAACAGATTTGCCTGTGGGAAGATTACCCCCGTAACGCAGAAATAATCGTATATTGTGGTTCTGGAGTAACCGCCTGTGTTAATCTCTTTTCTTTGGAAATGGCTGGTTATGAGAATGTTAAGCTATATCCTGGGGGTTGGAGTGATTGGGTATCCTATCTCATCCATTCGCCCTAAGAAATGAAAACTCTTATATAGTGCCCATTATTAAATTTATCCTGTATAATCTCTTATCCATAACCCTTATATCTTGATTAAATTCAATCTCTATTTTTTCTATGCTTATATTCCTAATTTTGTCCAAAAAGTTAGGTATTATACTTTCGCTCCTTAAGAAATAGTCGTTTACATTCAAACTACTTTTCTATCTCTAAAACAAATTTTTAAATTTCAAGAGGCCCAGTCTGTCTCTTGAGTTATCTATGTCTAATATTTATTTAAACTTATGACTGATAATAATAATGCTGCTTGTACTTGTATACGTTACAAGGATCGCTTATCAATATTTGTAGATGGTAACAATATGTTTTACGCCCAACAAAAAAACGGTTGGTTTTTCGATCCGAGGAGGGTTTTAGAATACTTTACTAACGATCCGACCATTTCCCTGATCAATGCTTTCTGGTATACGGGCTTAAAAGATTCCCAAGATCAAAGGGGGTTTCGTGATGCTCTGATCAGTTTAGGTTATACGGTGAGGACGAAAATTCTCAAAGAATACTACGACGATAGTTCGGGCAGGTATTCACAAAAAGCTAACCTAGATATAGAGATAGTCGTGGATATGTTTAATACTGTAGAACAGTACGATCGCGTCATCCTCTTCAGCGGTGATGGGGATTTTGAAAGGGCGATCGAACTTCTCCGGTCAAAAAACACTCATATTACCGTAGTCTCAACCGAAGGCATGATCGCCCGAGAATTGAGAAATGCGACCGATCGCTATATTGACCTGAACGACATCCGCGCCGATATAGAAAAAAGCGATGCTCAAGTTTTATACTAATAAATCCGTCGTTATATAATAGAAAACAGACACTTTAATACTGTCAGTGCGTTAAATTACTATGGATAATCAGAACGATCGTATTCTCATATTCGATACCACACTACGAGACGGCGAACAATCCCCTGGGGCAGCCCTGAACGTAGAAGAAAAACTTACCATAGCTCGCGCACTGGCCAGACTGGGTGTTGACATCATAGAAGCTGGATTTCCCCACGCCAGCCCCGGCGACTTTCAAGCAGTACAGAAAATAGCGGAAACAGTAGGGGGTGAAAACGGCCCTACTATTTGCGGTTTAGCGAGAGCAACCAAACAGGACATCAAGAGTGCAGCCGAAGCCCTCAAAGGGGCAGCTAAACCCCGCATTCATACATTCTTAGCTACTTCCGATATTCATCTAGCCTACAAACTCAAGAAAACCAGAGCCGAAGTTTTAGAAATAGTTCCCGAAATGGTGGCTTACGCTAAATCTTTCGTCGATGATGTGGAATTCTCGCCCGAAGACGCGGGGCGTAGTGATCCAGAATTCCTCTATCAGGTGTTGGAAAGAGCCATAGCCGCCGGTGCGACTACCGTTAATATCCCCGATACGGTGGGTTACACCACACCTGGGGAATTTGGGGCGCTGATCAAAGGCATTAAAGATAATGTACCAAATATCGATCGGGCTATAATCTCGGTACACGGTCACGATGATCTCGGTTTAGCGGTGGCTAATTTTCTAGAAGCGGTGAAAAACGGCGCTCGTCAACTCGAATGTACTATAAACGGCATCGGTGAGCGGGCGGGTAACGCGGCACTAGAAGAATTAGTGATGGCGCTCCATGTTCGTCGCTCCTACTTTAACCCCTTCCTCGGACGGGCGGAAGAATCTACAGAACCATTAACGCGGATCAATACTAAGGAAATCTATCGCACCTCCCGCCTCGTCTCCAATCTCACTGGGATGATAGTGCAGCCGAATAAAGCCATTGTCGGCGCTAACGCCTTCGCCCACGAGTCGGGAATTCATCAGGATGGAGTGTTAAAGAACAAGCTCACCTATGAGATTATGGACGCGGAATCGATCGGTTTGACCAATAATCAGATCGTACTCGGCAAACTTTCCGGACGTAATGCTTTCCGCAGTCGCCTGAAAGAATTGGGCTTCGAGCTATCGGAAACCGAATTGAATAACGCCTTCTTGCAGTTCAAAGAGATGGCGGATAGGAAGAAAGAAATTACCGATTGGGATTTAGAAGCGATAGTCAACGACGAAATCCAACAAGCCCCCGAATTATTCCATCTTGATTTAGTACAGGTGTCCTGCGGCGATAAATCCCGCCCAACCGCTACGGTGACAATTCGCAACCCAGAGGGAGAAGAATTAACCGACGCGGCAACTGGTACGGGCCCAGTAGACGCACTGTATAAGGCTATTAATCGTGTGGTTAATATCCCTAACGAGTTAATCTCTTTCTCGGTGCGCGAAGTAACCGAAGGTATCGACGCACTCGGAGAAGTTACTATCCGTCTACGTCACGATAATCGTACCTATTGGGGAAGGGCCGCCGACACCGATATTATCGTGGCTTCCGCCCGCGCCTATATCAGCGCCCTAAACCGCCTCTATCTCTCTTTACAACAGGAGCAGAAAAAAGCGGCCTCGGTTTAGTCCGATGTCAGATAATTCGGCTCCCCCCAAACTCGCCCCCTGGAAAGGGGAGATTAAGCGGGCCTTATACCGCCATCGGCGATCGCCCCAAGCCCGCTATTTTCAATTAGCCACCACCGCCGGTGATGGTAGCCCGACTAATCGGACGGTGGTATTCAGGGGCTATTTAGAACCCTTTGACACCATACAGATCATCACCGATACCCGGAGCGAGAAAATCGGGCACTTGGAAACGCATCCCCGGGGTGAGATTTGTTGGTATTTTCCCGATACCCGCGAGCAATTCCGTCTCAGTGGAGGGATACGGGTTATCACCTCGGAAGAAGGGGAGTATACTTTACAAAAAGCCCGTTATGTGATGTGGAAAACCATATCGGAATCGGCCCGCGCTCAGTTCGCCTGGCCCTATCCCGGAAAACCTAGAGCAGAAGATAAAAGTTTATTTTTCCCTACTGATTTAAACCCGGAGCTACCTTTAGATAATTTCGCCCTCTTGCTGTTCATGGTCGATCGCGTGGATCATCTACAATTAAAGGGCAACCCGCAGAATCGGCGTATATATTGGTTAGAGGCGGGAATTTGGTATCAGCGGGAAATTAATCCTTGATGGAAGCAGGTTATTTGTCTCATGAATCCTACGAATCAACAGGCTCAGGGCCTTTACCGTTTATGTTATCGTTTAACCAATGCTATTTATCCTCGCTGGCCTTATCAAAAAATAGAGCTAGTCAGAATAGATGAAAGAACGGGAAATCTGTATTTACTAGCGGGAGAATTAGATTTTGAAATCAAACCTACTGGAGGTTATGAACCGTGAAACCCATTGACTATGATTCTTTAACCTTAGACCAACTTAGACAGTATGTTTTAAGCAATCGAGAAGATAATGAGGCATTTTATCGCTATATCGATCGCTCAAAAACGGAAGGGAGAATGATCAGCGTCGATTTAGCCGCTCCCGATTGGGAAGAGAGGATAACCCGGGAAATAATTGAAAGGGGAAAACGCGATCGAATTTAATTTTATACCGCTCTCAAAATTACCACAAAGGATCGCACATAAGATTAATAGTGACGGACTGGACTCCAATCGGCACACCGGAGATACAAGCACAGATAGAAGTACCATCTTCTAACTCTACCTCACAGGCATGACAGGAACCCATCAAACAACCGGTAGGGATAAAAATACCAGCTTTCTTAGCCACTTCTAATAAAGGCTCCCCGGCTTCGGCGGCGATACTCACATCATCGGGTAAAAAACGAACTTCAACGCTCATATATTATTAGGAAATAATCGGTTTTAAGTCTAGATAGGATTCTACAAAATCAGCCATAGCATCTAACATCTCTTCTCTCTGCCCAGAATAATTGCCGATAGCCGTAGGTAAATCGGGTAAACCCCGGCGGTGGCGGAGACAATTCAACCAACTACGCCGCCACGCCCCATTATCAAACAAACCGTGTAGATAACAGCCCCAGGTGCGGAAATCTTTATCCACTATTCCTAACTCCGGCTCACCATCAAATAGGGCATAGAAATCACCTCCCTCCTCAAAGCTACTCCTACCACTATGAATTTCGTAACCTTCTACGGCTAACCGGGTTTCGGGATAGGCGGAAATTAAACTTCTCTGCCGGGTGATTTTCTCCCCGCTCATTACGGTTGTAATCGGTAGTAAATTCAACCCTTTTAATTGCCTCCCTTCGGATTCTATACCATCGGGGTCACTCAGCACCGCGCCTAACATCTGATAGCCGCCGCAGATACCGAAAATTACGCCGCCATTCCTATGATAAGCCCGTAACTGCTCCGCCATACCGCTAGTATAGAGGTCTTGCAGATCGGCGAGCGATGTTTTCGAGCCGGGAATGATCACCGCGTCGGGATTGCCCAAAGTTTCCTTTAAACCCACGTATCTAACTTTTACCGAAGGCTCGGCATCGAGGGGATCGAAGTCGGTAAAATTGGATATACGCGGCAGTCTCAACACGCTTATCTGTAATTCGGCCCCAGTTTTACGGCCCCTCTGCTCGAATAGAGATAGGGAATCCTCGGCGGGTAGAGAAATATCAGTCCAGGGTAAAACGCCGATTACGGGAATACCGGTATATTCTTCGAGCCAGGTGATGCCGGAATCTAGGAGGGATTTCTGACCGCGAAACTTGTTAATTACTATACCCTTAATTAAAGCCACTTCATCCGGGTCTAATAGGGCTAGTGTACCTACTATATGGGCGAAGACACCACCGCGATCGATGTCGGCCACCAAAATAGTCGCCGCGTTAAGGTACTTCGCCACCCGCATATTAGTTAAATCCCGGTGTTTGAGATTGATTTCCGCCGGACTACCCGCCCCCTCGCAGACGATAACATCGTATTTTTGAGCGAGACTATCCAAACAGGAAGTAATGGCACTCCAACCGCGATCGAAATAATCTCTATAATAATCACTAGCCGTAGTTACCCCTACCGCAGCCCCCTTGAGAATCACCTGAGAAGTCATATTACCCTGGGGCTTGAGTAAAATCGGATTCATCTCGACATCTGGGGATACCTTCGCCGCCCAAGCCTGCACTGCCTGAGCATAGCCCATTTCGCCCCCGCCCTCGGTGACGTAAGCGTTGAGGGCCATATTTTGACCTTTAAAAGGGCATACCCGCAACCCCTGACGGGCGAAGATTCGACATAGGGCGGTAGTTAAAAATGATTTACCCGCGTGGGAAGTCGTACCCACCACCATCACCCCTCTCATAAGGGTAAAGAGAGCCAGCGATTGAGGCTATTGGCGATTTTCTCCCATAGAGAGGGTTTAGGGATAGCTTGCCCCTGCCACTTATCGAGTAAGATTCTGCCTAGGGGAGTGAGACGAAAACTATCCGTAATACCCTGCCCGTCTACTTCTCGCCGCAAGATACCTACTTTGATCAACCACATTAGATAACTTTCCGCCCGGGCTTCCGATATGGGATTTTCCGTATATGAAGCTTTAACTCCGGCTTCTCCGGCGATCGTTTGTAGAGGTATACTTTGACTTAACATCGCCTTGAATAAATCGATCCGGAAAGGAGCGCAACGCCAAGCTCGATCGGCTCTCTTTATCGTAGCATCCGGATAAGTTAAAGATTTCGATAGAGTAGATAGGGTCATATTCGTCGCTAAAGTCTCTCGTTACATTATTGTTACATTTATTCAGCCTGGACGCACCCCTAGGTAAATTTGTAGGTACGCTAGACTAAAGATCATCATCTAAGGAGATAGCATAGATGGATTCATCAGATAAATTCGACCAGGAACAACCTCCGACGATCGCAGAAGTAGAATTAATCGATGAGGAAACGAAAACTAGAGCCAGTGACGCGCTCACCGAAGTTTTTACCTCGATTAAAACTTGGTACGCAGGACTAAGCTCGCCAGTAAAATTAGCGGTAGGAGTATTAGCCTTCTTGGGTTTATTATCCCTTGTTACCGCCATCCTCCGTCTCGTCGCCACCCTGTTCAGTATTTTTATCCTCGCCGCCATCGGTTATGGCGTTTATCGCTTCTTCATCGCGCCCCAATCCAAATCTCAATAGGAAAACCATCATTCATGAATAGCCCGGAGACGAAAGGGTCAGATACTCTATCAGGGTGTGTGGACAAATTAGGTATAGCCCAGATTAAACGCCATATATTCCTCTGTTGCGACCAAACTAAACCTAAATGTTGCCCCAAAGAAGCAGGGCTGCAAACATGGGAATATCTCAAATCCCGCTTAGCCGAATTGGGTTTAGATAGAGTAACTGAGGAGAATCCCCAGCCGATTTTCCGCACTAAAGCCAATTGTCTGCGGGTTTGTGGTGAGGGGCCCATATTGGTAGTGTATCCTGAAGGAGTATGGTATAAGAATGTAACTCCTCCGGCGATCGAGCAAATTATTCAGGAACACTTAATCAACAATAGAATAGTGAAAGAATACGCATTTCTGGTTCACCCCTTACCAACCGTATCTTTAGTTGAGGAAGATACAGTTACATAAATCTATCTCACCTTTGGTATTACTGATGAAAGACGCTAATAAAACAGAATCCAACCAATTATTATTGATCGACGACGATCCAAATTTAATCCTACTTGTCAAAGATTACTTAGAATTTCGCGGCTATCAAGTAACCACCGCCGAAAACGGGCGGGAAGCTTTAGAGATTTTAGAGAAAACCTTACCCGATTTAATTATCTGCGATGTGATGATGCCGGAAATGGACGGTTACGCTTTTGTAGAAAAAGTTCGTCAGAATAATCGCACTAATTGGATTCCTGTCATGTTCCTCTCGGCAAAAGGGCAAAGTCAAGATAAGGTTAAAGGTTTAAATACCGGTGCCGATGTATATATGGTCAAACCTTTTGAACCAGAAGAATTAGTAGCTCAGGTAGAAGCTTCTCTTAAACAAGCGGGCCGTTTAAAAGGAAAAGGTAATCGTCTCCCGACAGACGATAATATCCGGATACAAGTCCCCAGTAATGTTGAATTAACACCGACGGAATTAAAAGTAGTGCAACTGGTGGCTCAAGGTATGGCTAATCGAGAAATCGCGGAAAAATTGAAAGTAAGCCAGAGAACCATAGAAAGTCACGTTTCTAATATGCTCAATAAAACTAATCTCAATAATCGTACTGAATTAGCTCGTTGGGCTATTGAATGTAATATGGCTTAAGGAAAATAAAAATATAAATTTTAAAATTTTCGCTAAGCTTTGTAGCAATTACTATCCCTTATCCTCTCTATATTAGGGAGGATTTATGATAAAAAATAATTTATACCAAATCGTTAATTATGAGGATGGGGATTCGGGAATCGGAAGTTGGGAGTTGGAAACAACGACTCCCGACTCTCTACTCCCTACTCCCAATTGTGTAAGGCATGGTTTCATAAACGGAATTGGTATTAGATATTAACAAAAATATTTAACACTCTATTTAACTTATAAGAAATAAAAACAAAATATATATATATAACAAATACAAAAGATAGAGATAGAAATAATAAAAATTGAGATAAAATAAGAGACTGTTTTGCAAAAGGAGTTAGATAGTGACGGTAAGAGTACGCATAGCACCAAGTCCTACGGGAAATCTTCATATCGGTACGGCTAGAACCGCCGTATTTAACTGGTTATTCGCACGCCACGAGGGGGGTAAGTTTATCATCAGGGTGGAAGATACTGACTTAGAGCGCTCCCGCCCCGAATATACGGAAAACATACTCTCGGGCCTGAAATGGTTGAATCTAGATTGGGATGAGGGGCCCTTCTTTCAAACTCAAAGACTGGATTTATACCGTCAGGGCATCCAAACCCTACTAGATAAAGGTTTAGCCTATCGTTGTTATTGTACGACGGAAGAACTCGACAAGATGCGGGAAGAACAACAGGCCCGAAACCTCGCCCCGCGCTACGATAACCGCCATAGAAAATTAACCCCCGAAGAAAGAGAGGCTTTTGAAGCCCAAGGCAGAAAGCCGGTCATACGCTTTATCATAGACGACGATCGAGAAATCATCTGGGATGATCTGATTCGCGGCCCCGTAATCTGGAAAGGTAGCGATTTAGGCGGCGATATGGTTATCGCCCGCAGCCCGGAAACCCCGGGGCAAGTCTTCGGCCAACCCCTCTACAATCTGGCGGTGGTAGTCGATGATATAGAGATGAAAATCAGCCACGTTATTCGCGGAGAAGACCATATCGCTAATACCGCCAAACAAATCTTACTCTATGAAGCCCTCGGCGCGGAAGTGCCCGCTTTCGCCCATACTCCTTTAATCCTTAACCAAGAGGGGAAAAAATTATCGAAGCGAGACGGGGTAACATCCATCGATGACTTTAAACGCATGGGTTATGTCCCCCAAGCTATGGTTAATTATATGTTGCTCTTAGGTTGGACAGCCCCCGACTCCACTCAAGAAATCTTCACCCTACCAGAAGCCGCCGATTTATTCTCCCTGGAGCGAGTCAATAAAGCCGGGGCGAAATTCGACTGGAATAAATTAGATTGGATTAACAGTCAGTACCTGCACAAAATGCCGCCATCAGAATTGGTGGAATTATTATTTCCCTACTGGCAAGAGGCCGGGTATGAATTTAATCTAACAGACGATCGCTCCTGGTTAGAAGCCCTCACCGTTCTAATCGCCCCGAGCTTAACCCGTCTCCCCGACTGCGTGAAAGAAACCGTTTTACTTCACTCTGCCGATGTGCCCTTCTCGGAAGCGGCTTTGAGCCAGTTAAGACTATCGGGGGTGAAAGAAATTATCGGCAGCATTCTCGCCGCTATACCCGATAATCTCACTGTCGATGCCGGGCAAAATATTATTAACGAGATAACGAAAGCTCACAACGTCAAAAAAGGCGTGGTGATGAAATCTTTTCGGGCGGCTCTAATGGGAGAATTACAGGGGCCTGATTTAATGCAGTCTTGGGTATTATTAAATCAAAAAGGGTGGGACAAACTCAGATTACAGTCTGCCTTTAATCAAATCTAAATCCTCTGACGCATGGAAATCATTTGTACTCGTCCCCATTGCCCCCGTCCTAGAAATATCATGCCCGATCTAGATGATAAAGATAGATTAGGTTCTATAGAACAGGCCTACTGTACCGCCTGCCGGATGCCCCTAATTTTGGGTGGTAGATACATACCCAATAGATTTTTAGGAAAGGGGGGTTTCGGGGCGGCTTTTTTAGCCTTTGATCGATTTCATCCCCGTCTGAGAAAATGCGTCGTTAAACAGTTTCAACCCTCATCAGAGCTGGGCACTCAGGCGATAGAAAAGGCACAGGGATTATTCGTTCAAGAAGCGGAAGTTCTGGCGGATTTAGGGCGTGAAAACCCCAGTATTCCAGAACTGTACGCATCTTTTCCCCTCAATGTGCCCAATCCTCTCACGGAAAAAAAAGATCGCTTTTTTTATCTGGTACAACAGTATATAGATGGAGAAACTCTAGAAAAGAAATTAGAAACGAAAAACTCTCCCTTTTCGGAAACCGAAGTCAGAAATATCCTCGAAGATTTATTACATATCCTCAAAAATATTCACGCTTCTGGGGTGATTCATCGGGATATTAAACCCAGTAACATCATTCAAGACTCTAACGATAAAGTATACCTCATCGATTTCGGCTCCGTTAAACAAGTGGCCAATATCGAAGGGGTATCTACCCGCATGTTTACCCCCGGTTACGCTCCCCCAGAACAGGAAGCGGGAGCAACTGTATCGCAATCCTCAGATTTATACGCCCTCGGAGCTACCTGCGTCCATCTACTTACTAATCGCTATCCTAATGAGTTGTGTAATCCCATCACTAAAATTTGGAATTGGCAACCCTACGCCCCGAAAGTGAGCGATACCCTGGCGGAGATTTTAAACACCATGTTACAACCCCATCCGGGCGATCGATTTCAGAGCGCTGGAGAAATTTTATCGAGGCTCAATGTCACCACTCTACCCCCATCCGTACCAACGCCCCCGATAATCCCCACTCCACCGAATGCCACCCAGACTAATATTCAGCCTCAAACCCTACCAACACCCCCGGTACTCACGCCACCGCAGGGGCCCGTATTATCAGCACAACCGAAAACACCCTTGGTAAAAATTATCACTAGTGCGGGTTTGGTGGGATTTATGGGAGCCATAATCTCTATTGGCTTGAGTAATTTACTTCCCTCGATTGGTGTTATCATCGGTTTAGCTATCATGACCGCCGCAGTAATTTCCTTAAATCGTCGATTGATAGATAGAAAAGATATACTCATTTTTATCGCTATTTCTACATTTCTCATGGTAGTCATTCCTAAATTAAGAGGTTCAGTAGATTTAGCCAATATTCTCATCCTCGCCGTTTTTACGGGCTTGGCCGCTATTTTAATTACTGTGTTATTCCGCCTGATTTATAACCTCATCTCTAGAGTCATTTAATATCGTTTCTCCCATAATATGATTGCCCCCTTCTTCTTTAACCCTCGTCAACATTTGTAAGGATTTTTGTATCAAAACATCTGGGCTAAGATTCTTATCTGGTTGAGAGGTTACTATCGCGTAGCTCAGGGTTATTTGATCGCTCAGGGGCGAGTAGGGATGAACTATCTCTAACTCTTTCAACCTATTCTGAATTATATTAACTACCGTCACCGCTCCTTCGTAATTAGTGTTAGGTAACAGGATTAAAAAAGAATCTCCGCCGTGACGGGCTACTATATCGGCGGGCCTCTTTACCGCTTCTTGTATGACAACGGCTATCTTCTGTAAACATTCGTCCCCCGCAGCCATACCGTACACGTCATTATACGCTTTGAAATAATCTACGTCGCAGAGAATTAAGGAGAGATAAACTGGAGCATCGTCAGTTTTGGACATCATATCCCTCAAGCATCGTTTCCACTCCCTATTAATATATTGCTCGAAACTTCTTTTATTAGCTATCTGCGTTAAGCTGTCTAAAAAAGAATAACTTCTTAATTCGTCATAAACTTCCTGGATATAATTTTCTAATTTCTGTAATTCTTCTAAAGTGTTTTGCAATTTAATACTTTTTTCGTGAAGATTTTTCGTTAATCTTTCTATGGCTAATAAGTGTTTAACCCTTGTTAGAAGTTCTTCGGGACAAAAAGGGTGGCTGACATAATCCGCCCCACCTATTTTAAATACCTGATGGGGTTTGAAAGCTGGATTCTCCCCATTGACGAACAAAACTGGTATCTCTTTTAGAGAATTGCTTGTCTTAATTTTCTCGCACAGGCTATAGCAGTCCGGTGATTCGATCGCACTACTTATAATGATTAAAGATACCGGTAAAGTTTTGGCTATCTCTAAACCCTTCTCCCCATCTCCTGTAGCGTGAATAATATATCCTTGTTTGATGAGTAAGCAAAATATAAAGCTTAGGTCGAACGGAATCTCGCCTATAATTAGAATATGAGTCGCTAACTCCGTTTCTGAATAATTATTCATCGTTGCCTGTCGGGTAATTTTTAACCTCTATATTACCCCTACACCCTACTAAAACCATCATCTATTTCAAGCTATTAATTAGCGAGCTTGATTTGATTTATATAATTTACTAGGGCTATCAATCCTAAACGATAACTCTCTGCTCCGAAACCGCTAATCTGTCCTATGGCGACATCAGCTATATAGGAATGATGACGGAATTGCTCTCGTTTATAAATATTACTGAGGTGTACTTCGACGATCGGTAATTTTACGGCCAATAGCGCGTCTCTTATGCCTATACTAGTGTGGGTGTAGGCTCCAGCGTTAATCAGGATTCCTGTTTGCACTGTTTGGGCTTCATGGATCGCATCGATTAAAACGCCCTCGTGATTCGATTGTAGTGATTGTATCGACACCTGTAACTTTTCGGCTTCTTCGAGCAACATCTTATCAATGCCATCTAAGGTGACATTACCATATAAGTTAGGCTCGCGCTTTCCCAGTAAGTTAAGATTGGGCCCGTGTAACACCAGTATACTTGTATGAGACAAAATGTTCGGGCTAACTAACGACGGCGGTTATTTCTTTCATGCACGGGTATAGGAATTAATTCCGGTTCCGGCTCTACTTCAGGCCCAAAAATGCTATCAATCAACTCTCGCGCCCACTCTCTTAACTTTTCCAGTATTCTTTCTAAATAGTCCATCGATCGAATGTCTCCCGTACAATAGTAGCGATCATGGTCTGCCTGTCAAGCTATTCCCGCCGACGACTTTAAAGTTACTATAACTTAAACCCGTTGCCGATTTGACGGACAGAGGAAATATACATTGTCTATTTATATTAAGCTTAACATAGCTTTTTGTCTTGAGTATATCTTTCATCAAAATTCCTTAACCTCTGGGAACCTAAAAGTTTAATAATTTCCTTCGTAATCGATCCAGAGCGGTTAAGGCACTGAGAGAGCGGATAGTGGCGCGATCCCTGTGGGAACTGAAACGACATTCAAACAATTCTACCTCACCATCTGGGCCAGCGACACCGATATAAACCAATCCCACGGGTTTACTTTCGCTACCCCCGCCAGGGCCGGCGATACCAGTGATGCTAAGCCCCCAATCCGTAGCCAGAAGTGACTTTACCCCTCCAGCCATTTGACGAGCGACGACATCGCTCACCGCCCCGTGAGTCTCTAAAGCTGATTCATCCACCCCTAGGAGGGAAATTTTAACCCGATTATCGTAAGCGATTACCCCGCCCCAGAAATAGGCAGAACTGCCAGGCAGATCGGTTAACATCTGCCCTAACCCTCCCCCGGTACAGGATTCGGCTACGGAGACGGTTTCTCCCCGTTCTAAAAGAAGCCCTCCGACGATCGAAGCCAGACTATCTTCATCAGAGCCGAAATAATCGGCCCCGGCGATATGAATAATCTCCCCAGCCACCGGTTCGATTAAAGAGATAGCCTCAGCTTGCGAGGTGGCGTAGGCAGAAACCCGCAGACGCACCTCTCCCATACCGGCGTAGGGAGCTACGGTAGGGTTAGATAAATCCAGTAGATGAGTCACCTTAGCCGCGAGGGCCGATTCACCGATACCGAAAAAACGCATCAGACGGCTGTGGATGATATGGGTGCCCCAACCGAGACTTTTGAGATAATCGATCGCGCTTTCCCGCCACATCCGGTACATTTCCGAGGGCACCCCTGGGAAAGTTAAGAGGCTCAGCCCCGCTCGGGCTTCCCAGATGATACCCGGGGCGGTGCCGGTGGGGTTGGGTAGAACCTTCGCCCCCTGGGGCAATAACGCCTGTTTGAGATTACTTGGAGTCATGGGGCGATTGATACGGGAGAACTTAGCGGTAATATCCTCGACGATTTCCGGGTATTCCACCAGGGGAGTAGAGAAGAAATTAGCGATCGCGTCATGAGTCAGATCATCGGGAGTTGGGCCCAAACCGCCGGTGAAGAGGATGATCGAGGCCCTGCCGGAAGCGATTTCGATCGCGCTCATAAGACGTTCCATATTATCGCCCACAACCGTCTCAAAATAGTGAGGTATGCCCAGAGCCGCCAATTCCCGGGCCAGAAATTGGGCATTGGTATTAACAATATCCCCGAGTAACAACTCGGTGCCCACACAAATGATCTCAGCCGTCATTATCTTCCTCTACCCGACGATTGCGCCATACCTGCCAACTCGCGTAACCGAGTAAGAGGGTGGCACCGATAGCAAAACCCCAGCCACTGGGGACATTAGAGAAGCCTAAAGCCAAACTCCCCACCCAAAGAGTGAGGCAGTAGATGAAAAGTACCGTCAAGCGATGAGATATACCCACCTTTAAAAGACGATGATGGAGATGCCCCTTATCAGCGGCGAAGGGCGATCTCCCCTTTCTCAAACGTGAGATAATCACTGTAGACATATCTAGGAGGGGTACGGCCAGGATAAGATAGGGTAATAAAACCGCCGTCACCGCCACAGCTGTCACCGCCGTAGTTTTCGCCAAACCGATAATCGCCACCCCAGCAAGGGTAAAACCCATAAAATAAGCGCCTCCATCCCCCATAAAAATCTGTGCTGGGTTGAAATTGTAGCGGAGGAAACCGAGCGCCCCGCCCGCGAGAGCGGCAGCAATAATAGCGGCGGCGGGTTGCCCCATCACCAGGGTGACAATGAGTATCACCACCGCACAGATACCAGAAACCCCGGCGGCTAAACCGTCCAAACCATCGATCATATTAATGGCGTTAGCCATACCCACTAACCACAAGAGAGTTAGGGGTAAACTCAGCCAACTGACATGGAGCAAACCTAGTAAGGGGATGGAGAGAAAATCAATCCTCACCCCTGCTACCCAGGCGAGGGCGGCTACCACAAATTCCATGATCAGACGAGAGAGAGGGGTAAGATTGAATAGATCGTCGGCTAAACCGATCAGGAAAAAGCCCAAACCCCCCAAAGTTACGCCCCACACTTCCCATTCTCGATCGGGCGGTAAGCCAGCAAATCCCCCTAACCACCAAACTATCATCAGGGCCGTAAACGAACCGATAAAAATCGAAATACCGCCCAATCTAACCATAGGTTTTTTGTGTACCTTGCGTTCGTTGGGCTGATCTACATAGCCACTTTTCAAGCCTACGGTTTTAACTACGGGGGTACTCCATAGAACCACTAAATTAGCGATGAGAAAGGCGATAAGGTAGTATAAGTCTCCAGACATTGCCGCAGTGGTGTAAAGGTTTAGGTTCTCAGGCCTGAGTTTACCTGAAAACCGTGTATTTGTTTAGCCTTATTCTAAGCAAGGGCCGGAATGGGACTCGTCAAGTGGGGATAGAGAGGGAAAGCGGTACAGAGTTTGGTTACTCGATTCCGGCAAGCTTCCTTAACGGTTTCATCACCCGGGTTAAGCAATAATTCGGCGATAATATCTCCAATCTCCGTAAATTCGGCTTCCCTCATCCCCCTGCTGGTCATGGCGGGAGAACCTAAACGTAAACCACTGGTTACGAAAGGAGATTCGGGATCGAAGGGTACGGTGTTTTTATTGGCGGTGATATTGACTTCGCTCACCAATTGATCCGCTTGCTTACCAGTTAAACCTACCGATCGTAAATCCACTAACATAAGGTGATTATCGGTGCCATCGGTAACGAGTTTGAATCCTCGCGCCATCAGTTGCGCCGCCATCGCCTGAGCGTTAGCGATTACCTGAGCCGAGTAAGCTTTAAATTCCGGTTTGAGAGCTTCACCGAAGGCTACGGCTTTAGCTGCGATAACGTGTTCGAGAGGGCCACCCTGAGTACCTGGGAAAACCGATTTATCGAGTTTTTTGCCTAATTCCGCGTCGCGGGTCATGATCAGTCCACCTCTGGGGCCTCTCAGGGTTTTGTGGGTGGTGGTGGTGACGACATCGCAATAGGGCAGCGGGTTGGGATGATGTCCAGTAGCTACCAAACCGGCGATGTGGGCTATATCCGCGAGTAAATAGGCCCCCACTTCATCAGCGATCGCACGGAATTTTTCAAAGTCGATAATTCTCGGATAGGCTGAATAGCCACAGATGATGAGTTTCGGCTTTTCTTTGATGGCGATGTCGCGTATCAGATCGAAGTCTAATCTCTCGGTTTCTTTGCTCACACCGTAGTGTAGAGCCTCGAACCATTTCCCGGACACGTTGACCGGAGAGCCGTGGGTTAAGTGCCCGCCGTGAGATAAGTCCATCCCTAAGATTTTATCCCCGGGATTGAGAAGGGTGAGAAATACCGCGAAGTTAGCCTGAGCGCCGGAGTGAGGCTGTACGTTAGCGTGAGCAGCACCGAATAACTCTTTGATCCGATCGATCGCCAACTGTTCCGCTTGGTCTACGAATTCACAACCGCCGTAATAACGCTTTTTCGGTAATCCTTCGGCGTATTTGTTAGTTAACACTGATCCCTGAGCCGCCATTACCGCAGGAGAGGTAAAGTTTTCACTGGCGATCAATTCCAGGTGCTCTCTCTGTCTCTGCAATTCTTTCTGTAGTATGGTCGCTATGGCGGGATCGGTTAAGGTTAATATATCTAAGTTAGTATCAGTCACTTTTGCAACACTTCCAATAACACTTTTAGCTAAGATAAAGCCATTGCTTTTATTATGGCAAGGTAAATCACTTCTTTTCCAGATTTTTTCCCGTCCACCACTTACCGCTAACACGAAATCTGGTTATCATAGGCTTCTTTAGAGAGTGGCTAGTAGTTGGTCACTCGCCACTAGCCCCTCTCTCCATAACAATCTATAAGCTATGTATCTCCAGGCACTACATCCGGTGAAATAATCCGTAAAATAGTGAAACATAGAGTCAGGGTTAAGGAGCGGTAAGATGTTAGTCATATTAACCGACGAACAGGTTCTATCCACTCAGCAAGTCTGTCAGGGCTGCTTGTTAGCGACTAAGGGAGGTTCACCCCGATGGAGTCAGGGTAAACTCGGATGCGGACAGGCGGTTACGACGAACACCCCCGGACAACCGGCCCTGTATGAATGTCAGATGGGTTTCCGTGTCGCTCAAATAGGTTGACGCTACCAGAGGTCGAACTTTTCTAGTTCTATTTGCGTTATCTTGGGAGTTGAATTAATCAGTCTGGAGCGAATTATTTATGACTTGGCGCGGGTCAACCGATGTAAAAGATAGGGTGTTCGGTGCCCTGGTTTATTTACTACCCCTTCTGAGTGCCTATACTTTCGGCCAGTTCATATACCTTCAATTTCCCGTCGTAGGTTCTTTACTGGCTCTAATTCTTAGACCCGTAGCTTTTGTTTATGGGCTGATCCCTTTCGGTAGTTTGGTAGTTTTCCTAGTCCTCTTCTTCGCGGTGGTTAGGAATCCTCGCGTACCAAACTTTATCCGTTTTAACACTATGCAAGCTATGTTGATAGATATATTGCTTTATCTGTTAGGGTTGGTCTTAGGCTTGGTGGGCGAGGGATTGGGAACAAATCTCATCATGGAGACTCTTTATAATGTGGTCTTCCTGGGTGCGTTAGCCTCTTGTGCCTACTCTATATTCCAGTCAGCATTAGGAAAATACGCAGAAATCCCCACTATTTCCGATGCAGCTTACTCTCAAGTGAGATAGCTCGATCCTATTATTCAGCTTTCGGTGTGAGGCTACCATGTCTATAAGTCCATTAAAGCAGGCTATCCGTAAGCTAAAGGTAGATAATGTGAGTCACAAAACTCCTAAACGGATGAACCGCTGGTTTAAATGGCTCTCTCCGGGTTTATTCGTTAAACGCTGGTTACTGATCAGTTTAACGGGCGTTCTCTTGACCCTATTAGGTTTAGCCGTATGGGTCAAGCTCACCCCTGTCAATCGCTTATTAGAACTGATTTCCGTTTTGCTGGAAACGGTAACTCAAATTTTACCCAGTTATATATCTGGGCCCCTAGCAGTTTTTATCGGTGTTTTCCTCCTCTTCTGGGGGCAGAGCAGAACGGTGGAAACCATCAGCGAAGCCCTACAACCGGAAGGCTCGGAAGAATTGGTCGATCGCATCCGCGCCCATCGCCGTCTTCATCGCGGCCCCAAAATCGTCGCCATCGGCGGCGGTACTGGCTTATCCACCCTCCTCCGAGGCTTGAAACAATACAGCTCCAACATAACCGCTATAGTTACCGTAGCGGATGACGGCGGTTCCTCGGGAAGATTGAGGAGAGAAATCGGTGTCTTACCCCCGGGCGACATACGCAACTGTATCGCGGCTCTAGCCGACGAGGAAAAATTATTAACCGAGTTATTTCAATATCGTTTTCAAGCTGGCGATGGCTTATCTGGGCACAGTTTCGGTAATCTTTTTCTCACCGCCATGACCGAAATTACCGGCGATTTAGAACAGGCTATCTCAGCTAGTTCAAAAGTATTAGCAATCAGGGGAAAAGTTTTCCCCGCCACTCTAACGGATGTGTCGCTCTGGGCCCAAATGGAAGACGGGCGCTTGATAGAGGGAGAGTCGAATATCCCAGAAGCCAATGGGAAGATTAAGTATATAGGCTGTTATCCAGCTAACCCCCCAGCGGTGCCTGGAGCTATCAGGGCGATCGAAGAAGCGGACTATATCATCGTCGGGCCTGGTAGTTTATACACCAGCGTCATCCCCAATCTACTCGTCAAAGAAATTAGAGAGGCGATCGGGTCAGCGACGGTGCCGAGGATATATATTTGTAATATCATGACCCAGCCCGGTGAAACCGACGGTTATACGGTGGCTGATCATATTAAAGCGATCGATCGAGTTTGTGGAGAGAGAATTTTTGACGCGGTACTGGCGCAGAAAACCGCTCCCTCACCGGTAGCCTTAAAGAAATACGCCGGTGAGAATTCCCACCCCGTTTATTTAGACAGGGAAGAAGTGAACAAGTTAGGTTGTCGGGTGGTACTGGCGAATATCATGACAGAAAATGAAACCACCGGAAGTGTAAAACACGACCCGCAAAGATTAGCCCGGGTTCTCTGGCGTTGGTATACTAAAAAATAAATCAAGGATATACCTGCTTTCGGAAAAAATGGTAATATTGTAGATTGCAGTATTTATATTCAATTGTCAGGCTCAATGACTTTAACACAAAGCAAAAAACAGGAACTGATCAGCCAATACCAAACACACGAAACCGATACCGGTTCGGCGGATTTACAAGTAGCCATCCTCACCGAAAGAATCAACCAACTCACTGGGCACTTACAGGCCAACCCCAAAGATCACGCCTCCCGTAGAGGTCTATTACAGATGATCGGTCGTCGTCGTGGATTATTAAACTATATTCAGAAGAAAGATCAGGGACGTTATCAAGCTTTAATCGCCAAATTAGGTATTAGACGTTAATAGGCTCGAAAAATATGCCGTCTGAATCGAAAAAAGAGCGCTTACCTTTTGAACCACGTCAAACCAAGAAAAAAACACCCAAGAAACCACCTGAAATTTTAGTAACGGCTAAACAAGAGGAAGAGCTTTCAGAAACGAGTTTGAAAGCGATTCCCCAGGTAGTCAGCGCTAGAATGGCGAGAAGAATGGCGTTATTTTGCGGTATACCGACAGGTTTAGGGATAGGCTCATTCTTTGCTTTTTATTGGATAGTCAGTCAAGAGTGGGTGAAACTTCCACCGTTTGTGGTTTTGGGGGTAAGCCTGAGCCTGTTCGGCTTGGGATTTTTGGGTTTAAGTTACGGAATATTTTCAGCATCCTGGGATGAAGATCGTGTCGGAAGTTGGCTAGGATGGGATGAGTTTAAAGTCAATTTCCGACAAACGATCGCCGCCTGGCGTTCAGGTAAAAAATCAACCGAAGAAAATTAACCATATTGACAAGGAAAAAGCCATGATTGTCGTCATGAAAGTGGGCACACCCGAACAGGAAATCGATAGAGTCAGCGCCGAGTTCGTGAGTTGGGAGTTAAGCCCGGAAAAAATCGTCGGGAAACACAAAGTAGTTATCGGCTTAGTGGGAGAAACCGCTGACCTCGATCCCTTACAAATACAAGAAGTTAGCCCCTGGATAGAGACAGTACTACGTGTGGAACAACCCTTCAAACGCGCCAGCCTGGAATATCGTCACGGGGAATACAGCGAGGTAATCGTCAAAACCCCTAACGGCCCTGTAATAGTCGGAAGAAATCACCCCGTCAGTATCGTAGCCGGCCCCTGTTCCGTGGAAAACGAGGCGATGATCGTGGAAACCGCCCGGCGCGTCAAAGCAGCGGGCGCACAATTCTTAAGGGGTGGTGCCTACAAACCCCGTACCTCTCCCTACGCCTTCCAAGGTCACGGCGAAAGCGCTTTAGAATTATTAGCCGCAGCCCGAGAAGCTACAGGATTAGGCATTATCACCGAGGTTATGGACGCTGCCGATTTAGAGAAAATAGGAGAAGTGGCCGATGTCATCCAAGTCGGTGCCCGCAATATGCAGAATTTCTCTCTGTTGAAAAAAGTGGGCGCTCAACCGAAACCAGTACTGTTAAAACGCGGTATGGCGGCTACTATCGAAGATTGGCTGATGGCGGCTGAATACATTCTCGCCGCTGGTAATCCTAACGTGATCCTCTGCGAGCGTGGTATACGCACCTTCGATAGTAAATACACCCGCAATACCCTAGATTTAGCCTGCATCCCGGTACTGAGAACCTTAACCCATTTACCGATCATGATCGATCCTAGTCATGGTACTGGCAAATCGGAATACGTGCCGACGATGGCGATGGCTTCCCTTGCCGCTGGTGCCGATTCTTTAATGATCGAAGTTCATCCTACCCCCTCTAAAGCTCTCTCCGACGGCCCGCAATCTCTCACACCAGAAAGATTTGATCGCCTGGTACAGGAGTTAGCCGTAGTCGGTAAGGCGATCGGCCGCTGGCCCCAAATACCCGTAGCCGTTTAGGAATGCGGGAGTCGGGAATCGGGAATCGGGAGTCGGGATAGAGAAAAAATCCTAACTCCCAATTCCAAAATCCTAACTCCCCTTATAAGCCTTCTGTAAATCTTTAATCGTAAATAGAGACTCAAAGATCAATCCTTGCGAGTCGTAAAATTCCCGGCCACCTTGTTCGCGGTCAACGAGGGCAATAATGCGATCGACTTCATACCCCGCATTTTGCAATCTTTCCACCGCTAACATAGCGGATTTTCCCGTTGTTACCACATCTTCTAATACCACTACCGAAGTCCCCTCTCCTAGAGTCGGCCCTTCGATATAAGCTCCCGTACCGTGACCTTTCGCCTCCTTACGCACGATTAGAGCTGGGAGGGGGCGGCCCTCGTAAGCCGAGACGACGCTCACCGCCGACACTATGGGGTCAGCCCCTAAAGTTAATCCCGCTACAGCGCCCGTTTTTTCGGGCAATAGAGGCAGTATTAAGCGTCCGATGACCAAACCTCCATCGGCGGTCAGAGTCACCTGTTTACCGTTGATATAATAACTACTGCGTTGACCCGAAGATAGGGTGAAATCTCCTTCTCGATAAGCGTGGCGGACGAGTAGATCGAGAAGGTGCGCTTTTAATTGTTCGCTCGTGGCGGTGATGAGGGGAGAATTAGCCATTTTCTGTTACAAACGTGCCAAAAACCTAAAACCTGTTGTATGGTTAGCATATCAGCTTTTACAAACCATTTATTATGAGATCGGTACTAACATTTTTATTAATCGGTTGTGGTATGGTTCTCGGTACTACTACTGAAGTCGGGGCCCAAACCCGAGAAACTGTTTTTTCTCCCGATGTTTCCAATATCCCGGAATTATTCAATCGGGCTTTCAACAACAATACGGGCAGATTCTACGAACTTTCAGATTTATCGGGACAGGCTAATCTTATCTTCGGGTGGCGTACTTTTCCTATGGGTTCTTTCTTCGATAATATGATTAGTCGGGATTCCCAGTTAGTCAACACCCTCTATCGGGATGTAATGCAACAACAAACCGCAGGCCCTTTAATGCGTACCAGAGATTTAGAGAATCCTTTCGGTACATCTCTTTCGGAAAACCCCGATTATCTCAGCCCCGGTCGTTAGCTGAGCGGGGAATCGGGAGTCGGGAGTTGGAGATTCCTGACATCGCTCCTCTTAAATTTCTTGAATCACCATCTCCTAACTCTCAATTTCAGTCTGCCTAAAGGGTGAGAATTTCCACCCCTGTCTCCGTAACTGCGATCGTATGTTCAAACTGTGCCGATAACTTGCCGTCTTTAGTAACCGCCGTCCAACCATCTTCCAAGACTACGGCCTCCCAGGTGCCCTCATTGATCATAGGTTCGATGGTGAAGACCATTCCTGGGCGTAAACGCTTACCCTTACCCCGGATACCGTAATGAGGAATCTGGGGGGCTGTATGAAAAACGTTACTGATGCCGTGACCGACGAAATCCCTCACCACTGAAAAACCCTGAGATTCGGCGTATTCTTGAATCGCTGCTCCTATATCACCGATTTTCCCGCCGGGTTGAACTGCTTCTATACCCCGCATCAAACACTCTCGGGTAACTTCCACCAACTTTTTCGCGTCCGGTGAAGGGGTGCCGACGAAAAACGTGCGGGAACTATCTCCATAATAGCCATCGAGGATAGGAGTTACATCGATGTTAATGATGTCCCCTTCTTTAAGAATCTCTTTAGCGCTGGGAATGCCGTGACAGATAACCTCATTCACGCTTGTACAGATCGACTTCGGGAATCCGTGATAACCGAGGGGGGCACTTTTCGCCCCGTGTTTCTGCGTCCACCTTTCTGCCTCATCGTTAAGTTCTAAAGTACTTACACCCGGTTTCACCATCGGCGCTAGATGGTCTAACAGTTGCGCCGCCAATCTTCCCGCCCGGCGCATTTTTTCGATTTCCCTCGTTGATAATAAGGTGATTGTATCGTTACCCATGCCTGATTTTTACCGATTTCGTTCTATTTTATGGTAGCAAATTCGCTTCTCGTTATTCTAGATCTTGGGGCGGTTGAAATTCTTTTACCCTTAGTTGAATTGCTTCCATTAATGCCTGACAATCCGCAAATGTTGGTACTACCGAAATTGATAGGGCTGGTTCATTTCTAGATTGCTTTTAAACTTTTCCTTAAAGATTTCTTGCGATACATAGCGATGTCAGCTTGTTCGATCGTATCTTTTAGGGAAAATTTATGAGAATAGTTAGCGTAACCGATAGAAGCCCTAATTTTAAATTTTCTGAAATTATCTTCAATTCTCTGTACTAATTTTTCAATTTCGGTACTACCAACTTCTACCATTAATATAGCAAATTCATCGCCACCGATACGAGCAACTATATCGTGTTTTCTCACACTCTGAGAAAGACACTTAGCCGCAGATTGAATTAATATATCCCCTGCTTGATGACCGCTATTATCGTTGATTAGTTTCAAATCGTCCAAGTCTACTATGATCACCGCTGCGGAGTTACCATAAGCTTTACACCTAGCCTCTTCGGCTGCGGTTAATTTTTCCCAACCGTTACGGTTATAAATACCGGTGAGTAAATCTATTTGCGCTTCCGTCTGCGCTCGTTCCATTTCTCTGACGGCTTCTTGAGAACGTAATTCAAAGTGAAGAATGGTAGTTAATAATTTACTTTGTAACTCGACAAAATCTAATTCCTGTTCGATCAGATCTGATTGGGGAAAAGGATCGATCGCGCATAGAGTACCGAATAAATTACCATCGGCATCGGGGATGGGAATACCGATATAAGCTCCTATTTTCACTATTCTGCTGATGGGTGCATCTACATAAACCTGAACTTTATCTACCTGCGGAGCTATACGGGGGCCGAGTCCCATAACCATCCTCGAACAGAAAGAATCCGTCCAATTAAATACATCTCCCTGACGCACGTTATAGCCGTGATCTTCCGCTTGTAAAACTAGCCAGTTATTACTGTCTACCCTGGTAAACATCCACAATTGAAAACCTAAACGCTGGTGTAAGTAAGCTAAGACTGACTGTACAGCGTTTTCAAAATTATCAAAAGGCTCGGTGCAAGAAATATTCATCTTTCTTTAGGAAGTTATTCGCTGAGACTAATATAATAGTACCCCTTACTTATCCTAAGATTAACTTTTTAAGTAACTGAAATTTAATCCTTAATAAACGAACTCAAGCATAATAGAAGCGAGAATTAATTATGATGGTAATGTAGCTAATTTAGGTAATCAGCAGTGCAGTTTATCGATCGAGCGGAAATAGAAGTAATTGCCGGTAAGGGTGGAGATGGATTAGTGGCATTCCGCCGCGAGAAATACGTACCCGCAGGCGGGCCGGCGGGGGGCAACGGGGGCAAGGGCGGCTCGGTAATCTTCAAAGCCACGGAAAATTTGCAAACCCTACTGGATTTTCAATACAGCCGTATTTTCAAAGCCGAAGACGGCAAGAGAGGGGGGCCGAATAATTGTACAGGGGCTAACGGGAGCGATCGCATGATCGAGGTGCCCTGTGGTACGGTGGTATACGAACGGGATACGGGAGAAATCATCGGTGATTTAATCACTCCTGGACAGACTCTCTGCGTGGCCGCAGGGGGTAAGGGGGGTTTAGGGAATCGTCACTTTCTCAGTAACAGTAACCGCGCCCCGGAATATGCTCTACCGGGCCTCGAAGGTGAACATAAATTCCTGCGTTTGGAGTTGAAACTATTAGCGGAGGTGGGTATTATCGGCTTACCCAATGCGGGTAAATCCACCCTTATCTCCGCCCTATCGGCAGCGCGGCCCAAAATTGCCGATTATCCCTTCACCACCTTGATCCCTAACCTGGGCGTGGTTCGTAAACCTACCGGAGATGGCACCGTATTCGCCGACATACCGGGATTGATCGCCGGGGCACACGCGGGCGTGGGTTTAGGTTATGAATTCTTGAGGCATATCGAGCGCACGAAATTACTCGTTCATCTCATAGACGGCACCGCGATCGATCCGGTTGCGGACTATCAAACGATTCAGGCAGAATTAAGCGCTTACGGGCGGGGATTATGCGATCGCCCTCAGATAGTGGTGATCAATAAGATAGACGCGATCGATGAAGAGACTTTAGATGCTCTAGAAGCTAGTATAAGGAAGATTACCGATAATCCAGTCTTGACGATTTCGGCGGCGGCGAGAACAGGACTGGAGGGATTAACTAGCCTGGTCTGGGAAAAGTTACCCCAACAGGAAAATACAGAGGAGATGGCAGAAACCACCTCATCTTTAGTTTAATCAGCCGCGAGGGGTTACGGGACGGTTAGAGCGGGCGGTGCGACGAGGTTGTTGTTTCCTGTCCGAGCCGTTAGGCCCATTGCTCGATTTACGTTTCGGAGAAGAATTTTCTTCATCCCCAATCGGTTCATAGAGATTGAGATGAACCGATTGACCGAGGGAGGTAGCAGTCGTCTCCAGTACGGTACGGATCGCTTGTAAATTGCGACCTCCGCGCCCGTAAAGCTTCCCCTTATCTTCCGCTTCAAAAGCCATGCGAATCCAGACTCTCTGATTATTCCTACACTTTTCACAATCGATACTGAGAGAGTCGGGAAATTCTAAAAAAGGTTCGACCAAGAACTTGATCAGCCCGGTATAATCGGGGCTGGCGGATAACGAGTTTAAATCAGGCATTTACTTGCTCGAATACTTTCGCTTTGGTTAGGATACTCCGAACGGTTTCTGTGGGTTGGGCACCTTCTTGTAAACGCTTGACGATCGCCGGTACATTTAAACGAGTTTCATCGGTTCTGGGATTGTAGAAACCTAACTCTTCTAGGGGACGACCTTCGCGGCGGCTTGTGCTAACGGCTGCGACAATACGATAACTTACTTCGCGTTTTTTGCCGAATCGTTTCAGACGTAATTTGATCATACTTACCTTAAAAATTCTCCTTTACGATTCTAAAGGATCGAGAGGGAGATCGCATAGAGAGTTTTGTTAAGATAATTCCGTCTAGGTGTATCGTAAAAGTTACTTAATTCTGTAAACTAACGTCACTATAAATAAAGGCTGTTTACCTATGAGTTCAAAATATCTAAAAATCTTGCCTCTAGTTATGATTTTGGCTTTCAGCATCATCGATGGAGCGCAAGCCTCGCCCAATGACACGAATAAGAATAACCCCTCCAATACCGAAGCTACCTCCGCCCCCGAACCAGGAGATAATAACGATCTTAGGCCCTTAACCCAAGCTGACAGCGTTTTGAGTTATCAAGGGGCGGAAAAATTGATGAAGGATGCGAGTCAAGCTATTAACGCGGGCAATTATGAAGTAGCCGCCGATAAATTACAGCAGGCCCGGAGAATATTTAACCAACTATCGAATTATCACCTGCAACTGGCCAATAGTTTTTCCGGTATTGACCCGAAAGTTTTTGACGCTCAGAGAGCCAGCGCTCTATCTACCGGACAGATGCGGGACGAGGCCACATATCAACTAGCCCTAGTTCATAGGGCTCAGAATAAACCGGAATTGTCGGTGCCTTTATTAATTCAAGTAATACAATCTCAAAACCCCTCCAGCACCCTCGGACAAAAATCCTATCAGCAGCTCTATGAATTGGGTTTCGTCAATACCCCTTATGCTACCGGTAGCCCCAGTGCCACCCCCGCCCCCTCTCCTACTTCTAGCGCACCAGCGGGCCAGTAGAGGAGTGAGTATAGAGAAGAGAGCAACCTTGCGATTAGCTCTCTTCTCTATATGGTTAGGGAATTGAATATAACAATTATAATTAAGGCCTGAAAGAGATTTTAAAGGAAGACAATGGTTAGTTTCCAGCAAGTAGAAACGATGATTCAAGCTCAGTTACCCGATGCCCAAGTTATGTTAAGGGATTTAACAGGCGGCGGCGATCATTTAGAGGCGATCGTCATTTCTTCTCAATTTGAGGGTCAGAGCCGGGTCAAACAGCATCAGATGGTTTACTCCGCTTTACAGTCGGCCCTGGCGACGGAAGAAATTCACGCCCTGGCTCTGAAAACTTACACGCCTGAACTCTGGTCGGCCCAGGCTCAATAATTTAGAGTAGCCCGACGTTTCTCAAAGCGGCTTCTGCGGCCGCTTTCGTCGCGTCCTGTTTCTTTTTCCCCCTTCCCTTACCGTATACTAGTTTATTAACTTTGACCACGGCGATGAATTCTCGATCGTGGGGCGGCCCCAATTCGCTGATGATCTGATATTCGGGGTTCTGGATAAAATTAGCCAACGTCCATTGTTGAAAGCGGTTTTTTGGATCGCCGAGGTTTTTTTCTTCCTGAGACACCCCACCGTTGATCGCTTTATAAATTATTTTGCCGTAGAGATTTTCTATAAGCTCCCGCACCGCTGCCATCCCCGCGTCGAGGTAATAGGCCGCCACAACCGCTAAAAAAGCTTCCGCTAAAATAGCGGGGTTTTCTCTTCCCCTGTCCTTGAGTGTTCCTTTCCCGAGCCTTATGGTTTTGTTCAAGCCCAATTCTCCAGCCAGCCCCGCTAATTGGCGTTCGTCCATAATACCGTTTCTTATCTTCAACAGTTGCGATTCCGTTAATTCGGGATGTTCGATCAATAGTAATTCTCCTAACAGGAAGGCTAAAAGACTATGGCCTAAAAATTTGAGGCGTTCGTTATGCTCGATCGTCCCCGAGTGTTCATTGGCATAGGAACGGTGGGTTAATGCTTGTAATTCGAGAGTTTCGTTAATGAATTTAGGCTGCTGTAACATCGATATTTGTGGCGTGATCTTCCTGTGGAATAAGTATTTATAACTAAAACTGTTATGGTGTCAAATATTTGTAAAATTTCGTTATATTTGTAATCATAACTAGCGTCAGGGATTTGGGTATGGCTTTATACGCGGAATTACATAGACATTTGGGGGGGTCGGTTGTACCGAGAATTTTATGGCGTTATTTCCAGCGTCATAATCCGAATTTAGGGGCGAGATTCCCTGAATATTCTCCGTTCGAGGAATTTTATACCCGTGAACGCAGTAGTTTAGATGAATACCTAGAATTGCACACGCTAGTAGAAAGCGTACAGACAGCGCGGACGCTTCCTTACTTTATTTACCGTCTCTTGCGCGGAGCCTATATTTTTGAGAATCTGGCTTATTTGGAATTGCGTTATACTCCCTACTATCGCACGGATGAGACTCTCAGCCAATCGGAAAGGATCGGGCAAATGCCGGAAATCGTCGAGATCGTAGGCTCGGCCTCAAAAGTGGGGGAATACCCCATCGTTACCAGCCAGATCCTCTGTATGCACTCACGGCTACCCTACGAGGTGAACCGGGCGATCGTTGAGCTGGCGGCGGCTCATCGTGATTACGTCTGCGCGATCGATATTGCTGGAGGTGATTCCCATTATCGTGAGAGATTGGATGAATTCGCAGGACTCTACGCCTATGCCCGCTCTCTAGGATTACACACTACAGGGCATCTTTACGAAACCGTTGACGGATGTTATCCCCAACTATTACCTTATTTGGAGCGGATCGGTCACGGGATTCAAATTCCTTTAAAATATCCTGAACTTTTGCCGGAACTAGCCCGCAATCGTCAATGTTTGGAAGTCTGTCCTACAACATATTTAAAGACGGGCACCCTAGAGAGCTTAAAGGCCCTTAAAGTTGTGTTCGATCGCTGTTTTGATGCCGGTGTGGACATCGCCATCTGTACCGACAACGCCGGCTTACACAACGTCAGGTTGCCATTCGAGTACGAGAATCTTCTCACTCAGGACGTGATCGATTTCCAACAACTACAAGCCTGCCAGGATGCGGCTTTCCGTCACGCCTTCGCCTGGCCTTACTCTCAGAAACCGGCTTCTTTATTGACTGGATTGCTCTCGGTCAATCAGGAACAATTTCCAGTCACTACCTATTAGTGTTTCCTTATAGAGGGCATTTCTAGCCCTCTTTCAAAAAACTTGATAATTATAAAAGTGATAGCTCATTAAATATCAAGGTTTATATCAACTATCATCAACATAGAAGTAAGGTGATATATTAAAAATATAAGCTTAACAAGCAGATAGCGATTAAGCAATTCAGTTAGACAAAAAGGAGGTTCACCTCTCTGTTTCCAGTTACATCTGTCTCGATACATAACAGGCTCACCCAAACCGAAAATAGACTATTCCTCAACCTATAATATTAATGGGAGTTAACAATTAACTCTAGATAGCATCAAAAAAATCGAGGAAGAAAGCTGATGATTAGGGCTTGGGTGACTCTGTTTAATAAATGTTATTAATATGAGAAATCAGGCATTAAAATAGAAAAAGACCTCATATCGGTGCTAGGAGTAATAAAGGAAGTAGACTAGCAATGCCTGAAATCGATAACACGCCCAACGATTTAGATCGAGAACGAGCCGAGCAACAACTCGCCAAACAGAAAGCGCTACTAAATGTTGTTGCAAAAATTAGAGAATCTTTAAATTTAGCAACAATATTTCAAACTACGGCGGTGGAAGTAAGGCAATTATTAAAAGCCGATAGGGTAGCCGTATTTCAATTTGAAGCGGGGACGAATTGCAGTAAGGGTCAATTCGTCTCAGAAGATGTATTACCGGCATATACTTCAGCACTATCGGCGACAGTAGAGGATCATTGTTTCGGCAGAAATAACTCGCTTTATTATCAGCAGGGCTATGTATGGGCTTTGAACGATGTGAGTAAGGGGCACTTACAAGAGTGTCACGAAGCCATATTGAAACGTTTTCACGTGAAGGCGAACCTAGTTGCCCCGCTCTTACAAGGGGAACAATTATGGGGCTTACTCTGTATCCATCAATGCGCCAATCCCCGTCAGTGGCAAGATGCGGAACTGGAATTCACCACTAAAATCGCCCTTAACCTGAGTATCGCCATACAACAGGCTCAGTTAGTCATACAAGCCGAAAAAAGATCGGAAGAATTACAGAAAGCCCTAGCGGAAGTGAAGGCACAAAAAGAAGAACAGAATAAGGCAGCTATCAAAGAGAAAGCCCTATTTCAGGTGATCGATAAGATCCGGCGGACTCTAGATCTAGAAACCATATTTAAAACAACGGCGATCGAAGTCAGACAATTATTACAAGCCGATAGGGTGGGAATATTTGAATTCATACCAGGGACGAGATACACCCGGGGAAAATTCGTCTCGGAAGATGTATTGCCAGAATTTGACCCAGCATTAGAGGCACAGGTAAAAGATAACTGCTTCGGGGAAAATTACGCCCGCTATTATACCAAGGGCAAGATCTGGTCACTCGACGACATCTATGACGGCAATTTAAACCCGTGTTACAGCAAAATTTTAGAGCGGTTTCAAGTACGGGCTAACCTGATAGCCCCCCTATTGATCGGTGAAAAACTCTGGGGATTACTATGTATTCACCAATGCTCCGGGCCGCGACAGTGGCAGGATTCAGAAAAGGAATTCGTCACCAAAATCGCCTTAAACCTCTGCGTCGCCCTACAACAATCGGAATTGTTAACCCAGACACGGAAGCGATCAGAAGAATTGCAAGAAGCCTTAAAACAGGTAGAGGCGCAGAAAGAACATCTAGCTCAAGTGGCGGCGCAAGAAAGAGCCTTGGCGGGGGTGATCGAAAGGATTAGACAGACTCTAGATCTGGAAGCGATTTTTCGGGCGACAACGGAAGAGGTAAGGGAGATATTAAACTGCGATCGCGTTGTGGTCTACAGATTTTACGATAATTGGAGCGGCGAATTCCTCTACGAATCGGTTAAGGAAGGATGGCGGCCCTTAACCTGGACTCCAGGGCTGAAAACCGTCTGGGAAGATACCTACTTACAGGAAACTCAAGGGGGACGTTATCGCCATCACGAAACCTTAAGCATCAATAATATTTACGAAGCTAATTTAACCTCTTGTCACATACAAATCCTGGAACAATTTCAGGTGAAAGCCTTCGCTATAGTCCCGGTATTCGTTGGGGAACATCTTTGGGGCCTGTTAGGTGCCTATGAAAATTCCGGCTCCCGTCAATGGGAGGAACGGGAAACGGGCTTGCTCCTACAAATTGCCAATCAATTAGGAGTCGGGGTATATCAAGCCCAATTGTTAGCTCAAACTAAGGAACAATCACGGGAGTTGCACACCACCTTAGCCGATTTGAATGCGATCGTGGACAACTTGGGGGATGGGTTATTAGTAACCGATATTCTCGGCAGGATTACCCGTTTTAATCCCGCCTTACTATCGATGTTTAACATAGAAAAAACTAACCTCATAGGTAAAAAGATAGAGAACATATTTCCCGTATCTCTGAGCGGGTTAGTCAGCCAATCCGCTCAAGAGATGCAGAATATAGTTACTACCCACGTAGCTTTAAGTCAGAATCGGGAAGGGCAAGCCCTAGCTAGTTCCATAATCAAAGAAGCTAAAGGCGAAGAAGGGAATCAATGTTTGGGGGCGGTGATCCTCATCCGCGATGTCACCAAGGAAAGAGAGATCGATCGCATGAAAACCGATTTCCTCGCTAACGTCTCCCACGAGCTGCGTACTCCCCTCACCTCCGTCTTGGGTTTCGCCGCGCTGATTAAAGAGAAATTAGAAGAGGTAATTTTTCCCGCCTTAAGCTCCGAGAATATTAAAGTGAAGAAAAGCGTCGATAAAATTTCTAAAAATATCGATATTATCGTTTCGGAAGCGGAAAGATTAACGGAATTGATCACCGATGTTCTCGATATTACCAAGATGGAGTCGGGACGGATAGATTGGGAGATGAAACCAGTAGCCCCCGGGCCACTTTTAGACAGGGCGATCGCTACTATCGAACCTTTATGCCAGGAGAAAAATCTGGAGATAGTTAGGGAAGATGACAGAGAACTACCTCTGATCATCGGTGATGAAAACCGTCTATTTCAAGTGATCATCAATTTACTCTCTAACGCGATTAAATTCACTCCTAAAGGAAAAATTATCTGTCAGGCTCTTTATGAGAACGAGCAATTAATAGTGAGAATTAAAGATACGGGTATAGGGATAGCATTACAAGATCGAGAGACTATATTCGATCGTTTTAAGCAAGTAGGGAATATTCTCACCAGTAAACCCAAAGGTACTGGGCTGGGTCTACCCATATGTAAACAAATAGTGGAACATCATGGCGGTAAAATTTGGGTAGAAAGTTCTTTAGGTAGGGGTAGTATATTTGCCTTCACCATTCCCGTTAAGAAAGAGCTGAATGAAATGTATAATGAAATAAACTTAGTGAACGATTTATTTACAGACAAGGATGAGCAAAAAAATATTAATAGCTGATGATGAACCCAATATATTGATTCTTATGGAACAAGCTCTAGAAAAACTGGAGGAAGAATATAATATTGAGTTAATTACGGCTACTAATGGTAGGGACGCTCTTAGTATCATCCAATCCGACAAACCCGATTTAGTTTTTCTAGACGTGATGATGCCGAAAATGAGCGGCTTGGATGTATGCCAAATCGTTAAAAATACTTTACAGATAACGAATATATATATAATACTATTGACCGCTAAAGGACAGGAATTTGATAAACAAAATGGGTTGGCGGTGGGCGCGGATTTATATATGACTAAACCCTTTCGCCCGAAAGAAGTTCTTAATCGCTCCTTAGAAGTTTTGGGTTTAAATTAATACTATGCCCACTATTAACTTAAAAAAAGTTTTAAAAAATCAAGAAACTCTATATTTAATAAACAGCTTGGTAACGGCTTTAAATATAGAAGTAAATATTTGTGATCCAGAAGGCAATTTACTTTTTGGAGAATTAAATAAAAATTTAACCGAGCAATTTATTATTAAAACGAATTATCAAGTTTTAGGATGGGTTAAAGGTGAAGAGAGAGCTGCCACCATTGCTAAAGTTATAAATCATATAGTCAAACAAGAATTAGAAAAAAGATTATTGGCGGAAGAAACATTAGATAAATATACAGAAATTAATTTTTTATACGACGTGGCTGAAAAAATTTCTCGTTGTTTAGAAGTTGAAGAAATCGTGCAGGTAATTATTAGTGAATTCAATCAAATTATCGAAGCTAGTGATATTACTGTAATGTTATTAAACTCGAAAACACAAAAATTAGAATTCATTCCCTCGCCTGGAGACAATGTAACTTACTGCACTAATAAGTCAGCTAAAATCGGTATTGCTAACTACGTTTTCCAATCGGGCAGAGCAGAAATTGTTAATGACGTACTGAAAGACTCTCGTTACGTTCAAGGCACGACGAGAATACGATCGTTAATCTGCGCCCCCTTAAATATTAACAATCAGACTATCGGGGTGATCAATATCAGCCATCACAAACCGATGAAGTATAAATCGGAAGATTTAAAACTGTTTACCGCCCTAACCACTCAAGCAGCCGCCTCGATACAAACCGCCCAATACTATTCACAATTAAAAGAATACTCGCAGACTTTAGAGCAGAAAGTACAGGAGAGAACCCTAGAATTAGAACAGGCTAAAAGAGATTTAGAAGCGCTTAATCGGGAACTACATATATTGGCGACGATCGATCAACTAACCCAACTTGCCAACCGTCGTCAATTCGATGAATATTTATTCAAAGAATGGAGGAGGATGAATCGCAATCATCAACCCCTATCATTTATCCTCTGCGACATAGATTATTTTAAAAAATATAATGACCACTACGGTCATCCGGAAGGAGATACCTGTTTGAAACAGGTAGCGAAGGTATTACAAAATTCCGTAACCCGCTCGGGGGATTTAGTCGCTCGCTACGGGGGGGAAGAGTTCGCCTTAATTTTACCCAATACAGACATTGGGGGGGCGGAGAAAATAGCCCGGGATATTCAAAATGCTGTAGCAGGTTTAAAAATACCCCATTGTCTTTCCCCAGTGAATGAATACGTCACCCTGAGTATGGGAATCGCTATGGCGAATCGGGAAGAGGATTTAGAAACATTCATTAAAAATGCCGACGTAGCTCTATATCGAGCTAAGGAAGGCGGAAGAAATCGCTATTGTCTATATAATTAATCGTGGGAGTTGTGATTAACCGAGCCTAGTTGCTGGCGTACATCGTCTATAGCCGAATTCAATTGAGCTATCTTAGCCTCTAAATTACGCCGCGCCATTTCCATGCTCTCTTGGGAATCTAATCTTAGGGGTATGTCGTCTTTATCGGGTAAGGCTTGCTTGTCCGGGCTTGAGGGTTTGCGTATTTTTGAAGCTAAGGCCGTTCCCAGTATACCGCCTACCAAACCGCCCATCAGTGCGCCGACTAAAAAGCCTCCTGTGAAACCGTCTTTCTGACTCATAAATATCCCTCCATGCTTAATCCTATTTTAAGTCCCGAAGGCCCGATCGCCCGCATCGCCCAAACCTGGTACTATATAACCGCGATCATTCAATCCTTCATCAATAATAGCGGTATAGATATTCAAACTAGGGTATTGTACACTCAATTTTTGTAGTGCTGGGGGTGCGGCTACGATGGAGATAATGCGGGTTAAAGCCGCATCGCCCCCTCTTTTGGTAATCTCATCCATCGCCGTGATAATAGAGCCTCCGGTGGCTAACATCGGTTCCAGGATCAGTATTCTCGTCTCGGGGCGGAATTGAGCCGGTAATTTATTCAGATAACAACTGGGCGTGAGGGTTTCTTCGTCTCTGACCAAGCCTAGGTGATAGACGGAAGCAACGGGTAAAACCGTTTGCGCCCCATCTTGAAGAGATAACCCAGCGCGTAATATGGGCACTACGGCTATGGGGATTTGAGGATTGATAAAGGTGGCGGGGCAGGGCGCGAGCGGTGTTTCGATTGTGGTTTCAAATGTCGGCAGCCACTCTTTAGTCGCCTCGTAGGTCAACCAGCGGCCTAGTTCCGTCATCGCCGTTTTAAATAGAACCGAGGGGGTGTTTTTATCCCGAGCGATGCCCAACCAATGTTTGATGAGAGGATGGGGGGGAACGTAAACGCGCAGTTGAAAAGACATAGATAAGTATGATTTTATTGAAACTCGGTAGGCCCTTTAGCCTACCTTTACATCGTACTATTTAACGGCGACGAGTTCTCTGCCGACGACGGGCTACTGCCTTGCGTTTTCTTTTTTCTTGAGGCGTTTCAAAGAATTGATGCTTTTTGATGTCGGCATAAATCCCCGCCTTAGCAACTTGCCGTTTAAAACGACGTAAAGCCGATTCGATGGCTTCGTTTTGACCTACGACTACTTGGGTCATTAAACTGTATTCACCTCCTAACTGTTAAACCTATAGCGAAAAAGTCCCAAATAACCATCATAATACGATATGAGGTAAAAATCCAGTTAGGGGAGGAATCGATCGAGCGCCGCCTTGAGTTGTTCGATTTCCGTTTCGATCGTTCCTTCTCGGGCCGCCCTCGCCACACACTCGCTCAGATGTTCGTCCAATATTAATCTCGATACCCTATCTATCGCCCCCCTGACAGCCGCTATCTGCATCAGAACATCGGGACAGTCCCGGTCTTCGGCTATCATGTTTTTAATACCACGAATATGCCCCTCGATGCGCGAGAGGCGATTAATTAACTGTCTTCTAGACGCTTCGCTGTGAACGTGCC
>CAZUVR010000014.1:9750-18882 GCA_964623815.1 uncultured bacterium | reverse complement strand
ATCAAACCCGCCGAGCCACCACCGACTATGGCGGCTAAAGTCCACTGCAGGATCGAATTCATCTCTGGTAAAGTTGAGGCGGTGACGAAAGTACCAGCGATGGTGGCTAGTGGTAGGGCGATCGGGTCTAAAATATTATCAAGCACTGGAATATAATAACCGACAATTTCTACTACACTGGCGATACCCAACATCAGTAAAGCTTGATCGCTACTCAGCCAGGATAAATCTGCGGGTAAACCTATATGTCCGATGTCGGCGGCAAAACTTAACATGAGAAATGGTAAAAATAAGCGCAGGCCGCAGGCGGCGCTGAGGCTAATTCCTAACAATAAACTGATTACAGTATTGACTGAGAGTAAGCTTTCCATCGTCTTATACAATCTCGCTTTACTCTAGTAGTCTAGCGCAACTTTTTACTCTTCCCGCCGATCTGGACAGGTAGGGCTTTCTCTCCATCCGTAGGGGTGTAGAGCGCAGATTAATTGGCTGCGCGTCGCTCGATTCTGCCCGTAACTTTTGCCGTGATAATTAAGACATCCTCGGCAGATTTCGGGAGAGGATGATTCTACTCCGTTAAAGCCTAATTGCGCCCTCAGTATTTGACAGTTCGCTTGATAGCTCTGCCAACTTTTATGGAGGGCACGGTGTCTGATCAAATTAGCGATCATGATTATTTTTATAAATATTTAACTTTTATATTTCGATCTTACTCCATTCTTAAATTATTTTTGAATTGATCTAACTAAATAAATAGTTACACCAGATCCTGTAGTCAGAAGCTATTTATGAAGGTCGGGAATCGGGAGTCGGGAGTCGGGAATCGGGCTAATATTTAGCTTTATATATACTTACTCCTCACTCCCAACTCCCACCCCATTTAAACGGTTTGTGGATTGTTAAGTAATTGTAATTTATAGAGACGGGCGTAAAGGCCATCTTCTTTCAATAATTCTTCGTGAGAACCTGATTCGATCAACTCTCCGCGCTTGAGAACGAAAATCCGATCGACATCTCGGATCGTAGAAAGTCGGTGAGCGATAATAATAGCGGTACGATCGATCATGATCTGCTCTAAAGCATTTTGAATGAGAACTTCTGTTCCTACGTCCAAGCTAGCCGTAGCCTCATCGAGAACTAATACTTTCGGTTCACGAATCGCTACCCGGGCGAAAGCTAATAACTGTTTCTGTCCGCTCGATAAATTAGCTCCCCTCTCCCTTAATTGCGTGTCGTAACCTTGAGGTAAATCTTCTATAAATCGGTCTATATTAGTTAACCTTGCCGCTTGTTTTACCTGGTCTAAAGAGTAATTTTCTCCTAAAGTTATATTGCGTTTCACATCACCGACGAAGAGGAAACTTTCCTGTAAAATTACTCCGATGTGACGGCGCAACTGCGACTGAGGAATATCACGGATGTCCACCCCATCTACTAAAATTCTGCCCTGAGAAGGCTCGTACAATCGGCACAATAAACGGATGATAGAACTTTTCCCCGCTCCTGTCGGCCCTACTAAAGCGACTTTCTCACCCGGCTTGATGATAAAGTTGAGATTTTTTAAAACGTATTCTCCAGGCTTGTAACCGAACCAGACATTTTCAAACCTAATTTCTCCCGTCGCCCCAGTCGGGTGAATTTTAAAAGCGAGATTTTCTTTAGTATTGGGGTCACTAATTTCGATAGGAATATTCATCAATTCGCTTATTCTCTCAATGGCCGTAAATCCGGCTTGGAACATAGTAAATTTTTCCGCGAATTGGCGTAAAGGGTTAAATAGACGCTGAGAGAATAAAATGAAAGAAGCGAGAATACCAAAATCAATAGTTTTTTGTAATACAAATATACCTCCTAACCATAACACTCCCGCCACCGCCACTAAACCGATCCATTCTAGAGTCGCCGAGACAGCGGAATCGTGAAATATAGTTTTGTCAACGGCCTGACGATAATCTTCATTAATGGCGCGGAACATTTCCGAGTTAAACTTCTCCCGGCGGAATATCTGCACCACATTCACGCCAGTGACGTTTTCCTGCAACATACTATTAAGTTTTGAAAGTTCTTCTCTGGCTTGATAGTTGGCGATGCGATATTGATGTTGAAAGTAGATGATTAAAGCGGTGACGGGGAAGAGCATTAGGACTAACAGCGTCGCCAATTGCCACTGTAGGGTGAACATGGTGACTATGATGACTAGAATATAGATTAAATCACTGACCACGCCGATCGCACCACTGGCGAACACTTCTCCTAAAGCCTCCACATCGCTCGTCAGACGGGTAACTAATTTACCCACCGGAGTTCGATCGAAGAAACGGGAAGAGAGAGAAGTAACGTGATTAAATATATCTTCTCTGACGTTGGCCGTGATATTCTGTCCCACCTTCTGCACCATATAGCCTTGTATGGTCGAGAATATCAGCCGGAAGATGATGCTACCTATCAATAGCCAGATGAGAACGTTAATCGCCGCCGGTACTGGCATCGAGCGCAGGAAGCCCCAAGTATTCTCTCCCTTAAATACGGAAACTGCTTGACCGATAATTAGGGGTTGTATCGCGCCGGTTAAGGAAAGGGGAAACAATAGAACGATCGACCAGACCAGTAATCTTTTATTGCCTCTAGTGTAGGGTAAGAGTCTTAATAATAGTCGCCAGTCATTATCCTTCGGTGGTCGAGGCGGTTGTCCCGGGGGCGGGGATGGCATCATCATGTTTATTTTAGAGTCTCTATAGCGTCTTATCTATTTTAGTATTCTGGTTGATTCTGTTCTCATCCTTAAGATTGATACCTGTCATGTTGCTATTTTTGACAATAGTTTGTTATATTTATTTACATAAGAGACATAAAACTTTACACAAGAGGGTAAGATGTTAATAATTCTCGCAGCAGTAATCTTAGTAGGTTGGGTAGCAGGAGCTTTAATCGGAACACAAGCCTACTTTCGTGGAGAACAAACTAAACCCATACACGATCGCAACTGGCGTTCAGAATCTTTTGAAAAATTAGCCGTCTCCGTCACCGGACGTGAAACAGACTATAGTAATCGCGTTCCTTCTAGAGGAATGGATGCCTATACGAGCCGCAATCTCCCCGTTGCTTAATCGAAGGAGTCGGGTGTCAGTCTAGATAACACCCGCGATTCTTTATCACTGGCGTTCCTGACTGTGATTGTAATCACCTTTAAGAATGATTTTCGATACAGGTTGATTAAAAAAAATCTGCCAAAATGGAAATATGAAGGCTCGATAAAGCCTGAAGAATGTTTTGAGCGGATTTATAAGCCCTGTGTGTTAAAGGGCTTTAAAATTATTCCCTAGCGAAGCAATTAGCGGCGAGAGTGTCAAATGAGTAAACCCGATTATTGGGAGAGAGCGATCGCTCATTTCCAAAATGACCTGATTCTCTCCAAATTAACCTCCGCCTATCCCGACGAGTGTTTAACGAATTATCAAAACCCTTTCCTAACTTTAGTAAGGGCTATTGTCGGGCAACAAATATCGATTAAGGCGGCAGACGCTATTTGGGGAAGATTAGCGGAAAAAGTCGGGGATATATCGGCGGCAAACCTATCGAAGTTAACCGAAGAAGACTTGAGAGCCTGCGGTTTATCGCGCCAGAAAATTAGTTATATTCAATCTTTAATCGAGGCTTTTGAAAACCAAAAACTTACCCCTGCTCAATGGCAGGATATGAATGATTCTGAGATAACCGCCCAATTAATAGGGATTAAGGGAATAGGTAAATGGACAGCGGATATGTTTTTAATCTTTCATCTCCATCGCCCCGATATTCTTCCCTTAACCGATATAGGTTTGATTAACGCTATTAAATTGCATTACGGTAAAGAGATGACGAAAGAGGCTATGTTAGAATTAGCCGAACCCTGGCAGCCATACCGTACCGTAGCCACATGGTATTTATGGAGAAGTCTGGACGGCGCGATCGTACAGTATTAATAGTAGTATTAGGGTTAGATTTGCCCGTTTTTTGAAGCAGATTTAATAACGGCGATCGCCCGTCGTCTAATCTCCAATATCTGCCCTATTTCCCGAGCGAATCGGGGCTGTCTTTCTATCATCTGATTGATGACATTCAGGCTCAAAGTCATCACCTCTAAATCTCCCACAGCCATAATGGAAACAGGACTTTTCTCACCAGAAAATAAAGCCATCTCCCCGAAGAATTCCCCTAACTTTAAAGGTAAAACCTCCTGCTCTCTTCCTCCAGAGTCACTGGTTAGCAGGGCGGCCTGTCCGGAAATGATAATATATAAAAATTCCCCCTCATCACCCTCTTTAACGATATACTCACCAGCTCCGAAATGTTGTAAAGCCATGCCTTCAGAAGAAGTGTGAAGATGATTATTCTCCTTATCTAAAGGTACGAAAGCCGGGATAGATTCCATACTCTGGGCCACTTTCTGCGAATACTTTTTATCTTGAGAACTCGGCCCGTGATAGTGGTAAACGGTGCGAATCGGAAAAGGAATCACCAAATTATTTCTCTGCGCCGCATACCAAACCCTGGTAACAAATCGATCGCGGATTTCTTCTAATTGCCCGTAATCTTCGATGAAAAATTTCACTTCATAGGTAATAGAAGAATCGTCGTAGGAAATCGTAAAAATTTGCGGCTCTGGTTGCTCTAATATTCCTTCGGTAGCCAGAGCGGTACTTTTAAGAATTTGTTTCGCCCCATTGGGGGCATCTTGATAGGAAAAACCGACGCGGAATCTCTCGGCGTGCAGACGCAGAGGTTGACTGAAATTCCGTACCATTTCCCCGCTGATTAATTTATGGGGGATAACGATCATTTCCCTCTCTAAAGTCTGCAATCTTACCGCCCGCCAATTAATATCGATTACCTGCCCCACCACATCCCCGACTTTTAACCAATCTCCCACAGAAAAAGGTTTTTCAAATAAAAGAGCGATACCGGACATAACGCTACCCAGTGTATCCTGTAAAGCGAGGGCGATGACGATCGAACTCACCCCTAGAGCCGTCGCCAATCCGGCTAAATCCGCACTCCAAACCCTGGCTAAAACGATAGCCACACCTACGGTTATCAAAAATAAACGCGATAGATCTATTAATAATTTAGGTACTCGTGAACGCCAAGTATTACTATCTGCCTGTTCAAAAAGAACCACATTTAATAGAGATAAACTAGCGTGTATTAAACAGAGCCAAAATAAAGTCTGTATACCCTTAACTACATTACTACTAATATTGAGTTGTAAAATCTTTTCAACAAAGATCATTAAAGCCAGAACCGGTAAGAGCAAATTACGAGTTATCCGTAAAGTTCCAGCTAAAGGGCGATTCTCTTTCTCGTAACGGTGAACAAATTCACCTAAAATTAATATCAAGGTGGGGAAAAGAATAATTAAAGCGATCGACCAAGATAAAATCGTATTTTGATTATTCATAAACACCTCATACCTTGGGAGAAGTTTGTAGAGTCTGTAATCGCCAAGCTTTAATCTGAGTCGAGCCATTAATTTCTAAATCCGTCACCGACTCGAATTTATAAATATCCTGTAATCGTTGCTGCACTTCTTGAGAAACTAAAATCTGACCAGGGGTACAGGCGGAACGTAAAGCACTCGCTATATTGATCGTATCGCCCCAAACATCATAGATAAATTTATTGCGCCCGACTATACCTGCTACTATATCGCCGGAATTGATGCCGATGCTCACATTCAGCTCGAAATCTTTTTCGTGATTGAAACGCCGCACGATTGCCAACATATCTAAAGCCAATTCAACTACTCTTTTATCCTGATCTAAATAGGGAATAGATAGACCACAAACGCCTAAATAACTATCCCCGATAGTTTTAATCTTTTCAATCCCATGTCTTTCTGCGGCTTCATCGAAAGCACTGAATAGATCGTTGAGAATCGCCACGAGTTCGGAAGCCTTCAAGTCGGCTGACAGCTTAGAAAATCCCGTTAAATCTGCCAGGATTACCGCCACATTAGATACATCCTCAGCTATATTCTTTTCTCCCTTTTTCAGTCTTTTAGCTATGGAAGAAGGAAAAACACTTAATAGTAATTGGTCATTTTCATGGCTTTTTTCCTTAACTAAATCGGTTTGAGTGCGGAGACTTTTAACCATATCGTTAAAAGATTTAGTCAGCTCTCCCAATTCATCCTCGCTCTTGAGAGTCGCTATCGCATCCAATTCACCCGCCGCCACTTTCCGGGCGTTGCCGATGAGTTGATTAATCGGTTTAACGAACCAGTAAGCGAGGGCCATCGCTATTAAGGTAACGAGAAGACTCAACAGAGTAGCATAGATTAATATCTGTCGGGTAAAGGAATAAACGGGCGCATAAGCTTCCGATAAATCTATTTCCGAGAGGATAACCCAATCCAGCCCTTCTAATTTTAACGGCGCGTAGGAACTGAGAACCGGTATACCCCGATAATCTTTGATGATTTTCGTGCCATCTTGCCCTTGCAGAGCGTCGGTAACAGCTTCGGTGCGTACCGGCTGCTGTAAGATAGAACTTTGATAACGATCGATCCGCTCGATTACCTCTTCATTCATTCCTAAAGAGCGTAAGATCTTCTTATAGCCAGCAGGGTCTTGTACGAGAAAACGGGAGATCGATCGCATCAGAGCATCCCTACCTACTAGATAAGTTTCGCCGCTTTTCCCTAATCCGTCCGTTTCCCATTGTCCGTTACCCGTCATGACGTTGTTAATTTCGTTTACTGGTAACTGAAAAGCTAATACGCCGATGAGTTGGGAGTTTTTATAAATGGGGGCAGCGATGAACGCAGCCGGGGCCCCGTAGGAGGGTGCGTAGGCTTCAAAATCGATTATCTTGGAATAATTTCTCTCTTTCACATTTTGCACGATCGTACTCAGCCGGGCGAGATTACTATCTTTATATGGCCCTGTAGTTAAATTAGTGCTGAAATCGGTTTCTTTAAAAACCGTATAAACTATAGTTCCATCTGGAGCGATCAGGAATATATCATAATAACCGAATTTCTCGATAATATTGCGGAAGATAGGATGATAGCGTCGATGAACCTCGCTGTATTCGCTACCATCTTTCGGATCTCCTAAAAGTTGTTTTTTTCCGACAGGATTGGGGTTATTTGCTATGTAATGATATTGCAAATATCGAGAGGCGGTGCTTTTAGGGGTATAAAATTCAACTATGGGAGAACCGCTTTCAGTTTTTATCAAACGTTTTAAAAATTCATCGTTATAATATTGAGCTATTTTCGATGCTTCTTTCTTATCTATATTTTTCGAGCCTAATTGTTGATAAGCAAGAGTGAATTCGGACATCGCCGCGATCGTAGCGGGATTTTCACTCAAGGTTTCGATGTGATTGTGAATATTTTTGAAGTAGGATTGAATCTGATATGCTTTCGAGGCACGAACGCTCGTTAATTGATTAAATACTCTGTCAGTGAGATTAGTTTTCCCGCTACGATAACCAATATAAGCTGTAACTAAAATTGAACAACCGCTCACTATCAACAGCATCACGATTAATTTTGATTTAATACTGATATTATTGAGCAAGCCCATAATTTCCTAGCTCTATACTTATTATCCTCACCTTAAAATACTAAGGACTCAAGAATTGTATTATTCATAGCAAATTAGGAAAACATTCTTGATAGTACAAAAAAACTAAAAAAGCTTCGAGAGTCGTAAGTATTCTCACTATTAACTCTCGACTCCCAATTCCCAGCTTATTTAATGCTGACTAAAAAGCTGCCACCAACCCCCGCGATCAGTAAACCGAGAAAGCTCATAATATTAACAGACCTATAAGGGAATTTATTCTTAATTAATCTACCTGCAAAAAAAGCCGAACAAGCTATGGCTAGTTGAACCAGACAGAAACCTGCTAAATAAGCCACCAGAGGAGTCATCTGCGCTCCCACTATAGATTCACCGTAAGCATAACCGTGAAATATACCCGCGATAATTCCTATAGTGGCTAAGACGATCGTGTAGAGATGGGCCTGTGTTTGAAAACGGGGTTTAAGGCTCAGTAGCACGCCGAAAATAATCACCGATATAGCGATAACGACTTCGGGATAAAGTAGATTCAGTTTCTGTAAATGAATACCAGTTCCCATCAAAGTAGCGAATACGAAAGCCACCGGGATTAAGAGGCCATTTTCTAAGCCTACAGCTAATAAACCGGTAGCGACTACGAAGGCAAAATGATCGATACCGATAATGGGGTGAGCAAGACCCGATAAGAAACCTTCAAAACAATTACTTGGTAAACGTCCGTCTAAAGCATGGTGAGCGAGCGTTTTCGTAGTTAAAGATAGGAACAAAAAGGCTGAAATTGCCAATATGAAACAAACCCTTTTAAAAGGCTGTTTGCTATTAATTAAATTCATTAATACCTCACAAAAATTATTGAACACCGGCGATGATAGCCCGATGACGGGGACTGATCGGAACGATCTTAGGGCTTTGAAAACCTGCCTCAATTAAAGCCTTTTCCACGTCTAAAGTAAAGTATTGATCTAGATAAGGTTCCGTACTCTTAAGTAAAGTCAGGATATAGGGGGGCATTTTTTGATAGATTTCCGATCGCGGATTCATATCCATCATGGTAAAGTAACCGCCCGGGCTTAACAATCGACGCGCCTCCTTGAAAATATCTAAAGAAGCCGATTGAGGTAATTCGTGGAACATTAAGAAAGAAGACACCAGATCGAAAGAACCAGTTTCTAATCCGGTAGATTCTGCCGTCGAATGTAGCCAACTTACCTGACGGTTTTGTTGACGGCTATTATAGTTAGCCACCGCTAGATAATAAGGGGATAAATCCAATCCCGTTATTTGAGCTTCTGGAAATGTATCCTGTAGAGCAAAAGTACTCATTCCCACACTACAACCGAGATCAATAATGCGGCCTGGGGCGATAGATAATTCTTCTTTGAGGGTTTGATGATAATTGCGGCGCAGGCGGGGATCACCGTCGCGGCCAGCACCAGGCCAGATGGTAGAATGAACCGCATAAGCCGCTGATTCCACCTCTAAAGCCGCATCCCAATCTAAATTTCCTTTTTCGTAGGCGTGAAAGGAACAAACGTAGTAATCAGGATAGGATAGCTCGGGA
>CAZUVR010000014.1:5945-9650 GCA_964623815.1 uncultured bacterium | reverse complement strand
GTTCATACGACTGAGGAAAGCTTTCAAGCGATCGCTTTTGGGAGCTTTAAATACTTCTTTCGGATCGCCCTGTTCTTCGATGATGCCTTGATTGAAAAATAAAACTCGGTTGGATACTTCCCGGGCGAATTGCATCTCGTGCGTCACCACCACCATCGTCATACCTTCTTCGGCTAACTCTCGCATGACGTTTAAAACCTCTCCCACCAATTCTGGATCTAGGGCGCTCGTGGGTTCATCGAATAATAATACTTCCGGCTGCATACACAAACCTCTAGCGATCGCCACCCGTTGTTTCTGTCCCCCAGAAAGTTGATCCGGATAATTATCCGCTTTGCTACCGAGTCCTACCTTATCTAAATATTTCCTCGCCCTATCTTTACATTCCGTATTACTGAGCTTTAATACTTTCTGGGGAGCGAGCATGAGATTCTCTAACACCGTCAGGTGAGGGAAGAGATTGAAATGTTGGAACACCATACCCACCCTTACCCGCAGTTTGCGTAATTCGTTACTGTTGACGTTCGGATAAGATAGATCTACTCCCGCCACGTTCAAACGCCCATTGTTGATCGTTTCCAGGCGATTGAGACAGCGAAGAAAGGTACTCTTACCGCAACCGGAAGGCCCGATGACTGAAACCACATCCCCTTTATATAGCGTGCCAGTCACGCCCTTTAGGACTTGTAAGGTGCCGAAATTCTTTTGTAAATCTTCGCAAAAAACTACGGGTTCTGTATAGGTCATGGTTCGACTTAACTCTACGTCTACTTCTTTATTAAATTATCCTATTTTTTTAGTTTGACTGTATACAAGATCACTTTTTTCAACTATCTAGGGATTGATACTGACATAGAGAAATATTACAAGAACGCTGGATGGTAGGTAAATAATGGCTAAACAAAAGCGCTGGACTCGATTACGCCGGATCGGGTTCATGCTCGGAGCAATGTTCCTAGTCCTGGGGCTGTATCTTCTTCCCGTAGCGTCCCAGGACGCACTGAAGACGATTAAAGTGGCGACGGAACCCACCTTTCCCCCCTTTGAAATGCAATCGGAAAGCACGGGGGGATTAGAGGGATTCGATATAGATCTGATGAATGCCGCCGCGAAAGAGGTGGGGTATCTGGTGCAATTTGAAAGCTTACCCTTCGACGGTATCATCCCGGCTCTACAATCCGGAACCGTTGACGCGGCTATCAGCGGTATCACCGTCACGGCCGATCGCGCCCGCTCGGTGGGCTTTTCCAGCCCGTACTTTAAAGCGGGTTTAGCGATCGCTGTCAGGGAAGATAACGATACGATCAAAAGTTTCGATGATCTCAAAGGCAAAAGAATCGCCGTACAGATCGGTACTACGGGGGCTAAAGAAGCCACCAATATCCCCGGCGCGAAGGTGACTACTTTCGATGCCGCCCCCTCCGCCCTGCAAGAGTTAGTTAATGGCAAGGTGGACGCGGTGGTTAACGATTATCCCGTGACTCTCTACGCCATTAAAACCGCAGGATTGAGAAGGGTCAAGATCGTTGGTGAATTGGTGACAGAAGAATATTACGGTGTCGCTTTTCCCCAAAATTCTCCCATCATCAGAGATATTAACTTCGGCCTCTATAAAATTCTAGAGAACGGTATTTATGAAGGCATCTACCAGAAATGGTTCAATAGCAAATCTACCGTACTGCCTCTGATCGCCCCCGCTTTAATCGGTGCCAAAGCCGATGTTTCTAATATCACCAGTCAGAGCGGTACGAGAGAATCGGTTTTCACCCTCTTGGCACGACGCTTGCCTCAAGGCGCGATCGTTACCTTACTACTGACAGCTTTCTCCGTCTTCTTCGGAATGCTCGGCGGCACCTTGATCGCTATGGGTTTGATCTCTAAAAATAAAGTCCTGCAATGGTTACTCCGCATTTACGTGGAATTCTTCCGGGGTACGCCGATGCTGGTGCAATTGTTCATTATCTATTTCGGTTTACCTGGATTGTTCAAAGAAATGGGCCTGCAATGGAGTCTCGATCGTTTCCCTGCGGCTATCATCGCCCTCAGTTTAAATGTCGCCGCCTACCTCGCCGAAATTATCCGGGGTGGTATTCAATCGATCGACAAAGGGCAGTGGGAAGCCTGTCAATCTCTGGGTATGAACACCTTAGAAACGATGAAAGAGGTGATCTTTCCCCAGGCACTCCGCCGGATTCTTCCCCCCTTGGGTAACGAGTTCATCACCCTGATCAAAGACACCTCCTTAACCGCTGTTATCGGTTTTAACGAGTTATTCCGCGAGGGTCAATTGATAGTAGCCACTACTTACCAAGCTTTTGAAGTTTATATCGTCGTCGCCCTAGTTTATCTGGCCCTAACGGTTCTCTCTTCTATCTTCTTCAAGAATCTAGAGAACTGGATGGACCCCTTAAGACAAGCTAAAAAGTCTGAGGCCTGATGATTTCAAGACAAAAATAATCACCTGTGTGAGGAGTTACCAATGTTACGATTTGCCCTGAAAAGTTTAGGCATGGCTACGATTTTATCGAGTATTGCCGGTTCTCAAATAGCTTTAGCCGATGACAATACGGCCATATTAAACTCTATCCGTTCCCTGAAACCGAACAATCAAAACCCTTCTCAGCCTCTGCAAACTTTCCGCACCTTCTCCGCCAATACGGCTGGGGGTTCGATGGCTCAAGTTACAAGCGTCAATCAATTGCGGGACGTTTCTCCTAATGATTGGGCTTATGAAGCCCTACGTAGCTTAGTAGAGCGCTACGGTTGTATCGTGGGGTATCCGGATCGCACCTACAGGGGTAATCGTCCCTTGAGCCGTTGGGAATTCGCCGCCGGCTTGAACGCCTGTTTGAATAGTTTGGAGAGAGCCTTAGAAGATAATATTACAATTAGCAAAGAAGATATTGACAAATTAAACCGATTGACTCAAAGTTTTTCTACTGAATTGGCAGCCCTAGGAGCGAGGGTAGATAACCTCGAAGGGAGAGTGGCTTTTCTCGAAGATCATCAATTTTCCACTACCACCAAACTATCGGGAGAATTGATCACCACCCTGTCCGCCGTCGGTGGCAATGAAACCGCAGCCCTCGATGAACCCCCCGGAACGCCGATTACAGATGGTCAGTTCGCTCTTAATTATCGTTTGCGGATTTTGTTAGATACTAGCTTTAACGGCGAAGATCTATTGAGAATCAGGTTACAGAGCGCTAACTATCAATTCGCTCGTGCGGGTAGTAATCTCACAGATTATAACTTTACCGCCAATACTGATAATAAGGTAATTGTTAATAAGCTATACTATCGTTTTCCCGTCTCGGAAAAAGCTACGGTTTGGTTAGCAGGGGCGCGGCTAAATCTAGACGATATTTCCGATCCTCTAGCCCCCTTCGCAGGCTCCTTTACGGAAGGCTCTATATCTTTCTTCGGTGCGATCGCCCCCATTTACCTACAAAATGACAACCAGGGCCCGGGTATCGGTGCTGTCTATAATTTCACCGATAATTTGAATTTGAGCGCCTACTATTCTGCCGGTACCGGTTACGATCCCAATCCAGGTAATGGTTTATTTAACGGTCAATTCGGCGTGGGTAGTCAATTAACTTATTTACCGAGTAGCAATAGCGGTATCGGTATCGCCTATCTCCATAACTATATCCCCGAAGGACAGGTTAGTGTCTTTTCTACTCTCGGCTTTATGGGCACGGC
>CAZUVR010000014.1:0-5845 GCA_964623815.1 uncultured bacterium | reverse complement strand
GTGATTAATCCCGCTAACGATCGAGATCCTCTCTTAGTGGGTACTCTTCGCACCAGTTTCAAATTTTAGTGAGTAGGGAGTAGTGGCAAGTAGCTCTAGTTACTAGCCACTAGCCACTAGCCACTCACCACTAGCCACTATTAGAAGAACCAACCATAGGAATGTAAACCTTTACCTAAAAGATTCACCCCCAGATAACAAACCCAGACGACGACGAAACCACTAGCCGCTAGAAGGGCTGGCCTGCGTCCTTGCCAGCCTCTAGTAATACGGGCGTGGAGATAGGCGGCGAAAACGAGCCAGGTGATAAAAGCCCAAGTTTCTTTAGGGTCCCAACTCCAATAAGATCCCCAAGCTTCGTTAGCCCATACGGCACCAGCGATTATACCTATAGTTAAAAGCGGAAATCCTAAGCCTATTACCCGATAGCTAATATTATCTAACGTGTCGGCTAAACTAAGGCGTTGCGGAGATAGGCTCGGGGAAGCGGCGATCGTCGTTTTACTTAGTACTGCAGTTCCTCCAGCAACTGACTCAGCAATGATAGTAGAAACTGGTTGCGGTGCGGAATCGGTTCTATGTAGACGATAGCCGCCAGTGCCCACAGAACTGCCTTTGAGTTCTACGTTCTGGCCACGGGTGACGATTAAGAAGGCGATCGCTAGAAGAGAACCCACCATTAAAGCCGCGTAGCTGATCATCATGACGCTAACGTGCATCATCAGCCAATTAGATTTTAAAGCGGGTACAAGAGGAGCGGAAGCCTGCATCTCTCCTGGCAGGGAAAGGGCGGCGAAAGCGGTGATAGCCATAGCGACGGGAGTAGTTACCACGCCCACCAAACGGCTCCGGCTCATGGATTCGGCAATCAGATGAACGGCAGTAACGCCCCAGGCGAGAAAGAATAGGGATTCGTAGAGATTACTGATGGGGAAATAACCCGCCTCTAACCAACGGGCACCGAGAAGGGCCGCTATACAGAGATTAGCGATCGCCACTCCCGCAGTACCGAGGGGTTGAAGATAGGGCAGTCCGGGGAAGGCTGCGCCCGCCCAATAGACCAGCATGGTGATAAAGAGGATTAAAAAAGAGGTATTATCGAGGAGATTTTCGAGACTAACGAGATTCATAGGCCAAGGATTGCAGTGATCAGTCCTTTTCTATCCTATCGTTAGAGGTGAAATCAATCAGCCCGAAATTGCTAACATAGTTTAATAACCCTAACTAATCGATTTCTCCCATCTGATGCCAGAAAAATTCGCAAACAGTTGGTAGTACATAAACTATGGCAAATAAAAATAATAAGTTTTCTATTCCCCGTTTACCTCCTGTCGGTAATCTTCTCCTCATCCTTGCTGGCATCGCTTTTTTAGGTTATTTATTCTATCCTCGCTCCTCAAATATATCTGAAGTACCAGTAAAACCCTACAGTGAATTCTTACGCTCGGTCAATAAGGGCGAAGTGGCCCGGGTGAGAATAGGAACTCAGTTGATCATCTATCAGCTCAAATCCCCCCTAGAATTATTTCAAGAGAAAAACCCCATACCCGAGAACCCTCTAAAGTTAGGTGATGATTCTCAAAATCCCTTCCATTCATCGTTACAAGCACCCGAATCATCCCAGAGCCAAACCAATCAGGGTCAGGTTCTCGCAGTCATCCCCGTAGATAATCCGGGATTACCCGCCTTACTCAGTTCAAAAAACGTCATCTTTGAAGCGGCTCCGCCTGCGGGGGGTAGCTGGATAACTACCTTATTGGCCTGGGTAGTACCGCCGATCGTTCTCGTGGCAGCGATGCAATTTCTCATTTACCGCAACGATGACACCAGAAAATCCCTCCTGTTTAATAAAAATCTGGCTAAGGTATACCCGGAAGGAGAAGGGGCAACAATTACCTTCACAGACGTAGCCGGTGCCGACGAAGCCAAAACCGAATTAAAGGAAATCGTCGAGTTCCTGAAAGATCCGCAAAAGTTCGATAAAATCGGCGCTCGCATTCCTAAGGGCGTTTTATTGGTGGGCCCCCCAGGCACCGGTAAAACCCTCCTCGCTAAAGCCGTAGCTGGTGAGGCGGGTGTGACTTTCTTTAGTATCTCCGCTTCCGAATTCGTAGAGTTATACGTGGGCACCGGTGCCGCTCGGGTGCGGGATCTATTCGCCCAAGCTAAACACAATGCCCCCAGTATCGTCTTTATCGACGAATTGGATGCGATCGGTAAATCTCGCTCCTCCGGGGGTACGGGCAGTGGCAGCAACGACGAGAGAGAACAAACCCTCAATCAACTGCTGACAGAAATGGACGGCTTTAACGCCAAGGAAGCCGTAGTTATCGTTCTCGCCGCCACCAACCGCCCGGAAACTCTCGACCAAGCCCTATTAAGGCCGGGTAGATTTGATCGGCAGGTATTGGTCGATCGTCCCGACCTCTCCGGCAGATTGGCTATCCTGGAAATATACGGAAAAAGGGTGAAGATAGGTGAGGATGTGGACTTTAAAGCCATCGCCACTCAAACGCCGGGTTTTGCTGGTGCCGATCTGGCTAACCTCGTCAACGAAGCCGCCCTACTCGCGGCCCGTAACGGCAGAGAAGCCGTATCGCAACAGGATCTCAAAGAAGCGATCGAAAGGGTAATCGCCGGGTTGGAGAAAAAGAGCAGAGTTCTCAATGATATAGAGCGGAAAGTCGTGGCCTATCACGAAGTCGGCCACGCCCTCATCGGTGCCGTCATGCCTGGGGGCGGCAGGGTGGAAAAAATTTCCATCGTACCCCGGGGTTTATCAGCCCTCGGTTACACCCTGAAAATGCCCACTGAAGACAGGTTTTTAATGACGGAAAGGGAATTTAGAGAACAGATTACCATGCTCTTAGGAGGCAGGGCCGCCGAAGAAATCGTTTTCGGGAGTGTGACTAACGGCGCATCCGATGATTTACAGAGGGCTACCGCGATCGCCGAGAAGATGGTAACGATTTACGGTATGAGTAAGAATCTCGGGCCGATAGCCTACGAAAAAACCTCAGCCAATAATTTTCTCGGTAACGGGAATGGTCATCGTCGTTCCATCAGTGAAGATACCGCTAGGATCATCGACGATGAGGTAAAAGAAATCGTCGATGGCTCCTATGAAACTGCGCTCTCTATTCTCAAACAGAATCGGGAGTTATTGGAGAGCATCACCGAAAAACTATTAACCACCGAAATTTTAGAAGGAGAAGAATTGAACCTTTTATTGAATCAGGCTATAGCGATCGCCAAATAAGCTTTCGACCAATATCCCCCCAGCATGGGCTAGATTATAGATAGTAATGTAAAAAAGAAGTATTGCTCACTACAAACAATGGTAAACACATTCGTTCTCGACAATCCCCTTCTTCTCGGGCAGGGATTACCCCCTTTTGACAAGATCGAAGCCACCCATGTAGTGCCGGCGATAACCGAACTACTGAGCGAGCTAGAGATTCAACTTACGGATTTAGAAAATAATATCACACCCACCTGGAGCGGTTTAGTGGAACCCCTCACCCGTATCGAAGAAAAATTAGGATGGAGTTGGGGCATAGTAGGCCACTTGATGGGAGTTAAAAACAGCCCCGAATTACGAAGCGCTTACGAAACCGTACAACCTCAAGTAGTCCAATTTTTGAGCCGATTCAGTCAGAGTCAACCTATCTACAAAGGATTTAAAGCCCTGCGAGATAGCGGCGAGTGGCAAAACTTACAACCGGCACAACAAAGAGTAGTAGAAGCGGCGATTAGAGACGCTGAATTGTCTGGTGTCGGTTTAGAGGGCGACAAAAAAGAGCGTTTCAATAATATTCAACTGGAGTTAGCGGAATTATCGACTAAGTTTTCTAATAACCTGCTCGATGCCACTAAAGCCTTTAAAATGAAACTGACGCAACCGGAAGAAATCGCAGGCTTACCTGAAAGCCTCCTCGCTCTAGCCGCCCAAACCGCCAGAAGCGAAGGGGAAGAAAACTCTACTCCTCAATCGGGCCCCTGGGTAATCACCTTAGACTTTCCCAGTTATTTTCCCTTCATGAAATATAGCGCCAATAGAGATTTAAGGGAGAAAATCTATAAAGCTTCCATTAGCCGGGCAGCGAGCGGCGAGTTAAATAATAACCCGCTCATCGAGAGAATCCTAGAATTACGACGAGAACAAGCGAACTTACTCGGCTATGAAACTTATGCCGAAGTGAGTTTAGCCCGCAAGATGGCGGCTTCTGTAGAAGAAGTGGAGCAACTCTTAGAGGAATTACGCGGCGTTAGTTATGAGGCAGCTAAAAAAGATTTAGAAGATATTAAAGCTTTTGCAGGTACAGATGACCTTAAACACTGGGATATAACTTACTGGGCGGAGAAACAAAGGGAAGCCAAATTTAATTTCACCGCCGAGGAATTGCGCCCCTATTTCCCCCTTCCGCAAGTGTTAGAGGGTTTATTCGGATTGGCTAAACGGATTTTCGGCGTGACGATTACATCTGCCGACGGTGCCGCCCCGGTTTGGGCCGAAGGCGTGAGATATTTCGATATTAAAGATGAAAAAGGTGAGGTTATCGCTCACTTTTATCTTGATCCCTACAGTCGCCCGGCTGAAAAAAGAGGCGGCGCTTGGATGGATATATGTATAGGCAGAGCTAAATTCGGTGATGAAATCCGTTTACCCGTCGCCTATCTGGTGTGTAATCAAACGCCCCCAGTAGATGGTAAACCGAGTTTGATGACTTTTGAGGAAGTTACTACTCTATTTCATGAGTTCGGTCACGGTTTACAGCATATGTTAACTAAAGTGGATTACCCCGGGGCGGCTGGCATTAATAACGTCGAATGGGATGCGGTAGAGTTGCCGAGTCAGTTCATGGAAAATTGGTGTTACGATCGACCTACCTTGATGAATATGGCATCTCACTATGAAACCGGCGAGACTCTCCCCGAACATTATTATCAGAAATTGTTAGCCGCCCGCAACTACATGAGCGGCTCGGGGATGCTCAGACAGTTACACTTCTCCTTTCTCGATTTAGAGCTACACCATCGCTATCAACCGGGCGGTACCGAAACGCCGGCTCAGGTGCGTAATCGTCTCGCCCAAACTACAACGGTGATGGCACCCCTAGAAGAAGACGCTTTCTTATGTTCTTTCGGACACATCTTCTCCGGTGGTTACGCGGCGGGTTACTACAGCTATAAATGGGCGGAAGTATTGAGCGCCGATGCCTTCGCCGCTTTTGAAGAAGTCGGATTAGATAACGAGGAAGCGGTGAAAGAGGTGGGTTATCGTTTCCGCGATACCATCTTAGGTTTAGGTGGTAGTCTGCACCCGATGGAGGTGTTTAGAGAGTTTCGCGGGCGTGAGCCAGATACTCAGCCTCTATTACGCCATTCCGGATTACTACAAACCGCTTAGAGCTGGAGTTTAGACTATTTAAGAGCGATATAGTACCTAAGAACTAAGAAAAGAAAGAGATTTCCCCAGGACACGGTAGAAATGGTTTGCGAAAAAAGAGAAAATAGGAAATTAACTTTTTTGTCAATGCGTAATTCCTATACTTATATGTTCCTAATCTATGAACTATAAGGATAGTCCATAGATTAGGAACCGCTCCTGATAAATCCTCCTCTGATACCCGAAGAGGGATCGGACAACTGAATATTATTTAGGTTGACAATAGGGGGTACACAGGGTAAGGGGGCGGCCCAGCAAGAACCATTTTTATAGGGAACGTAGTAGGTGACATTATTAGTTTGTTTTTTGAGAAGCTCTACTTCTATCAATTTCTCGGGCCACAGCCATCGAGAACGGATCGCAGGATCGATTAAAGCTACCATTATTAGTGTAATA
>CAZUVR010000013.1:83067-84536 GCA_964623815.1 uncultured bacterium | reverse complement strand
CGATATGAGTTTGGAGTTTTAATTTGAGATGTACCAACAGATCAACAACACAACCCCTTTGAGAACAGGATTTAGTATGATAAGCGGATTTCGTATCATATCACAACAAAATCCTGATTGGTCATGGATAATCCGGCGCTCAAATTAGCGAGTAACGTGGAACTGATCGGCCCGTTACCATCCCTGTCAAAGAGGACTTGACCGTTAGTATTGTTGTAAATAACCCGATGACCGGCGTTAGTAGCTACAGTACCGATAACGAATCCGGTAGCCCCTAAAGTACCTACAGTAATAGTATTACCGAAACCCGATCTTGATAGAGAGATAGTATCATCGACGACAGAGAAATCAGTAATGGTATCGACTCCCTCATTAATCGAGTTAAAGACGAAATTATCGTTACCCGAGCCGCCGGTGAGAGTATCGTTACCGAGTCCACCGTTAAGACTATCATCCGTCGTGCCGCCAGTAAGAATATCATTCCCTGTGCCTCCGTCGTCGTTGCCGATAGTCCCCGTCACCGCCGCCGTGGTGCCGAGGGTATAACCAGTGCCCGCAGTCAAAGTGAGAATAATTGTCTCGTTGGGTTCAACGGAAGTGTCAGGCCGAGGATCAAGGAGTAGGAAAGCAGTATTTTGTCCGGCGGCGAAAGTGATACTCCCGGTGGCCGCCGTGTAAGTGGTGGCACCGATCGCATTATAATCACCGTTCAAGGTAGCCGTACCGCCCACGTTAAAGTTAACGCTCAGAGAGTTACTCAGGCTACCGGTTCTAGCGAAGGTATAGGCGAGGAACGAAAATCCATCTTCGGTGACTAGATTGGGATTAGCGGAGAGGGTAACGGTGGACGTGGCGAGAGTGTCGTCATTAATGATAGTCCCCAGACCCTGCCCGTCTCCGATGACGGCGTTCGTGGGACTACTGAGATTGATAAAGAAAGTTTCGTCCAACTCTACGGCGCTATCTCCCACGATGGGGACGGAGATAGTTTTACTTGTTTCGCTCGCGGTGAAAGATAGAGTCCCGGAAACCGCCGTGTAATCGTTCCCAGCGAGTGCCGTGTTATTAGCGGTGGCGTATCTAACGCTAAAAGGTTGATTGGCCGCACCAGTACGGGTGACGGTAAAGACGGCGTTAGTAGTGCCGCTATTGCCTTCGGTTATCCTGACATCGTTAATCGCCAGAGATGGTGGATCTACCTCGACGGGGGCGATAGTTAGGGTTTGATCGGAAAATCTTAATTGCTGGATGCCATATAACTTATCCACCCCGTCGCGATTTCTTACGGAGTCGTTAATCGTAAAAACTCCCCCAGCGCTGGTGACGGAATATTCGGCACGAGTGCCGGTGTATAGGGCGGTGTCATTGCCCCTGCCGCCATAGAGTGAGTCATCACTCGTACCTCCTACTAATTGATCGTCGCCGCTTTCACCGAAGAGGGTATCAGAACCTGCAAGACCTCTGACCGT
>CAZUVR010000013.1:23394-82967 GCA_964623815.1 uncultured bacterium | reverse complement strand
GCTCGCCGTTAAATCGACCGGCTTGATGCCGTTAAGTTTGAACCGTGAGAGGTCGGTAGCGAAATAAGTGGTGATCAGGGCGTTATCCTGACCATCGTTACTGATGAGAAGTTGTAGCGTCGCCCAATCACTGAGGTTGAGACTCCTAACATCGATCTTATCCTGTCCCCTGACGAAATCCTTAATTTCATCGCTATCAGCCCGATAAGCGAAGTTAAACACATCGTTACCCGCTCCGCCATACACCACATCATTACCGGTACCGGGTTCGATGCGATCGTCGCCGCTTTCACCGAAGAGGGTATCAGAACCTGCAAGACCTCTGACCGTGTCGTTGCCCAAACCCCCGAATAGCTGGTCAGCCCCGGTAGAACCATCGATGGTTTGATTGACGTTATCGCTATTGAAGATGAAGTCGCTCGCCGTTAAATCGACCGGCTTGATGCCGTTAAGTTTGAACCGTGAGAGGTCGAAAGCGAAATAAGTGGTGATGAGGGCGTTGTCCTGACCGTCGTTACTGATGAGGAGTTGTAGCGTCGCCCAATCACTGAGGTTGATACTCCTGACGTCGATCTTATCTTGCCCCCTGACGAAATCTATGATTACGTCGCTATCAGCCCGGTAAGTGAAGTTAAACACGTCGTTACCGGCTCCGCCAGATAGGGTGTCATTGCCCCTGCCGCCGATGATTGTATCGTTGCCCGCACCTGCATTGATTACATCATTACCCACCAAACCATCGATCGTATCATTCCCCGTCGTACCGTTGATGGTATCATTCCCATTCGTGCTTTTAATATTCTGATTTTCTACCTCGACCAGTCGCCCATTAATATTAATGAGACTGAAATCGTCTTCGGCCTTCAGCCCCTGTAATTCTTCGCCCGATAGGGATATTCCCATCACTCTAGCTGCGAAAATTGCCCCCTCATCTCCTCTGGTATCCTCCGTATTTAATACCGTATCCAGCTTATGACCGATTTCTTCTAAAATCACTCCGACGATAGCGTCTAAATTTTCTGAATTTCTCTCTAAAAAATTAGCCGATATATATATGGTGTCCTTAGTTTTTGCGAAAGCCCCATTACTACCTTTTAATACATGGGCGGCAACGATTTCGATGTTCGGTATGACTTGAAAATTTCCTTCCTGCCAAGATGAAGCTAAATTTATCGCTAAAGAAGTATTGACATTTATTCCCAAAGATTTTTTCAGAATAGTTAAATAATCTGAGGAACTAGAGAGATTTTTCAAAATATGTTGAGCTTGAGTTAAGGCAACGAAAAGTAAATCTTGTAAATTACTATTCTTATAATCAGGGTACTGCATAATCAATTCTCCTTCACAAATCAGCAGAATGAACTGATTAATACTTATACCATCTTTAGGCAAAATAATATTATTAATAATTTTGGTATATTTTTATTAATAGCAATATTATTCGTGCCACGATTTTTAACAAACTTTTACACTTATCGCTAGTATTCAAGATCTAAGCTTCAGATTTTCAATTGAAAAAGCTGATGTAGCAAAAAAAACCTGCGATAAATTCCCGATGGTGGTTCAACGCTAGAGTTCCTGAATATCTCCCAAAAGTACAGGTTTCCGCGCCCCCGTTACTCGGGGCAGATTACCAGGGAAATTACAATAATAACGCCAATAGGCGAGAACGGCAAAAGCGATCGCTTCCTTAAAATCCGCCGACAATCCTACATTATCGGTAGTCATCACCCTTACCGATTCTCCGAGCCGCAACTGCAAACGTTGCCGTAAATAGAGATTGTGACTACCGCCGCCACACAATAACACCTGATCTGGCATATCGGGTAGAAAAGCCTCATAACTAGTGCTGATAGAAGAGGCAGTAAAATCGGTTAGAGTAGCGAGCCAATCGGCGGGAGATAAATTATATTCCTCGTAAGATTGCCAGAGACGAGATAGATACTCTTCCCCGAATAACTCCCGCCCGGTTGACTTCGGGGGCGGCTGACGGAAATAATCATCCTGTAGCCAGACACTCACTAGCTCCTCGTTAGATACTCCCTGACTCGCCCAATTACCCCCCTCGTCATAGGTTTTTTCGCCCCCCGACAGACGTTGTACCGCTAAATCGATTAATACATTACCAGGCCCCGTATCCCAACCGAATACCCCTGTTTCCCAGTCGTTATCGTTGCGGGAGGGCAAATAAGTTACATTGCCGATACCGCCAATATTCTGCACGCACCGACACTTAGTATCATCCGCGAGTAGGTAAGCATCCACCTTAGGCACTAGCGGCGCACCATGCCCGCCTGCAGCCATATCGGCGGAGCGAAAATTAGTAACGGTGGTGATACCAGTAGCTTTAGCGATGATGGCTCCGTTGCCTAACTGCAGAGTACAACCGAGATTATCGCCCACAGGAGGCTGATGGAATACGGTTTGGCCGTGAGAGCCTATTAAATGAGGTTTTGTACCGTTACCTTGAATTTTTTGCGCTGAAATGGCGAATTCGCGGCTGATGTCCCCTTCCAACTTCATTAAAGCTTCAATCGATAGAGGTTTACCATGACAGACATCTAAAATTTCTTGACGTAAATCAGGGGGATAGGGATAGGTTTGAGCGGCTAAAAGATCAATCTCTAGAGCGGTGGCGATGCCGCTAATATCGACTAGGACGGTATCGATACCATCGACAGATGTACCACTGATCAAACCAATTACTAACGCCACTTCTTACCCCCTAAAGTTCTTTCTGCCGCCACCATGTAGCGGAAAATATACTCGGCTAATTCTAGATGATGTCGGGTAGCGGATACTGAATCACCCCATACAGTTACGCCGTGATTGATGATCAATAAAACAGGTACCTCGGGGGGATTAACTTTCAGGCGTTGCCGTATCTCTTCGGCTATCTTCTGAACCTTGAGATAATTTTTAAATACGGGTATGGATACGGATGGGTTTTCCTCCCAGATGCCGAAACCTTTTATCATCTCCAGGGGCGGTAAGGGTAAGCTATCCCCTTCGGCGAAGTGAGAGACTAAATTAGCCTCTATAGAATGAACGTGATAGCAGGCTTCGGCAGATGGGAATAATTCGTATATAGCCTGATGAATACTGGTTTCAGCGGAGGGGCGATTATCGGGATGCCCGGAGTCTAATACTTCTCCAGCTACAGTGACGCGCACAAAGTCGCTCTCTACCAAGTTGCCTTTACTTTTACCGCTAGCGGTAATCCAAAAACTGCCATCTGGCAGCCGGGCGGAAAGGTTGCCCGCAGTGCCTACCATCCAACCGAGTCGATAGAATTGGCTAGAGGCTGAGATTAAAGATAAACGAGGATCGATAGTCATATTAAAGGAGGTTTTGAGAAAGGTAATCCCGAATCTGTAAAAAGTTATCCCACCGGACGAAAGGGATGTTTTCACTCTCAAGATAGTCTATCAATCGATCGCGGGCAAATACTAAATCTGCCCCCTTAGCTAGGGTTATATCGGTGACAGAATCGCCAATAGCTATTTTCTCCACCCCCGTCCATTGTCTCATAATCTTGCCTTTGGCTAGTAGCTCGTTATCATCGGCATAGTCGCTATTTACTTTTAAATATTCGCCGCTCGTATCCACGTCTACGGCGTAGATTGTCTTGACCAGAGGTAATACTTTCTCCCGCTTCAAGACGGTTTCTATCATACCCCGCAAGCCCCCAGAGATAACAACGAAAGGTATTTCTCTTTCTTTGAGGAAGGTTAGTAATTCGGTAAATCCTTCTCTGACTGGCTTCGATTCTGCATAGACTAATATTTCCCCGTAGCGTCGGGAGGGAATCGATTCTAAGAGTTGCGTGACCCCTTCCCTGAGGGTTAAGGTTCTTTTATACATCTGTGGCATCAACTGCGCCGCCAAATCGGGGGAGAATTCTTTCAGCATCCCCGCAAAGGTTTCTACTGCGGTAATTGTGCCGTCAAAATCACAGAATACGGTTTTGGTCATCGGTTAAAAGGCGGTGAGAATGCGATCGTTATTCTACCTGAAATAGGGCAGAAAGGAAGAGTTATAATCAAATTCTTGATTTAAGAAAACAACGATGATCAATCGAGTATTAGAATTTTGGTTCGGTGATCCCGATTGCGAAACTTACGGTAAATCACGCCCCGAATGGTTTCAAAAAAATACCGAATTTGACCGAAAAATCCGAGAAAATTTCCTCGGGTTCTATCACGAAGTAGCGCTCGAACAGATTAAACCCATCCCAGAAAAGCCCCTCACCTATTTGGCATTAATCATTGTTCTCGATCAATTCTCCCGGAATATGTTCCGTGAAACTCCTCAAGCTTTCGCTACCGACCATCTAGCTTTAAAATACGCGGCTGAAGCGATCGCTCAAGATTACGATAAACAACTACTCCCCGTACAGAGATGGTTCGTTTATCTACCTTTTGAACATAGCGAAAATTTAGACCATCAGAAAAGTAATCTGCTTTTAATGTCCGATTTGAAAGATGATCCCGAAACCTGTAGAGCGGGGGTTATAGAATACGCCGAAAAACATTTTAATATAATCGATCGTTTCGGTCGCTTTCCCCACCGTAACCATATTTTAGGGCGTGCTAACACGCCCGAAGAAGAAATATTCCTGCGTCAACCTGGTTCATCTTTTTAATAAAAAGAGCAAATACTACTAAGAAAATAGAAAAATTCTCGCTCTTAAACCTATATCAATAGGTAAAATAAAAACTTATGACCCATGAGGTTAGCCTTATCACTTAGGAATCGATGAAACCCTATTTAGCCGCAGCTATTCAAATGACCAGCAAGCCCGACCTAGATCACAATCTAGCCGAGGCTGAAGAATTAATCGATCTTGCCGTCCGCAGAGGGGCGCAATTAGTCGGTTTGCCAGAAAATTTCCCATTTATGGGCAACGAACAGGATAAAATTAATCTCGCCGATACGATCGCTCTCAAAGCGGAAAAATTCTTGAAAACGATGGCGCAAAAATATCAGATAACCCTGCTCGGCGGCGGTTTCCCCGTTCCCGTAGAGGGAAGCCCCGATAAAGCCTACAATACCGCCCTCTTAATCGATCCGAACGGCCTGGAATTATCCCGCTATCATAAAGTTCATCTATTCGATGTAAACGTACCCGACGGTAACACTTATCAGGAATCGAGTACCGTCATGGCGGGTTCTTCCCTCCCCCCCCTGTATAAGTCGGAAACATTCGGGACGATCGGCCTCTCTATCTGTTATGATGTACGCTTCCCCGAACTGTACCGTTATCTATCGGCTAATGGTGCCGATGTCTTATTCGTCCCCGCCGCTTTCACCGCTTATACTGGAAAAGATCACTGGAAAGTATTATTAAAGGCCAGGGCGATCGAAAATACCTGTTACGTCATCGCTCCCGCCCAAACCGGCAATAATTACGAAAGACGCTACACCCACGGCCACGCCCTGATCATCGATCCCTGGGGTACTATCTTAGCCGACGCGGGAGACGACGCTGGTATCGCTCTAGCGGAAATCAGCCCCAATCGTCTCGAACAGGTACGCCGACAGATGCCCTCACTGCAACACCGAGTTTTCGTTTAGTCTACTCCCATTCGCCCCCCCGCCCTCACCAGGACGCTGAGAGCGGGGAATATGGTCATATTGAACTAATTAATCTCTTCCTCGTATTCAGGAATACGCTCTTTTCTTTTCTCTGGAATATTGACGCGGGGAGGATTGTATTCTGGTTCTACATCATCGTCCCAAGCGTCGGGCCCTTCGTCTTCATAGTCGTATTCTTGGCGGGGCGAGCGAGATTCGTTCCAGTTATCCTCTTCCTCCTCCTCATAATCATCGTATTCCATCGATTTAGCGCTACGTTGCGGCGGGGCGGTATTTCTCACCGGTTCCCAAGAATCTTCATCCCATCTTTCTTCAACGGGTTTAGCCTCTATTGGTGTCCGGATGGGGATACCGGTTCCTAATTGATTTTCAGGCCTTGCCGTAGGGGGGTAGTAAACTTCTTCTTCTTCTCTCTCCCAAGGGGGCCGCCCGATACCGAGTCGCTCTAATAAACCTACACTCAGTTGAGTCAATCTTTCTTCCGCGCCTTCAAAGACGATGAGACGATTAGGCCCGCTGCTAATGACTTCCTCGATCGCTATCTCATAGGTACTTATGAACTGTTCAGGGATCTGGGGTAAACCCAAAGAAGCGATGATGATAGAAATCACTTTGCCAGTGATGGGATCGAACTGATAATCTCTGACTTTCCCTAGAGGTTCCCCGGTTTCCGTAATTACTTCACAGCCGATTAAGGGACTATAAGAATCAATATCTACGGATTCGATAACGTTATCATCTTCTACTAAAATCACATCCCCAGTTTGGCTGACGCTTTCTAAGTACATATATTGGGGTAAACCGGATAGAGAAAGGATATTATCTCTTAGCCCCAGCGCTACCACTTCCCTGCTATCTATATCTACCAGGATGTCCTTCACTACCCCTAGTTTTTTTCCCGTGTTGCGAGTAATGACTTGTGTATTTATGAATTCAGACCGTAATCGACTATTCTCTGTACTCATCTCTTTACTTTATAAAGCTTTTCCTTTTAAATTTGTATATTCAGTGCTGACGGGGTTTAATTAACCGATAATTGACCTGATATTACTTTAAATAATAACAATTTAATAATATTCCTTTTAGTACTGAAAGTTTAGGTAATACCGACACAAGTTTTTACCTTACTTCCACTGTACACCTATTGTAACTAATCTTTGAAAAATTTAAAGTTGCTCCGACGGGGGGGTAGGGAGTTAGGAATTAGGGGTTGGGGTCATAGGTTCCAACTCCTAACCCCCAATTCCCGAGAGTTACATCGTCAGCGATTGAGTATCATGCTCGATTAAGTGGGCTAGGTCTTTTAAGAAACTTGCCGCGTCCGCGCCGTAGATGCTACGGTGGTCACAAGTCAGATTAACCGTCATCTGACGTTGCACGCCCATCAATCCCGATTCGGTGGCGACTACTTGAGGTATGGCAGCACCGACAGCTAAGATAGCACCTTGGCCGGGGGGTAAGATGGCGGTGAAACGATCGACCCCGTACATACCCAGGTTGGATATAGTAAAGGTACCGCTGTTATACTCTTCCGGTTGTAATTGTTTGCTTCTAGAACGGTCTACCAAATCCTTCCAGCTTCGGGATAGCGAATAAATATCGCTGTTGTTGGCATTTCTTAACACCGGGGTAATTAAGCCCCCATCGGGCATAGCTACGGCTACGGCTACGTTAATACTGCTGTGATATTGAATTCCCGAATCCGTATAACTGGCGTTTACTATGGGATGTTTTACCAGAGTATTAGCCACCGCCTTTGCCAATAAGGCCGTCATGGTGACACCTTTAGATTTTAGTTGTTGATACAACTTATCTAAAGCGGTGGTATTGATGGTGTAGCCGACTACGAAAGTCGGTACTTGTAAGCTTGCCATCATATTTTGTACCACCGCTTTCTGGAGGGTGGTTAGGGGAACCGTCTGCCCCGGCACTGGCGGAGCGGTAACCGGTACCGGGGTAACGGTGGGGGGTTTGGGTGTAGCGGTGGGTATGGTAGCGGCAGGGGCGGCTGTAGCGACGGGGGCTTTCCCTGCTGCTCTTTCTATATCTTCGCTGGTGATCCGACCATTGGGGCCAGTACCTTTGAGGGTTTTTAAATCTATATTGAGTTCTTTGGCTAGTTTTTTCGCTCTCGGAGAAGCGATAACCCTGCCGTTTTCTCTCTCTGTCGAGGTTGTTATTACTGGCGCGGGTGCTTCTACTGACGCGGGCTTAGATTCTTCTACTTTAGATGCTCCTGCACTTACCGGGGCGCTCTCTTTCTTCCCTTGCGCTTTAGCGACTTCTATTTCTGCTTCTGTTTCGGCGATCAGGGCGATCGCATCTCCTACGGGTGCTTCCTGTCCAGCTTCCACGAGTATGACCGCCAGGTATCCATCATGAAATGATTCTACATCCATATCCGCTTTATCGGATTCGACGACTACTACCGTTTCCCCTTTCGATACTTTATCTCCCGGAGATTTGACCCAGGAAACGATTTTTCCTTCGGTCATGGTCGAACTTAAGGCGGGCATGAAAATGTCTCGGATCATGGTGGAGTTTATTTTTTAAGTTACTACGATATTTAGCCATAGGGCATTTTACCACTATTTACCTGTGCCAACCGATGATTTTGTTACCCATTTTTAAAATGACGGCGTTACCTAAACCGAGTTCTTGGGACACTTGCATTAATGCTTCCGCTTGCTTCTGCATGAATTCGATCTCACTGGGACAGTTAACTAAATCTAAACACAATACCGTTGAATACTGCCAATTTTCCCTAAAGATACGGCAACTTGAAGGCAGAAACCTTACTAAAGAGCGAAAACGATTTAGGGCGGCTCGCTCAAAATTGGTGCTAGTGCAGTCAGAAGAGGAATACTGATAGCTCATAGGGTTTACGAGATAGGGGGTGGACGAGCGGGCATTAATCGCTCCAATTTCTTTCAGCCTAACACTTGGGCTTTCTCATCTTCGATCCCTTTATCTTTTCCTTATCTATAAACCGGTAAGGTAAAGTGAAAACAACTACCCTGATTCATGACGCTATCTACCCAAATTTGTCCGTAATGGGCACCGACGATTTTACGGCAGAAGGATAGCCCCAATCCGTAACCGTCTTTTTCCTCATCCCTTTTCAGTCGGAAATGTCCGTCAAAGATCCGTTCTTGTTTCTCCTCCGGTATACCAGGCCCCGTGTCGCCAATACTAATCTGTACTTTCTGCGTGGTGCGGTGCAGGATCACTAAACTGATCTTCCCCCCTTCGGGAGTATATTTGATGGCGTTCTCCAGTAAATTAACGATTACTTGTCGAATTAATTCCTCATCGGCGTAGACGGGGGGCACATCCTGGGGTAAATCCGTTTCCAAGGTTAGATTTTTACTTTTGAATCGCTCGGCGAATTGTTCTAGGATTTCGCCGCATAGGATTTGTAAATATAAATGGGTATGTTGAATACTGAACTGGGCCGCCATACTTTTGGACGCTTGCAAAATATCGGTGATCAACCGGTTCATGATCCGAAATTGTTTACGGGATTGTTGGTATAATTGTTCGCGTATCTGCCGGTTTTTCGGAGTATCGGGTTGATGTTGAGCCAGTTCTAAAGTTTCCACCGCGATCGAGGCGGCGGTTAGTGGGCTTCTCAGATCGTGAGCGAGCATGGCCAGAATCTGATCTTTAAACTTTAATTGTTCGAGTAATTCCTCTTTCTCTTTCTTGAGCCGGAAAACTTCATCGGAGAAGCGGATCATTTCCGCCGAATAATTAACCTCATTATTGGTTACTGTTCCCTCAGTATTTTTAATCTCCGCTTCCCATCGATACCACCACCGCTTTAATTGTTCTACCACGTTACTACCCGCCAGAGTATGCCGAGAACCTGGGGCGATTTTCACAAGGGCCGGGGTAGCGACGAGGCGAAAGTGTTCTAATAGATGGGGTTGTTCACGTATCTCGATAATCTTCAGTTCGATCGGATAATCGGACTTGAGATCGTCTAAATAGGTTTGGATCTGTCCTATCGTATCCTGAGAACTGGGGCGATCGTCTACAAACAGTAGAAGCTGTATATTATAGACGGGCACTGTCTCTGAGGTCATAAATGGCTCTTGAGGTTGCAACACAGAGGATAGCTGATCAGGTGGATGGATTTTTGCTCTACCTTTTATTTTAAAAGCTTAAGATAGTATAAAATCTATTGTGCGACTCGTTTCAGAAAAAAGTTTTAGAGTAGGAATACTTAAAGCGAATTCTGAGCTTGGCAAAAGGTTAATTATAACGCCTGAACCATGACAACTGAATGACCTTGTGGGTTTAATTCCCACCCTCCAGGTGCAGGAGTGACAGTGTAGCCCCTACGGTAGAGAGTGGTCTTCAATCCGTAAAGCGGGGATAAAGGGTGGTAATGATGAGCTTCCATTCAAATCCCATCTAGCACAGTTACCCACGATTAACGAAAGTGAACTCTCATCTGACCAGCATCGTCAATATAAAATTGCCTAAGAAGCTAATAGGCAATACCAAAAGGTAAAGCTGAAAGAAATCGCATTTTTACTCATGCGACAATGTGTTAATCATAATAGAGATTAATAAAAGCACCCGAATCAGCCGGTGTATAGAGAGAATCTAAAGGTAACGCGAAAAGGTCATTCGGAACGAGGTAAACAAACATAAACTCTCACACGAAGGTCGAAAATGTGAGCAACCAACCAAGGTGCAATATCTGTTAAACACAGGTTTATGTTTGGAGAGGATTGAGTCGAAAGCCAACGCCCTAATGTAATGTTAGGGATATGCCAACTGACTCACGGTTAGATAAAAGAAAAAGTCACAAGTAGTAGTAAATATGTCTAAAACGAGTTTAAAGACTACGGTGGAATGGAATAAAATCAACTGGCGAAAGCTAGAGAGAATAGTATTCAAGCTACAAAAGAGAATTTTTCGAGCATCCGAACGTGGAGACACAAAAACGGTTAGAAGACTCCAAAAGACCCTCCTAAATTCATGGGCGGCAAAAACCCTAGCGGTCAGAAAGGTTAGCCAAGATAATCAGGGGAAACGAACAGCAGGAATAGATGGAATTTCCTCCCTAACCCCAAAACAAAGATTAGAAATGGTTAAAAACCTGAGATTAACTGGGAAAAGCAAACCAACTCGCAGAGTATGGATACCCAAACCAGGAAGTCAAGAAAAAAGACCACTAGGAATACCAACCATGAACGACAGAGCCTTACAAGCCCTAGTTAAATTAGCAATGGAACCAGAATGGGAGGCTAAATTTGAGACAAACAGTTTCGGATTCCGCCCAGGGAGAACCTGCCACGACGCTATCCAGCAAATATTTATGACCTTAAGGGAATGTGAACAATACATTCTCGAAACGGACATAGAAAAATGTTTCGATAAGATAAACCATGAAAGCCTACTCAAAAAGATAAATACCTTCCCCACTTTGAGAAAACAAATCAAAGCATGGCTCAAATCAGGAGTAATGGACAATGGAGTATTTGAAGAAACGGAAGCAGGATGCCCACAGGGAGGGGTCATAAGCCCGCTATTAGCTAATATAGCCCTACATGGAATGGAAAACTGCATAAAAGAGGCAATAAAGTATAAAACTTACCAACCTCAAATAATCAGATATGCAGATGACCTAGTGATTATAAGTAAACACCTAGTAGTAATACGAATGTGTCAAGAAGCACTAGAGAAATGGCTAGAACCAATGGGATTAAAACTAAAACCTAGTAAAACAAGAATATGCCACTCGCTTAGAGAATTTGAAGGAGAAAAACCAGGATTCGACTTTCTAGGTTTCAATATAAAACAATACCCAGTGGGAAAAGCAAAATCCGCTAAATCTAAAGGGACAAAACTAGGGTTCAAATTACTAATTAAACCGAGCAAGGAGAAAATTAAAAATCATCTCCGAAATCTAAAACAAGTAATAAAAACCCATAAGTCATCGCCTCAAAAGGCGCTAATCGGAAAGCTTAATCCGATAATCAAAGGATGGGCAAACTATTACTCAACAGTGGTAAGTAAAAAGGTTTACAGCTACTGTGACAAAATGCTCTGGGAAAAATTACGTAAATGGGCAAAACGTCGCCATCCGAAAAGAAAAGTCAAGTATATAAAAGCGAAATACTGGAAAACCTTAGAAGGTAGAGAAGTATTCGCTACAGAGACTGGCTACCAACTACACCTACACGCAAAAACACCCATAAAAAGGTTCTATAGAGTGAAAGGTAGGAAAAGCCCTTACGACGGCGACTGGGTTTACTGGAGTAGCAGAATGGGAAAAAACCCTCTAGTCTCCAAAACAGTTTCCACACTACTTAAGAGACAAAAAGGAAAATGCCCTCATTGCAAAGGATTTTTCACCACATTAGACATCATGGAAATCGACCATATTATCCCTAAATCTAAAGGTGGAAAGTCACTGCTGGAAAACCTGCAATTACTACACCGTCATTGCCACGACAACAAAACGGCAATGGACATGAAAACAAACGGATGTACCAATGACAATGGTTATTTAACTGAGGAGCCGTATGAGGCGAAAGTTTCAAGTACGGTTTTGAAGACGAGCGGAATTGGTGACAGTTTCGCTTAATTTAACCATCTTAATCTTAAAGTTTTATTCACTACTATAACCTTAGAGAAGAATTCCTATGGCTCTCGGCTATGTTGCCCTCGTCCTTCACGCCCATCTCCCCTTCGTCCGGCATCCTGAAAGTGACTACGTTCTAGAAGAGGAATGGTTACACGAAGCCATCATCGAAACTTACGTACCCTTAATTAGAGTCTTTGAAGGGCTGAAAAGAGACAGTATCGATTTTAAAATGACCATGAGTATGACACCACCCCTGGTATCGATGCTCAGAGATCCTTTATTACAAGAACGTTTTGAAGAATATTTAAGTAAATTAGAAGAATTAATAGCTAAAGAAATTATTCGTAACGAGCGAGACGGTCACATGACCTACCTGGCTCAACATTATAATGAATTTTTTCGTCAAACGAGAGAGACTTGGGAGAAATACGATGGCGATTTAGTCAAAGCCTTCAAACAGTTCCTCGACAGTAACAATCTGGAAATCATCACCTGTGGTGCTACTCACGGTTATTTTCCGTTGATGAAAATGTACCCTCAAGCAGTGTGGGCACAAATTCGAGTAGCTTGCGAACACTACGAGGAAAACTTCGGCCGCCCGCCGAAAGGGATCTGGCTTCCCGAGTGTGCCTATTACGAGGGTGTGGAAAGGATGGTGACGGACGCGGGGCTACGCTATTTCTTAGTAGATGGTCACGGTATCCTCTACGCCCGGCCGCGCCCTCGTTTCGGTACCTACGCCCCTATCTATACCGAGACGGGTGTAGCGGCTTTCGGACGAGATCACGAATCTTCTCAGCAGGTTTGGTCATCTAAAGTGGGCTATCCGGGAGATCCAGTTTATCGGGAATTCTATAAGGATCTGGGTTGGGAGGCCGAATATGAGTATATCAAGCCCTACATCATGCCCAACGGTCAGAGAAAGAATATCGGCATCAAATATCATCGCATCACCAGCAGGGAGGCGGGACTATCGGATAAAGCCCTCTACGATCCCTATTGGGCAAAAGAGAAGGCAGCAGAACACGCGGCTAATTTTATGTACAATCGGGAGCGGCAAGTAGAACACTTAGCTCATTTAATGCAGAGGCCACCTATTATAGTTTCTCCCTATGATGCTGAGTTATTCGGACATTGGTGGTATGAAGGCCCCTGGTTCATCGATTATCTCTTCCGTAAGTCATGGTACGATCAACAAACTTACGAGATGACTCATTTAGCGGATTATCTCCGCCATAATCCCACCCAGCAGGTGTGTCGCCCCTCCCAATCGAGTTGGGGTTATAAGGGATTCCACGAGTATTGGCTTAATGAAACTAACTCCTGGATTTATCCCCACCTCCACAAAGCGGCGGAAAGGATGATCGAGTTAAGCCATCACGAGGCAGCGGATGAATTGGAAGAAAGAGCGTTAAATCAAGCGGCGAGAGAGCTACTACTGGCTCAGTCTTCTGACTGGGCTTTTATCATGCGTACTGGGACGATGGTTCCCTACGCCGTCCGTCGCACCCGTAGCCATTTACTACGCCTTAATAAAATCTATGAGGATATGAAAGAGGGTAAGGTAGATTCTGGGTGGTTGGAAAAGGTGGAAGCGATCGACAATATCTTCCCCAGTATTAATTATCGGGTCTACCGTCCTTTATAGTAACGTCAGTTCAAGGAATTAAGGGTTGGGTGATTAGATAACAATCCCCAACTCCCAACTCCCAACTCCCAACTCCCAACTCCCTTTTTTTCCATTTTTTCTGGGACTGACATCCCACCATAATCGACTTACTCTGAAATCAGACGAGATCGATCGTGCCTCTTAGATAGTTTTTCGTCGTCAGTCTTCCTCTTTCTCCCCCCGTAGCGGGGGTTTTTTTGTGACAAAAAAAATGGCCCGTGAGCCATTGTTTTTTTTCCGATAAGTTTTTTAGAATCTGAAGGTAGTACGAATAACACCCATCCACTGATCGGCATTATTATCGTTGTTATTGGGGTCTAGAACTACATAGAAACCAGGAGTTAAGAGGATGTTCTTATTAATCGGGTACTGATATTGAGCTTCGACGATGTAAGAAGAAGTAACTCTATCACCCTTCGGCGGTAAACCACCACCTATAGACAGCACCGCACCCTGTTTGAACAGGTCGATTATGGAGACGTTAGCGTTCCATGTCCATAGTTCTACGTAATCACCCGCACTATAGAATCGGTTTGATTGTTCTGCGTTAGCGGTGGCGTAACCTCCCCAAGCCGCTAAGTTTAAATTCGGTAATACGCGCCAGCTTGCGGATAAACCGTAACGGTTAGAGGAAGTAGCCACGTTTTGACCGCTCGCACCGGTGGGGTTAAATGGGTTTTCTGCATCCAAGCCACTAACGTTACCGAATAGACCCGAACCCATACGGGCTGCGGTTTGATAACTGTGGACGTAGGTGAAATAGAGGTCGAAGGCTTTGATAAAGGAGAACCCTATTTGGGCACCCGCGCTGTAGGAACCGTTAAAAAGACCATTGTCCGGGCTGGGGTTATTGGCAGTTGCACTATCGGCTAAGTAGGTAGCGGTAACGTTGAGTATATCGCCTATGTTAAAACGAGCCGCCATACCAGCACCCGAAGGCCCACGATAAACGAAATTATTATAACGTTGCAAACGGGCTAAAGCACCAGTACCAGAATCAGCGAGGAAGGGGTTAGCTGTAACGAATACGTCATCTAAGTTGAGAGCGTTAGCACCTAACCACAGGGTTACGGGGCCTATGGGGGTACGATACCATAAGTCATCGATAGTCACTGCATTGTTAACACCGTCATCCCATGCTAGACGGGTCATGTTCGTACCTGTTACCCCCGTGCGGTTGAAGGTGGTGTTGAAGTTACCAGCTTGTAGACGGGTTCTTAATAAGTCCTTCCCGGTGAAACTGGTTTCTAGGTTTAAACGAACGCGATCGTTAACTGCGGCTACGCTTATATCTTCGTCTCCTCTTGGTGCCCCCCGGGTACCGATGGCGGCATCTCCGAAGCTATCGGCGATGCTGATCACTACTTCCCCTCTTAATTTGGTAGTTGTAGAGAATTGATGGTCTTCTAGGAAGGCTACTCGCTGCTCTAAGTTATCGATTCTCGCGCCTAGGGCGGCTAATTCGCTTTCAAATTCTTTAGCCAGACGATTTAATTTATCGATGTCTTCTCTCTCTACCGCTAAACCCTCTTGAAGCAGTCTTTCCAGAGCGTTCAAACAAGCGTTAACACCGGCGGCGAATTCCCAACGGGTTAAGGCTCGATTACCTCTGTAAGTTCTATCGGGATAACCCACGATACAACCGTATCTTTCTACTAAGCTTCTTAACGCTTCATAAGCCCAGGCGGTAGGTTCTACGTCTCTTAATTGATTGACGTTCGTTACCTGAGACATTGAGCTAACACCAGTGTTAACGTTGGTGTTTATGTACTTGCTCTGTTGTGATTTTTGAATCTGGTTGATTAATTCTTGCGTGTTCGGTTCTACTTTCAATGTATTACCGGTAGGAGCTGCCTGAGCTAATAATTGAGATGGTACGAAGCTATTTTTGCTATCGTCAGTTTGTGTTTTAACTAACGGCTCTGCGATCGCTGTTTGGGCTACCACTACGGAAGCACCTAACACCGCTGGAGTCGCTTTCACTATATTCCAGAATGTTTTTGACATGGAGTCAATCCTCACACCTAAATAATTTATGGATTGATTTTTTTAACTTTGACCTGACTACATACATAGTCTGGTCTAGTCTATATTTTATTGTAACTTTCGCTAAAATGGGCTATCTCAATTGTAATAATATTAAATTTTATTCTACTTTAACCTCTGCTTAACCTCCCGAGCGGTTCGTGCGCTTCATTATCGGCCCCTTCTACCGGTTTAACACCTCTGTCCGGTCACTATATAGGATACTCTTTGAGCTATATTGGTGGCATGGTCTGCCATACGCTCCAGATGACGGATAATTAAGCCCATCAGTAAAATTGGCTCTACTACCCCTTTAATATCTTTTTGATGGGCGAGAGTCCGGTAGACATACTCATAAGCTTCATCTACGGTATCGTCCAAATTTTTAATTTTCTCTCCTGCGGCTTCGTCTAAATCAGCCAGAGCGACTAGAGTGGTGGCTAACATATACTGAGCGTGATAAGACATTAACTCGATCTCTTTCATACAGGCGTGGGGGGGATAGGAGAATAGTTTAATCGCTATCTCCGCTAGATCTTGGGCGTAATCCCCTATCCTTTCTAAGTCCCTCACCAGTTGCATGAAGGCGCTTAATAATCTTAAATCCTGAGCCACTGGCGCTTGTAGGGTCATCAATGTGGCACAGTCGAGTTCTATCTGGCGGTAATAGCGATCGATCTCTTTATCCAAATTACTAATCTTCGCCGCTGCCTCTAAATTTCTCTCAAACAGAGCTTGATGGCATAAGCGGAAGGATTCTTCTACTAAAGTTCCCATTCTTAACACGTCCTGCTCCAATCGCTTCAGACAGCGATCGAAGTAAGTGCGCTCGGGATGATTCGTATTAGCAGATAAATTCATCAAATCTGTCTGAATGATTTATTACTAATACAGTAATAACAATAAATTAGCTATTTTTACAGGAAGATTTTTAATAGCCGAGCAGGAGCAATTATCTAGATTAAGTAGCCAGCCAACATCGGGGATATAGTCTAAACCGCTCCGCCGAATATCAGCGCGATAATTCTATATCCCTCAATAACTTCACACGAGAATATTTAGTATATAATTACTATTATCTCGCGTCGGTGCCCTGATTAGGGTCGCCCTCAACCCTGGGGTTATCGGTTCCGGGGGCTTCTGGGCTGGCAGTAGGTCTGATTTCTTCGTGGGCACCTTGACCAGTACGACGGAGAGCAGGATCGATGGGGGTTTGTTTGCCCCCTCCGGCAGTGAAAGTGGCCTTAGCAGTTTTCTCGCTCGGTGGGGCCATTTCTTCTAATTCGTGAGTACTGAAGTTATTAGTATTTACTCCAGCGTAATTAATTTTATTAAAACGCACGATAACGGGATATTTAGTTTTACTTTGCTCGAAAGAAACTACAGTACCGACATCCTGATACCAGTAGGATTCAGGACGTAATATTTTAACTTTAGTACCGCGTTGTAACATAAAAAATAATCCTCAATATTCAATTTAAAAGGCTTAATTAAATAAATACTAATTTTCCTAGTCTTAAAGAATCTGGCTTGAGAGCTAATATAAAATCATCAAGCCCATCAAAAGATAGATATGGAAGAGAAAAGCGCAGTGAGGAGTGAGCAAAAAATTATAAACTTCGATCGCCTCTTCTCGCTTCTCAATTCTCAATTCTTACTACTCAGCGTAATTATGAATGGCTCGATGTTTACGGGCACCAACCGAGGCACCGATTAAAGAAGAAATCAGGCCCAAGAGAGAACCTAGGGCGAAAGTCCAACCCACTTTAGCTGCATTGCCAGCTATATCTCGGGTTTGTTGGGCGGAGGGAGTAGGATTATTAGGAACATCCACCGTACCTTGTTGTACTTGATTGACGATTACATCCGCATTATTGGCTACCCAGCCGAATAAGCCCGAAACTCCGTTAGTTAATAACCAGGCACTCAGGGCTAAAGTGGTTGCCCAGAGTATGGCCCCGTTCAGTAAGGCAGTGCTACGATTCATCGGGCCGCAGGAGCGGGCTGTCATCCAGCCGCCTACGAATAGGGAAATGAGTAAGCTGATCATCGACCATATACCCACAGCCGAACCTACATCATTAGCGTCAGAGCGGGGAGCGCCAGAGGAGGCGATACTGCTCAAGCCGATAGCCGCACCGATGCCACTGAGGATTAATTGGGTGCTTAGGGTTATGGCCAAACCCGCTAAAATAGGCCCCCAACGTACTCGATCGTGATATTCTGTCACCGCTACGGTTGCGGGACGTTCCACAACTCTCTCATCAATTCTTTCTAGTGGTCTATTAGTAGATTCCATTGTTATCTCTCTTTTAATTAACTTAGCTTATTTAAAGCATAGTTTCGGTTAGGGTACTTGACAATATATCGATAATCATATATGTAATCTACCTCTTGAGAGAGACGAACGCTGTTTTCAGACTAAAAAACCGTATCTCTAAAGTAATAGGCTAGTTCAGCTATTTACTTCTAAGAGTCGGGATTTAAGGAACCGATTCATCCAACCTTCTAAATAAATGCGATTGGCTTTCTTCTGTTGTAAATCTTCGGTGCTGAGAGGGTAAGGAGCTAATCCTTGAATGGCTGCGGTGGTGACACAAAACATCGACTTTTGAAAACTCTCACAAATCTGCACTAATAAGTCTTCTTCCTGTCGAAAACTACGCCGATATTTTTCATGTAAATATTCGGGTAAAAAATGGCGCATATCCTGCATCAGGAGCGTGGGAGGGATACCTGCACCACCTATCGGTAAAGGATCGGCGTATAAAGCACCATAGGCGAACATCCCTTGATCGTAGGGAATTTGATAGGCTTGGGCGTTATAAGAAATCGTGCCAGGGAAAGGAGTTCCCCGGAAAAATACAGCTTCCACATAGGGCACCGCTGTATCCATGAGAAACCCAAGTTTAGCACTTTTTGGAATCAAGTCGTAAGCTTTTCCCTTGTAATTTATGGTGTAAGTAATCGGCTTATTAGCATTATCGACAAGATATTTTAAAATGTGAGCGACGACTTGAGGTATGGTTATGATTTCTCCGTTATCGTAGCGATCGGATAAACTTAAAAAGGTGTCCGCCATTACCCGCCAGAATTGCCCTAAGCCACTGTAATAGGCCATCATGCGTAACTGTTCGGGTAGAAATTCGGGGAAGATTTTATCTAAACCCAGTAGGAAGGGATTATAGGAAAATTTAGCCTTAATCAGAGATTGACACGCTCCGGAGAATTCAGGACTGTCAACGTAGGCATCTAAACCGCCGCCACCGTGCCAGAACATGGTTTTCATACAGTATTCGGCGTACTCGAAATTAATGCGATCGTGCCACCAGTGCTTGAGGAGTTGCCCAGAAGATACTTTGCCGTTGAAGTATTTGAAAAAAGGGAAAAAGACTAAAAACTGATTTTCCGATATATAGATCAAGTTACGGGAGTAAGCATCCAATACCACACCATAACTTTTTAGTATACCTACTACCTCCAAGACATTCTCCGGCGAGTCTTCTAACAGAGCCGAGCCTGTTTCGAGACGGGATATGTATTTAGAGAGAGGATGACGAGAAGTAGGTAGGGTCTGTACCATAACAGGAAGGTTAGGAGCGTGGATATATCTCTTTCAGTATATAGGTTCGTGAGTATCGATCAAGATCCCTATCTCTATTAGTTATCGTTTCAGCCTATGAGGTTTATCTGCCTGTGAACCGGTTGCATCAGGCGATTATCATATAAAACTCATACTATATTAGCTTTATGTATATGATAATTTCCAAATTTTACGGTTTATTTTTATGAGATTATTCAAGATTTTTTACTCCAGAAAATATAGGTTTTATGGATTTTTATTTACTCTTATTGTTGTTATTGTTTTAACTGTAAATCAAACCAACAACAAGTAAGGAAACTTATCATGTTACAGACTAATCTTTTCGGAGTAACCCTATTTGGAACATTAGGTAATGATAATCTCTCGGGCGGATTTTTTAACGATACGATATTTGGACTAAGTGGAAACGATACTATTTCTGGGAGTTTTGGTAATGATAGTATCGATGGCGGTGCCGGGAATGATTTTCTTGATGGTGGTTTCGGTTTCGACACCATCAACGGCGGCGATGGCAACGACACCACCAGCTATGCTTTTTATAATGGCCCGATCAACGCTAATTTACAAACGGGAGTGGTAGGATTTCCAGGTAATACTACCTTAACTGATACCCTGATTTCGATCGAGAATATTATTGGTACTGTGGGTAATGATACGATCGTCGGCAGTAACGCCGATAACCGGATCGATGGCGGTGCCGGTAACGATTTTCTTGATGGTGGTTTCGGTTTCGACACCATCAACGGCGGCGATGGCAACGACACCACCAGCTATGCTTTTTATAATGGCCCGATCAACGCTAATTTACAAACGGGAGTGGTAGGATTTCCAGGTAATACTACCTTAACTGATACCCTGATTTCGATCGAGAATATCATCGGTGCTGGTGGTAATGATACGATCATCGGTAGCACCGCCAATAACCGGATCAATGGTGGTACTGGTAGCGATCTTATCAATGGAGGTGCGGGGAATGATACCGTAACCGGCGGTACAGGCGCAGATACGTTTGTCATCGGGCAGGGCATCGATACGATTACCGACTTTAGCGCCGCTCAAAACGATAAGATCCAGGTAGATGCAACCGCCCTGAAAGTGAATAGCTCCGGTGCCTTCGCCTACAACCCTGCCACCGGCTCACTCACCGCCAACGGTAATACTATAGCTACCTTATCCACTAATCTAAACTTTCTGCCGAGCCGGGATATTGTCCTTACCAATATACCTACCCGTCAAACCGTACAGATCGATAACTTGACTTTCAACAGTAACGGTCAGAGTATGTGGAGTAATGGCAACGCTTTTACTTTTCAGGATAATCGCTTCTTAGGTGGCAGTTGGAACAGAAGCGGAAGTACCACGATAGTCAACGAGAGAAGCATATTCGGTGTTACCATCGTCCCGCGAGTCGGTGTATCTGGTTCCACCAGCGGCACAGCCGGGCTACAATCCAACTTCAGTATCACTAGCGGTTCGGTTAATGCTAAACTTCCCTTCGATATTTCCCTAGAGTTACCGACTCAAGCCAGAGCGGGGCAACAGGTGACGATCAAATCGAATTACAAGCTCGATAATAGCGCTTCTTTCGCTACCGTAGGGCCGGGCATTAAATATAATCTCGATCTCGTCTTCGGTTTCAACGCTCAGGCAAACTTCCAAGTAGGCGGCTCCAGCGCTTCTCTACTTAACGTTAACGTACCGCAAACCACCCGCAATCTGCTCAAGCTCGATAATTCTAATATCAGCGCCTCCTTTAATCTTCCCAATGACTTCGGTAGTTTTGGCTTGAAAGCTCCAGTCCTCAATAGTCAAGGGATTCTCTCGGGCGACGGTACAAGTTTATCTTCTACTACGAGCGATAGTTTCTTAAACGCCAATATCGACCTCGATAAGATAGGTACTACAATTTTAAACGCCGTAGGTGTTCCGGTTCCGCCTTTAGGCGGCTCGGTTTCTGCCAATCTCGGACTCTTTGGTGGTAGTCTCAGTTACGATCTAGCCGATTTACGATTACAGGCGGCTTTAAATGTCAGACAGAACTTTAATCTAGCCGCTAACGGACTCAAAGGGAAACTATTCCTCAATAACGCCTCTAGAACGGTTCTGGATTTCAACGTCGGTCAAGATCTCACCTTCACCGTACCCAGCGATATTGTCGGCGGTCAATTGGGACTGAGCGCCGCGGTGGGTGTGGATGCCAGCCTGAGGAATACTACGACTTTAGGAGGTAGCGCCAGCTTAGATTTTAAAGCTCTTTCCGCTTCCGTCAGTGGCAGTATCCTCGGGATTAACGTCGGCTCCGCCGGTTTCGGCCCGCTTTATCAAGCTAACCTACCGATCGCGAGCGGCGACATCGCCCCCATCTTCAATAGCACATTCAGTCTCGGTGGTTTCGGTACGCAAACCTTCAACGCCGGCGCTATTCCCATCGTCTAAATTTTCTCTCCACTAGGTATAGGGGTAATCAACGTGTTTTACTCCTTTTTTCCCGGTCTAAATCTATATAAAAGGATCTTTATTCATCATGTCTTCCCTATCTGTTCAATCCCCCCTCGCTCAAAATCAAGAACTTCTCTCCCTCCCCCTGGTTCGCATCAATGACGATAATTTTACCGCTCAGGATTTACTCGTCATCCTCAATCAACAGGGTTTAATGTCCTCCGTTGTTCGCTCGGTTTTAGTGGAAAGGGCGATCGCGGCTTACGAACCGACTTTAGAACAACAAACCGCAGCCTATCAAAGATTGCGCGATCGTTATCAACTCACTTCAGAAAAGGACTACCATAACTGGCTCTCTCAAAATGGTTTAACTCCTTTAAAATTCTATCAATTAGCTATCCGTACCTGGCGCATCGAGCAATTTAAGCGACAAGAATTCGGTTGCCAATTACATAACTATTTTATGGAACGCAAACGGGATTTAGACAGGGTTGTTTATTCCCTCATCCGAACCCGTAACGCCAATCTCGCCGCAGAACTCTATCATCGCATCGCCGAGGGTGAAAATACTTTCGCCGAATTGGCGGTAAGGTATTCTGAGGGAGAGGAAATCTATACCAACGGTTTGATCGGCCCAGTGGAAATGGGGCAGGTTAATCATCTGGTAGCTCGCAATTTACGCTCCGCCAAGCTCAATCAGGTACTATTACCGATGCAATTGGGTGAGTGGTGGGTGATAGTGAGATTGGAGCAATTTCTTCCCGTGAGTTTAGATGAGACTATGGAAGCGAGATTATTAGATGAGTTATTCGAGCTATGGCTCTCGGAAAGGTTAAACAAGTCTGATTTATCTATAGTGGCGGGTTAAAAGTCTTGTCGGGTTGTCAGGATAGATTAGATAGGATAAAAGGGGAGAAATACAATTTTTCCTCTTTTCTCTGGTTATCTACAAACAATTAAATTAAACCGATGCCCTGGAAATTTTTCGCCGATCGAGGTGGCACTTTCACCGATATAGTAGCGGTAAACCCGGAAAATAAAGTTATCATCCATAAAGTTCTCTCGGAAAATCCAGAGCGTTATCAAGACGCTATCATTCAGGGCATACGGGAAATATTAGGATTAGATAGGGATACTCCCTTACCTGATCAAGATATAGAAATAGTCAAAATCGGCACCACACTAGGCACTAACGCTTTATTAACCCATACGGGCACATCTACAGTATTAGTAATCAATCAGGGTTTTGCCGATGCTTTACGCATAGCCTATCAGAATCGTCCACATATCTTCGCCCGCGAGATTATTCTACCTCAACCTCTCTACGAAAGTACGATTGAGGTTTCCGCCCGTTACGATTCCTGGGGTAATGAAATCACTCCCCTCGATAGGGAGAAAGTTCAGTACGACCTACAACAAGTATACGATCGCGGTGTGAGGAGTTGCGCGATCGTACTTTTACACAGTTATCGCTATTCCCACCATGAAGAAGAAATCGCCCTTATTGCCCGTAATATCGGTTTTACTCAAGTTTCTCTCTCTTCACAAGTTAGCCCACTCATCAAACTCATCAGCCGGGGCGATATTACCCTAGTAGACGCTTACCTCTCCCCCTTAGTGCGCCATTACGCCGCACAGGTGGCGGGACAACTTCGGGGAGTGCCTCTAATGTTCATGAAAAGCGATGGCAGACTCACGGAAGCCGAGAACTTCGCTGGTAAAGATAGCATTCTCTCGGGCCCGGCGGGGGGTATCGTGGGAGCGGTGCAAACCTGCCTCAAAGCTGGATTTCCTAAAATTCTCGGCTTCGATATGGGGGGCACTTCTACCGATGTGGCTCACTTTAACGGTGAGTACGAACGTACCGAAGCCTGTGAGGTGGCGGGGGTAAGAATCCGCACACCGATGATGGCGATTCACACGGTGGCTGCCGGGGGTAGTTCTATACTGAATTACGACGGGTATACCTATCGAGTCGGCCCCGAGTCTGCTGGTGCCAATCCAGGGCCGATTTGTTACCGTCGCGGCGGCCCTCTCTGTATCACCGATGCCAATCTGCTATTAGGCAAAATTCAGCCCCAATTCTTCCCTCACGTTTTCGGTGAAAGCGGTGATTTGCCCCTCGATAAGGCTAAGGTAGAGAGTCAATTCCAGTCTCTAGCAGAAGAAATCGGCGACGGTATCTCCCCTCAACAGGTAGCCGAGGGCTTCATCACCATCGCCGTTAATAACATGGCTAATGCGATTAAAACTATCAGCGTACAGAGAGGTTATGATCCTGCCGATTATACCCTCTGTTGTTTCGGTGGTGCGGGCGGGCAAGTTGCCTGTTTAGTGGCTCAACAGTTGGGGATAAAAACTATCTTCATCCATCCCTACGCGGGAGTTTTATCGGCTTACGGTATCGGCCTGGCTAATTCCGGGGTTATTAAACAAAAGGCGATTCTCTCTCCTTTGGACTCGGAGCTAATTAAGGATTTACAAGGGGAGATGTCACGATTAACCGAAACGGCAGTTTTAGAAGTGCCAGGAGCTACGTCGATTTTCCCGAAAGTAAAGATTAAATATGCTGGCACCGATTCCCCTTTAGAGCTAGATTTTACCCCTCGCGCCGAGACGATGGCGCAGGAGTTTAAGCATCTCCACCAGCAACGCTATGGCTTTATCAATCCCGATGGGGTTTTAATAGTGGAGTCTATAAGCCTGGAAGTGGTGCGGGATAGTTCAGGTTTAGAAGAAACGACGAAAAAAAGAACGAGAATCAGCCCTCCTCAACACCAAGAAATAGTGCCGATGTTTACGGGTAATAAATGGTATTCGGCTCCGGTATACGATCGTGCTAATTTAGAACCCGAGGACTGTATTCACGGCCCCGCCATTATCGTTGATACCACTGGCACCAACGTCATCGAACCGAATTGGCAAGCCCGTCTTACCCCTGAGAATGCTTTAGTTTTAGAGTATCTCCCGAGCCAACTCCCAACCCCCGACTCCCGACTCCCGACTCCCGACTCCCATCCCAACCCGGTACAGTTGGAAATTTTCCAGAATATATTCAAATTTATCGCCGAGGAAATGGGCATAACCCTACAGAATACAGCGGCATCAGTGAATATCCGCGAGAGGCTCGATTTTTCCTGTGCCATCTTCGACCAGGAGGGCAATTTAATCGCTAACGCGCCCCATATTCCGATCCACCTCGGCAGTATGAGTGAGAGCGTTAAGTGCTTGATTGAAGATCGATCGATTACCATAAGACCGGGTGATGTTTATGCCTCGAATAATCCCTACAACGGCGGCACCCACCTACCCGATATAACCGTAATCACGCCGGTATACAGCCCCGAAGCAGAGGAAGTTAGCTTTTACGTAGCCAGTCGGGGCCATCACGCTGATATAGGGGGGATTACTCCCGGCTCGATGCCTCCTTATAGTAATCACATCGACGAAGAAGGTATCAGGTTAGATAATTTTCCTCTCGTTAAAGAAGGCGCATTTCAATACGATTCCCTGCGTCGTCATCTTCTTGACTCCCCCTATCCGGCGCGCAATGGGTCGCAAAATATAGCTGACCTTACTGCACAAGTCGCCGCAAATGTCAAGGGTGTAAAAGAATTACAGGGTTTAATAGCTAAATACGGCCCCGAAACGGTACGGGCTTATACGGCTTTCGTCCAAAGTCACGCCGAGGCGGTGGAGAGGAAGGTTATCGGTAGATTGAGCGATGGAGAGTTTACTTATCGGATGGATAACGGGGCTTGTATAGTGGTGCGGGTGAAGATCGATCGATCTTTACAAGAGGCTACGATCGATTTTACAGGTACCTCTAGTCAGTTAGCAAATAATTTTAACGCGCCTCTGGCGGTGGTGCAGTCAGCGGTGTTATATGTATTCCGCACTCTAGTAGATGAGGATATTCCCCTCAATAGCGGTTGTTTAAAACCCCTAAACCTCATCATTCCACCCGGCTCGATGTTGAATCCTGATTATCCAGCTCCGGTAGTGGCGGGTAATGTGGAAACATCTCAAGCCATCGTTAACGCTCTTTATGGTGCTTTAGGGGTGATGGCGGCGGCGGGGGGCACGATGAATAATTTGACCTTCGGTAATAGCCAGTATCAGTATTATGAGACTATTTGCTGTGGTTCGGGGGCGGGGCCCGATTTTCACGGCACTTCGGCGGTACAGACTCACATGACCAATTCTCGCCTCAGTGATCCAGAAGTGTTAGAAACTAATTATCCTGTCCGTTTGGAGTCCTTTTCTATCCGTCGCGGCAGCGGGGGGAGAGGTAAGTTTAACGGCGGTGATGGGGTGGTGAGAAAGATTCGGTTTTTGGAGCCGATGACGGCTAGTATAATCTCTAACGGTAGAGCTACCGAGCCTTTCGGGTTAAAAGGCGGGCAGCCGGGGCAAACCGGGAGGAATTACTTACAGCGAGAGGGAGGGATGATAGAGGAGTTACCCGCTACCGCTACGGTTGAAGTTAACGCGGGGGATATATTAGTTATCGAAACTCCCGGGGGCGGTGGTTATGGGGATATTTGATATATCTATAGCAATAGTAGCGTGAGTTAAGAAAACGAGTAGTGAGAACTAGGCAGTAGGAAATATCCGGCACACAAAATCGCATCGCCCCCGGGCACGAGCGTTAGAATGAAGCCGTACAAAACTACAACCCAAAAAATAGCGGCTGTTCGTAATTCTCTCATGAAAGAATTTTTTCAACCCACCGCTAATTAAGTAGATAGACCAATATCAAAACTATGAAACTAAAACCCTTAATAATCGGGTTATTAGCCTCCAGCGTTCTTTTTAGTTCTCCCGTTTCCCCCAGTATGGCTCAAGAAAGATTAACTCGCGTCATTACCGTTACCGGCGAAGGTTCGGAAAGCATCCCCACTACTCTCACCCGAGTGCAATTAGGGGTAGAGGTACAGGGCACGAATGCGGAAAACGTACAATCGGAAGTAGCTACTAGAAGTAATGGGGTGGTGAATTTCCTGCGGGGGCGCAATGTAGAGAAATTACAAACTACGGGGATTCAACTACAGCCCGTTTATGACTACAGCGATAAACAACGCCGCCTTACAGGTTATGTAGGCTCAAACATCGTCAGTTTCGTGATCAGAACCGAGGCTATCGGTAATTTACTCGATGAAGCTGTCAAAGCTGGTGCCACCCGTATCGATAACGTTAGCTTTTCCGCTACCGATGAGGCGGTGACGAGGGCCAGACAACAGGCTTTAATCGAAGCGACTCAAGACGCACAGGCACAAGCTAATACGGTATTAAGAGCTCTAGGATTGAGCGCCAAGGAAACGGTTACTATTACTATTAACGGATCTAATACTCCCGTACCCATAGCCCGGGCAGCAATGATGAAAGCCGATAGCGCCGCCAGTCCGGTTATCGGAGGCGATCAAACCGTAAGCGCTTCGGTTACCCTACAGATCAGTTATTGAAATAGTAAAGCTATACCAGCGAGGGCTATAACAACTCCGATGATAGCCCGAGGGGTGATCTTATCACCTAAAACGCCGACGATCGGCAGTACAAACAGGGGACTCGTAGCCAGTAGCGTCTGCGCTATCCCCACTGGCGCATACTTAAGGCTCGTTTGCTGTAACCAGATACCCAGGTAGGTGCTGATAAAGGCGGTAATGGCGATTATACCGATTAAACGGGCCGACCAAGCGATCTCGGTCTTGCCCCTTTCCTCTCGCCATAAAAATATTAAAATTAGTGCTGAGAGAGTACCAGCACTAATTCTTAGTAATGTACTCCAGAGAGACGACATACCAGACAGTAGGAGGGCGTGACGGGAAAGAACGGCCCCGGTAGCCTGACAGAGCGCGGCGAACAGTCCCCAATATACGCCAGTGCTGAGACGAAGTTTCCCACTCTCGGAACTAACCGGAGCCCGCTCGGAAATGACCCAGGCCACGCCCAGAACAGTTAGGAAGATGCCGCACCAGGCATTAACTTTAAGGGTTTCCTCTAGAAATAGCTGTGCCAGTACCGCGCCGATGGGCGGGGCGAGAGTTTCTAACAGTAAAGTGCGTCTGGCTCCTATGGAATTGAGGGCTTTGAAATAGGCTGTGTCACCGATACCGATACCTATGACTCCGCTCAAGAGTAAGATACTTACTCCCCCCGTGCCACCCCCGTCTATAGGCTGCCCGAGGAGTATTAAGGTAACTGCCAGTAAGAGGATAGCGATCGTCCCCTTGAGGAAATTTAATAGCAAAGGTGGAATGGACTGACCCAAGTAGGTGTAGACAGTAGAGGATACCGCCCATAAAAAAGCGGCAGCTAAGGCCGATAACTCACCGGTATAGTTGTTCATTTCGAGATTTAAAAACCACAGAGACACAGAGAACACAGAGGGGATATAGAGTTAACTATATCCCCTCTCCTGTTAGAATTCAGACCAATTTTAGCCGCCGGTTGCTAAAGGATGGAATAATAAATCGGGATAAAAACGATTGATTTCAATCAAAATGCCTGCGGTAAAGGTTAATAAGGCCATGATTAAAACGGGTGCTGTGGAAAGAAATTTGACTAATCCGTCCATTGAAGTTCTCCTATTGGGGTATACGAAAGAAAGTTAGCGGGGTGAAACGGGGATTTTAGAATCTTCAACGGTTAATTTACCACTGAGATATTCTTGAATCGCGGCCAGGGGCCAGATAAAACCGGTGAGCATTTTGCTGAGGGCTAAAGGCACATCGATAATGATCTCTTTCATTTCCGGGTTGCTACCTTTCTGAATATCGATCAGATAAGCGCGACCTACCCAGCCGATCCATCCAGTGATATAGAGGAAGAGGATACTGGGGATGAAGAAATCACCCATGTGATCCCAACGACCATCTACAATAAGATGGGGATAGCCTTCAGGCCCGCATAGAGCTTCGGCGTAACGTTGAGCGCGGTTGGCACCCGATTGAGGGTCTTCTGTCGTATTACGGAAGGTTTTCGCTTTTTGTTGGAAAGCGGGGGACTCGCTACAGGGAGTCAGGTTAGCCAGATCAGCCGAGGCAGTGGGGGCAAAATTACACCAGAGGGTAACTACCAGAATTAAAGCCAACAATTTTCGCATAAATTGTGTCCTATTGTGACGAAAGTTATTTTTTTTTCTGCAAAACACGAACAATTCATTCGTACACCCAAAAAATATTACTCTGTCAAGCGATCGGAGTAAAGTTTAAATTACAAAAAGTAGTCTTTCTTAGCAAATTACCAGACAATGGCAACTATCTTAGCAATCGAAACCAGTTGTGATGAAACGGCTGTAGCAATTGTTAACAATCGTGAAGTGAATAGCAGTATCGTCGCCTCGCAAATCGATTTACATTCGGTTTACGGTGGGGTGGTTCCGGAAATGGCCTCGCGCCAACATTTAGAAACAATTAATATCTGTATTGAAAAAGCTCTATTTCAATCTGGATTGGATTGGGGGCAAATCGACGCGATCGCCGCCACCGTCGCCCCAGGATTGGTGGGCGCTCTCATGGTGGGGATGACAGCGGCGAAAACTCTCGCTATCCTCCACCAGAAGCCCTTTCTGGGGGTGCATCACCTCGAAGGGCACATTTACGCCTCTTATCTGGCGGAAAAGGATTTAAAACCCCCCTTCTTGTGTTTGCTGGTGTCGGGGGGGCATAGCAGTTTGATCGGGGTGAGAGATTGCGGTGATTATCAGATGTTGGGTAACACCCTCGACGACGCGGCGGGAGAGGCTTTCGATAAGGTGGCGCGTCTATTGTCCCTGGGCTATCCAGGAGGCCCGGCGATCGATTGTATCTCTAAAGATGGCAATCCAGGGCGTTTCTCCCTGCCTTCGGGCAAAGTGGGGGGTTACGATTACAGTTTCAGCGGCTTGAAAACAGCGGTATCTCGGCTTGTGGAAAAATTACGGGGCGAAGAAGAAGAGTTACCTGTGGCCGATCTCGCGGCTAGTTTTCAGGACACCGTAGCCCGAATTCTGACGAAAAAAGCGATCGCCTGTGCCCTCGATCATAACCTAACTACGATCGCCATCGGCGGGGGTGTTGGTGCCAATAGCGCCCTGAGAAAATATATGGCTGAGGCGGCGCAACTTCACCGCTTACGGGTTCATTTCCCGCCTCTAAAACTCTGTACGGATAACGCGGCGATGATCGCTTGTGCCGCCGCCGAACACTTTGATCGCGGTCATATTTCCCCCCTATCTCTCTCCGTCTCTTCCCGTCTCCCTATTACTGAAGTAATGTCTCTCTATGCTCGGATTTCTTAATTTAAATAAACCCTCTGGCTGGACTTCTCACGATTGCGTGGCGAAGGTGAGGCGCATCCTTAAAACCAAACGTGTCGGGCACGGTGGCACCCTCGATCCTATGGCTACCGGTGTTTTACCTATAGCCGTCGGCCCGGCGACTCGATTACTGCCCTATCTACCAGAAGATAAAGCCTATCGCGCCCTGATTAAGTTCGGTGTCATCACTACTACGGACGACATCGAAGGGGAGATTATGGATTCCCAGGCTTGCCCGAATTTGGGCTTAGAAGAGATAGAGCTTTATTTACCCAATTTTACTGGCACGATCGAGCAGGTGCCGCCGATGTATAGCGCCATTCAGGTAAACGGGCAGAGATTGTATAAGTTAGCCCGTCAGGGGGAGACTATCGAGGTGCCTAGCCGGATGGTGCAGATTCAAGGGATAGAGGTGCTGAGTTGGCAGCCGGGAGAGTTTCCCTTATTAGAGGTGTCTATCCGTTGCGGCGGCGGTACTTATATTCGCTCGATCGCCCGGGACTTGGGTAAAATGGTGGGCACGGGCGCTACTCTGGCCAGCTTAACCCGCACCTTGAGCTGTGGGATGGAATTAAGTTCTAGTGTGAGTTTCGCTCGTCTTTTAGAGCAGAAAGATTTAACTCTCATTCCTCCCGGGCAGGTTTTAAATCATTTAGATTCTTTTGTATTATCCGATGACGAAGTGAATAAATGGTTTCAAGGTCAGAAGTTACCCGTTAAATCGCCTAATTTATCTGGTGATTTTTTAGGAGTTTATTCAGAAACAGAGCAATTTTTGGGGATCGGACTGGTAGGGCAGAATGGGGAAATTTATGAATTAAAGCCTAAAGTAGTCTTGGTATAGCATAAACCTAAAATCTTCGTACACACGAAACAGAAAGAAATGGTGGCAGTGCCGAGTTCACTAAATCCGCTTTTAAATTCAAGGTGTTTAATAACCTACTCGATACCATCGGCATCAGCAACAAGAAAAACGTTCCCTATTTAGTAAGCTTTGAGACGAGGTAATTGATTCCGAGAAGGATTTCCCTTGATGTCGTACTGTACCTTGCTCTCCGTCACTCCCAACTCAGCCGCCAATTCCTCTACAGTCCAATAATGCGGAATGGCAGGCTCACCCCGTTTTAGCGGCGGGTCTATTTCTTTTTCTGGTTGGGACATTCCTTATAGATAAGCTGAAGCTTTTACTTCAATAGGGACGAACAAATATCATAATATTACCTCTCAGGTAACATTAGCTGAAATCCTTATCATACTAAATCCGTTTTTCATAGTACCCTTTTACGATCCGGGGAGTAGGGAGTAGGGAGTAGGGAGTAGAAATATTTATCCCGATTCCCGACTCCCGATTCCCGATTCCCAATCTTCATTTCTTAGCCTTTGAGAACAGGATTTAGTATTAGATGAAATCAGCCATTAATGCTATCCGCCTCGATCAGCAATATTTGGCAATCAGCAAGCCCATCTCGCAACTTTTTAATTTCAGCGTATTCGGGAGAATTCCAGAAGGTGAGTGCTGCCTCCTTGCTGGGCCACTCGGAAATAACCATGCTACCACCGTCCCCGAAATTGCCTTCCAGTAGTTGTAATCCCGCTTTTTGCAGAACGTATCTTCCTCCAAACCGCTCGACGAGTTTAGCGGCGGCGACACCGTAGCCAGAAATAAAGGTATTTCTATCGGTAATTTTTGCAATGACGATCATGTAAGCGGGCATCATCCCCTCCGTCAATTAGAAATCATCGGAACTATGAGTCTACCATTCGTTCTTACTTTTCAATTCTTCGTGAAATCTTGCCCTGTGCTTTTTGCAGACCTCTCCCATCCATTCAAATCTGTCCGTGAGGTGGTCAAAAGTTTCATCGAATTTCATAGCTAGATGGGCGAAGCGAGCGTAAGGACTTATTTCTGCGATGGGCGTATTTTTAACCGCTACCACCAGATGATTGTACTCCTCTATAGTGATCGTAAATGGCTCCCAGGTGGCCCCTGGACTCATTCCACCATCACTGCCACCGCTTGAGAATATCTGGTTGGCTATATGAAAAGGGGGAAATATACCGCAGGCATCAAAATAGGGTACATCGTACACGAATATCAGCAAGTTAGCTTCGTTGGTTTTAGGGTTATGTCGAAACTCATGTCGCTTGTAACGCAAGGTTCTGAGAACTTCCATCGCTTTCCTCCCAGTATCTTTCTTCAACAATAATCTATTAATGCTTCAATTTTTCGGTTTGCGGACGAGAATTTAAACCGAGGATAATAAGCTCACCCTATTAGCCCCGATCAACACTGAGCTACTTCTACGTGTAACTGAGGAATTACGAGCGTGAGGAAAAATAGACGACTCACCTAAAAGGATTTCAACACTAGCGCCCGCAGACAGAGCGACGACTAGAGCGGCGTGATGGATGTGATGGATAAAAAGCCTAACTTTTCCTCTCCGCTCAACTACCTACCACACAAAAATTATGCGATCGCATAGAGGGATTATTTGCATAGTCTAAAGTGTTTGTGATTGCATTCACACCATCAATAATATTCGTCACATTCAACACCCATAAGGCTTTCATCCATTACACCCCGATTTATTTTAACGTCAGTTCGGGTTAAGCAATTGTTCGCTCATCTTGGGCATTGGAGGACCGGAGTTCGGAATTGGGGATTAAAAGTTAATTAATATTTCTGCGGGTTAAAGAATCTTTTTCAAGAGGGGTTAGGAGGCGCGGAATCAGGATTAAAAACCCCGAACTCCGGTCCTCCTGAAAACCAATTCCCCTCCTCACTATTAAGTCTTATCCCGAAATCAGGTTTATTAGAGTTAACTATTTTAAAATATTGTCATCAGTATATATTTTAAAATGCTCACTATCTCTCCCGACGGAGAAAAAACCCTCCTTCATTAAATTGAATTCTTATTCCTATACAGTTCCCGGATTAGATCCGCGAGTTGTAAAGCGCTATCTCTAACAGCTAGAGTTTCTGTTTTCTCTCCCATCTGTTTTAAAGTCTCCGGAGAAGATATTAACTTTTTCACCTCTGCCGTCAATTGCTCTGGTGTAATCTCGCTCTGTCGATAAACATAGGCGGCACCGGCTTTAGCAAAGACTTGGGCGTTATAAAATTGATGGTCTTCTGCGGCGAAAGGATAGGGGATTAATATCGATGGTGTGCCAGTAATTGCTAATTCTGTGAGGCTGCCGGAACCAGAGCGACTTATAGCTAAGTCCGCCCGCTGCATCAATCCCGCCATGTTGTCATAGAAGGGTAATTCAATATATTGGGGATGGTTGAGACTACCCCTATTAGGGTCTTTTTCTCCGGTTAAATGGACTACATAAGCCCCTTGAGCGAACCATTCGCCAGCACAAGCACGTACTAAATCATTAAGCGCGATCGCTCCTTGAGAACCTCCCATGACGGCGATGACGAAAGCCGATTCGGGGATGGGTAAATTTAAAGCTTGAGGGTGGCGGAACTGTTCCCGAACTGGTGTACTGACCCATTTCGTCGCCACGCCGGGTAAGTAGCCCGACGCTTCCGTAAAACCTAAAGCCACCAAGTCACAGAATTTGCTCAGGAAACGGGTAACTTTACCAGGGATGGAATTGGATTCGTGCAGGATGACGGGGATGTTTAACCAACGGGCTGCCAGAATTGACGGGCCGGCTATGTAACCCCCGGTGGTAAAGAGAACATCGATTTCTTTTCCCTGTAGGAGTTTTTTCACCGTGAATACGGCTCCTATCTGACGGGCTAATACTTTTATCGTTTTCGGGCTCGGACGGCCCTGAAACCCTTCTATGGCGATGGTATGTAAAGGGTATTCTTCCGGAACTAAGGTAGTTTCTAAACGGTTCGGTACTCCCAGCCATTCGATACTATATTCTGGTAATTGTTCGGCTACGGCTAGGGCTGGGAATAGATGTCCACCAGTACCGCTGGCGGCGATCAATAAACGGGGTCTGCGTTGATTCATCTGCGCTAAGATGGGCTAGTATAATAACTGTTTGTTTCACAATCTGATGTTTAACCATAGAATACTCTACAAACGCTTTTTTTCTAAATCCCGCCGACTGTCTTTATCTTTGATATTGGGTTTAGGCTTAGCTTTAGGAACGGCTTCTTCGGTTCGCGCAGACAAAGCCGATACCGCGCCAGTAGAGTTAAAAACTGTTATTAATGAAATTCAAACCGCCGCCAATCGACACGATATTAAAGGGGTAATGGCTTTCTATAGCCCCGAGTTCACTAATTCTGACGGATTGAATTCGGAAGAAACGAAAAAGGCTTTACTTAATCTATGGGAAAGATATAAGAATATTAAATATACTACCGAGATCGAATCCTGGAACCGTTCTGGCAATAAATTGGTAGTTCAAACCTTGACTAAAGTAGAGGGGACACGCAATCAGAGCGGTAGGGATGTGGATATGGTGGCTACCGTTCGTTCTCGCCAAACTTTCCTGAATAATAAGTTAATCTCTCAGGATATTTTGAGCGAACAGGTTCGCCTTTCTTCTGGTAGTAATCCCCCTAAGATCGAGGTTCGCGTTCCTGACAGGGTGAAAGTCGGTCAACAGTTCGACTTTGATGTTATCGTGTTGGAGCCGATCGGCGATAATCTTTTAGCTGGCACCGCTATGGATGAAAAAGTCGATTTTGAGCGTTATGTAAATCCCAAAGAGATCGACCTCGAGTTATTACCAGCGGGGGGACTGTTTAAACGGGTTAAGGCCCCCGCCAAACCCGAAAATCACTGGCTATCCGCTCTTTTAATTCAGGGAGACGGTATGATTCTGGTGACTCAGAGAGTTAGCGTAGAAAAATAACGTTCTCTGTAATAGTTCAAGATCGAAGCCACGATCGGGCGATCGCTTTCCTGCCATTCTTCGGTGTAATCGATTTTTAATCCCCCGATCTGGCTACTAGTATAATCGAATTCCTCTTTTGTCTGGGGCAGTAGAGATGGGTTGACCCCTTTTACCTGTCGTAAGTGCGCCTCTATTTCTCGATAGATAGCCAGGGATAGATCGGTAAAGACGATCGTTTGTGACTGATTTTGAGCGATTGTGTGCAAAACTTAAAACTCCTTACTAAAAAATTATCTTGGCTTGGGGGTTAGGGGGTTGAGAGGGGTTCGGTTTTTCAATACCTTCTCCCAATCTTCTGACTACGCTAATCCCGTATTGTTCTAGGGTAACGCTGGGATTGTCTGGATTGGTATCGATCGCTTTTACCAATACCTGCCCGTTCGACAATCTCGCCCCGGTGGTCACTCTCCTTTCGGTTCTTTCCCCTGGAGCCTGTACTACTGCGAGGGGGATATTACCGAGCTGAATGATTCCAGAAACTAGAACTCCCTTCGCTTCAGCCGGGTTCGGTGGTGGTGGTGGCGGCGGCTGCACTGGTCGCACTATAGGCGGGCGTAACGCCGTTTTTTTAGCTCCCCCGGCTGTTGAGCCTCCCCTTCCCCGCGATGAGTTAGCTCCCCCTGATGGAGTTGTTATCGTTGTCGGTACTGGTACCGCAGTGACGATTTCTGGAATGACCGTAATTGTGGGCTGAATCGAGATACCAGTAAAGGGATCGGTTCTTTGCTTGGCGATCGCCTGCTTCCTCGCGGCCGGATCTGTGGAGGGAATGAGTCCCGCTATGGGTACGGTAGCGGTAGCCGTATTCGTGGGGGCCGCCGGTGTCGGGCTAGGCGCAGGAGTAGCCGCCGGCGTTGGTGTCGGTGCCGGGCTTTCCTGAGTTATGGTTTGGCTCGGTTGTCCCGAGGGGCAACCGGTTAATAATAAGGTCAAAACCGAGCCGGCTAGGGTTATCTGTAAATAGTTTCGATTGATTTTATTCACCTTCATCCACACAAAGTTAAAATATATTACAAAAATTGCTAACTTAGCTAAAAATGCTGTATATGTTCCCTGGAGAGGTGTGAGAGCGAAATAAGGCTTATTACTACAATAACCTATGTTATCGAAAACGAATAGGCAATAATTACGAGTGAGCCGTTAGCCTTTTCGATGGGCGGGGTAATACTTTCCTGCTCTAGAGGTAGTCAGGCAGGCCTAAGGCTAAACTGCCGATATAATAGTTTGTTAAGATAGTGAGTCAGGGCATTAATTTCTAACGATAAAGTAGATGGCTTTAGAATTTAAGCAACTTGAACTTCAACTAGAATTAAGTTCATCTTTAACGAATTTACGTCAAGATAAACGCCTCCGTGCCAATAAACCTTTTTCTTTACCCCTACACCGTGAGAGTGAATCTGCAAATTTTTTAATTAAACCTACCTCGATTCTCCTTCAGTCTCATTGCTATGCCTAAATCCGCCTGTTTCACTATCCAATATAAAACCGCCAGAACTACGGTAGTAATAGCCATAATTAGTAGAGGATACTTACTGCTAAAGTTATCTAATAAACTACCCGCGATCGCGTAAGGTTGAGTGAGAAAATCCCAACTGTTGTAACGTTGGAAGCGGCCCAAATAAATACCGATCGCACATAAGATATGTATAGTGAACTCTACTACGGGGATATAAACTTGATACTTGGTTTTTTTCAGATAATAGCCCAGATTGATTAAGGAGATGGCGTAAGCTTGAAAACCGAGGAGCAGGAATAAAGTATATTGGGGGATGAGGATCAAAGTTACCGCCCAAACCGATAAACGCCTTTCAACTAGTTCAATTAAATGAATCACATCGGTAAGGACGTAGGGCGCGTTGGGAAGAAAAGCCATAAATACTAATAGGACTACCCACCACAACCAATTCGGTTTTCGAGAACTTCGGAACAGCCAGACGCTCAACATCAAAGGCACAAAAGCTAGAAATAAATTCCACGCCATGAAACGATTACTATGGCTCAGAAGGTGCCAGGCGGAGTAAGCCCATTGTTGTAGAGTGGTAGACATATCCTAGATTCTCAATGAATATCTATCTCTAAAATAACTTGAGAAAAGAGGAGAGACCACTCATTCCTCTCTTCTTAATCTTCATTTCTCTAATAATAATTGCCCACTTTCCGATGATGTACTGCGGTTAGGGCATCTGGTTTAGAAACACGCCCAGCACTAACCTTACTGTAAACGATCCAATGATCGCTGCACTCCATCCGGCTAACCACCTCGCACTCTAAATAAGCTAGAGCGTCATTGAGAATCGGTGAGCCATTGCTCGCGGGTTGAGTTTTCACACCGGCGAAACGGTCTGCACCGGGGGCGAAACGTTTGAGAAAATGTTTAATGAGAAATTGGTAGTTACCCTCTTCCAGGATATTGAGAACGAATGTATCGCCGACGTGCAGTAAGGATTCGATCGCTCTATCTTTCGCCACCGCCACTGTAAAACCAGGAGGATCGAAACTCGCCTGTGTCACCCAGGAAGCCACCATCGCCCCGGATAAGTCGCCTTTTCTGGTGGTGATGATATACAGGCCTCCGCTAATTCTACCGATTGCCTTATCCAAATCCGTATCTAGAGATTTCCGCTGTTTGACTTTAGTATTTTGAGTTAATGCCTGCCCCAAGTCGGTACCGGACTCTTCACAGAGTTGATAGAGAGCTTCCGTAGGTTGTCCAGAGACGCGAATCGGTTCAAAAGCTTTGATTAAACCGATCTCTCGGAATTTATTGAACAGGGGATAAACCGGTTCATCATCGCCCCCGCAGGCCTCAAATACCCCGATATACTGTTTCGGGTTGACCGAGGCTAGAATAGTACCGATATTGGCGGTGATTTCCTGACTGTATCCTCCCTCTGCCGGTGGTGTACCGATGATAACACCCACGGCGTTAGATGCTAATTCTTTTACCTCTTGAGGATCAGCCGCCTTGAGATCGAACATTTCCACTGCCGTGCCCGTTTTCGTTACCCCTTTAGCGATCGCCTGAGCCAATCGATCGCTATAGCCGTAATCGGAGGCGTAGAAGACGGCGACGGTTTTTTCTCCTTTCGTTTGTTCTTGACTCCAGGAGCGATAACGCCCTAATAGTTCGTTAACATTATGACTCAGTAAAGGGCCGTGACCGTTGGCGACTAGATTAATCGTACCCAATTGTTCCATCCGATTCATCGCCGATAGCACCGAGCGGGCGTTAGGAGCCATCAGACACTCGTAGTAGAAACGATAGTCCGGCTCGATTGCGCTCAAATTCTCATCGAAGAGTTTATCGGAGCAGTAGTGCATACCGAAGGCATCGCAGGTGAAGAGGATGCCGGTGCCGCGATCGTAGGTGAAAATAGTATCGGGCCAGTGTAAGTTAGGAGCGTTGACGAATTCTAATTCGTGCCCTTTTCCCAAGTCTAAACGATCGCCGTTTTTTACGATCTGTCTTTTAAACTCGTGATGGACTAAATTCTCTAAAAATTGAATCGCCACTTTTGCCCCAACTACGGTTATATCGGGTACTAACTGTAAAATATCCCTGACCAAACCGCTATGATCGGGTTCTGTATGGCTGATGATTAAATAATCGATTTCTTGAGGATTAATTAAACCGTTGAGGGCATCGAAATATAAAGAGCGGAATTTTTCATGAGAGGTATCGACTAAAGCTATTTTTTCCCCTCTAATGAGATAGGAATTATAGGTAGTGCCGTTTTGTAAACCGAATTCTATATCGAATCTATCTCTATCCCAATCTAGAGAGCGAATAGCGGTAATATCGCTGGTTAAGTCGGCTACTTGCATCGTTAACCGTTTTTCTGTCTTGATAGGTGTTGCAACCATCAACCCCCTCCTTTAAAATATTTTTCTTTTCTTTACAATATACAGCACTTTATCTGAGAAATTGGGAATCGGGAATCATGAACTATTTTCAATTCCCGCCCTAAAGCTAGGTCATCTGGAAATACTCTCTATATAAGTCACAGCTAGGGGTGATTTCTTGATTACTGCTTTTCACTAGCCCCATGCTAGATAATTTGTAGGCTATGAATCGATCGACTGCTATGGGACGATCGCTATAGATCGCCTGCTGTAAAGTTGATAATAATTGCGGTTCTTGTTCTAGGATCGACCAATGTCTCTGTAAATAGTTACCATAGATATTTTTAATACTTTGACCACCTTCTAAGAGTTCATCTAGGGTTAATTGGTCGATGGCGAAATGATATAAAGCCAGGTGAACCAAGAAAGGATGACCGCCCAAAAAGGTCATTATTTTCTCTACCTCTACATCGTTAATCGTTAGCGAGTAACGTTCTGCTAATAATTTGACTTGAGCGGGCGTAAACATTTCTAATTGAATGGGCAAACCTACATTAAAAGGCGATTGGGTTAACTGCAAAGGTACGTAAATTTCCGTCGAATGCACTACGATAGTCCGCAACTGTTTCCAACTCGGCTGTCTTTTAGCTTCCTCATACCACGAGCGTAATAAAGGAAAAAAATCTTTGGCGATATTGGGATATTCAAATATATATTGACATTCATCTAAAGCTAAAACCAGTGGCGTTTTAATCTGATCTAGTAAATAACGGAAGTATAGAGTACAACTGATTTTGCTACCTATATCCTCATCCCAATATTCATCAAGTTTATTCTCTATATTTAATTGATAGCCCACATTGATACATAGCCAACGCAGAAAGCGATTGAGATTAGTTAAAAGTTCCGAGTCTATTTGTTGTAGGTTGAGGGTGATGGTTTTATATTCTAGACTTTCGGCATGAGCAAGGATTCTCAACATCAGAGAAGTTTTCCCCATTGTTTGCGGTGCCTTGATCCGAATTAATGCCCCGGCAGTTTCTATTTCATTGTAAGTTTTGGCTTCTTGTTGCGATCGTTCGATATAGAATCCCGACTCTAAAGGCATAGCCCCGCTGGGATAAGCATAATTATAGTTTTTGCGTTGAATATTTCCTTGGATAGATGGAGGGATGTGAGGGGTGGCTTGATTGGTGAAATAGGATTCTAGTAAAATTCGGCAATTCTTTTTCGTTACTCTCTGCCCGACTAATTCTGAGAGTTTGCGGCACAATTCCGGGGCTACCACATTAGTAAGATAACCTGAACTGTAACCACCTCGATCGGCTATGACCTGATAAGTTTCCTTTTCCCATATTCCTTGTAAGATAAGAGTCTCTGCATGGTTTAAGGGACGATTGTTCAGCCCTAATAATTGATAATTAATCATTTCTAAGAAGGATTCTAGGTTCATAGTCAGAGTGGTAGCCGCTAAAGATCGAAACAATGTTTAACTTCAATATAGTAGAAAAACGCACCCTTGATAAAGATATGGGATTGCAAGGTGATATGAGATTACTATGAGATTAGCATGAGATTACTATGAAATTATATGAATTTTATATGAGTTTAAGTAATTTAATTCAATTCAGAATAAATAATAATCATGATTTTTTCATGGGTTTTATAGATTGTAGATTTTTATTTTTACGCATAATATGAATATCAACAAAAACAAAACAGATAGGAGAGTGAATTAAGCATGACATCTTTCTACAGAAAAAAAGATAATTCAACTTATGGTCAACAACTTCAATTAAAACCCTTAATTAAATTCGGTAAATATCGTGGAATTAGTTACATTATTACATCGACTACGCCCATCAATAACGATGGTATATGTTTCAAAAAATATCGAGGCATTTCTTACTAAGGATAAATATCATGAAACTACTACTTTATCGCGGATTTTATACAGAGTACAAAGCCGAGCGTAAAACTTTAAGTTGTACACCTTGCGCCGTGAACTGGCGTTATCAAATCGAGGGAAAGGAAGTTATTTCACGGGTAACTAACAAGAGAATGTATAAAGCGCCCAAAGCAATTAACTGGCGTTGGCAGTATTAAGCTGAAGATTCTCAATTTAATTCCAATTAACAATAAAAGTGAATTATCAATCCAATTCTCGACGACCTTCTAAAGCCCTGGCTAAAGTCACCTCATCGGCATATTCTAAATCACCTCCCATAGGTAAACCGAAAGCGATGCGGGTAACTTTAGTAAAGGGTTTTAATAATTTACCCACATAAAGAGTTGTGGTTTCGCCCTCGACACTGGGGCTGATGGCCAAAATAACTTCCTTGACCGATTGTTGGCTAACTCGTTTTACTAAAGAATTAATATTAAGTTGTTCGGGGCTGATCCCATCCATCGGGGAGATAACACCGCCTAAAACATGATATTTACCACCATACTCACGAGTTTTCTCTAGGGCGATGACATCTCTCGAATCTGCCACCACGCAAATACTTTGATTATCCCGGTTCTGATTGCGGCAAATTTCACAAACTGGCTCGGCAGAAAGATGATAACAGACGCTACACAAACCCACCTGTTTTTTCGCCTCCACGAGCGCTTTAGCTAGTGCCTGTACTTGATTCTCCGGTTGTTTCAATATATGTAGGGCTAATCTCTGCGCCGTTTTCGGGCCTACCCCAGGTAAACTCTGTAACTGTTCGATCAAACGGGCTAAAGGTGCAGTATAAATAGACTTTCTCCTTTAATCTCTACCCCGATCATAACCTAAACTAACGCTCCCCGGGGGACAAGTCACCACCGAGGAGGCGTTTTCTGACTGCAATCTAACCCGCAAATAGCCCGACTCCGTAACGCCGATAATAACCCCCCGACAACCGTTAAAAGTGACATATTGCTCCGAGTTGATCCATAAATCCGTATAAACTCGTAAAACTTTCTCGATTCCTTCTCGCAAATAATATTCATAACCCTCTAATATACCGAGGGTGGCGAAAGCGGCTAATTCTTCGAGAGAGGATATGTAGCCCATGAGATTAATCCCTTGAGGGGGCACTGGATTAACCCAATTAATACCGACACCGATGACTATATAGCTATCTCTGCTTTCTATCTTGATACCGCCTAACTTTTTTCCTTTTAGTATTAAGTCATTAGGCCATTTTAACTCTACGGGAATGCTACGAGATCGCAACTTTTCAGCTATGCCCGTAGCGGTGGCGAAAACCAGGGGATAGATTTGACAATTAGCTAAACCAGCCTGAAAGGCCAGAGATAGATATAAACCGCCAGGGGGAGATTGCCACTCTCGCCCCCATTGTCCCCGGCCTTTGCTCTGTCGTTCGGCGATGATTAAACTATAGGGTGCGGTACTTTCGGACAAAATTTCCCAGGCTGTTTGATTGGTAGAGGCTAACTCCTGGAACAGATGTAAGGATATCGGATAGGAGGATAGATATTCTTGCAGTTGTTCTCGGTTCACGGTGTCTAGGATAATTCAGTGTGGATATATATAGAGGTAAGTATTGTGAGTATAAGATCGATCGATCATCATGACACCAAAAATAATATCTGGCAATGGCGAGACTGGCAGGGTTTACCCTATCTTACCTGTGATTTACTGCGGGATTGGCCACACGGCTTTTTTACCGCCGGATTTTACCCCGCATCCCCAGAAGAATTAACCCGCGTGTTATCTCCTACGGCTAGAGCCTATAGATTGCAACAGGTTCACGGTAATGAAATATTAACACCCGAGAAAATCTCTACTGAATCGCCTTTTTCTCCAGCAGATGGCTTAATCAGCGACGGTGATGAGCAAGCTCTCTGGGTTGCCAGTGCCGATTGTAGCCCCGTATTGATAGGAGACGTGGTTACGGGTAGATGTGCCGCGCTTCATTCTGGTTGGCGTGGTACGGCGGCGGGAATCGTACCCCGGGCGATCGACCTTTTCCTCAAAGATAATAGTAAGCTAGAGAATCTCCGCGCCGTCGTAGGCCCCTCTATTTCTGGCGACGTTTATCAGGTTAGTGAAGAAGTGGCCCTAGAAGTGGTTAAAACTTTATTTCCGTGGGATGTAACCCTAGATGAAGCGCTTGATAAAGCTTCCTCTTACATCTGGCCTGATTCGGAACCGGGTAAAGTTCGTCTGAGTGTCAGAAGAGTTATTTTCTCCCAATTGTTAGAGGTGGGATTACGGCCGGAGCAATTAGCTCAAGCTCCTTTCTGTACCTATCAACAACTGGATTACTTTTTCTCCTACCGTCGCACCGGCGAGAAAAAAGTACAATGGTCAGGAATTATTAGTAGGGGCTGAATGGACTTTACTATTAAAACTCAATTATTGTTATTCTTAACTGCCACTGGAGCCGGTTGGGTAGATACCATCGCCGGTGGAGGAGGATTGATAACCATTCCGGCGCTGTTACTCGCGGGTATGCCCCCGCCCGTCGCTTTAGCTACAAATAAATTACAGGGTAGTAGCGGCACTTTAGTCGCGTCGATATATTTTTTGAGGCGGGGAGTTTTTAAGTTAAAGGAGAATAGATTACTACTGTTGATGGCGTTTCTGGGAGCTTTCTGCGGCACCGGAATGTTATTAAGCATCAAAGTTTCCGTTTTAAGAGCAATTATACCGATTTTGCTAATAGCGATCGGTTTATATTTTCTCCTCTCTCCCACGGGCGATATAGAGGGAAAAAGTCGATTGTCTCCCCAAAGTTTCGCTCTTTTATTCGCCCCGATTTTAGGATTTTACGATGGATTTTTTGGGCCAGGGACAGGAATGTTTATGGCGTTAGCCTTCGTTAGCCTTCGCGGCTACAACCTCTCGCAAGCTACCGCTCACGCTAAAGTTTTAAATTTCACCAGTAATTTCTCCGCTTTACTCTATTTCCTTCTCTTCGGAGAGATTAACTGGGGAGTCGGCTCGATAATGATTATCGGTCAGATTATCGGAGCTTCCATAGCGGCGAGAATGGTCTTAACTAAAGGGGCGGCTTTAATTCGCCCCGTAGTAATCACAGTCTGCTTTCTTATGTCCGCCAAATTACTGCTCAATTTGTAAGACTCGCGTGAGGCTTTATTTCCAAGAAGAGATTTTAATAATTTCCCGACTGAGAAATTGTTGATTCTCCCTTCTGATTTGGGCCGCCGACTCATCGTATAAAAAGGGCAAAAATGCGTAACGCTTTCCTCGGATGACGGGGGTAACTTCGTGAAGTAACGAGCCGGAAAAGACGATCGCTCCCCCCGTCGGTGCCCTGTAGGTTTGTTGACCGAATTCAGGGAATTTTAAATCACCCCCCTCATATTCTTGGGCGTTTAAATTGATCGTACAGGCGAAGCGTCTATGAGCGGTTGCTTTAGTGGTGTTATCTCTGTGGGCGTTGAAATAACCTCCTGAGTCTCCATCATAACAGGCGATCAGATAGCGTTCCATACGAGTTACCTGATAATTAAAGGCCTTATAAATTTGGGGTATGAGTCGGGTGATTATTTTGTTTTGAATAATAGCGCATACCTCTTTTTGTTCGGGATCTAATTCTAAATTATAATCACACCTTCGTTTAAAACTATAATCGATTACACCCACGGTTTTACCGTCTTTTTCTCTCATAAATCCGGAATCATCCCCCCCATGCTTTCGGTATAGCCCGATTAAATAATCGCACAGAGATGGATCGAATATTCTCGGTAGAATTAATATAGGGGCGTGAATCGGCACTTCCGCGTAATTATTTAGAGGGGGTAGGGTCGATAAAGATGTTTCTAAAAGTTGATTATGTTTATCCGCATCGGACAGGGGAATATTAGCCAAAACTCTCAGATTGGGGTCGAGTAGTAACGTAAAGGATTTATAGCCGCTCAGGGCGGTAGTTATATCTTCTCCAGTTATCGCGCCGTATAACCTGCTGATTTTTCCATCGAAATCCCAAAAATATCTAATCCCGGGTAATATCTGACTCACTCTGGATAATTTCTCATCATCCTGGTCGATCGTAATCCCGAAAAAAGCTATATTGCGATCGTCGAAGTAATGGCGGAGATCGGTATGTATGTAACGTAGTGAATTAGCATTTCTTGGATCGTCAGCCGTACCGAAAAATGTTAATACTATATATCTGCCCGCTACCGTATCGAAACTAAATGTAGGGTTATTAGAGGCGCGACAGGTAAAGTAAGGGACGGCATCTCCTGGGTTGAAGTTGTGGTTAGGGTATTTCATATTTAATCGGAATCAGACTGCAGCTAATAGGATGTTCTCAGCCTCTACAAAGCTATCTAAGACAAAATCTTTTTAAGAATCTAGCTTAAGAAATATTTTTGCTATTTAGAGCTGTTCAAATATGGTAATGTTACATAGAAAATGTGAAGGTTTGGATCTATCGCCATCTATTGGAACCGGTCAGCCGCTCACACTTTCAATGAAAGCCGACTGTATGGGATGCTTTAATCTTAGAGCTTTCAGAACCTTACTCCAAAATGATCTATCGCAGGTATTACTCCCGCTACAACTACAGGATTTTTCTGACCAGGAAGGGAAAGTGGTTAATTAACTCAGTATAATAAATTACTGTCGCTTTTTGATTAATAGGCAACTCTTATTATTGACGAATATAAAAAATTATCTATTTAGATTGCCGCTCTCTAATCGCTATTTTTACCAATTGAGCATATAATTTTGCTAACTTATCTAGGCATTATTACTAGATTGTCAAAGGCCATTACTTTATTAATATTATGTTCCTAGTAGTAACTTAAATAATAACTATTTACATGGAATATTTTAGGGCATTAATATATTTCTCTAATTATAAAAAGAGATTGATGAAATTAATCAAAATATTAATTCTAAAACAGCATGTTATGTGATACTGCACATTATATATGTCAACTACGTTTGTTGCGCTAAAAATACATGAAATAAAATCATTAAAACAAAAATATGAATTTAAAATTGAGACAAAACGAAAACTTCTCCGAATGGAATAACAGTCAATATGCTTTCGATTTTAGAGAATACCAAGAATATCAAGATTTAGAAGATATAAATCTGACAGGAGAATACGAAGTTTTTATTAATGATAATCTTATCAAGAGCTACACTGATGATAGCAAGTCAAATACAGAAAATTTATATCGAACATTTTCTATATCTAATCCATTGAGAAACGACAGAAATACAGACTTAATTTTGTCATCGTTGCCCGAGAGAGAGAATGAGATACTAAATATAAGCGCAAATCGTTCTCCTGCCATAACTAGAGTTCAGTATACAATGGCGGCGCAGAATAGTATTCAGCGTACTGTGAGGCCTGCCAGCTCTCCTATAGCGATCGGTGATGAGGTACAAGTATTGAGCAACAGAGCCAACATAATTCTCGCATCTAATCTTCTGACTAACGATATAGATCCAGGCAATAACCGCTTTAGCCTGCTGGGAGTGAGCAATCCCGTTAGGGGTAAGGTAGAGATTAATAATTACGGCAACATAATTTTCACACCCGATCCTAACTATACGGGAGTGGCGGAATTCAGTTACACGATTCGCAATACTCTGGGTTTGAGGGCTACGACCAAGGTGACGGTGAAAGTGAACAAACTGCCCACTATGCCTATCGGAACCAACATAGCCTCGATAAACGATTGGTCGCCGCAGATTCCCTTAATCGACCTGTTCAAACTATCTCGTGCCTGGTTTTGGGAAGGCCCCTACACCACGATCACCACGAACATCGACTCTAATGGTTGGCTGACTTCCCTAACTCCTCCAAATGGTATCCCTCGTAACGCCAAACCTGCTACCGTCATCTTCCCTGGTATGCCTAATCGCTATCTGGGGGGGCGGTACGTGGTGCTTTATGATGGGGAAGGAACGATTAACTATAGATGGGCCGCAACGAAAAACATGACACTATCGAGGCCAGGTAGGGATGTCATCGATATTAATTCAAGTAATAGTTCAGGTATAGTATTACAGATGATCAGTACCGACCCGAATCGCACGGGAAACTACATCCGCAATATTCGTATAATCCCAGAGGCGTTGGAGGGTACGTATATGAATAACTACGACAGAGGAAATTTTAACCCCGTCTCCGCGAACATATTCAATCCCAACTGGATGAACAAAATTGCCCCCTTTTCCACCCTGCGCTTTATGGACTGGATGCGTACTAACGGTAGCCAACAGGTAAATTGGAGCGATCGCCCCACCCTAGAGCAAGCCCGTTGGACAATGCTCAACGGTGCCCCACTGGAAGTGATGGTAGCTCTAGCCAATCAAGGGAATTTTAATCCCTGGTTCAATATGCCTCATATGGCAACTGACGATTATGTGCGTAATTTCGCCCTATACGTTAAAAATAATCTCGAAACAGATAAGAAAGTTTATGTGGAGTATACTAACGAGGGCTGGAATACTTTCTTCCCCCAAACTACCTGGATCAACGAGCGGGCCAAAGAGACTGGGCTCACGGGTACACAGTGGTTCGCCCGACGTACCGCTGAGATGATTAACATCTGGAAAGATGTTTTCTCAGATCAATCGGAGCGGATTGTAGGAGTATTGGCAACTCAGGCCGCTAACTCGTCGTTAGGAAGTGCAGCGATCGATTATCTCAAGAGTACGGGCAATTTCTCGGCTATCGATGCGATCGCCATAGCTCCTTATTTTGGGCACTATCTGGGCAGTCCTACATTTTCCAGACAAGTTCGCGGTTTAAATGTCAACAGTATTTTTCAAGAATTGACTCAAGGGGGAGTGATTAAAAGAGCTAACGGTACCCCCGCAGTACCGGGGGGAGCTTTACAGAGAAGCTATAGCTGGATGGAAAGTTACGCGGAACTAGCCAGAAAAAATAATTTAGAACTTCTGGCCTATGAAGCTGGTCAACATATTGTTGGTTACGGAGGGGTACAGAATAATGCTACTATTAATAACCTCTTTATCGCCGTTAATCGAGATCCTCGTATGGGTCAGCTTTATCAAGAATATATGGCTAAATGGCATCAACTGGGCGGAGGTTTACTCGCTCATTTCAATGATGTGAGAAGACCTTCAAAATTCGGCAGCTGGGGGATGATGGAGCATCTCAACGATATTAATAATCCTAAATACACCTCTATAATACAAATGTCACAACGCTGACAAAAACTAGAATTATTAGAAATTGCCGCGGAGAGTGACAGAAAAGGGGGAAGATGTTATTATCGATTTTTCAAGCCGTTCCACATCCAAACCAATGAATCCCTCAGCCCTTGTCTTTTTTGTAAGGGCTGAGAGATTAAAGCCGCGTAAGCTTTTCCCTATATTCTAGAAAAGAAGTGTAAAATTAAGACGAACCGAAAAAAGCGATCGGAATATGAGCGAAATTAATCCTGAAACGGTCATTCAAGAGACAGAAACGAGCGAAACCGCCCCCAAAGAGCGCCCCCCCAGTTACGTCAAACTGGCGATGAGGAATATGGTGAGGAAGAAAGGCACATCCTTAAAACACTTTTTCCTCACTACCACAGCCTTACTAGCATTCCTAATTGGTGTCTCCTACCTGACCAGGTAATCATTCCTTTCATCTCATCTACATGATAGATTCTTCTCCGATTCCCGTCGAGTTAATCCTGCAAGATAAGTATTCCCAACCCCCTGATTCATACCCTGATCAATCAATATGGCAGGATTGGGTAACACGCTGGCTAACCTACCTCAAAGACGATTTACCCCCCGCCCCTGGTTACGAACTCAGCCTTCGCCTCACCGACGACGCAGAAATCCAATCCTACAACCAGCAATATCGCCACAAAGATCAACCCACAGACGTATTAGCATTTGCGGCCCTAGAAGTTGATAGCCTGGTTCCTACACAAGATTTGCAAGAACCTTTATATTTAGGGGATATAATTATCTCCGTAGATACCGCCCATAAACAAGCTCAAGAGCAGGGGCACTCGTTAAAACACGAATTAGCCTGGCTTACGGCTCACGGTATATTACATCTACTAGGTTGGGATCACCCCGATGATTTTAGCCTAGAAGAAATGCTATCTTTACAAGAAACTTTATTGAATCTCCTACTTAAAAATTCCTCAGAAAACTTATGAAATCTAAAGTAAAGAAAATGAGTCCCTCTCCAAATCCGAACGCAAGTTCCCTAAGTATCTTACCCTCGGTTGCCAATATTCAAAACAATGCGGCTTTTCCAGATGAGGCGGATCATATCAAACGAGACTACGCCTGGCGGGTAGCCACCAATTTAATCGTTAGTTTCCGCTACGCCTGGGCGGGTGTCACCTACGCTTTCGCTACCCAACGTAATTTTCGCATTCACACTCTTATTACCCTAGTCGCTACATCGGCTGGTATATATCTCCACGTTAGCCCAGTAGAAATGGCGGTGTTGATTTTAACTTGTGCTTTAGTAATGGTGTTAGAGTTACTTAATACCGCTTTAGAATCTGTGGTAGATTTAACTGTCGGGCAGTCCTATCATGATCTAGCTAAAATCGCTAAAGATTGCTCGGCTGGAGCGGTGTTAATATCGGCACTGGCGGCGATCGGTGTCGCTATTTTTATCATCATTCCGCCCCTATTTACTCTGTATTTTTAGGGAATATTTTCTATAAAAAATGCTAATTGTTATCGATAATTACGACAGTTTTACATACAATTTAGTTCAGTATTTAGGAGAATTAGCTATTGAATTTCCTATCGCGCAACCGATACAAGTTTATCGAAATGATCAGATTACGATCGAACAGATAATCGGATTAAAACCCGATGGCATAGTCATATCACCCGGCCCCGGCCGTCCTGAAGACGCGGGTATTTCCCTACAATTAATATCCCAACTAGCAGAAAGCATACCTATTTTAGGAGTATGTTTAGGTCATCAAAGTATCGGACAGGTTTACGGCGGGGATATAGTATCAGCTGATGTCTTAATGCACGGTAAAACCTCCCCTATCTATCACAACAACACGGGAGTTTTTGAAGGTTTAGAAAATCCTTTTACCGCTACCCGTTATCATAGTTTGGTGATCAAAAAAGATACCATCCCTGATGTTTTAGAAATTACCGCCTGGGTTGAAGATGGTACCGTGATGGGTGTGCGTCACCGCCAATACCCTCATCTTCAAGGGGTACAATTTCACCCCGAAAGTATCCTCACCTATGCCGGTAAGGAACTACTGCGGAACTTTCTACGATCATTAAATAATAATGAGAAGTGAGAATAGAGAAAAGAGCTTGATTAACACCCAACTTTAGAAATTTATACTCACTCCTCACTTCTTCGCCCTCACTTCTGATTACCAAATACACCATCAAACGATAAGATTTCATGAAACGGCGCAGGTTCATTTACTATACAGCCACTGGTTTAATCGCGGTAGGAGCGAGCGAAATCGTTCAAGCTCAAACCAGAAAGCCGAAACCAACCCCAACCCCATCCAAAAGCCCCAACCCCCCGGCGAAAGCCCCAGAAGGTTTATTGATACAGTGGCTTGGTCATACCTGCTTCCTTCTCACCGGGGGCGGGCAGAGAATTTTAGTCAATCCTTTCCGGGCTATCGGTTGCACTGCAGGCTACAGATTGCCGAAAGTGGAAGCAGATTTAGTGTTGATCAGCAGTCAGCTCTGGGATGAAGGGGCGGCAGAAAATTTACCCGGCAACCCGAAAGTACTTTTTGAACCGGGTGTTTACGAAATTGGCAATTTCAAGCTACAGGGGATTTCTATGGCTCACGATAGGGTGGGCGGCAGGCGTTTCGGTATTAATGTGGCTTGGAAATGGTCACAGGCGGGGATTAGTATCGTTCATCTCGGCGGGGCGGCGGCCCCCCTTGACTTAGAGCAGAAAATCCTCCTTGGCACCCCTGATGTGGCTTTCGTACCAACTGGAGGCGGGCCTAAAGCTTATAATCCTGAAGAAGCTAAACAGGCGATGGAAGTTCTCGCGCCGAGAATCTTAATACCGACTCAGTTTTTAACTACTGGAGCCGATAAGGCTAATTGCGATTTAGTTCCTGTCGATGATTTTCTCAAATTGGTGGAGAAAATGAATATCAGAAGGATAGACGGCGATAAATTATTGGTTAAGAAACAGGATTTACCCCCTAAAGGCACTTTGATTAGGGTTTTCAATTACAAGGGATTGTTAAAGGATAGCGATGACGGTTAATGTAGCGATCGTAGCTCAGGGTTTACAGTTCCTCAACTTTCAAGGCATCACCGTTTTAGGAGGGATAATAATAGTCGCCACCGTAGAAGGTAAACTGATGCAGATTACCACCTCTGGTGTCGTCACACCTTGGGTAGATCTATCTCGTTACGGTATCCCTACGGGTATAGTGGCTCACGAAGATCGCGTTATAGTTCTCTTATCGGCTCAAGAAACTGGACATTTTTTGATGGCTGTATCTAGCACCGGGGAACTGAGTAAGATAGCAGATATATCCAGTTTAGTCGGTGAATTCGGCGCACCTTTCGGTGTGGCCGTGCGTCGGGGTTATTATCCCGCCTACTGGGTGGCTATCTCTACCGATGTGGTGAGTTCGATCGGTATAGTAGCTCAAATCACTCCTACTGGTAAGGTATCAATTTTCTCTTACGTTCGTAGCTCTCCCTTCGGCATCGCGGCTAATGGCGATTCCCTCCTAGTAACTCAAGAAGATGGTAATATTTTAAGTATAGATGCGGCAGGTCAGCTCACCCCAATAGTTAATCTCATTCAACAGGGGCAGGGTATCCCCCTCGATATTACCTTCCATCAATCTCAATGGTTCATCACCACTAACGGTGGCTGGTTACTAGCACTCTCCGAAAATGGCCAGATTTCCCCCTTAATAAATCTTCAAACTGCTGGCTATGGTGTCCCGAGTACCCTTACCAGCTTTGGCGATAGTCTTTATGTCTGTCTTACCAACGGCTCTCTCATCCGTGTGAATAGCCAATCAGAAAAAATCTAAGCTAAACTGGTAATGAGTTTGTATTAGGGGATGAATATGGAAACATTAGACGGGAAAGTAAAACCGATCCAATGTCTCGAAGATGCGATCGCCATGTGTCAGTCTTTAGGAATGCGAGTCAGTAAACAGAGACGCTTTATCCTAGAGCTGTTATGGGAGGCGAGAGAGCATCTATCGGCGAGGGAAATATACGATCGTCTCAACCAGGAGGGAAAAGACATCGGACATACATCTGTATATCAAAATTTAGAAGCTTTGTCGAGTCAGGGGATCATCGAGTGCGTCGAGAGATGCGACGGTAGACTGTACGGAAATATTAGCGATTCTCACAGTCACGTCAATTGTCTAGACACACAGCAGATTATCGATGTGCATATTCAATTACCCCCAGACTTGCTCAAACAAATTGAGGAAGAAACAGGGGTAAAAATAACCGAATATCGTATCGATTTTTACGGCTATAAAAAGAAGGTCTAGGTAAGACAGAAGAAGGGTTTTACCTATTTTGTGATGGTAAACCGGGCGATCGAGGGATCGTGATCACTGATCTGATCCGCGAATTCAGAGTTAATATGGACTATATCGAAACCATCTAGGCGGCGGGCGAGATTCTGGCTCACTAAAATATGGTCTAGCACTTGGGCATTACCCTGGAAATTATAAGTATAGCGTTCACTCTCTGGCAGAGTGTTCACCAGATTGGTTAACCCGGCGCTCTCGATTAATTTAACAGCTTTAGAAAACTGAAAATCGTTTAAGTCTCCCATAACGATCACGTTAGAGTTAGGATCTATTTCTAGAATCTCTCCGACGAAATTTTTCACGATTTGGGCCTGTTGTAAACGTTGTTCTTGACTGCTCAATACTGGCGGTTGAGTCGGGCCGAAAAGGGGATCGTCTCCGCCTTTAGAGTTAAAATGATTACCGATGACAAAAATTGACTCTCCATTGAAAATGAATTGCCCTACTAGAGGCTTACGGCTAGAATTAAAAGCCTGATTAGTTGGATCGATCAGCCCGGGTGATACCGATAGGCGAGGTTTACCCCCTGCATTACTTACTTTCGTATTCGTCCCAGCGTTACCACCGACGATATATACGAATTCAACGCGCTCAGGGTTGAAGAGAAATCCCACCCGAATATTACCGCCTTCTTCACCGCCGTTAGTATCATCTATCGGGTTAACTTGGCGAAATTCATAGGTAGGCCCCCTCGAACGGACGATCGCATCTATTAGGGTACGATAGGTGAGTGCGGCACTGACTACAGCATCATTGCGGGGGCCGTTATTATCTTGAACCTCTTCGAGTACGATAATATCAGGAGATTTAAGATTATTAACGATTGCTCTAGCCAAGCCGTTAAACTTAGCCGCCCCATCACCCGGATCTAAATTTTCCACATTAAAAGTAGCGATCGTTAATTGATCTGTATTTGGCACCAGTTCGGTAATTTCTCTCGTTAAGTTACCGTTATTAACGACGGTGACGGGTTCGGTAAGCGCGATTTCATAATTGTTAGCGTTATAGCCAAGAATGCCAACTGCCTTAGTTAAGGTAGCGCCCACGCTAACATTAGGAGTAGAACCTTTTAACAAATCGTCATCTAGTTGAATGCGTTCCGGATTAAAATCGTCCTTAGTGATTAAGCTCCCGCCTCTGTTGGTTCTGCCAGTCGCCTCTTCTCCATTATCGGCTAAAACGAATATTTCCCCAGAGTTATTGGTAGGGCTACTCGCTAGGGGATTATTTACCTGTACTCGCATCGCTTCCAGACTCTCATAAAAATCGATTCCGTCTTTGGCGGGATCGAAGGTGGAAGAGTTTTCTACATTATTATTAACCGCATCGTCGGTGATCACTTGAGCGGGGATTCTGCGCCCCCCATTCCCTAAAACGATCGGTTTCGGTAAAGAATTACTACTAGAAAGCACTTTGATAGTCGGTGTGACGATTTGGGTGATGGTTAAATTATCGGGGTTATTATTACCTGAGCGGAATTCTATCACCCTCCCGCTCACTAATAGAGAGTCTCCTACGGCTATCGTTGGAGGAGTAGAGGTAAAGACGAATATGGCTTCTGAAGTAGCGGCATTAGCGTCTGGCTCAGGATCTTGTAGATAGAATCCATTATTTCTGACTGCTGTGACGATACCAGGGACATCAATCACTTTTTGACCGTTGAGCGTGGAAATATGGGCGCTACCTTGAATATCGTGAATTCTTACGGGGCTGGTGTCGCTCGCTCCGGCTCTGGGGTTCTGGTGTGGCATATCGATCGAAGATAAAATATTATTAGCGATGTCTTTCTCCGTAATGTTACTACTTGTGCTGGCTAATGCGGCGAAATTTTGGCTATAACTAATCAGAAAAATAATAACTATTATTTTTAATAATTTTGAACCACACAGGCAGGGAGTAAACGGAGAAAGTTTTTTCATCCTTCTGCGATCAATATTTTAGACAGTGAAAGAATGGGGATAATTAGTTTTCTTCTTCAGCTTGAGAATTATCGCTTTTAATCTCTTCTTTAAAACCGCGTAAAGTTTTACCCAAAGCGCCGCCGATTTCGGGGATTTTCTTAGGCCCGAAAATTAATAAAACAACGACACCGATGATAGCGACTTCAGGCCAACCTAATCCAAACATATATTTTAAGCACGAAATTGGTCAAGATAAAGACATTCTAACATCTAAGCCGAATGCTTACGAACACAGTTGTATTGTTCTTCCGTAATGCGCCCCGATTCAAAGAGAGTATCGGAAATCTCTGAGAGCGTCAAAACCGAATAGGCGTTATAACCGTGTTGTTTCAGTTTATCCTTAACCCCTTCTTCATGATCGATCAGAACGACAATATCATTAATTATTAAACCTGCGGATTTCAGTTTTTCCGCTCCCTCGATCGCACTCTTACCCGATATAAGAATATCATCCACCACCACTACAGTCTCACCGGGATGAAAATGACCTTCGATGACACGGCGGGTGCCATGAGCCTTCACTTCTTTGCGAGGAAAAATCATCGGATGGTGTAGGAGTAGAGATAGGCCAGTAGCCGTAGGGAGAGAGCCGTAGGGGATACCAGCGATGCGATCGAATTTCAGATCGATTAGTATCTCACTATAAGCCTTGAGTACCTGCTGAAACAGTTGAGGATTGGAAATAATCCGGCGCAGGTCGATATAGTAGGAAAAAGTAGCACCGGAAGCCTGCACGTATTCCCCGAACATTAAACAGCCGATGTCGAACAGTTGTAAGATTAAATCCTGATGCGGGTGTTGAGTAAGTAAACAGACGTTAGGAGTCCAAGGGGCACTATCTTGATTAACCTGTCGGGCACGAATATTATTAACTTCTTCCCGTAACTTTTGTAGCTTATTAATTAGTGCTTTATCCTTAAGCCAATCTTGGGGCACCGGTAGGAGTAAACCACCCTTTTGGTCGTTAAAACCCGCCGATAATAAAGCCTCTAAATTATTAGTCTCCGACCAAATACTGCGGAGGAGAATTAATCTTTCCGGGGCAACGGCGCGGATTTTAGCTAGAATTTCCGGGGAGGTAGTGCCCACTTCTAAAAAAAGGTTTTCCGGACTCGCCCAGGTTTGCGCCTCCCGAATCACTTGCAGATAGAAGGGATTATCGGGAGTGGGATAACCCTGGATATTAACCGCCCCGGGGTTGGAAGTGTGGCAGAGGATAAAAACACCGCGATCGGGATAGACTAAAAACGGAGCCGTATGATCCTGCCCGATATAAGGATTGAGAGTCACCGCGTCCACATTCCACGTCTCGAATATAGTGCGGGCGAAAACGCTACTGGTATTCAAATCACCGTGTTTGGCATCTAAGATTACGGGTATATCGGCGGGTATTGTGTCGAGGATACGAGTCAGTAAATTTAAACCCGGCCCCCCTAAAGCCTCGTAAAAACCAAGAGTAGGTTTATAAGCACAAACTAACTCGGCGCTGTTAGAGATAATCTCACTTAACCACGACTCCAGTTTATCGATTAGTTCTTCAGGGGGGCCGTCAAAAGTCTCTGCCCCCGGCATCATCTCCGGGTTAGGATCGAGGGCGATAACGAGTAGGGATTGATTACGGGTAATAGCGCGGTTAAGTTTCTCTATGAAAGTCATCGTTAGTTTTTGGCGAAGCCAGTATTTTTTAAAACTTCTAACGGGGTAAGCTCTTTTAATAAATTAAGCTGTTGATGATCGCGCACTAATAAAGCACCTGCGAATCCGAGGGAATTAACCGCTATCGATCGATAATCTTCTCCACTCCTGGGGACGAGCATCATCCATCCTCTAGTAGCCAGTAGATTGTAAGCGCCCGTTTGTTTGCTGCCGACTTTGGCTAAGCCAACCCGTTGTAATAGTGTATCGTAGCACTCTAGATAAATTTGAGCCACTTCCGTATCGGTCAGATTCGGATTTATCTCCAATTTTTCGGCCGCATAAATATAGGGTAAGTTAATAACGGGGGAATCGATCGCTTTTTCGATCGGTACGCCTTCCATCTCCTGCGTGAGGGGGAGGGGAACCAGTTGTAAATGTTTATGGGGTTGACTCGCCCCCGAATCCCGCCCACCGTTATAGAAACCCAGCCCATCTATGTGCCGTAAACAAACCGCGAGAGCGTAAAAATCTTCTAGGGTAAGCCAATCCTCCTGATCCTGAAAGTCACGGGTAACGATTAACAGATGATGTTCGACGACGTTGTATTTGTTGAGCAAGCAGATATGTGTAGGGGAAAGTTCATCCACATAGAGATTTTCGTCGTAGGGAAGAAAGGGATTAACTGCGGGATTCGCTTTTTTCTTTGCTTCCGTTTTCCTGGCCAGGTTAGTCACTATACGAACTAAAAAATTGATGCCACCATCTTCGATAAATTCATAGCTCGTGGGGATAGAGTGTAGGGCACCGCAATCTATCGCCTCTCGGGTTTTCTGTATGACTTTATCTGTGAGATTCATGAATTTATCTTTTATATTTGAGCAACATATACAGATGTGCTTATAGTAACCTCCTTTTATAGATAAGTAGTCACTGACCAGTAAAAGACCTATATTAGTATTATTTTAGTACAAAAACTCTAAAGACGAATCGGAACTTTTTAGATTAAGATACTTCTAAGGATAAGAGTATTTCTAATTGTTAAGGGCTAACCAGAAAAAAACGGGTGATGAGGATCGAGCATGGCGAATTTTTCAGGACAGTTTGACAGAGAGGGTTATACGGAACAATTAGAGAATATTTATGATCCCCCCGGTAGCAATAGCGAGAAAAGTCGTTTTAAATTGAGAAAATCACCCCTTATCAAGGGTATAGCCTGGGGATTCTCCCTGGGATTGGTTGCCCTCGTTTCCGCCTGCCTGGGTGCCGGTTACGCTTTACTCAGCCCCTACTCCTCTTTAAAATCCACCGCAGTCTGGCAAAAAAGCGATTTCTACACCACAAAACCCTTCCTCCAGTCTTCCAATAGCCCCTTGCTCTACGAACTATCGAGGCCGGTTAATATTCTCGTGATGGGGATCGATCGGGTTTTAGATACGAAAGACGATACCAAAAAAATATTTAATGGACGTAGCGATACGATGTTACTGGTGCGCTTCGACCCAACAGACCATTCCATCCGCGTACTTTCCATACCCAGAGACAGTAGGGTGAGGATTCCAGGCAGGGGCTTCACCAAAATCAACGACGCGAACGTATTGGGCGGGCCGATGTTAGCGTCGGATGTAGTCAGGGAAACCTTAAACGGGGTGACGATCGATCGTTATGTGCGTGTCACCACCGATGCCTTCAAGGAATTGATCGACCTCGCCGGGGGAGTAGAGATTAACGTTCCCGAGAGAATGTATCATCGGGACGTGACGCAGAAATTATTCATCGATTTACAGCCCGGATTACAAACCTTGAACGGAGAGCAAGCTGAACAATTCGCCCGCTATCGTAATAAGATGACTGGTGATATAGGCAGGGTGCAGAGACAACAGGTACTGATGAAAGCCCTACAGAAACAATTGCTCGATCCGACTCTGCTCCCCCGTCTACCTCAAGGTATGGAAATTATGCAGAAATATACGGATACCAATCTAACAGTAGAAGAAATGTTCGCCCTCGCTACCTTCGGACTCTCCACCAAATCGGAAGATGTGAGGATGGTATTACTGCCCGGACACTTTAACGCTTTGAGAGAGTATGATGGGCGGAGTTACTGGGTTTTAGACGTAGAAGAAATCAACAAGGTCGTTAACAACCTATTCAACGAAAATACCGCCACCAATAGGGAAAATAATCATTTACTCTTACGTATAGCGGTACAGAATGGCACCAATCATCGAGGCTTGGCGAACAATTTCGTCCGCTATTTAAAACGCCAGGGCTATGAAAATGCTTACGTACAGGGAGACGCGGAGGAAAAACTCATCGGAACCGAAATAATCGTTCAAAAAGGGGATATAGAAGGAGCAAATTCATTGAAAAATAGAATAGGAATTGGTAAAGTAGAGTCCTCATCGATCGGCTCCTTGAATTCTGATATAACTATTCGCCTCGGTGAGGATGCTCAACAATTCCAGACTAAATAGATATATCACCCACCCGCTCCCATGAAAAAACTAGCTTTACGTTTACTGAGTGCAGTTTTGATAATGCTCCTGGCCTGCCTTTGGATTTTATTCGATGCCCGTAGCGTCGCATTGGCGCAAGAGAAAACCATCAATCATACCTACGGTCAGTTAGCAGGACAGGATTTTTCCCATCAAGACTTGAAAGGTGGTGTTTTCGCCGCCGCCAATATGCGGGGTATTAATTTGGAAGATTCCAATCTATCCTATTCAATCCTTACCGAAGGAGTCTTATTAAAAGCTAATCTAAAAGGTGCGGATCTGACGGGTTCGCTTTTGGACAGAGTCACTCTCGATTTCGCCGATTTAACTAATGCTATCCTCACCGATGCCGTCGCCAGTAGGACACGCTTTTATGAGGCAACCATCACGGGAGCGGATTTCACCAATGCCGTGATCGATGCTTATCAAGTGACTCTCATGTGTGAGAGAGCAGATGGGATCAATCCCGTTACCGGAGTGGCGACGAGAGATAGTCTGGGCTGTGATTCTTAGGAGGCTTAATGTTAACTACCAACAACGATAAAATAATTACCCTCGTTCCCGCTCTTTCAGAGGAACAACGCTTTCAGCAAAAGCGCATGAATGAGATTCAATTACTTCTCGAGAGTTTATTTGAAAGGGAAGAGACAACGGTAAAACAAATTCTTGACTGTCTTTACGATGTGGGTTCAATCAATCTCATTAATAAAAAGTTTTCTAATCGTCCGTTAAATCGCCTATTAAAGTATATTTCTCGTTATACAAAACCAATTTTTAAAATCATCGCCCTGCGCTGGTTCAAAACTAATTGCCCCCAATTAATTACGGAGTGGTTGGGAACAAAAGTAAAGTTTTAATAAATATCTTCTGTTAAAACTTAAAAAAGGGTGAATAATTGACTGAATGCGCGAATATATCGGTTATGGTGTTAATAATATAGACAAAATTTTTCGATGAAACTACTACAGGCTCTACCGGGTTTACTGTTAATCTTACTGACTCTCCCCACGCCAAACCTGAAAG
>CAZUVR010000013.1:0-23294 GCA_964623815.1 uncultured bacterium | reverse complement strand
GCTCTACCGGGTTTACTGTTAATCTTACTGACTCTCCCCACGCCAAACCTGAAAGCTCAACCCGCACCACCACAAACCCCCACGGATGCCCCTCCACCCCAGCAGGGAGGTCAACGAATTACGGAGCGAGATCTGCAAGACTACGTGAATGAGTTGGGGAAAGAACTACCGATGACTATAGAGAAATCAATACGCTGGGATTCGATCGCTTTAGGGCGTAATAAGACCTTGATCTATAAATACACTTTCCTCGACCCGAGAGTCCAAAAGTTCAATCCCCAACAAACGACAGAGATAGAACAATCGGTGGCGGAAGCTATGTGCAGTAATGAAGATGTCCAGATACTCCTAGATAACGATGTAAATTTTAACTTTAAATATCACGCCCTCCAGGGTCAATTTTTAACGGAAGTATTTTTCAATCGCCGCGATTGTCGCTAGTGAATTGAGAATTGTTGAGGACGATGGGAATGGTAAAGTTAAAGCGACTGCCGTGATTTTTACCCGAAGACTCAGCCCAAATTTTCCCGCCCCAACCGGCGACAATCTGACGACAAATGGCCAAACCCAAACCAGTACCCCCAGCGCTCCGTCTCAAAGCCCCCTCTTCTTGATAGAATCGATCGAATACCGTCTCTAGGCGATTGGGTTCGATCCCCCTCCCGGTATCGGCTACCGTTACCTTTAAGGCCTTGCCGTTGTTAGAACTTACTTCCACTATCACCTCACCATCACTTCCGGTAAACTTACAGGCGTTATCGAGTAACTTCGAGAGAACCTCGACCAACCATTCCCCGTCAGCCATCACTAGTGGTAAATCTTCCCTTACCCGGCTGATGATTTTTGGTAGCTCCCCTCCGGCGCTACGGCTCCGTACATGGCTGAGGGCTAAATCGACGCACTCCCATAATAGTAGGGGTTCCGGGTTCCAATTCACCCGCCCGCTTTCTAATTGAGATAGGGTAAGGAAATCCTGCACCAGTTTACGCATCCTCTCCGCGTCTTGCAGGGCGGTATTGAGCATCACCTGACGCAACTCCGGCGACATATCCGGTTCGCTGGCCAGACTCTCCAAACATACCTGTATGGTAGAAAGCGGGGTGCGTAATTCGTGCCCGGTAATCGCCACTAGATTGGAGCGGGTGCGATCGAGCGCCTCTAATTGTTCGTTAAGATCTTGTAAGTTGGCGTATGCTTCCGCTTGAATTAACGCCACGCCTATCTGAGTGGCTACCGCGTCTACTAATGCCACATCATCACTTTTCCAAGCGGAAGGCTCGGGCCCACAGTGATGTAACTCCACCATACCCAATAGGCGACTCTGGTACAGAATCGGCACTAGTAGCCAGGAAAAAATCGAACAAGTCTTGACTAATTTAGTCATGTCGCCCCCGGGTATTCTGGCATCGTGTGAGGTGTCATTAATTCCCAGGGATTCACGTAATTCCACCACTTCTTGAAATAGGGGGTTATCCTTCAGCGGCCAATTCTGCCCCTTGATTGATTCGATTCCCTTATTGATGAACTCGTGATCGATAACCGCGTTGGTATCCGTCTCGTTACAGCGATAAACCAGACAACGACACACCCCCAAACCCTCGCCCAATTTCTGCACCGCTATTTGTAGTATGGCATCGGGATCGAGGGAGCGGCGGATAGAGGCGGTTACGGAATTGATCAGCCTTTCTTTCTGTTCTTTCAGGGCTAGGGAGCGATTCGCCTTTAATAGTTTGTACTGGCTCGCCTGTAAATAGGTTACTAATCTTTGGACGAAGGGATCGGGATCGTTTTCCCCGATTTTCTTGAGATATTGGCTAATATCCTCGTCTAAATACTTTTTGTGAGCCCGTGCGATCTTCTCTTCTAATTCGGGGCGGTATTGGAGTATGCGATTTAAGAGTATTTTCGCCGCCTGTTGGCTGACGGGGCGGTTAGAAGTCCAGATTCCCTCGAAGCGACGGTTATTATCTATGATAGTCATGCTTTCTTGAGCTGAATCGAGGTTAGTCCGTTCCCGACAGATCAAACAGCTAGAATAGTCTTTGCCGATGACTATCAGGTGCCATTCTTGAGTCAGGGCATCATCGGAGGTGAAAGCTACCGTTTCATATTCTTGAGAACGGTTACTAAATTCCGTCTCCGGAGCGGCTAATACATACACCTGATCGGTTTTCTGGGCGATTCTCTGATAGCGATGAGCCTCCTGGCGGTAAAAACGTTCTTTCTGGAAACTGGCGATTATTAAAGGTTCGTCATCCTCCGCTAACACTTGATCTTCCATCGCGTGGGATAGAGCCGTCAGAGAAGCTTTGAAGTACATTTGCGATCGCCAATTGGGCAGGAACTGCAACAGTTCTGTTAAGACAGAAGTTGAGATGCTCATCGATGCTGTTGTTTGCTTGTTTTTTAACCGTCGAGTCACCTTAAGAAGCCCTTTCTCCTTATGTGTTCTCTTATCACCTTATCCTACACGGATCAGTCCAGTCATGGAAGATAGGGCGGCGATAACTTAACTATTTACAATTCTTAATATAAACTGAGCGATCGCTTGAGAACCACCGGGTTTACCGACTCTTTCCAAACCGTTATTTAAGCATAATTTTCTATAGTTACTATCTTCTAAAAACCGCTTTAAAATTGCCGCCCCTTCTTGAAACATTGCTAGTGTATTTGGTTTGTGATTAACCGTAACTACAGACTCACCTAATAGACGCATTTGCGCTTCTGCGAAAGGGTAGGTAAACTGGGGGCCGAAGCCCGGAATTTGCAACACAGGTTTACCGCAACCTACAGCCTGCTCTACCGCAGTACCAGCCATCCCCACCACCGCATCACAGGATTGTAAAATCTCGGCAAAAGCTCCCCAATAACCCCTCACCGTTAAACCATTTTTCGTTAACCTGCCATCCCCCAAATATTGCCAGCCCTTTGCCGAGGCTAACTCTTTTAATGCCTCCTCATCAATGTCCGAGACTAAAGCTATACAGAATTGTAGAGTTTGCAGTTTGCTCGCTTCCTCACAGAGCGATAACTGTAGGGCTAAATTATTTAAAGCTTCAGGGAGACGGCTACCGGGTAGTAGGGCAATCATCGGTATACCCGGCTTTAATCCTAAATCCTTACCCTCTGTAGTTAAGACATCCATAATGGGATAACCGGCGAAAATAGCTTTACTCATCCCCCTTTTTTGTAAATCTTTGGCGGTAAAGGCATCTCTGGTGAAAACTTGTAAACATCGATCGCTCTCTAGAGCTAACTTAGTAATCAGGGGTAAGCGTAATCTGCCTTCGTAATAGCTCGAGGTAGAAACGATAAAGGCGACAAAAGGGCGGCGGGTGAGCCAGGCGATAGAGATGGGCACAATATCGCCCACCGCTACCAGTAAGTCACACTCTCTGCTGTAATTAAATACGGCTTTTATTTGGGCTAAGGTGAGGGAAATTAAACCGCTAGCTATATCTTTGAGCCAGTTGAGGGGATTGGTATAAACGATGCCCCCGGATGGCAGATTGGCGGTGGGTGCGATTATGGGTACTCCCAAGTTGCGGTAAGCTTTGCCGTCACCGACTATGGGCATGGCGGCAATACTCACGGAGTCGCAAGCGAGGTGTTTGACAATTAGGCTGGCGTTTAAGTCTTCTCCATGTCCGTTACTGAGAAAGAGTATTTTTTTTGGCATTCAATTTGATAGAAGTTTGAGCCTTGGTTTCCCTCTTTCGGTTAGTAATTCCACATTTGTAGAACTCTACCTTTTAAAGATTGACCCCACCAGGGAGTATTATCACCCAGGGTGTGCAAATTTTTTCTCTCTACTTGCCAAAGTTTATCCGGGGCGAAAAGAATCAGACGGGCGGTTTGATCTATGGTGCAATCTGTCGGCTCCTTTTGTAGACATCGGGCAGGATTGGTGCTGAGGGCCCTCCATAATTCCAGGGGTGATAATTTTCCCGTAGTGACGAGATTATCCCAGAGTAAGGGTAGGGCCAATTCTAAACCGATCGCGCCCGGGGGAGCTGAGGCGAAAGTGACGGTTTTTTCCTCGTATGTATAAGAGCTATGGTCTACCGCGATAGCGTCTAGAGTACCGGATTTTATTCCCTCGATCAGCGCCAGGCGATCGATCTCGTTTCCTAAAGGCGGCTCTAACCGTAGACTGGTATTGTAGGATGCCACAGCCTCCGTATTCAGTAACAGGTGCATCCAAGAGACGGAGGCGGTGACGGGTAATCCCCTATCCTTGGCTCCGGCTATCAATCGCACCCCGCCAGCGGTGGAAACGCGCATGATGTGGACGGGCGTATTAACCCCGGCTACTACTTCCAAAATCGCGGCTAAACCGGAAGTTTCCGCCATCTCTGGATTACCGGGCAGGCCAAAACGAATCGAGTTAACGCCTTCGCGCATGACACCGTTACCCCGTAATTGAGTGTTGAGGGGTACGAGAGCGATCGGTTTCTCTAGCGGTTTGATGTATTCTAGTAAGCGTCTCAATAGGACGAGGTTTTCTATGGGGCGATTGTCGGTAAAGCCGATAACCACGGGGGCTAAATCGGCTAATTCGGTTAGTTGTTGCCCCTCTCTGGCCACGGTTAACGCTCCCCAAAATTGTAAATGTGCGCTCTGCTGGGATTCCAGACTGTGGCTTTTGTGCGCCAGAGAAGCAGACATATTACTATGGTCTATAGGTGGCTCGGTGTTCGGTAATACGTTAACAGTAGTGAATCCGCCGGCTGTAGCAGCTTTAATCAGGGAGTCGAGAGTATCTCTTTCTTCGTTACCAGGTTCGCCACTTTTGCTGTAGAGGTCGATTAACCCCGGGGCTAAAATGCAGTTTTTCCCGTCGATGATAACGGTATTTTCGGCAAGAGAATCGATTTTAGGAGCTATAGCTCTGATGCTTCCGTCTTCTAACCATACATCGGCTATGTAGTCAGAGGCAGATAGGGGGTTGATAACTCTGACCTGTTGAATGAGGGTAGATGTTAGGATACTCACGAGCGGGATGGATAGGATCGATCGTCACCCATCATATCACCTGCACTGATGATATTTCACCTGTTGCAATCCTGTTGTCGAAGGCCACTTATAGAGAGTGTGGTGAGTGGCGAGTGACCAACTACTGGCCACTGGTAACTTCTCTCTGAAGAAGAGTATGATAAGCAGATTTCGTATCACAGGCTATACTTCAATTAGTTCATTGGTTCTATCAAGTATAGATTATGTTTCCTCAATTCTTTTTATAGTTAATCTGCTAGGCCGAATAAAGATAATATGGTGTCGTAGGGGAGGAGGGCTTGAATATGAATGAGTGGCTGGATTACGAATATAAAACGATACAATTAGACGAAACGGGCGAGGAAATCTCCCGCCAGACACTAAGAGCTAGATGTTATAGAGAAACATTAGCTAAAAATATTTACCTAGACCTAATAGAAATTCCTGCGGGCGAATTTCTCATGGGTTGTCCCCCGGATGAAGAGGGCGCTCACCCTTCCCAATTCCCCCAACATCAAGTAACCCTGAAAAGCTTCCTGATGGGCAAATATCCCGTAACTCAAAGACAGTGGCAGGCGCTAGCTAAACTAGAACAAGTCGATATAGAACTCAACCCCTACCCCGGTCACTTTGAGGACGACGAGCGACCAGTAGAACAAGTATCATGGTGGGAAGCTAAAGAATTTTGCGCTCGACTCAGTAAACTTACTGGGCATAACTACGATTTACCCTCAGAAAGTCAGTGGGAATACGCTTGTAGGGGAAACACCATTACCCCTTTTCATTGCGGCTTAACCATCTCTACAGACATAGCCAATTATTCTGGAGTAGATTGGGAATATATGGGAAAAATCTGTAGTCAGGGGCGTTACGGCGGCGGTAAGTTGGGAGAAGACAGGAAAGAGACTACACCGGTAGATTATTTTTCCTTCGCCAATCCCTTCGGACTCTATGACCTACACGGTAACGTGAGAGAATGGTGTAACGATCCGAGCCACGATAATTATCAATCCGCCCCCTCAGACGGTAGCACCTGGATTAAAGCCGGAGACGAAAGTAAAAGCATCCTGCGCGGTGGTTCCTGGAATGGCGGGCCGCGTAAATGTCGCTCCGCCTTCCGTAGCAAACTAGACCGGTCAGCCGCCTTATATGATGTAGGCTTTAGGGTAGTATGCGATCGATTCGACCTCTAACGCTTGATGATAGCCATTCTTTCCGCCCTCCTACCCGTCGCCCTGATCATCTTCATCGGTTGGGTGGCGGGGCGTAAATTAGCACTAGAAGTTCATTCCCTATCTCAGATAAGTGTTTACGTTCTCGCTCCCGCTCTCGTCACCGACGGACTATACAACACTTCCCTAGAATTTCATAATAGTCTGAAAATCCTCTTAGGCTTTACGCTCATTTCGGGGGTTATGTACGCTGTCAGCAGACTTATAGCTAAATTCCTCGCTATCCCCGACTTAAAAGAAAAAAGCATCACCGCTTGTGCCATGTTACCCAACAACGGCAATATGGGATTACCGGTAGCTACTTTCGCCTTCGGTGCGGGCGGCTTAGAGCGGGCTATAATCTACATGGTGGGTTCCAGTATCCTCCTCTTCGGGATCACACCCGCTCTCCTGAGGGGTAAAAGTTTTATCTGCGGTTTACGCTTAATTTTTCAATTACCTCTAATCTGGGCTATGTTCTTAGGTATCGCTTTACGAGCCTTTTCTATTCATCTCCCCTTCAGTATCGATAAAGGGATTCATATTCTGGGAGAAGCCAGCATTCCCCTAGCTTTAATTATTCTGGGTATGCAATTAGCTCATACCCGTTTGAGCGTCGGTAAATACGAGCTACTGGCGACGATTCTAAGATTGGCGGTGGCTCCTCTGATAGGTTACGGTGTGGGTTTAATTTTGGGACTGTCGGGATTAGATTTGAAAATACTGATCTTACAGAGCGCTATGCCAGCAGCGATTAATAGCGTGGTTTTAGTGACAGAATTCGGCGGCGATGTGGGGGTAATCTCCCGAAGCGTCGTTTTAACTACCCTGGCTAGTTTTTTGACTTTATCGGTTTTACTGGCCACTTTATAGAAAAAGAGGATCGATCGATCCTCTCTGAAACCGTTTGCTAAAAGCAAAGGAAGGTTTTAGTAGGCTAAACCCATACTGCGGGTAGTTTCGGCACCGAGATAAACACGGATACTCAGGAAGTCTGTGGGGCAAGCAGTTTCGCAACGCTTACAACCTACGCAGTCTTCAGTACGGGGAGAAGATGCGATTTGAGCGGCTTTACAGCCATCCCAGGGCACCATTTCCAATACATCTGTCGGGCAAGCGCGAACGCACTGGGTGCAACCAATACAAGTATCGTAAATTTTAACGTTATGAGACATTTAGTTAACTCCTTACTGAGTGTTCTCCTTGTTAAATTTCGGGTTTATGGGCTAGTTTACAGCACAGTTATCTATCTCTCCTCTAATTAGTGATATAACTTCAAACTCTGTAACACTTATGGGGGGAGTTGGGAATCGGGAGTTGGGAATCGGGATAAAAAACGGGTTTAGAATAGATAAAGTGAGTCAAGAGCGCTGAGAAGTGAGGGGTTATTGCTCTGGCTATGCTAACTCTTTTCTCACTACTACTAGAAAGCGATCGAACTTTATTAATACATGGAACTCAACCTCAAACAAACCCTGAATGACTTGTCCCTCGATGCCGATTGGGTGGGACTGCGCTACGTAAAGGAAATCAATACAACTCGTCATGTCAGAGATGAGAAACCCCAGGGTAACGGTAGAAACATCAGCGAGGGGGTAATGATAGAAGTCTTAGTTAACGGTCAATTCGGTTATAGCGCTACTAATCGCCTCGACTTCGACAGTATTCAACAGGCGGCGCAAATCGCTCGACAACAGGCTTTAGCCGCCTCTCGATGGGCTATCCATAAATTTAATAATTCGGTACGCCCGCAAGCATCGGGAAACTATAATTCTCCCTTTCAAAAACCCCTCGATTATTTAGGAGCGGGAGAGATTAACGATATATTGATCAAAGTCTGTCAGTCCCTCAAAGCCGACGATAAGATTGTAAAAACCCGAGCGATGGCACAGACGACGGAAATAGAGCAACAGCTCGTCAGTAGTAACGGTTCCGATATATTCCAGCACTATTATTTAGTGTCCACCGACTACTCAGCTACGGCGATGGACGGGCCGATCGTACAGAAACGTAGCGATAACGGTATGTTAGCCCGATGCTATCAGGCAGGCTTAGAATTACTAGACCCCGAAACCACCTTAGAGAGAGCGCAAATCATAGGACAACAGGCTTTAGAATTGCTCGCAGCCGAGCAATGCCCCACCACCACCACTAACCTCGTTCTCGCTCCAGATCAGATGATGCTACAGATTCATGAGAGCATCGGGCACCCTCTAGAACTAGACCGAATTCTCGGTGATGAGCGCAACTATGCCGGCTCCAGTTTCGTCAAAATATCCGACTTTGGTAATTTAGTCTACGGCTCTCCCTTGATGAACGTCACCTTTGACCCTACCGTGCCTTCAGAGTTCGCCAGTTATGCCTTCGACGATGGAGGATTCAAAGCCGAGCGGCAATATCTGATCAAAGAGGGTATATTGATTCGGGGTTTGGGCGGATTAGAAAGTCAGGAGCGTACAGGAATACCAGGTGTGGCTAATTTCCGCTCCTGTTCCTGGAATCGCCCCCCGATCGATCGCATGGCTAACCTCAATCTTGAACCAGGTGACACCAGTTTTGCCGATATGATAGCCGATATAGAGCATGGCGTGTATATGGAATCGAATCGCTCTTGGTCGATCGACGATTACCGCAATAAATTTCAATTCGGCTGTGAATACGCCCGTCTTATCGAAAACGGGCGACTGACTAAAACGCTACGTAATCCCAATTATCGCGGTGTTACTAATCCCTTCTGGCGCTCTTTAAAAGCGGTGGGCGATCGCTCTACGACCGGCATCTACGGTACACCCTACTGCGGTAAAGGCGAACCCAATCAGGCGATTAGAGTCGGGCACGCTTCTCCGGTGTGTCGGTTCGAGAATGTAGAAGTATTCGGCGGGGTAGATTAGATGAAATTAGAACAGATCGAGAGCGTATTCAACTCCTTAAACACAGTGTTGATGGAGCAGCTCCGTAGCGGAGAATATCTGATCTTGCAACTATCGGGAGAAGAGAGTCAATTTATCCGCTTTAACCGCGCCCGAGTTAGACAGACGGGAATGGTAATCGATGCGAATTTGACCATCAAATTTATCCAGAACGATCGCACTGCCTACGCCAGTTTCCCCTTACGCGGCGATATAGGGGTAGATACGGCTAATGCCCTCGATAACCTGGAATATCTCAGGCAAGAAGTGCAGCAACTGCCCCTAGATCCTTATATAGTACTGCCGGGCAATCAGGGATCGAGTCACGAAGTGTACGCAGGAAAGGTATTGAACCCAGAAAGCGCGATCGATTCCATCCTCTCCGTCACCGAGAATTTAGATTTTACCGGGTTGTACGCGGGGGGTAGGATAATTCGGGCTAACGCTAATTCGGCGGGACAAAAACACTGGTTCGCCACCGATAGTTACTTCCTCGATTATTCCCTAATTGCTCCCTCCGAAAAAGCCGTGAAATCTATTTTCGCCGGTCGATTTTGGAATCAAGATGAGTACGAAAAGCAGATCAAAGAATCGATCGGTCAGTTGCAAAAATTAGATAGTAATATCTATCCCCTCGAACCCGGTAAGTACCGCACCTACTTCGCCCCCGAAGCCGTCGGACACCTGATCGGGATGCTATCTTGGGGAGCTATCAGTGAATCTTCCCTGCGTAGCGGAGGAAGCGCTTTAAATAAATTGCGAGCTGGTAAAAAACTTTCTCAACTGTTTACTTTAAAAGAAAATTTTGCGGGGGGAAATGTACCGAGATTTAACGAATTAGGCGAGATGTCAGAATTAGAATTACCACTGATCGTAGAGGGAGAATTAATTAATACATTAGTTAGTAGCCGTACCGCAAAAGAATATGGTTTACAGTCCAATGGAGCCTCATCGGGAGAAGGATTGAGGGCACCGGAAGTAGAGGCAGGGACATTAACAAAAGATTCGATTCTTAAAACCTTAGATACCGGTTTATATCTCGCCAATTTGCACTATCTTAACTGGAGTGACCAGACGGGAGGGAGAATTACGGGTATGACCCGCTACGCTTGTTTCTGGGTAGAAAAAGGAGAAATAATAGCGCCGATTAAAGATATGCGCTTTGATGAAAGTCTCTATAATTTTTTAGGCGATAACTTAATCGGCGTTACAGATTTCAGGGAGTTCATACCGGAAACAGGCACCTACGAGCAAAGAGCTTTAGGAGGCTATTTAATGCCGGGGATGTTAGTCGAGGATTTTGCCTTTACCCTGTAACGAAATATCAATCGGGGTGTTAGTTTATGCCGCGCAAGGGGAAAAATAAGTCTGTAACGAACATTCTCAAAGACGGAAAAATTCCTAGAGGTTGAATTCATGACTCAGACTTCCCCCAAGCCTACCCCGGAGACTCCAGAAAATTCGCAGCCTCCAGTCTTAGAAGAACTACCGCCCTTAGCCCTTCCTGAAGAGAATACGATCGCCCCTCCCCCTGTCCCCCCCCTTGTCTCTTCCCTAGACAAGAGCTACTCTTCGGGCGGCGACAAAAGCTTACGTTCTAAAGCTGCTACTGCGGCTCTATTGATGGGTTTGATACCAGTAGCCGTAGTAACTGTGAGCGCCTACGCCATCGCTCAAAATATTATCGATAGGCAGGTGAAGGAGCGAATAGGAATACAGGCGGCGGAACTGAGCGATCGCTTACAGGGGTTCGTAGGGGAGCGGGGTACAGATATGAATTCCCTGGCACAGCACGAAAGTTTTAGTAACCCCAAAGTACGCCCCCTCATCTCCAACGCCGACCGGAGCGTCATCCTCAATAATTATCGCAATAACCAACCCTATTACAAAAGTATCGCCCTATACGCTCCCAACGGTGCGCTTATGGCCGCTTCCGGTGGTACGACGATAGAAAATCAACTCATAGGACAGGAATTTACGCCGAAAGTCTTGAAAACCGGAAAAACAGTGATCAGTGAACCTCAATACGGCAAAGAGTCCGAGGCTTCTAGCTTCGTTGTCGCCGTACCAGTGAGAGATTCTAATAGCGGTCAGATAATATCGGTACTGGCGGGCAGAATTCCTCTGGCATCATTGGACAACCAATTCAATAACATCAAGGACAAAGAACAACAATCCTATTACCTTTTCAATACTGCCGGCAACATCGTAGCCACGAACCAAACGAAAGATCTGGGCAACGCCTTTAACGAAGAATTTCCCAACGTTAACCGCGCCGTTTTACAGAAAAAAGGAGGGGAAACCGAGAGCTTAGTACAAACCCATAAAGGTCAAAGCACTCTTGTGGGCTTCTCGGAGGTTTCCGCCTTCGGAGTCAAAGACGGGCAGGATTGGATGGTAGCGGTAACTCAACCGAAATCGATCGCCTTGAAATCTTCTCAATGGTTGGGACTGATACCGCTTCTGGGGTTGAGCGCCGCCGCCGCTGTTGCTGGTTCGGCCTGGCTGTTAGCCGATAAGGCCACCCGTCCAGTACGCAAGATGGCGACAGTGGTACGCAGGATCGAAGAAGGGGATCTAGACACCAGGATAGAGATCGAAAGCGGCGATGAGTTAGCCATGTTGGGATCGAATATTAATTCTATGACCCAACGCTTAAAGACAGTTTTGGAAGAACAATCAAAAGCAACGGAACAGGCTAATTTCTTAGCGGAAATTGGTAGCATGATAATAGAGGATACTTCTGACTCCTCGCAAGAAGAATTAAAAACTTTACTGTTCAATAAATCTCTTGAGGGGTTGAGAACTTTGCTAGAAGCACAGAGGGCGGTCATTTATTGGCTTAATCAGGATCGCAGCGGTGTGATCAGCCACGAATCGGTAGAATCGGGCTATACGAGCGCCCTACAGGAGGATTTAGCCGATCCTTGTATCCCGAAAGCGATGCTAGATGCTTATCGGGAGGGACAGATCAGGGTGATCAACGATGTGTCAGAGGAAAAATTGCATCCAGATCACCTGGGATTATTACAGAGATTGACGATCAAAGCCAGCGTCAGTGTCCCGATACGTTTTCAGGGCAAATTATACGGCTTGATGATCGTCCATAGTTGCGATCGCCCCCGCCAATGGACGACGGGCGAGGTAAATTTCGCTCAAAGACTAGCAGAACAAACCAGTTTGGCGCTCGATCGTTTCTATATCGAAGAATCGAGGAAGGAAGACAGTCGCCGGGCGGGTTTACTTAAAGATACAGTGTTGAAGATAGCTGCCGCCCTCAGTTCCGATAGTGTATTTGAAGTCACCATGCAGGAATTACGCAAAGCTTTGAAAACCGATCGAGTTATCGTCTATAGATTTGACCCCGATTGGTCGGGTACGATCATTCACGAATCGGTGGATAATCGCTTTCCCAAAGCTATCGGAGCGCAGATAGCCGATCCCTGTTTCGCCGAGCATTACGTGGAGAAATACCGCGCCGGAAGGGTGCAGAGTACCCCCAACATCAAGGAAGCCGGTTTGACTCCCTGCCACCTGAAACAATTGGAGCCGTTTGAGGTCAAGGCGAATCTAGTGGCTCCGATCATCCATAAAGGGGAACTATTAGGGTTATTGATCGCCCATCAATGTAGTGCCCCCCGTTACTGGCAACAGGGCGAGATCGATTTCTTTTCCCAGGTGGCGACTCAGTTAGGCTTGGCGCTAGAGAGAACAGATCTGTTAGAGCAACAGAAACAGGCGGAAAAAGAACAGCGCTACGCTAAAGAGCAGATCCAGCGCCGCGCCCTAGAGCTACTGATGGAAGTAGATCCTGTCAGCCGGGGTGATTTGACCATCCGGGCGAAAGTAACCGAAGATGAGATCGGTACGATCGCCGACTCTTACAACGCTACGATCGAGAACTTAAGGAAAATCGTCGCCCAGGTACAGAACGCATCGAGCCAACTGGCGGGAACCACGAACTACAACGAAGCTGCGGTGCGGAACCTCAGCGAAGACGCTCTCGTACAGGCGCAGAATATCAATCAGGCTCTGGAACAGATTCAGAATATGAGTGAATCGATTCAGGCGGTGGCGGCTAACGCCGAACAGGCGGAAGCCGCGGTAATCCAAGCCACGCAAACCGTAGAAGCCGGGGAAATGGCGATGAACCGAACAGTAGACGGAATTATGGCCATCCGCGAAACAGTAGCAGAAACAGCGAAAAAAGTCAAGAGATTAGGGGAATCATCCCAGAAAATTTCTAAGGTAGTGAACCTGATCGGCAGTTTCGCGGATCAGACCAACCTACTCGCCCTGAACGCCTCGATCGAGGCGGCCCATGCAGGTGAAGAAGGGCGGGGGTTCGCAGTGGTAGCGGATGAGGTGCGCTCTCTGGCGCGGCAATCGGCGGAAGCGACGGCGGAGATCGAAGAGCTGGTGGCGAGCATCCAAGCGGAGACAAACGATGTGGTAGCCGCGATGGAAGCAGGGACGGAACAGGTAGTATTGGGCACCAAATTAGTGGACGAAACCCGTAAGAGCCTGAACCAGATCACCGCCGTCAGTATTCAGATCAACGAACTGGTAGAAGCGATCGCCAGAGCCGCAGTAGAGCAATCACAAACCTCCCAGGTAGTGACGGAAACCATGACGGAAGTAGCGACGATTTCCGATAAAACATCCCAGGAAGCGGCCCAAGTGTCAGATTCCTTCAAACAACTGCTACAGGTAGCCCTTAACTTACAAGAAAGCGTCCGTCAGTTCAAGATCAAATAACCCCCCTTACTCCTAAAAATATGGATACCCAAGTACCCCCAAAAGCCAAAGTACCCGATTTAAACGCACCATCGCCGACGGTGGTTCGTTCTCCCGCACCGATAATTCTAGCGGAGCAAGAAGTGAGCAGAACCCCCTGGGAGAGACGAGGCTGGTTGATGACACTAATGACCATGCTGGCCGCGACAGGCATAGGTGTCATCGGCGCTAATATTATGTACGGCAATCTTACCGAGAGCCTCAACCGAACGAGTAGCCCCTCCCAAACTCAGATCGAGCAAAGCATCCGCAGCAGTCTGATCACTAACGGACTGATGGCAGGGTCGATCGGTGCCCTATTACCGGTACTGGCCTTTCTCATGCAACAGTCCTTTAAAGGGAAAGTCAGGGGATTACAGGATAAGCTGCGTGATGCCAGGTGGAGCGAACCACTACCGAAAAGTCTGTTACAAGAGGATGAATTCGAGCAGATCGGCTACAAATTGGAAAAAATGACCGCGAGACTGGCAGAACAGGAAAAAGTCAATCAAGCGGCGGAGGAAATGTCCCGTTTCATCAACTCATGGATAGCTTCGCGTGCCTCCGGCAACGGCATTGAAGGAAATGAGAATATTCCCGAACTATTAGAGGCATCGGTGAAGAAAGCCCGGGCTATATTAGGGGTCGATCGTTTGTTAATCTACGAATTCGTAGGTGAAGGCCGGGGGATGGTATCCTACGAGGCGGTGAATCCCCCCTATCTCAGCGCCAAGATCGAGCGACTCAATTACCGTATGGGGGAAACCCAAATTATATCCAATAACCCGAAAACTCCCGAGAATTTTCGCTTACAGATCAGAGCTTACGTGACGATCCCTATATCTAACTACGGATCGATCGTGGCTCATCAATGTAGTGGCCCTAGGGAATGGCAAGAGACGGAAATCAATTTCCTCAAACAGTGGGCGGAACACATAGTAGTCAAACAGCAGAGGAAGAGAGCGCAAGAACTGGCGGTTTTAGAAAACCGCCTCGCCGCTACTCTCAAAAAGCTCACCCTCAATATTTCCAAGATCGAAGACGAATCTTTATTACTGGAGAAAGTGGTTGAAGGGGCGCGAGCAGGCATCGGTAGCGATCGCGCAATTGTCTACCGCTTCGATGAGAATTGGCAGGGAACGATCATCACCGAATCGGTAGATGAAAAATATCCTGTAGCCTTGAATGTACGCATCGCCGATCCCTGTTTCGCTGAAAGATACGTGGATTATTACCGTCAGGGGCGGGTGAAAGCCACCGACGATATTTTTAACGCCGGTTTGACAGAGTGTCACCTGAAACAATTAGCGCCCTTGGGGGTAAAAGCCAACCTCGTCACCCCGATAGTCATCTCTGGGGAGTTATACGGTTTGTTAATCTGCCATATATGCCGAGGGCCCCATCACTGGGAAGAAGCGGAGATAAACTTTTTAGCCCAACTAGCCACCCTACTCGGCACCTGTTTAGAGAAGCTCGCCCTGATTGAAGAACAAAAAGCGATTCAAGCGCAACAACAGCAAGAGCGAGAACGGATGCAACAGAGGGCGATCGCTCTATTGATGGAGATAGACCCCCTGCGTAACGGTGATTTAACGATTCGGGCCAGCGTTACCGACGACGAGATCGGTACTATAGCCGACTCCTATAACTCCACGATCGAAAGCCTGCGGAAACTGGTAGTCGATATACAGGAGGTAACGGAACATTTAACCGAGACGAGTTTGAAAGCAGAAGAGGCGATCGGCTCTCTCAACGGCAAAGCCACGAGGCAGAAGATGGAAATCGAGAGCGCTCTAGAGCGGGTGGCGGAGATGGTAGAATCGATGCTTCTAGTGGGCAACAATGCGGCCCAAGCCCTGGCTACGGTAGAAGAGAATCTCGGCACGGTGAGGTCTGCAGAAGAGCTTATGAATCAGAGCGTCGAGGGGATGATGGCAATTCAAGACAGCGTCGGACAGACGGCGCAAAAGATCGCCTTCCTGGCCGAATCGGGAGAGAAAATCTCTAAGGTGGTGGGATTGATCAGCCGCTTCGCCGCCCAAACTCACTTACTAGCCCTGAAAGCCTCGATCGAGGCTGCTAGAGCCGGAGAAGAGGGTAGAGGTTTCGCGGTAATCGCCGATGAAGTCCGTACCCTGGCGGCTCAGTCAGCAGAAGCCACCGCCGAAATATCGGCCCTCGTCAACAATATTCAACTCGGTACTAAAGAAGTGGCGGCCACTATGGAAGCTGGTACTCAACAGGTAACTATCGGTGCCAGCCTTCTCGAAGAGACTCGCAGGGGATTGAATCAGATTACCTACGCCAGCGAACAGATAAATAATTTGATTACTGCCATCGCCGGGGTGACGGGCCAACAAGCACAAAGCGGCGAGATGGTGCGGGAACTGATGACCGATGTGGCCGAATTGAGCGATAACACCATGTCATCCGCTCAAGAGGTATCCGATTCCTTTGAATACCTCCTCGATACCGCCCGCAATCTCGCCAGCAACGTCTCTCAATTTAAAGTCTGACAACCGGGGAAACGCTCCCTGCACCACCGACATCCCATCTTGTAAACAGTCGATTTATTCAAGCCGAAAACGATGCTCAATCCAGATATTCGCGATCAAGCCTATCAGTTTTTTATCGAAGAAGCGATGGAATTGCTTCAAGTGATCGAGACGGGATTGCTGACCCTGAAGGCGGAACGCTCTAAAAATAAGGTACACGAGATCATGAGGGCCGCCCACTCCATCAAGGGGGGAGCGGCCAGCGTCGAATTAGACACGATCCGCTTCATCTCCCACCGTCTGGAGGATTATTTTAAGGCGCTCTACCACGATGAGGTAATCATAGACGATGAGTTAGAGTCCTTACTCTTAAACGGCTTCGACTGCCTCAAATACCCCCTTCAGGAGCAGATTGAGACGGGGAGCCACGACGGAGAAAAAGCCCTGCACCACGCAGAACCGGTGTTCAACGCCATCGAAGAAAGACTCGCCCCCGCTCTCAGTCAATCCCACGAATATATACCCAGTTCGGAAGACCTGGGTATAGATATAGCAGCTTCCCTGTTTGAGATCGATGTGGCGGGAGAATTACAACGTCTCGCGGAAGTGTTAGATAATCCGAATGGGCAGGAAATAGCTGGAGAATTGCGAGCTACGGCGGAAGTCTTCGGCGGCTTCGGCGAGATGCTCAACTTACCCGGTTGGAGCGCCATCTGTCAAACGGTTCTCGATACCCTGATAGCCCATCCCGAACAAGCCCGTAGTATCGCTCGCCTGGCCTACGACGATTGGCAGAAAGCACGGGAGGCGGTATTGGCGGGCGATCGTACCAACGGCGGCACACCGAGCCCTGATTGGCAAACATTTCAAGACGGCAACGGGGAAGTCGCTCCGGAAGCAGTTAGCTTAGATGATGTATTCGGTTCGCTTGCGGAATTCGCCACCTTTACGGAATCTCCCTCTCCTCTTATACATCCAGCCCTTGAAAACATCAGCTTGGAGGATGTTTTCTCGGAAGTCGGGGACTTGACACCCACACGGACACCCGTGTCCTCCCCTATTACGCCCGAAAGCCCCCCTGTTATCACCGAGGGAGAGCAACTATTCTCGTCGCCGCCGGAGTCTATCGATCCCCTGACAGCCATTAACGATGTTTTCGGTTCCCTGGATCTGACGGAAGCATCCCCGGAGGGGTTAAATTCTGTTTTCGGCCATCTGAGCGAATTCTTCACCCCTGATGCCGAAGGCACGGGAAGCTATCCGCAAGCCTTAGAGGAAATTTTCGGTCAAGATATAGAGATTTCTACGGATACCACTTCCTCTTTTGAAGCTACTGTAGAACTGCCCGCCTCTTTTATTCCCTACACGAGAGATACGGTAGAGGAGTACTTGCCTCCGACAGTGGGCAGCTTAGAAGATGTGTTCGGCTCTTTCGAGTTGCTCTCTCCAGAGACGGAAACCAGGAAAACAACCATCCCCGAAACAAATATCGATATACCTACGATCGAAGAAGTATTCGGCACTGAGGAAATACCGTTAGAAACAGTGGATGCTAACCTTGATGTGCCTACGGTAGAGGAGATATTCGGCAAAGAGGAAGAGGTAGAGAAACCCCGCGACGATTTCCCCGCACGGACAGCTCACGGCGCACCCGTGTCCTCCGATTTAGGAGCAATCGATGAAGTTTTTCATGCTTCCCTCGAAAGCGTTCTCGAAAGCGTGATGGCAGAATTCTCCTCGCCACCGATCGCACCGGCTCAAGACATCACTGAGGCTCTTTCCGACCTTAAAAAAGACTTTGACAAGTTACCGATAGTGGAAGAATTACCGGATAGTAACTTTACCGTCCGGCCCAAAACTCAGGGAACGAAGGGAGATAAAGATCAGTCCGTCAATGTTGCCCCGTCGGTAGCTTCGCCTGCCTCAGCTTCGCGTGCCTCTGGCAACGGCATTGAAGATAAAGCCCGGGTTAATACTCCCGCTCCCTCTAATTTATCCGTGAGGGTGGATTTCAACCGCTTGGAGAGGATGAATAACCTAGTAGGTGAACTGTCGATTAATCGCAATAGTCTGGGACTGCAGAATGAACAGTTACAGGCGGCGGTTAAGGAGCTACTGAATCGCTTTCAGCGTTTTGAAGCTATCACTGATAAACTGCGGCAATTATCGGATAAGATGCTGATCAATCCGGTTCTACGTAGTCACGAGGGCAACGATGAAAGCGGCGGTTTAGCCGGCGGCGATATTAAATTCGATGCTTTAGAAATGGATCGCTATAGCGGTTTGCAAGAAATGGTGACGGGCTTACTTGAAGAAATGATGCAACTCGGTGAGTCGGTTGATGATATTGTTCTCTTCGCTAGAGGGTCGAATCAAACTCTAGAATTTCAGCGCCAGATGGTGACGAGTCTCCGAGATGAGCTGATGTGGGCTAGGATGTTACCTCTGTCCGAGGTGTTGAATCGTTTCCCCCGCGTTCTCAGAGATTTATCCAGTACCTACGGTAAACCAGCGAAATTGAAGTTGACTGGTACTGGAGTATTGGTAGATAAGGCCGCCCTCGAAAAACTTTATGATCCCCTTCTGCACCTTTTACGTAACGCCTTCGATCACGGCATCGAAGCCCCTGAAGTACGACGACAGCAGGGTAAGCCAGAGACGGGAGAGATCGAGATCCACGCTTACCATCAGGGTAATCAAACTATCATCGAGATTAAGGATGATGGCGGGGGTTTGAATTTTGATAAGATTCGGGCTACAGCCCTGAAAAATGGTCTGGTGAGCGAGGAGAAGTTACAGACTTTACCGAAAGAGCGGCTGGCTGAGTTGATCTTCGAGCCAGGCTTCTCCACCGCTGATAAGGTGACACAGTTATCCGGGCGCGGTGTGGGTTTGGATGTGGTCAGGGATCAGTTGCGCTCCCTCAAAGGTTCCGTCTCGGTTAGCTCCAGCCCTAAAGGGGGCACTGTCTTCACCCTACGCCTACCCCTAACTTTAACGATCGCTAAATTATTAGTATGTCTTCTCTCCACCCCTGGTGGTCAATCCACAGCCGTCGCTTTACCGAGTGACGCGATCGAGGAAATCGTCATTCCAGGTCAGCATCAGGTGAAGGTTTCTAATACTCAACGCTTTCTTCATTTCGCTAACGAGATCGTTCCCATATATCCCCTACAATCTCTGTTGGAGTATCGTTGTCCCGTACAGGAAAGTTTCTCTACTAAAGCCTTGGCGGAAGTGGTTTCCTCTCCCGATGACTGGGGACTACCCCTGTTGATTCTACGCCAGGGCAAACAATTGTACGCCCTGGAAGTTAGCCGCCTCGTTAGCGAACAGGAATTAGTGATCAAGCCTTTCGGTAGTGCGCTCGCACCCCCTGCCTACAGTTACGGCTGTACCATACTCGGAGATGGCACCCTAATCCCCGTAATTAACGGTATTATCCTTCTAGAAGCGGTTATGGATAGTTCTACCAGCGTGACGCTCGCTCCCGAAGCCCCCGCGCCTATCATCCCCGTCGTCGGTATACAAGCACCCCTGATTTTAGTCGTGGACGATTCTACCGCTCTACGTCGTACCCTAGCTTTAAGTCTGGAGAAGGCGGGTTATCGGGTGATACAGGCCCGGGATGGCAGGGAAGCTTTAGAACAGTTAAACCAGAACCCCGGAATCTCCCTGGTGATTTGTGATGTGGAAATGCCAAATATGAACGGCTTCGAGTTCTTGAGCCAGCGCCGTCGATCGCCCGCCCTCCTAGAAATACCAGTAGCCATGCTCACCTCTAGAGGTAGCGATAAGCACCGTCAGTTAGCCATGCAGTTAGGAGCCAATGATTACTTTACCAAGCCCTACATCGAACAGCAATTTTTAACCTCTGTGAAAAATTTAGTGGCGATGGAGAATAAAAATCAGCTTGAGCAAATTGTTTCTAATTGATACCAGACTCAGTTTCAGTTTTAAGTTAGCAAGGATGTATCGGAGATAAAATTTATGTACGATGGTTTAATCAGCTCACCCGTCGCTCCCAAACAAGAGCGTAGCGTCAAGTTATTGATATTTTCATTGGGGAGTTTACATCTGGCTTTATCGGTTAGCGCAGTCAAGAAAATCCTACGTTATACACCCGTTCACGGTAGCGGCTTGAATCATTTCGGTGTGGCTAACGTGGACGGCAATGAGGTGACGGTTATCGATCTCCACAAACGTCTATTTCAGGTGTCTCAGTCTCAAATCTCCGGGCAGAAAGGTTATTTAATCCTCGCCAAGAATAGTCAGGGGGAATTCTTCGCCATCTGGGTCGGTAATGCCCCTTCTTTGCAGGATGTCTCTCTTTCCTCGATGCGCGTTCTCCCAGAGTCTTATCGCCGTTCTGATACGTTGGCGATCGCATCTCACGTTCTCGCCCTACCCGATAAGGATGATACTAGGACGGTTTTTCTCTTGGATGTCGATCGTCTTTTGGATTGAAGACTAGCTGCGCGAGGTTTACCTCTCCTGACCGCTCCTATCTGAATCGAAACTCTCTCCGGGGGCGGGTTCCCCATAGGGCGATTGTCAGGGGCGATAGCATTAAAACCAATTTCAAAGGCCAGGGTGATAGCATCAAAACCATTACATAGATCAGCATCGCTAATATTGCTGTTGCTACTTTGATGATCTCTTCCTCGGTGCTTAAACAGATTAATATCGATATACAAGCCAGCAACAACATGAATATTGACATTATTAACATTTCTATTCTTACGTTCTCCTGCTAAATATTGAAAATATAAATTAGGTTAGGCGATTGACACTCTTACCCGCGTCGATGGATTGGTATCAATGGTTATTATTTAATATACTCGCTTTATCTCGACTGTCAAGAGCCTTACATTCGCCCGAAAGCATGAAGTTATTTTTTATTGACAATAGTTAAAAAATATGATAATAAAAGTTGACCTGTTGGATTTTGTCAATCGTTAGATTAGTATTAAATAAATAATAGCTAGTGGGGAGATAGATGATCATAGCGGTAACTGCTTTAAAGGGGGGTGTGGGCAAGACAACCACCTCAATACACCTAGCGGCATTTTTTCAGGACAAGGCACCCACATTATTGATCGATGCGGATAAGAATCGATCGGCGTTACACTGGGCTAGAGAAGACGCTCTCCCTTTTTTAGTTGCCTCCCAAGCTGGTGCAACGGCAGTGGTAAAAAAATACACCCATATCATCATTGATACACAAGCGCGTCCTGAACCCGATGAATTAAAAGATTTAGCCGCAGGTAGCGATTTATTGATCTTGCCTACTACCCCCAACCACCTCGATATAGATGTGACGATCAAAGCGGTGGAATTATTAGCGACAATGAAGGCTAATTATAAAGTTCTACTCACTCAAGTAGACTCTCGGACGAAAGCGGGGAAGGAAGCGAGAAAGTTGCTAGAAGAGGCAAAGTTACCCCTATTCAAGCGAGATATACCTCGTCTAGTTGCTTTTTCCAAGGCTTCCGAAAGGGGTGTCATCGTCAAAGATTATCCCGATGAGAGAGCTAATATCGGTTGGAACAGTTACAAAGCAATAGGTAAAGAAATTTTAGCGGCGGCGAGTTAGATTCAAGAAAATTATAAATATATTAAAAAAACAAACTCTAGTATTTAATCGGATTTATTCTAGTTTATAGTCGATGATTATCGGGGATAGGTTCGATGTTAAACCGTAAATTCTGGAAACCGTTGTTATTTTCCTTTGCTGTTTCTCTATGTTTATCTCCCGTATCCTCTTTGAGTATGACAGTAAAAGATACGGGTAAAAATGAACGAACTCTTACTCATGACGTTCATTTCCATTTGGATAACTACATCCAAGAGGGGATAACAATGAAAGAATTTTTAGAATTGATGGGCGATAAAGTTGGACGGGTTGCTATTTTCGGTATCCCTTTACAACAGAAATGGGATTATTTTGTAGATGGTGAGAGACGACCGGATTATTATTTACTTTCTGATACCGAGTTATATTATTATTCTTTTGTCGATGCGGTGATTGCGGAAGAATATCTCAAACTATCACCGGAAGAACAGAAAAGATTCGATCCTATGATTACTGGTTTCAACCCTACAGATATGTACGGCGCTGACCATATTACAAGGGTTTTAAGGCTTTACCCTGGAGTTTTTTCTGGCATCGGTGAGTTTACCATTCATAAAGAGTTCGTTAGTTCAAAAGTTTCTGGACATACTGCCAGTTTAAAAAACCAAGCTCTTAACAGAATTTTTGCCACTGCGGGTGAGATAGGTTTAGTCGTTTTAATTCACTGCGATATAGATACTATTCGCCCCGCACCTGGAAATAGACCAGCTTATTTAGATGAGTTAAAAGCTCTCTTTAAAGCTCATCCTAATGCTAGTATCATCTGGGCACATACTGGTTTAGGGAGAATAATCGCACCGAGGGAAGCTCATTTAAGTTTCCTGGAAGAAATTCTAACCGATAAAGACTTGAATCACGTAGTTTTTGATATTTCTTGGGATGAAGTGGCTAAATATGTAGTGAAGGATAAGGAGAGCGTACAAGCCTGGGCAAGATTATTAAATAGGTATCCTGACAGATTTTTATTCGGCACCGATTCGGTAGCTCCTAAAACCACTTCTGCCTACATGAAAACCTATTATGATTATGAGCCTCTCTGGAACGCCCTAGACCCAGAAACCGCTCGTAAAATTAAAATGGGTAATTATGAGAGAATTTTTGATACGGCGAGAGAGAAAGTTAGAGCGTGGGAGAAAAAAGCTACATCGGGACAGAGAACGTTACAACCAACGCGATAGATCTCATGATCACCCGTCAGCACCCTAGAACAACCTTAAGATGCGGATGAAGAGACTCGAACTCTTACATCAGAGATACTAGAACCTAAATCTAG
>CAZUVR010000012.1:49376-85952 GCA_964623815.1 uncultured bacterium | reverse complement strand
CGATCGAACTTCAAGCGCGGCGATATATTGAGGTATATGAAGGATTACTCAAGACTAACGGGAATATTACATATAGTTAGGAAAGATAATTTAATCCCTGCAATCAGTTTGGGTACTACTAAGATAACCCTAACTCCTATTTCTATCCATGCTCAGCCTAGTCAAACAAATTTTAATAAAAGCGGGAATCTATAAACCGCCCCTAGCCCTGGAGTCGGCCTTACAAAGATGTGCCTCCCGAAACCCCAATATTAACACCGTCATCGATGTAGGCGCTTCTAACGGCTGTTGGTCGAGTGTAGCCAGTAAATATTTCCCCTCTGCTTTTTACTATCTCATCGAAGCTAACCCCTTTCATGAAAAATCATTAGAGCAATATAAAGCCACCACAGTCAACACGAACTATATCTTAGCCGCCGCTGGAGATAGTACCGGAGAAATTTACTTTGATAGTTGTGATCCTTTTGGGGGTTTAGCATCTCATCAGCGCCTCGGTGAAAACGATATTAAAGTTCCCGTTATCACCATCGATGACGTTGTTAAAGACAATAAGCTATCTCCTCCCTATTTAATCAAACTGGATACTCACGGCTTTGAAATACCTATATTTGAAGGGGCGGCAAAAACCCTGACGGAGACGGAATTGATTATTGTCGAAACCTATAATTTTGACATAGCCCCCAACAGCCTACGCTTTTATCAAATTTGCCAGTATTTAGAAACGAAAGGTTTCCGTTGTGTCGATATGTGTGACCCATTATTTAGGGCAAAAGATAAGGCTTTCTGGCAAATTGATTTATTCTTTATCCCTGCCACTAATCCTATTTTTCAAAACAATCAATGGGGATAAACCTAAGCGGAGATAAAAGCCAGTGAAATCAGTTTTTATTATTATTCCCGTACACAATCGTCGTCAAAAAACTCTTAACTGCTTAGAACAGTTATACAAACTAGGCTGTATAGATAATTATGAAGTGGTTGTTATCGATGACGGTTCCACCGATGGTACTAAAGAAGCGATCGAAACTAATTACCCCCAAGTTAAAATTCTTCAAGGCGATGGTAACTTATGGTGGACTGGTGGCATCAAAAAAGGTATGGAATACGCCTATCAACAAGGGGCAGAATATTTTATCTGGCTCAATGATGATTGCTCCCCCGCAGCTAAGAGTATCGAAACTTTATTATCACTTTGCGCTGGTAACTCTCGTCTTATCGCCTCTGGGCAAATAATCGACCCCAATACTCATCAGCCCACCTATGGAGGTTTTATCTGTCGGGGTTTTCAAATTATACCGATCGACGCTTTAGAGGGAAATCGCAGTTGTGACGCTTTAAACGGTAATCTAGTCTGTTTTCCCCGCCGAGTTATCGATGATATAGGTTATCCCGATTCGGCTTTATTTCCCCACTATCACGGCGATACAACTTATACTAAGAAAGCCCGGATAGCAGGGTATGAACTGATGTTAGTTAAAGAAGCGATCGCCTTTAATAAAAATGATCACGCTCCTATTTCTTGGGTAAATCCCGAAGTATCGATTATAGATTATTGGCGAGATTATTTTAAAATTAAATCGCCTTATTATTGGAAAGCAGATTTAAATCATCACATCCAATTATTAGGCTATCGAGGGGTAGTTACCTATTTATATAATCGCATTATCAAATTTCTACTAATAACTATATTAATCGCTCCACTTCCTCGAAAATTGCGTCTTAACTTACAACAAATTTATAGAAAGTTTAAACAAAAAACACAGTTACAATGAACGATTATGGTAGACGATCAAAAGCCTAAATCCGTATATATTATTATTCCAGTTCACAACCGTAAAGCCATAACCATGCGTTGCTTAGAAACTTTAAGTCAAAACGGCGACTTATGTAAATATCATATTGTGATAGTCGATGACGGTTCTACAGACGGTACCTCAGAGTTAATTACTTCCCTATATCCCGAAGTGATCATCTTAAATGGAGATGGTAATTTATGGTGGACTGGCGGCATCAAAAAAGGGATGGAATACTCCTACTCTCAAGGTGGAGATTTTTTTATCTGGCTCAACGATGATACTATTCCTCTGCCTAACACTATCCCGGCGATGGTTCAAGCTTGTAGGGATGATGGTCAGTGTATCGTCAGCGCTCAGTGTTATGCTACGACTGATTTAGACGAGCCTACCTATGGCGGGCAGAAGCAAAAAGGATTGTCGATCAAACTTTTACAGGCCCAGAAACGGGAAGTATTAGAATGTGATTGTCTCAGTGGTAACTTGATTTGTCTACCTCGATCAATCGTCGATAATATAGGATTTCCCCCTGCCGATACACTACCTCATCGATGGGCTGATATTGTCTATACGAGAAAGGCGGCTCAATCGGGCTATAAGTTAAAAGTTTTAGGATACGCGCCCGCCGTATGTCCTCTGAATCCTCTAGAGATTGGTTGGGCTTCTAGTCCTATCCCCATGAGTCAACGTTGGCGGATGTTAAGCTCTATACAGTCCAATTTACATCCCCCCCATTTTTGGAATTATACTCAAATGTTTTTTGGCAAAAAGGGTATTATAGTTTTCGTCACCGTGTATTTAAGATTAATAATTTTTACGATCGTTCGTTATTTAGTCCCTTTAGATTACTTAAAATATCTCAAAAAAATCAAAGAACAGTTTACCAATGGCTGATATTAAAATATCTATAGTTACTCCATCTTACAATCAGGGTGAATATATAGAGGAAGCAATCAAGAGCGTACTAGAGCAAAAGTATGATAATTTTGAACATATTATTTATGACAACTGCTCTGAAGATAATACAGAAGAAGTAGTTAAAATCTATCCCCATCTTATATGGAAATCAGAGCCAGATTTAGGGCAGAGCGACGCTTTAAATAAGGGTTTTAAAATGGCGACGGGAGATTTAATCGGTTGGTTAAATGCGGACGATAGATATTTACCAGGTTGCTTTCGATCGGTTGCGGATTATCACGCACGACACGAGGATATAGATATTATTTATGGAGATTATCGCTGGATAAATCAAGAGGGTAAGTTATTACAAAATAGAAAAGAGTTAGAATTTGACGAGTTTATTTTAAAATACCTCCACGTTTTATATATACCTACTACATCTACATTTTTTTCTCAAAAAATTTTTAACGAGGGAAATTATTTAGATATGTCTTTAAAATACGCAATGGATTACGATTTTTTCTTGCGCTTATCCCTAAAAGGTTATAAATTCTCCCATATACCTCAGTATCTAGCAGATTTCCGCTGGCACAATGATAGTAAGTCCAGTCAGTATTCTCTAGCTCAAGCAAGAGAGCAGTATGCTTCTTTGCTTAAACACGACGAATTTCTGAAACGATTACCCGCCCCTACTCGTAATCTAGCCCGATATTTTCTGATGTCCTTGGCCCGTAGTAAACGCTATTACCTCAAATTTTTTCAGGGTTATTATCAAAACCAATGGGTAAAATGAAACTTCTCTACACCTTAACCACCTACCCCCCAGCTATCGGCGGCGCTCAACTCCATCAGCACCTATTAGCGCAGCAACTCCACTCGACTCATAATATCCAAGTCCTGAGCCACTGGAATAACAACCGCACCGACTGGCTATTAGGCACCACCATAAAAGCACCCTCCCAGAGTCAAGATTACGAAATAGATAACATCCCCGTCCATCGAATCGGGATCAGCTGGGAAGATAAAATCAAACTATCTGCCTACATTCCCCTTTACTATCCCTTGATGGGTTTCGCCCTGCCAAAGATAGCCCACATCTTAGAAACTTATCTTCATCCCCACGCCAAAGATAAAGACCTGATCCATAATGTGCGTATCGGCCGCGAGGGATTAAGCTACGCCTCCCATAATATCGCTAAAAAATTGAATATCCCCTTCATCTTCACCCCCGTCCATCATCCTCGCTGGGTGGGATGGCGCTATCGAGAATATATCAAACTCTACCAACTCGCCGACGCAGTTATCACCCTCACCGATACGGAAAAACAAACCTTAATCGGATTGGGCGTAAAAGAAGATAAAATTCACACCACCGGACACGGCCCCATATTAGCCCCTCACGCCAATCCCGACTCGTTTAAACAACACTACAAGCTTGACGAGCCAATTATCCTATTTCTCGGCCAGCATTATTCCTATAAAGGCTATCAACAATTACTGCAAGCCACCGCAGCAGTATGGAAGAAATTTCCTAACGCCCAATTTGTCTTTATCGGCCCCCCTGTAGGCAATTCGGAAAAAATTTTCTCCGAATATAATGACACCAGAATTCATCGACTAGGTAGCGTTGATTTACAAACTAAAACTGATGCCCTCGCCGCCTGTACCCTTCTCTGTGTGCCTTCTTCTCAAGAAAGTTTCGGGGGCGTTTATACAGAAGCTTGGAGTTTCGCCAAACCCGTTATCGGCTGCCCTATCCCCGCAGTAGCCGAAGTAATTAGCGATGGTGTAGAAGGTTATTTAGTAGATCAAGATTCCCGCGCTATTTCTGATACCATTTGTAACCTACTGGAAGACACTACTCTAGCAGAGACTATGGGGAAAGCTGGGCGGGAGAAAGTACAACAACGGTTTACCTGGGAGGGATTAGCGGCAAAAACCGAGGCAATTTATCTAGAAGTGCTTTCTGGTTCCTAACGATGATGAGGTAGAGAAACTGGTATAAAATTGATAAAAATCAAAGCCGATGACCTGCCGATGCAATTTGCCGAAATAGTCGATCGATTAAGCTCCCTATCCAAAGATAACAGCCTCAGCCAACAAAAGGATTTCAATCCCGAAATCACTGGAGTTGCTCCCGTAGACGAAGCCACCCCCGAAAGCCTCAGCTTTATCGAAGGCCCTAAATTCGCCCATATGGTGACCCAAACCAAAGCCGGGGCCTTAATATTGCCACTGGATAGTAACCTACAACAGACTGCGAACGATCGGGGTATAGCGTGGATCAGCACCCCAGAACCACGGTTACTATTCGCCCACGCTATAAAACTATTCTATCAACCTTACCGTCCCCTGCCCAAAATTCATCCGGCTGCAGTTATAGATCCAGGTGCGACGATCGGCGAAGATGTATTTATCGGTGCCGGTGTCGTCATTGAATCAGGAGTGACAATAGGAGATAGAGCCTGCATACATCCTAACGTAGTTATATATCCCGGCAGTTCGATCGGCTCTAACACAATCCTCCACGCTAACTGTACCATCCACGAACGCACCCGCATCGGCTCTAATTGCGTTATCCATAGCGGCGCGGTAATCGGTGCCGAAGGTTTCGGATTCGTGCCCACCCGTGAGGGTTGGTTTAAGACGGAACAATCTGGTTACGTAGTTTTAGAAGACGGAGTAGAAATCGGCTGTAATAGTACCGTTGACCGCCCCGCCACCGGAGAAACCCGCATCGGCAGAAACACCAAACTCGATAACATGGTTCACGTAGCCCACAGTTGCCAGATAGGGGAAAACTGCGCCCTAGCTGGACAAGTAGGATTAGCGGGAGGAGTAAAACTAGGCAATCGAGTTATCCTAGCCGGACAAGTAGGAGTAGCCAACGCGGCTAAAATAGGCGATGGTGCGATCGCTTCGGCACAAACCGGTATACATAACGATATAGGCGCCGGAGAAATCGTTTCCGGAAGCCCCGCCATGCCCAATAAATTATTCCTCCGCGTATCCGCAATTTACAAACGCCTGCCGGAACTACACCAAACCCTCAAACAACTACAGAAACAGATTCAACAACCTTAATGGCCTCTTCTCAACGCGGTATCATCGCCGCTGGACACCCCAAAACCGTCGAAGCCGGTCAAGTTATTCTAGAGATGGGCGGCAATGCTTTCGATGCTGCCTGTGCTGCGGTGTTAGCCGCCTTCGTCGTTGAATCTACTCTCTGCTCTCCTGGTGGCGGTGGCTTTCTCCTCGCCCACACAAAAGAAAAAGTCAATAAGCTCTATGATTTTTTCTCTCAGACACCCCGCCAGAAACAACCAATACAAGCGCTCGATTTCTATCCCATTTATCTAGACTTCGGCGGTGCGCTGCAGGAATTTCACATCGGCTTAGGCTCCATCGCCGCACCTGGAGCGATTAAAGGTATTTACCAAGTTCATCAAGAATTGGGAAGATTACCTTTTCAAGAAATTATTCAACCCGCTATCAATTACGCCAGAAACGGTTTTATCTTTACCACTTTTAACGAGTTTTCCTTACAGCTACTCGCCCCAATCATGACCTTACATCCCGAGAGTAGCAAGGTTTACGCACCGGGGGGTAATCTATTAAAAGCTGGTAATGTTTGTTATATGCCAGAACTTGCAGATAGTTTAACCCGAATAGCAGCAGAAGGATTGGCCTCTTTCTACGAGGGAGATATAGCCGCGAGAATAGCTGAAGATTTAAGCGAGGGCGGTTATTTAAACCGCGAAGATCTAAAAGAGTACGAAATTATTAACCGCGCCCCCTTAAAACTGAATTATCGGGATTACGAAATCATTACTAACCCTCCCCCTAGCTCGGGAGGAATTTTAATGGCATTGAGTTTAAAACTACTGGAAAAATTTGATTTAAAGAGTCTCGAATATCATAGCCACGAACATCTAGAAATATTGATCCAGGTGATGGCTTTAACTAACTCCGCCAGAGCCGAGGCATACGATAACAATATCTATCAAGACTCCATAGCGACTCAATTTCTCTCGCCCGAATACATCTGTGAGCAGATTAACAAGTGGGGTAGCACCACTCACATCAGCGTCATGGATAGAGAGGGCAACGCCGCCAGCGTCACCGTCTCTAACGGGGAAGGCTCCGGTTATACGGTTCCAGGCACCGGGATAATGCTCAACAATATGTTAGGTGAAGCTGATTTGAACCCGCAGGGATTTCATACCTGGCCCGTTAATCAACGCCTCTCCTCGATGATGTCCCCGACTATGATCCTAAAAGATGGTGCGCCTCTATTCGTGTTAGGTTCGGGAGGGTCTAATAGAATTAGAACGGCTATTCTACAGGTTATATCCAATCTAATAGATTTCGGGCAGACGATCGATCGCGCCATTACCAGCCCCCGCCTGCACTGGGAAAATCACATTCTCAATATCGAACCCCTACCGGAGGCCCTCGTCAATTCCCTAACCCTACCCCCGAATACTCAAGTTTCTCACTGGCAGGAAACTAATTTATTTTTTGGCGGCGTGCATGGGGTAGGATTAACAGAAAACCAGAGATTGTGCGGCGCGGGAGATTTTCGTCGTCAGGGAGTAGTCGGATAAAAATTTTCCAAAAAACTTGATATTCAACGACGAACTAATATATAATGTTTGATTGTGACTAAAAATTCCCTAACTTTTTAAGTGAATTTAGGTAGTCATGGGTTGCTTTGAGATACTGAGAAACCAAGGTTTTTCAAGTCTCGAAGGGAAAACAGCCGTTATTTAAACAGTCTTCTTATAGAAGCTGTCCTACAAATCAAACGTAATCCAGCTATTAAACTAGCAGACTGATAAAGTGGGAATTGTTGCCCACCTCTATAGTCATGGCAGCGTTGTTTTGTCTTGTCGTCTAGTAAAGAGTAGGGAAAAGCCGTGCCTGTCGGTATCCTAGGAACAAAAGTGGGGATGACCCAAATATTCGACCGTGAAACGGGGGTAGCGATTCCCGTGACAGTCGTACAAGCGGGGCCCTGCCCGATCACCCAAGTAAAAACAAAAGAAACAGATGGATATAACTCCATCCAAGTAGGTTACTTAGAAGTAAAAGAAAAAGCCCTAACCAAACCAGAATTAGGACACCTGAGCAAATCCGGAAGCCCTCCGGTGCGTCATCTGAGAGAATACCGCTTAGACGACACCTCAGCCTATGAATTAGGGCAAGCGATAAAAGCAGATATATTCAACCCCGGCGATAAGGTCGATGTGGCGGGGAAAACCATAGGGAGAGGATTCGCCGGCTATCAAAAACGGCACAACTTCAAAAGAGGTTCAATGACACACGGTTCTAAAAATCACCGGTTGCCGGGAAGTACCGGAGCAGGAACCACACCGGGGAGGGTATTCCCAGGCAAAAGAATGGCGGGGCAATACGGCAACTCCCAAGTAACCATCAAAGATTTAACCGTGGTCAAAGTCGATGCCGAGCAAAACATCATCTTGATCAAAGGTGCCCTACCCGGTAAACCCGGGAGCCTGCTCAACATCACCCCCGCCAAAAAAGTAGGCAAATAGTTAAGGATATAAAAAATGGTTAACTGTGTAGTCAAAAATTGGCAAGGCGAATCGGCGGGGACGGTAGATTTAGAACTGAAAACCGCATCAGTTGAGTCCGCCTCTGGTCTCCTCCATCGTGTGGTAGTAGGACATCTAGCTGCAGCCAGACAGGGCAACGCCTCCAGCAAAACCCGCGCCGAAGTTAGGGGCGGTGGACGCAAACCCTGGCGGCAGAAAGGCACCGGACGCGCCCGCGCCGGGAGTATCCGTTCTCCCCTATGGCGTGGAGGTGGTGTCATCTTCGGGCCCAAACCCAGAGATTATGAAGTCAAAATCAACAAGAAAGAAAAGCGTCTGGCACTCCGCACGGCCTTGATTGCCCAAGCCGAAAACATGATCGTAGTGGAAAGCTTCGCCGACCAACTAACTCAACCCAAAACCAAAGAGTTAGCAGGAGCTTTAACCCGTTGGGGAGTGAGCGAGAATGAAAAAATTCTTCTCATCCTCACCGAAGTCCCCGAAAACGTACTACTATCAGCACGAAACCTGTGTAATGTCAAGATTATTCGTGCTGATAGTTTGAACGTCTACGATGTGCTAGTAGCGAATCGTTTAGTCGCCACCGCCGACGCACTGAAAAAAATTAAAGAGGTATACGGCGATGAGAGCTAATACAAGAGAACTGGCTGACCTGATCATCAAGCCCATAGTAACGGAAAAAGCTACTATGCAATTGGAGATGAATAAGTACGTCTTCGACGTAGTACCGAAAGCCACCAAACCGGAGATCAAAGCGGCGATCGAAGCTTTATTCGATGTGAAGGTAACAAAAATCAATACCGCCATACCTCCGAGACGCAAAAAGCGCGTGGGCAGATTCATGGGACACAAACCCCAATATAAGAGAGCGATCGTCACCCTCGCAGAAGGCGATTCGATCACCCTCTACCCCGAAGTATAAACGGCAATTGGGAATTAGGAATTAGGAATTGGTATTTTTTATCCCCAACTCCCAACTCCCAACCCCCAACTCCAAACTCAACCCGATAAACAGACACTAAAAAACTATGGGTATCCGTACATTTAGACCGTTAACACCCGGGACGAGACAATCGACGATCTCGGACTTCAAAGAAGTTACCAAGACCGAGCCGGAAAAGTCCCTGACGCGCCGCCAACATAGCGCCCAAGGTCGTAACAACCGGGGTGTTGTCACCAGCCGTCACCGGGGCGGCGGACACAAACGCCTCTACCGGATCGTAGATTTCCGCAGAGACAAACGTAACGTCCCCGCGAAAGTGGCGGCGATCGAATACGATCCGAACCGCAACGCCCGCATCGCTCTCCTCTTCTACCAAGACGGGGAAAAACGCTACATCCTAGCCCCGGCTGGATTGGAAGTAGGCGCGATCGTCTCGGCGGGCGAAAACGCGCCCTTTGAAATCGGTAACGCTCTACCCCTCGGACGCATCCCCCTCGGTACGGAAGTACACAATATAGAACTCGTACCCGGTAAAGGTGGGCAGATGGTGAGAGCCGCCGGTGGTTTCGCCCAGGTAGTAGCCAAAGAAGGCGATTACGTCACCCTGAGACTACCTTCAAAAGAAGTCCGCATGGTGAGACGCGAGTGCTACGCCACTATAGGCAAGGTGGGTAACGCCGAAATCCGCAATATCAAACTCGGGAAAGCCGGACGTAGCCGGTACGCCGGGAAACGCCCCCACGTTCGCGGTTCGGTAATGAACCCGGTGGATCACCCGCATGGAGGTGGGGAAGGACGCGCCCCGATCGGACGTAGTGGCCCGGTTACACCTTGGGGTAAACCCGCCCTCGGTCGTAAAACCCGCGACAAGAAAAAGCGTAGCAGTTCCCTCATCGTCCGTCGTCGTAATCAAGGTTAGAGAATTATATGAGTCGTTCACTGAAAAAAGGGCCGTTCATCGCTGGTCACTTAATCGAAAAAATAGACAAACTAAACGCCAAAGGCGAGAAACAGGTAATTAAAACCTGGTCTAGAGCCTCCACCATCATCCCCGATATGGTCGGTCACACGATCGCCGTCCACAACGGCAAACAACACGTACCGATCTACGTATCAGAGCAGATGGTGGGACACAAGCTGGGAGAATTCGCCCCTACCCGTACCTTCCGTGGTCACGCCAAGAGCGACAAAAAAGCCGGTAGAAAGTAAAACCAATATAAGCCGATGATAGTAGACACCAGTAACGAAGTTAAAGCGATCGCTAAATATATCCGAATGTCACCATTAAAAGTGAGAAGGGTATTAGATCAGATCCGGGGGCGTTCTTATAGAGAAGCCCTCATCATCCTCGAATTCATGCCCTATCGGGCCTGCGAACCGATTATTAAGGTTCTGCGTAGCGCAGTGGCTAACGCCGAACATAACGAAGGATTAGATCCCGGCACCCTAGTAGTGAGTCAAGCCTTCGCCGACGCGGGCCCGAGACTAAAAAGATTCCGCCCCCGAGCGCAGGGTAGAGCCTATCAGATCCATAAACCCACCTGCCATATCACCGTAGCCGTCGCCCCCGCACTAGAGGAATAGAAAACATGGGACAGAAGATACATCCATTAGGATTCCGTCTCGGCGTGATCAAGGATCACAAATCCACCTGGTACGCCGACGCTAAACGTTACCCCGAACTGTTGCAGGAAGACCTAAAAATCCGTACCTACGTACAAAAACAACTCAATAACGCCTCCATCTCCGACATCAAGATCGATCGCAAAGCCGACCAAATCGACCTGAGCATCTATACCGCCCGTCCTGGCGTGGTAGTAGGAAGGGGAGGCAGTGGCATAGAACAATTAAGAACCGGATTACAGGCGGCCCTGGGAGGTAATCGTCAGATCCGGATCAACGTCATCGAAGTCACCCGCCCCGATGCCGATGCCAACCTGATCGCCGAATACATTGCCGGACAATTAGAGCGACGGGTATCGTTCCGGCGCGTAGTCAGACAGGCGATCCAAAGAGCGCAGAGAGCCGAAGTAAAGGGAATTAAAGTCCAGATCTCCGGCAGATTAAACGGAGCCGAGATCGCCCGTACTGAGTGGGTCAGAGAAGGACGGGTTCCCCTGCATACCCTCCGCGCCGACATCGATTATTCCTACCGTACCGCTTCCACCACCTACGGAATTCTCGGGGTAAAAGTGTGGATCTTCAGGGGTGAGATCATCCCCGGACAGGAGGAAATAGTAGCCCCCCCCGCATCCACACCCCGCCGAAATCAGCGCCGCCGCCAACAGTTTGAAGATCGTTCCGATGAAAAATAAGAGCGGGAGTAGGCAGTAGGCACTAGGGAATAGGGTAAATATTTACGACTCCCGACTCCCGACTCCCGACTCCCAACCCACACCGAAAACCTTGACACCCAAGAAAACCAATGTTAAGTCCAAGACGTACAAAATTCCGTAAACAACAACGGGGAAGGATGAGAGGGTTAGCCACCTCGGGCAACACCATCAACTTCGGTGATTTCGCCCTCCAAGCCACGGAACCCTGTTGGATAACCAGCCGACAGATAGAAGCAGCCCGACGCGCCATGACCCGTTATATCCGTAGGGGTGGTAAGATCTGGATTCGCGTTTTCCCCGATAAACCTGTAACCCAAAGAGCAGCAGAAACCCGGATGGGTTCTGGTAAAGGTTCGCCGGAGTTCTGGGTAGCGGTGGTCAAACCCGGTTTCATCATGTTTGAAATCGCTGGTGTAGCAGAACCCGTAGCCCGGGAAGCGATGCGCCTCGCCGCTCAAAAGTTACCCATTAAAACCAAGTTCATCACCCGTAATGAGGAGTTAGTTTAAATGGCATTACCAAAGATAGCGGAGATAAGAAAATTAACCGACGAGGAAATCGAACTCGAAGTGATCGCGGCGAAGAAAAAACTGTTTCAGTTACGGATGGAATTAGCCACCCGCCGACTAGAAAAAACCCACGAGTTCAAACATACCCGGCACCGCATCGCCCAACTGCTCACCGTCGAGCGCGAACGTCAAATCGCTAAAGCAAAAGAGGTATAAATGGCAGTCAAAGAAAGAATCGGCGTAGTAGTTTCCGACAAGATGCAGAAAACTGTAGTCGTCGCCGTCGAGAATCGATCGCCCCATCCCAAATACGGCAAGATCATCGTCAAAACCCGTAAATTCAAAGCCCACGACGAAGACAACACCGCCAAAGAAGGCGATCGCGTGCGGATTAGAGAAACCCGTCCCCTCAGCAAAACCAAACGTTGGGAAGTAGCGGAAATATTATAGGGGATTAGGAAGACCGGAATTAGGATTTGGGGAATTAACCCCGAACTCCCAACCGAGTGGCGCAACCTCAACCCCGGATCTACACCGAAAACCTTGATACACACGAAAGAGGAAAAACCAGTGATCCAACAGCAAACAATGCTCAACGTAGCCGACAACAGCGGGGCGCGAAGACTGATGTGCCTGCGCGTGTTAGGTACGGGAAACTGTACCTATGGCGGCATCGGCGATGAAATAATCGCCGTCGTCAAAGACGCTATACCCAATATGCCCGTAAAGAAATCCGACATCGTCAAAGCGGTGATCGTCCGTACTAAACAGCCGGTTCGCCGGGATAGTGGGATGAGCATCCGATTCGACGATAACGCCGCCGTGATCATCAACAACGACGGCAACCCCAAGGGCACCCGCGTATTCGGGCCCGTAGCGCGGGAATTAAGGGATAAAAACTATACCAAAATCGTATCTCTCGCCCCGGAGGTGCTATAAACCATGACCAAGAAAAGCAGCGAACCCAAACGCTATAAAATGCACGTTAAGAAAGGCGACACCGTACAGGTGATCTCTGGTAAGGATAAAGGGAAGGTAGGCGAGGTCATCCGCGCCATTCCCCAAGAGAGTCAAGTGGTGGTCAAGGGTGTCAACATCCGCACCAAACACGTCAAGCCCCAACAGGAGGGCGAATCGGGTCAGATCACCACCTATGAAGCTCCCATCCACAGCTCTAACGTCATGCTCTACTCGACTAAAGAGAACGTCGCCAGCCGAGTTGGATATACCTTCACTTCAGAAGGCAAGAAAGTGAGGGTACTCAAGAAAACCGGCGAGATCATCGATAACGTCGATACCAAGAAAAAATAACTCCTATCTACCTGACCAAGCCCAGGACACACCATGACCCAGAAATTAAAATTACTGTATCAAGATACGATCGTCCCCAAATTAAAAGAACAGTTCGGTTTCAGCAACATTCACGAAGTCCCGAAAGTGATTAAGGTGACGGTGAACCGAGGATTAGGAGAAGCGGCTCAAAACGCCAACGCCCTCAAATCCAGTGTCGATGAACTTTCCATCATCACCGGACAGAAACCCGTAGTCACCAGAGCCAAACAAGCGATCGCTGGTTTCAAAATCCGGAAAGGGATGCCCGTAGGCGTGATGGTAACGCTCAGGCAAGAAAGAATGTACGCCTTTTTAGATCGTCTGATTAACCTAGCCCTGCCAAGAATTCGGGACTTTCGTGGAGTTAGCCCGAACAGTTTCGACGGGAGAGGCAACTACAGCATCGGAATCCGCGAACAATTAATCTTCCCCGAAATCGAATACGACAAGATAGATCAAATACGCGGGATGGATGTAAGTATCATAACCACAGCCCGTAACGACGAAGAAGGACGCGCCCTGCTCAAAGAAATGGGGATGCCCTTCCGTTAACGAGCGGGAATCGGGAGTCGGGAGTCGGCAGTCGATTCTCTAGTCACTACTCCCCACTCACTACTCACTACTCCCTCAAACCTTTATTCCTTAGTAAACACAGGTAATACATGGCATCAAACGATACGATCTCGGATATGCTGACTCGCATCCGTAATGCTTGCTCGGTAAGGCATCCCACAACCCTAGTGCCCACCACCCGCATCACCAAGAGCATCGCCCAGGTACTCAAAGACGAAGGCTTCATCGAAGACTTTCAGGAGACGGGTGAGGGCATCAAGAAAAACCTCGAAATCTCCCTCAAATATAAAGGGAAGAACCGTCAACCCCTGATCACCACCCTGCAAAGAGTGAGCAAACCCGGTTTAAGAGTCTATTCCACTAAAAAAGACCTGCCCCGGGTACTCGGAGGCATCGGTATAGCGATCGTCTCCACCTCCAAAGGTATCATGACCGATCGGGAGGCTCGCAAACAGGGCGTAGGCGGAGAGATTCTCTGCTACATCTGGTAATCACCCTTATCACCCAATACAAGTGTATGTCTCGAATAGGAAAACGACTGATCACGATCCCGAAGGGGGTAACGGTAGACATTAACGGCTCGGAAGTCACCGTTAAGGGCCCGAAAGGAACTCTCAAGAGAACCCTACCTACCCTTGTCTCCGTAGAAAAAGAAGGTGACGCACAAATCCGCGTCAACCGCGCCGACGACTCGCGCACTGCCCGGGAACGTCACGGACTCTCTAGAACCCTCGTCGCCAATATGGTAGAGGGAGTATCTACTGGCTTCACTAAACGTCTCGATATTCAGGGTGTGGGTTATCGCGCCCAAGCACAGGGGACGAAATTAATTCTCAACGTCGGCTATAGTAAACCGGTAGAAATGCCCATGCCCGCCGGTGTGCAGGTAGCCGTAGAGAATAACACATCTGTAATCATCTCCGGCATTGACAAAGAGGAAATCGGCAACACCGCCGCCAAGGTACGCGCCGTTAGACCCCCCGAACCCTATAAAGGGAAAGGGATACGCTACCTCGGTGAAGCCGTCCGCAGAAAAGCCGGTAAGAGTGGTAAAGGTGGCAAAGGAGGTAAGAAATAATTATGAAACAGACTCGCAAAGAATTAGTACAACGCCGTCACCGCCGGGTACGCAAGACCGTCACCGGCACACCCGAAAGACCGCGCCTCGCGGTATTCCGTTCCAACAGTCACATTTACGCTCAAGTGATCGACGATGTGGCCGGACATACCCTAGCAGCCGCTTCGACTTTAGATGCCGAGTTGCGTGAAAAGTTGGGTACGGGTGCCAACTGTGAGGCCTCCGCCGCCGTCGGTACTCTGGTAGCCAAACGTGCCAAAGAGCGGGGTATCGAACAAGTGGTGTTTGATCGCGGTGGTAATCTCTATCACGGTAGGGTGAAGGCTCTGGCCGACGCAGCCCGCGAAGCCGGTTTGAATTTCTAATAAATCTAGATAGGTGAAACAAATGGCAAAACGTCAGAAGAAAGAGCGAGCGAAAGAGAAGGAAACCGCCTGGCAGGAACGCGTTATCCAAATCCGCCGCGTATCTAAGGTAGTCAAAGGCGGTAAGAAACTCAGCTTCAGAGCGATCGTCGTCGTCGGCAACGAAAGCGGCCAGGTGGGCGTGGGCGTGGGTAAAGCCGGTGACGTTATCGGAGCCGTCCGTAAGGGGGTAGCCGATGGTAAGAAACAGTTAATTGAGATCGGGATCACTAAAGCTAATTCGATCACCCACGTCGCCCGGGGTACATCCGGTGGGGCCAAGGTAATTTTAAAACCAGCCGCCGCCGGTACCGGTGTTATCGCTGGTGGCGCGGTGCGTACTGTATTGGAGTTGGCTGGAGTGAAGAATATTCTAGCTAAACAGTTGGGGTCTAATAATCCTCTCAATAATGCCCGCGCTGCTGTCGATGCTCTCGAAACTCTCCGCAGTTTCTCTGAGGTGGCTAAAGATCGCGGTGTCCCCCTCGAACATCTCTATACATAATCTGGTACTCAATATGAATTTACACGAACTCTCCCCCCAACCTGGGGCCACTAAACGCCGTCGCCGCGTCGGACGCGGTATCTCCGCAGGTCAGGGGGCTTCCTGCGGCCTCGGTATGCGTGGTCAGAAATCCCGTTCTGGTACCGGTACCAGACCTGGTTTTGAAGGTGGTCAGATGCCTCTATACCGCCGCCTACCGAAGTTGAAACATTTCCCCTTGGTTAATCCCAAATCCTATACGATCGTCAATGTCAAACAGTTGGCTGGTTTACCCGCTCAAACTGTCGTTACCCTCGATAGTCTCTTGGAAAACAAGATTATCAATTCTACCAACGGGCCTCTTAAGGTTCTCGGTGATGGTGAGATTACTGTGCCCCTCACCGTACAGGCGGCCGCTTTTACCAAGAGCGCGATCGAGAAAATTACTGCCGCTGGTGGTAAGACAGAAACCCTGGAATCTTAACCCTAGACATCTCCTAATCCTGACTCAGTAGAACCGGCATATTGTCGGTTAACATATATAGGATAGGGGAAATATTAAAAAAAAGCTGCATAGTTTCCACCTCGGTAGCCTTACCGCCTGCCTCCGGCAGCGCAGCCACTTAATAAAAAACTTGACTCTTAGGGGATAACAATGGTCGTTAGTCGAGATAAAGCTCCCACGGCACAGGAAACATTTATACAAATGGCTCAAGCGGCTGGCCTCAGGGGTCGGCTGCTTATTACTATTGGACTTTTAATTTTGGTGCGCTTCGGGATACACATTCCTATCCCCGGTTTAGATCGCACCAGATTAGCAGAAATTATTCAAAGTAACGCCGCTTTAGGTATTTTGGATGTATTCAGTGGTGGTGGTCTTTCTACTTTGGGGATTTTTGCCTTAGGTATTCTTCCCTATATTAATGCGTCAATTATCATTCAATTACTCACCGCCGCTTTACCAAGTTTAGAAGACTTACAAAAAAATGAAGGTGAAGCGGGCAGGAGAAAAATCGCCCAGTTAACCCGTTATATCTCCTTCGGTTGGGCGATTTTACAGAGCTTGGTAATTACCCTTGGGTTACTCGTTGGTAACGGGGTTTTACCTTATCAGTTCTTCCCGATTTTCTGCACCGTCCTCGCCCTGACGGCAGGCTCGATGTTTGTTATGTGGATTTCGGAATTGATCACCGAGCGGGGTATCGGTAACGGAGCTTCTTTGTTGATCTTCGTCAACATCGTCGCGGTTTTACCCAAGACTTTAGGGGATACGATCACTTTCGCCCAACAGGGAGGTAGACAGACGATCGCTCAAGTAGTGCTTCTTCTCGTCGTCTTTCTGATCATGATCGTCGGTATCGTCTTCGTACAAGAAGGTACGCGCCGGATTCCCATTATCTCTGCCCGTCGCCAAGTCGGCCGTCGCGTTTATCGGGAGAGAACCAATTACCTGCCCTTGAGACTCAATCAGGGCGGTGTAATGCCGATCATTTTCGCCTCGGCGGTTTTGATCCTTCCTTATCAAATCGCCCGCGCTATCCCGGGCGATAATCCGATTGGTAACGCCCTAATCCAATTCGCTAACGCTTTAACTCCCGGTAGTTGGGGTTATGTGTTGTTCTATTCGGCGATGATCCTCTTTTTCAGTTATTTCTACGCCTCCTTGATTGTCAATCCCAAGGATATGTCCCAGAATCTGAAAAAGATGGGGGCGAGTATTCCTGGTATACGTCCCGGTACGGCTACGAGTAATTATCTGGAAGGAGTTCTCAATCGTTTAACCTTGATCGGTGCTGTTTTCTTAAGCTTAGTGGCGACTTTGCCCACTCTGGTAGAGAGCGCTACTGGTGTTACTACCTTCCGGGGCCTCGGCGCTACTTCTCTGCTGATTTTAGTGGGTGTGGCGATCGATACGGCAAAACAGATTCAAACTTACGTTATCTCTCAACGTTATGAGGGAATGATCAAACAGTAGTCTTGTTCAAAAGATAAACTGCTTTAGGGCTGTTTATCTTTTTTTATTACTTATCTAAGGTCATAGCAAATCGTTAAATTACCGACTAGAGACGGGAAAACCTTATCTCTGTTCTCTGTCCTTGGTGTGGTTCAAATTTTAGTGTAGTCAAACTTTAGGGAATTAGTATCAATTATGCAAAAACAGAAAGGGGTGATTTTTTTAGGGCCCCCTGGTTCGGGTAAAGGTACTCAAGGTCAACATTTAGCCGAGCGTATAGGAGTGCCCCACATCTCCACCGGGGAAATATTACGGGGAGCGATCGCCGCTGGTACTACCCTGGGCCAACAGGCTCAAGGCTACGTAGAGCGCGGTGAACTCGTTCCTGACTCTCTTTTACTCGATCTCATCCGCGAACGTCTCCGGCAAGCCGATACAGAAAAGGGGTGGATTCTCGACGGCTTCCCCCGCAATGTAGCCCAAGCGGAATTTTTAGACGAATTATTGAGCGAGTTCGCCTATTTATCCACCTACGTGATCAATTTAGAAGTACCCGATGAGATATTAGTCGAACGTCTCTTGCAAAGAGGCCGCCAGGACGATACGAAGGACACTATCAGCAAACGCTTACACGTTTATCACGAGCAAACCGAGCCTGTAATCAATTATTACGCCCAAAAGTCGGCACTTATTTCTGTTAACGGACATCGAACTATAGAGGAAATTAGCGCTCATCTCGACGATTTGGTACAAAGTTAAAACGGTAAAATTTTGCTAAGATAAGAATAGATAAATTAGCCACACTAGGAAAAATGTGCTAATAGATAGTGTGGCTAAATTTCACATGTCCAAATTGAGGAATACAAATTGTCAAAACAAGATCTGATAGAAATGGAAGGAACCGTGACGGAATCCTTACCCAATGCGATGTTTAGAGTGGATTTAGATAATGGGTTCAACGTATTGGCTCATATATCAGGCAAAATCCGCCGTAACTATATAAAAATTTTACCGGGCGATCGGGTGAAAGTGGAGTTAACTCCCTACGATCTCAGTAAAGGTCGGATCACATACCGGTTAAAAAACAAAAAATAATCCCCAGTAAAAAAATTATTTATATATAGGTGACATCGGTAAATTATTTCTGATATAATAATAAGCTTGCAGTGTTGCCAATTGAGATAGGCATGAAAGTTAGAGCGTCAGTTAAAAAAATGTGTGAAAAGTGCCGCGTGATACGTAGGCGAGGCAGGGTGATGGTTATCTGTAATAATCCCAAGCACAAGCAACGCCAAGGGTAAACGAGAGCCAATCATCATGACAAACGAGTAAAAAAACAATCTATAAAGGGAGTAAACAAGCGTGGCAAGGATAGCAGGTATAGACCTACCCCGCGATAAACGCGTGGAAATTGCCCTGACCTATTTGTATGGGATCGGTCTATCACGTTCACAAGAAATCTTAGCAAAAACTGGTGTCAATCCAGACACTAGGGTAAAAGATTTAAGTGATGAGGATTTAGCGGCGTTGAGGGCGTTCATCGATACCAACTATCAGATCGAAGGGGATCTCAGACGTTGGGAAGGGATGAATATCAAACGCCTAGTAGATATAGGTACTTACCGAGGCCGTCGTCACCGCCTCGGTTTACCCGTGAGAGGGCAGAGAACGCGGACGAACGCCAGAACTCGTAGGGGTAGAAGGCTGACGGTAGCGGGTAAGAAGAAAACACCGCGCAAATAAGAAATAGGGAATCGATGGTAGGGGGTGGAATGAATTCGATTCACGCCTCAAAAGCCATGAATCCCGTTGACAAGGTTATTCAATCGATTGAGTTAGACAGAGAATTATGGCGCGACCAACTAAAAAAACAGGGCCGAAGAAACAGAAGAAAAATGTGCCGAACGGCGTGGCACATATCCAATCCACATTTAATAACACGATCGTCACCATCGCCGATACAAAAGGCGATGTGATTTCGTGGGCGAGTGCGGGATCGAGCGGCTTTAAAGGAGCTAAAAAAGGAACTCCCTTCGCCGCGCAAACCGCAGCCGACAGCGCAGCCAGAAGGGCGATCGAACAGGGAATGAGACAATTAGAAGTAATGGTGAGCGGCCCTGGAGCGGGACGGGAGACGGCAATCCGTGCGCTACAAGGGGCAGGGCTGGAAATAACCCTGATTCGGGATGTTACACCTATTCCTCACAATGGCTGTCGTCCCCCGAAAAGACGGAGAGTGTAAGAGCGACCAATATTGCTTATAAGGGAGGTCAAAGGGTGGCGCAGTTTCAAATTGAGTGTGTAGAAGCCAAGACTCTAAAAAATCAGAGTCAATATAGTAAGTTCGTTTTAGAACCTTTAGAAAGGGGGCAGGGAACGACGATGGGCAATGCGCTCAGACGGATTCTCCTGTCGAACCTAGAAGGGGCGGCGGTAACTGCGATTCGGATAGACAAGGTCAATCACGAATTTGCCACAGTAGAAGGGGTAAGGGAAGATGTGATGGAACTCATGCTAAACATGAAGGAAATCACCCTGAAAAGCTATACCCATCAAACCCAAATTGGGCGATTGGTGGCCACTGGCCCCGCTACCGTAGTGGCGAGCCAGTTTGAATTACCATCGGAGATCGAAGTAGTAGATCCGAACCAATACGTAGCTACCCTTTCGGAAGGGGCGAAATTGGAGATGGAATTTAAAGTGGAGAAAGGCAAAGGGTATAGGGCGATCGAAAGGGGGAAAGATGAGAATACATCTCTAGACTTCTTACAGATCGATGCCATATTCATGCCCGTAACCAAGGTTAATTATACGGTAGAGGATATTCGTGCCGAAAACGGTCAACAGAAAGACCGTTTGACGCTAGAAATTGCCACCAACGGTAGTATTAGCCCGAAAGAAGCTCTATCTCAGGCGGCGGATATTCTCGTCAATCTTTTTAACCCCCTCAAGGATCTCAACGAGATCGATACTGTATCGCCGGATCTTTCCGACGAGATCAATCCAGAAAGTCAGACACCGATCGAGGAACTGCAATTATCCGTAAGAGCTTACAACTGTCTCAAACGGGCGCAGATCAACACAGTAGCGGACTTATTGGATTACTCGCAAGAAGATCTGTTAGAGATCAAGAATTTCGGTCAGAAATCAGCGGAAGAAGTAATCGAGGCCCTACAAAAACGCCTCGGGATTACCCTTCCTCAAGAGAAAACCAAAGCTTAATTTAGTTATCAAGAGGAGAAACAATTATGCGACATCGGTGTCGAGTACCTCAATTAGGATTACCAGCCGATCAGAGGAAAGCTCTACTGAGAGCCTTAGCCACCCACCTGATCCGGTACGGTCAAGTAACTACTACCTTGGCGAGAGCGAAAGCTTTACGGGCCGAGGTGGATCATATTATCACCCTCGCCAAAGACGGCTCGTTATCGGCGAGACGGCAAGCGATGGGGTACATCTACGATAAACAACTCGTTCACGCCCTATTTGAACAGGCTCAATCCCGCTACGGTAATCGTAACGGCGGCTATACCCGAGTAGTGCGTACCGTTCCCCGTAGAGGTGATAACGCTCCCATGGCCATCATCGAACTGATGTAGAGACGATGGATACCGCTGATCCTAAAGAGAGAGTCGCTCTGGTAATCCAGTACGTGGGGACAAAATTCCACGGCTGGCAGAGACAACCCCACCATAGAAGCGTACAGGAAACCATAGAATCGGCCCTGGAGTCGGTTCTCGGTCATCCCGTTACTTTACACGGTGCGGGCAGGACAGATTCAGGCGTTCACGCTTCTGCTCAAGTAGCCCATTTTGACCATCAAAGTTCTATACCTGGCTCTAAATGGTCAAAAGTGCTGAACTCTCTCTTACCGGATGACGTGGTGATCACCGCATCAGAAACGGTGCAATATCCCTGGCACGCTCGATTCTCGGCAATTTGGCGGCGTTATCGTTATACCTTCTATACCGATCCCCAACCCAATTTATTTATCACCCCTTTTACCTGGCATTATTACCACGATCCTTTAGATACTTCCCTGATGCAGTCAGCACTATCTCCTCTCGTGGGAAAACATCACCTTTCTGCTTTCCACCGGGCTAATTCCAGCAGGCAACATTCTTGGGTAGATGTGCAGGCGGTGGAATGCTACAGGAATGGCCCTCTGGTGATGGTGGAAATCCAAGCCAACGGATTTTTATACGGGATGGTGCGCTTACTGGTAGGGATGTTGGTGGAGGTGGGAAGTAAACAGAGATCGATCGCCAACTTCACGGAAATTTGGAGCCAAGAACGGCGCGAAGAAGTAAAATACGCAGCCCCAGCTAAAGGGTTATGTCTTCTACGAGTCGGTTATCCCGATTTCCCTTTCCCGGAAAATGTCTGGTTTGATACCCAGCCCCTCTTTAGTTTTCGCCCTATCAATCAAATCTAATCACATTTGTAATAATCATGAACAAAACCCCCTTACCCAATGTCAACGACCTCGATAAAAAGTGGTACGTGATCGACGCGGCCGACCAACGCTTAGGCCGTCTAGCTACCGAAGTAGCGATGATCCTACGCGGTAAAAATAAAGCCACCTATACCCCCCATCTCGATACTGGTGATTTCGTCATCATCATCAACGCCGAGAAAGTAGCCGTCACCGGTAAAAAATCTGAGCAGAAACTCTACCGCAGAAACTCCGGTAGACCCGGCGGGATGAAGGTAGAACCCTTCAACAAGTTACAGAAACGTATTCCTGAGCGGATCGTCGAACACGCCATTAAAGGTATGCTACCGAAAAACAGTCTCGGACGGAAATTGTTCACCAAATTAAAAGTTTACGCCGGTAACAAACACCCCCACGCAGCCCAACAACCAGAAGTTTTAACCATTAATACGATTCCTGGAGGTAACTAATTATGGCAGTAGATAATAAAGATAGAGTGGTGTACTGGGGAACCGGTAGACGTAAATCCGCGATCGCCCGAGTGCGCCTTGTACCCGGAAGCGGCGAGATCACCGTTAACGGTCGTCCTGGTAACATTCACTTTAATCGTATACCTACCTATATTCAAACTATCCGCGCTCCCTTGGAGACTCTCGGTTTAGAGAACGATTATGATATTCTCGTTAAAGCCGAGGGCGGCGGTTTAACCGGTCAGGCCGACGCGGTTAAATTAGGTGTCGCCCGGGCTTTATGTGAGCTGGCCCCCGAAAATCGTCAGCCCCTCAAGAGCGAAGGTTATCTAACCCGCGACCCGAGAGCGAAAGAACGGAAGAAATACGGTTTACACAAAGCCCGCAAGGCTCCCCAATACTCGAAACGTTAAGGAGGTTTTATCATGCCTAAGCCCGGTATTCATCCTACTTGGTATCCCGAAGCCAAGGTTATCTGTAATGGCGAAGTGGTCGCCACCGTCGGTTCTACCCAGCCCGAAATTCACGTGGAGATCTGGTCGGGGAATCATCCCTTTTTCACCGGTACTCAGAAGATTATCGATACTGAAGGAAGGGTCGATCGCTTCCTTCGTAAGTATAAAATGTCTGATAAATCAGCGAAAAAAGCTGAATAAAAATCAATTTTTCAGCACGCAAGCGGTAGAAATTTCGACTTTCTACCGCATTTTATTCATATTACTGAAGTTTTCATAATATCAACTTACTATTAAAAATATCCTCTGTATCTCTGGGCTTCAAATTTTTAAAAATTACTATAATTATAAAAAAATAATAGGAAAATTAAGAAATTTTCTTTTTTAGGGTAAAACAGTTATAAGTAGCTAAAAATAGTTATTTTTAATTTCCTATTAAGAAAAAAGAAACATGGCTCAATCACCCACATCATCCGCCATATCGCAAGAACAAGCTTACCAAATCGGGATCGAAGCCTATCATTACCTTTATCCCCTCATACTGATGGATATAACCAGACGCGTTATGACTAACGCCGATGGCAATCCTAGCGGTGATCCAATAAATCAGTTCTCCCATAGGCGCAGTTTTCCCGCCGCCGACTTCCGCGCTGTAGTGCGCCCCAATTTTGACACCCTCTATTCAAGCGCCTGGATCGATCTTAGCAAAGGCCCCCTAATTCTTTCAGCGCCGAATACGGAAGGAAGATACTATTTACTCCCTCTATTAGATATGTGGTCAGACGTTTTCGCCTCACCCGGTAAGCGCACTAGCGGCACCGGTGCCGGCAGTTGGGCTGTAGTACCCCCCGGCTGGAGAGGTGAATTACCAGCCTCTTTAGAGCGGATAGATTCGCCCACCCCCTACGTCTGGCTTATTGGACGCACTCAAACCAACGGCAAGCAAGATTATGAAGCCGTTCACAAAATTCAGGATCTTTATACGATCGCACCTCTACCAGGCGGCACACCAGCACCCCTCGAACCCGTAAATTACCCGGCGATAAACTTACAGACGGAACCTCTGCGGCAGATTAACGCCATGTCCGCCGCTGCCTATTTCGGGTACGGGGCAGAGTTGATGAAAATTCATCCCCCTCATATCACGGATTGGTCTATCCTCTCGCGGTTCAAACGTATCGGCATTGAAGTAGGTAAGAGTTTCGACTTGGCAACGGCTAGCCCCGAAATTAGGAGCGGATTAGAAAGGGCAACCGCAGAAGGATTAAAGCTGATGATGGCAAAAAGTGCCGACATCGCTAAAGTTGTCAACGGCTGGGCGATGAACACCGATTCTATGGGGGTTTACGGTAATTTTTACCTTAAACGGGCCGTCATCGCGCTGATAGGATTGGGGGCGAACCAGCCTGAAGATGCCATCTATCCCTTTGCTAAATCTGATGCTGATGGGCAACCGTTAAAAGGGGAGCATAAGTATGTATTGCATTTTGATAAAGATGAACTGCCCCCGGTGGAAGCCTTCTGGTCGATAACTATGTACGACGCTGAAGGGTATCAAGTGGCTAATCCCCTCGATCGTTTTGCTATAGGCGATCGGGATAACCTAAAATATAATCCCGATGGTTCTCTCGATATTTATATTCAACACGAGTCCCCGGGTGCTGATAAAGAATCTAATTGGTTGCCCTCGCCTGGAGAGGGGATACTAGGGGTGACTATGCGATTGTACGCTCCGAGAGCTGAGATACTCGATGGTACATGGCAACCTCCGGCGGTGAAGTGCGTATCTTAGCGGGCGATCGGTTCTGGATATTTTTTGATTTGTTCCATTAGGGTCTAGACCAATTAAGGATTTTGTGTCTCAGAGGTTTTCCTACCCGGGGGGATAAAACGGATTTCTATGCGCCTGCGGCTATCGTTATCGGTTCGATCGATCTTAGCCAGCTCCCCCGATGGTAGATACAATTGCCCCGCTGAATAGGCTCTAAATTTCACGTCGGGCAGTTGTCCCGTTTTTTGAATTTCCTGCACCACCGCCAAAGCCCGCATTAAGCCCAAGTCAGTATTTGAGCCGGGGTATAGCTTATCGACTTTATCTTTACCGTTGGCTACCGTTTCCATTTCCCTATCTAAATTCCCTACGCCGCTTATCTCCGCACCATCGGTATGACCTATGATCTGTACGAAGTCTATATCATGGCTTTTGACAGTCTTTTGAATTGTAGGTATGACTGAAGTTAAAATATATTGTCTCAGTTCGGGGGTGAGAGCGGCACTTTTTGAGACGAAGGTAAAATTACCCGATTTTTCATCGATAACTATCGGGGTAGCTGACTGCAATCTTCTGTTTAAATTACTAACGTGGAAGAGAGCTAAAATTAAGAAGAAACTGAGGATCATGAACGCATTAGACATTAAATCCGTAAACGCCTGAAATACCTGTAATTCCTCATTATCAAAACTTTTACTGCGTCTCATCTAGTTTATCTACCCATACCATTATTAGGAGGAATATTTCTCAGTCCGTTTCCCGAATTAGAGCTTATCTGTTGGGAAATAGAGGATTCGATCGCCCTCATAGCCAAGAGAGCTTTTTGTAGGTCTTCCGAGATCGATCGGGTATTATGATTGATATTACTTTCTTGATTGATGATATTGTTTAACCTTTCTGATATTATCGTCCTCGATTTATTTTGATTTTCAGTTATAACTTGTTTTAGCTGTTGTATTTCTACCGTTTGAATATCACTATTTTTTACCGTCTTCTCTAGTAATTCTTGCCAAGTTTGGTAGATTAAAGTTTGCTTCTCCAAAGTGCTTGATAATTCTTCCCTGATTTTCTCTAGATGCTGAGTATCAGAGGTTAATATTTGTAGTGAGCTTTCCGATAAATCTTTGATGTCTTGACCGAAGTTAATTACCGTATTACTAGATTCGGTAACGCTAGCCACTGTTGAGTTAATAGACGCGATTAACTCCATTACCCGGGTAACAGTATCTGCTAAATTCTGTTGAGTATTCTCTAAGTTAGCGGTAACATTGATTAACTTTTGCCCGAATTGGCTATTGTTAATCGTGTTCGATGCTGTTTCAAAAACCCGGGCCGTATTTTCCAAACTGCGGGAATAGCCGATAAAATTTTCATGTTGAACAATTGTACTGATTTTCTCCACCTCTTCTTTGAGCAAGTGAGAGGATTGATTATATACATCCGCACCCGCCCTGATAGCTCCAGCAACCTCATCAAGTTTGCTGTAAACCCTTGTAGCTAATTCACAGGCTTCCCTATTGCCATCGGCAATTTGCTTGGCTACCGCACCTAGCGAAGATTGCACAGCGTTAGTGACATTCTCATGAAAGCGGAGTAGAAACTCATGTTGTTGGTCTACCATCCGGTTAACGGCTTTATCTAAACGGGTATCGCCGCTGACTTCTGGGGAGAGAATATTATCAAGATAATCTTCTAAGGTGGCTAGTAACTTATTTCTAGCTACCCCTGTATTAAACATGATATTGATTACCGTGAGGATAGAACTACACAGTAATCCGATCAAACTGGTGATGAAAGCAATCCCCATACTCTGTAGGGGTGTTTCCAGACTTTGGATTAACTTATCGCTATTGCCCGAGCTTTGACTAATGATAGCGCTCATATTGGTTAAGTTTAAGGTGATACCCAAAAACGTACCGAGTAAACCGAAAGCTAGGAGTAAGTTAGGTAATACCCTGGTGAAGTAATCCCATTGTTCACACCTGAGAGGTAATCCAAGAAAATTAAATGTCTCATCACCGTAGACGCTATCTACTAAAGCGGTAGTATTTACTGTGTCGAGTTTAGAACTGGCTATCTTGAATCTGTCTTCTAGTCTTTCGATACTGGGGGGCTGTTTTCCCCTACTATCTCCTCTTATGAGACGATTAATTTTATCCGTTGAGTCGTCTAGATACTGGTAGAGATTTATCCTGATTAAAATGGTGATTATAGTCGGTAGTATCACTGCTATGAGGGTGAACCAGACTAACTCTGTCGGTAATAGTTTTAACCATGAAAACATAAGTTCGATCGTTCCTTTTAGCTAGTTTATGAGTTAATCTCTCTTTTCAGGTTTTCGTATTCTTCTTGATCGATAGCACCCTCATCCCATAACTTTTTCAATTCTCTTAAAGCCTGTATTCTTTCTAGAGGGCTAGTAGTAGATTTAGGTGAAACGGTAGAAGTTGCGGTAACATCTACCACACCCGAACTATTATGACCATTTACCTCATTAGTCTTATCAGTAACTGATGAAACTTTTCCTCCTAAACGAGCTTGTTGGTAATTCTCTTGAGAAGATTGTGCCGAGTCAGTAAGAGCTAATTTTTTCTCATGTACCTCTTGAATCCTCCTACGTAAATCATTGATATAGCGAGGAATAATACCTTCTTTAGGTGCGGAATCCATAGTTTCTTTTTCCCCTATAACTTTTGTTTTGTAAAGAAAATTACTATCTTGCTCCGTGTAGCCTTCTACTTCTCGTACAAATTTTGTCACCAAAGGCATATAGAATGTTTGAAAATTACCTGGATTGCTAAGAATATCAGTTTCTGCTTTAGCTAATCTCTGACGCAACTCCTCAACCATAATTTTACTTAAAACTAATTCTTCTAAAGCCTCACGCCAGCTACCATTGAGATAGAGAGGATATTTTCTTTGATGCAAATCGTCATAGTAATCAAATTCATACCTTTGTGTAGGAACATCATATTTAATCAGATCAAAGGCCAAGCAAGGATAGAAAATCAGTTCTAATCCCTCAATTAGTTTAGCTTCTGTCGGCAGTATCTCGATGAATTGAGTTTTATAATCATTATGCAAAGTGCTGTTACTTTTTCTCTGCATCAAATATTGTTCCTTCATATCCCTGAGGTCGTTGATAATCCTGAGCGGGAAACCTCCATACTGACTGATAATGAGAATTTCATCTTCTTTTTGAGTAGGTTTAAAACAACTATCCGCTACACCTATCTCATTGAGTAGTATGCGCTTAAACTGTTTAACTTCCGATTCATCTGTTTCTTTTAAACTGATAATATCGTTTCTCTTAACGCTCAACTCTCTGTAAAAACGTTGATCACCTAAGTTAAGAGATAATAAAGGCTGAGATGAGTCTAAAATTTGTCTTAATCGGCGTGAAGTATCCGCGATCGAATAACTACCCATGAACGCTTTCATCACCGATTTGAACTCCGTCGATATGGACAGCTTAAACAGGGGTGCCATAGTAGAATTAATCGTATCTTTCAGCTCATCAATATTTCCACTTAAGCGGTTCCTATCAATCAGACTAAATATAGATTTTTCACCTAATGATGATGTTACCTGGTGGGTACAGAGACATAATTGAGAACGAGAATTAACGCTCTCTAAATACTGATCTATATCCTGCTTAGTAGTAATCGCCTCACCGCTCATCTCGTTGAAGTTAGCTTGTTTTAATTCTTCTTCCCGTTTTTCATAAGAAGCTGCCACATTTTGAGCAAATACTTCAAAGCTTTGTATTTGATTCAATCTCAGGGCGATATGATCTTGGAGTATATCTAGTAACTTTAGAGCCGAATCTTGTAAGGAGCAATTGAAATTATGTCTAACATTTTTAACTGCTTTATTCACTCCCTCTAACATCAAAGTTTGAATTTGAGCGGTTTGATTGCCTTTAAATAACCCCAAAGGAAATTTATTTTTACTCTCTAAATCTCCTATTTCCTGCTTTACATCCACCCAAATTTTATCGATTTTTTCGGGCGGGTGCATTTCTCCTGCATCCTGCTTTCTCTCCTCTACACTCCTCTGAGATTTACTAATCTCCGTCATTAATGACTCTAAAAATCCTAGACAGCTATTGATAGAAAATTCGGGTTTATCCGGATTACTCAAATCTTGTAAAAATTCATCTATATCCTGTTTTAACCTCTCGCTTAAAGATGGCTGAGCTTTTTGTAGATTGGTTAACCAAACTCCTCTGGTGCTTTCCGTATCTCCTGCCTGTACGGTGCGGAATATATTCTTAAACTCACGAGGTAAGTTTTGTTTGAGATTTTCCACATCTTGAGAGTTTTTCGCCTCGGAAATTTTTGTCTCACAGCCGGATTTCCAAGCGTTGAGGGTTTGATTGAAGTTTTTATTATTCTCCCTTGTATTTTCCTCTAACTTAGAAATGATAAAATCTTCCGTCTTTTTACCCGTTGACCATTGCAGCAGAAATCTCTCCGTTAATTCTCTAGAGTCCGGACTTTGCCCCGCCCCGTTGAGCCAAAATTGAACTAATCGCAAGGCTAAGCGATTTAGAGCGATCGTCACCATTCTTTCTCGATTAAAATAAATCGAAGCCAGCCCAAAAGTTAAGTAATGTTGGGGCATTCTAAAAGGATGGGAATCTAAGCCGAACATGACTTCTGGTTTGAGGAAATTATCTCGATAGCTTCTAATCTGACCCCCTAATTCACTAGCTATAGTTAAATAGATTTTGTAAGCGATAACGTTACAAAGCTTGCCTTTTTCTGTAATCTGATAATCACCGAAGGTTTTTTCAGAGATTAGATAGGGAAAGTCAAAAGGTGGGCGGGCTTCCACCACCTTAACCTGATGCTGTTTATCATAACAAGCCTCGAAGGTTTTGCCGTTAGTTGTATAGTAATTGAGTTCTTTTAAAGCCGCGTAAACATTCGCCCTCATGGTGGGAGCGTTACCGTATAAGGTGGGGCTGATTACTAAATAACCGTAGAGACTGGTATTATTTATGTAAAGATTTCTGATGGCGTAAGCCACATCTAAAAATGTCCCGCTACCGGTGCCGCCGCAGAGAGAGCCGACAATGAACACATCTAACCCGGGTTGCACGTTGTAGCCGTATTGAAGCATCGTACCTTCATGCCCCATTGTCCGTATTACTGCAGCTTCGATCGCTTGCTTAAAACGCCGATAGTTATGGAAAAATGCTAATCTACCTACAGGCCTGATACCTTGCGCCCCATCCTCGATCGATCTTACCTGATCCTTCAAACGCGGATCGAACCAACTCTCTATATGAGAATAGGGGCTTTCCCCTAATGACGGATGTTCTAACTCGTAGCGAAAATTATTAACATCCTGGGCTGACATCGTAATCATCACTTTCTCGATGTCTCTAAATAATATTTCTTCCCCGTGATAGTCTTTTCCTGTGGGCAAACCTGAACTATTTAAAGTGTTTTTGTCCGTATCTATCTGTACAAAACTGACTACCGGTAAATTAGCTAAGCTCCCATGTTGATCGATGATAAATCTCCTAATTCTCATCAGCACATCTCGCCCAGTGCCACCTAAACCGACGCAAATAGTTCTCTTGATTTCTCTAGTTTGTTGGTCTTGACTCATCATGGCTATCTCTAGTTATTTACGGTTTACTTGTATGGTTAAATCGAAAGGTTGTTGATTTTGGGGACAATCGATTCTCAATATAGAATTCTGTATCTCTATCGGGCGGGTAACTTCCTCATCCTTATACAATATCGGTGCCTGTTGAGTCGGTTTCAGAAACAGCTTATTTCCTCGTCTTTCTAAATAACCCCTCACATCTTCCCCTGGACAATATATAGAGTTAAATCCGTCGTCTCCTATGGGGATTCTCTGCTTATTTTTTAACCTACATTTTTGTTTCTCCCTCTCTTCGTCCGAATCAAATTTTATTTCTAACTCCCAAGGGGTAGCCAAACTTATGAAATGCCTTAGTAGTGCTACAGCCCCGATTAAGCCGATTCCGCAAATTAATCCAGGTAGCCATAATTTCCCTATCAAATATGAATTGATGAGACAGCTTTCCTTGCCCCCTGGCGCTGGCGTACAGAATTCCTGCACAGTGGCGGGTACATCGACAATGGATAAATCCGTCGTCTTACTCAAGGATTTTTCCCTCGTATTGAGAGGTAAAGCGCTCAACCATTTTTCACGCTCGACGCTCTCCGGCGATGAGGCTACACGAAAGGGGCTATCCGCCGGCGTTTCTATCCAGGTATTAGAATCGATTCCCGCTTTTGTATTTAGGGGAGCATCGGTAATCCATACCACCGATTGAGATTTAACACCCTCCCCGTCGCTGAGACGACACTGATTGAGTCGGGCGATTCCCTGATAAATCGATAATTCGGCTCTCTGTATATCTGTATTGCGGATGTTGGGGTTAGACTCCCAAGGTATAACGCTTAAAATTTTCTCTACATCCTGTTTCCCTTCAAAGCGGATGGGATTGGCGAAAGGTTTGTTACCTCCCACTGTAGGCTTAATTTCGGATGCGAAAGGAATTACATATACCGTATCTCCCGGGCGTAAACTATCCTCGATAATCTGCCGTAAACGGATACGCCCCTGATCGTTAAACTCTACACTACCCGTGAGATCGATCGCTAAGACAACATCTCGCCCACCGAAAGAGGAAACGAGATTCAATCCTGCCCTCTGCCATGAGTTCAACGTTTCTCCTGGAGTTACGCTAGAGCAATCACCGGTTTTCATCGCTATCTATCTTTTGGCGGTCTTCCTTATAATTCCCAAGTGTATCGGAAAAATCACTAACCTCTCAGCCAGATTTTAAATTTACAATAGAGTGGTAGATAGCTCAATATTATAATGTCTCTCTTGACAGGACGATATGGGCGATCGTCCTAAAATCTCAAATGAGTCGATTATATTTCGAGTGGGATAACGAAAAAAACCAGCTCAATCAAAACAAGCACGGGGTTTCTTTTGAAGAAGCTAAATCTGTTTTTTACGATGATAACGCTATTCAATTTTGGGATGAGAATCATTCTGAAGTCGAAGATCGATTTTTATTATTGGGTAGAAGTTCAAAAATGAGAATCTTGCTAGTCGTACATTGTTTTCGAGAAGCAGATTCAGTAATACGAATTATTTCGGCTCGAAAAGCCACTGGCAAAGAATGCCAAAGTTATCGAGGTTAAAAATTATGGAAGCTGAATACAATTTATCTAAAATGAAGAGTCGCCCTAATCCTTTTTCTCAACGTTTAAAAAAACAAATTACTTTGCCATTAAATATAGACGTTATCGAATATTTTGAAGAAAAAGCACAAGAGAAAGGGATCGCTTATGAAGAACTGATTAATTTGTATCTACAAGATTGTGTCATAAGCAAAAAAGATATTACAGTCTAACTCTTGGTTAATAAAATTACTCAGAATTGTTCAGAAAACGATAGTCATAAGAGTGTAGGGATTGAATCGATCGCTAACCCATCAATCCCTATTTATGTTAATTCAGCTCACTTTTTCTAAGGGGTTAAATAGTTGCTCACTTTGTCTGTGGGTAGATTCAAGATTGAGGCGATTTGCTCCCCACTTAAGCCTGATGAGTGGAGATGTGCGATCGCCGATTTTAAAGCGGTTTCTGATTCTTCAAGTCGAGAATTAGCCTTTTGCAACTCGGAACTTACCGTCTGTAAACGATTAGCCAGTTTTTCATAGGTAGGATAAAAGGTCTTGGCAATTTTTTAACCCAAACAGACGTTAAATAAGATTTCGCTGTCGGGCGACGAGAACCGCCTCACGTCGATCGTTCGCTCTCAATTTCTGTAAAATTGCGTGAACGTGTACCCGGACGGTTCCCACTGTGATATAAAGTTCTTCGGCGATGTCCGAATTCGATCGTCCAGCACCTATGAGCCTGAGAATTTCTTGTTCCCTGTCCGTCAGGCAGGAATTAGATTTCGCTTGGCCCGAGGGAAACAACCTAGAGCGGATTTCATCAGTGGCTTCCGCGTCCCACCAGGAAGCCCCCGCTGCTAAGGAACGAATCGCCAAGACGAGAGTTTCTGAGGCGATACCCTTGAGACAGTAACCTCTGGCGCCGGCGTCGATCGCCCGGGGAATTAAGCTTCTCTCCTCGCGGGAGGTAAGAATCAAGATCGGTAGGTTTGGATGCCGCTCGTAAATTCGTTGACAGGCTTCCAGCCCTCCCATTCTCGGCAAACCCAAGTCGAGGAGAACTACATCGAGAGGATGGCGATCGGTTAGCTCGACGGCGGTTTCCCCGTCACCGGTTTCGGCTACGATTTCTAGGCCTGTTTCTCTTTGCAAACGCACTGCCAGCCCGAGACGGAATAATTCGTCATCTTCCACAAGTAATATTTTCAGCGTAACTGAGGTCATATATTAAGGGAATAAACAGGTAAACGGAAGGCGAAGATCGCCCCCCGTTCAGGGGAACGGTTCTCTGCCCATATAGTACCACTGTGAGCTTCGATTATCTGCCTTGAAAGATAGAGTCCCAGCCCCGTCCCCCGAGCCATACGATCGCTATCGCTCTGGTAAAAACGATCGAACAAACGGGGTAACTCCCGGATTGTGATTCCCGAGCCGTTATCGATAATTTTGACCGTATGAGCGGAAACCCCAGACTCCAGAGAAATCTCAATCCGCCCCCCCCGACGGGAGTGATTCATGGCGTTAACAACCAGATTGGTGATAACTCTCTGTAATTGAAATTTATCTCCCGATACGCAGAGAATCCGCCGGAAATCAGAATCGCCGTGGTTAACGGACAGATAAACCTGATAACTAGCGGCTAGAGGAGCGAGGAAGGCAAGGGACTCTTCTATGAGAAGGGTGAGATCGAGAGGAGCTAACTTCAGAGACAGACCGGAGCGCTCGTTACGATAGACATCCAGAAGAGTTTCCACCAACTGCAAACTATCGCGGTGTCCTCTGAGTAAAGTTGTCAGAATCTTCTCTTGGATTGCCGTGACGGCCCCGAATTTTTCCTGACGGTAAGCCTCAAGAGCCTCGATCGCCCCGAGTAGGGGGGTTTTTAAGTCGTGGGTGAGAGTTGAGGCGAAATCTTCCTGCATTTCCAGCAATCGTTCTTTCGTTTTTAGTCGTTCCTGTTCTCTAGCGATCGCCTCTCGGGCGTTGCGGGTGCGTTCGCTCAAAAAACCCGTCACCAGTAAAGCCAAGACGGCGATCGAGCGGTTAGCGACTGTAGAGGGGGCGATCGCATCTATCCTCGGAATCCAAAGATTGAGAAGGGTAAAAAACGCCGCGATCAGGGTCGCGTAAAAAGTTGCTGTTCGACCGAAACGAGCGTTCACTAGCAGGAGGGGGCCCGTATATAGATAGCCGAAAACGTAATTACTGGGAGTGGAGAATTCCAAACTCAAAACGAGGGAGAATAACAGGAGTATGAGGCTGATGGCGCGAGACCGGGGTGAGGAGAGAATAAACATCTAAGGTGGTGGTTTTCCCGTATCTATCATTGTACGATCGGTCTCTCTAATCGGTATTACACTAAATCTGCTTTTGAAAGTAAGCCAAAAAGAAAACGGGAGTGGGGAGTAGGCAGTAGGGAGTCGTTGTTAATTAGCGATTCCCGACTCCCGACTCCCGATTCCCCCGTCTTCATAAGTAGTCTTTGATAACAGGATTTGGTATTACGCTTTTTTCTGAAGTTCATCTAGAGCCAGATTAAGCTTTAGCACATTGACCCCTGGTTCTCCGAAGATGCCGAGAAAGCGCCCATCGGTGTTTTTGAGGATCAGGATCTCCACTTGGTTCGGCTGTAATCCTCGCACCCGCGCCACCCGCTCGATCTGCGCCCGCGCCGCCTCTGGGGTGATGTGGGGATCGAGACTCGAACCAGAGGTGTACACCAGATCGGCGGTGGGTTGAATTCCCGCCTTCCGTAATCGGGGTATTTCGCCCTCGATCGCTTTTTTCGGGTCAGAATCGGGTTTGCCCGCAATCCGCTCGATCAGAGCCGGGTTACTAGGGGCAAGGTTACTCGCGCCGGAAACTCCTGTTTGTAGTATCTTGGCGGTATCCGCCTTCGGATCGGCGGTACTGTAAGCGGTGGTACTCGGGCGACTATTAAAATAACGATCGCTGCTGAAAGGTTGCCCGATCAAGGCCGAACCCACCACCTGACCTTGATTGTTGGTGAGCAAACTGCCATTCGCCTGAAAGGGAAAGAGAATCTGACCGACGGCGATCATGACCAGAGGATAGATCACGGCGGTGATCACCCAGAGAACCAGGGTAGATCTAACGGCTCTACCTGCCTCGCGTGCGAAACTCATGGTTAAAATTTCTCCGGTAGGAATATGACAAAGAACAGGTAAATCGATAGGGCCACGGTTGCCAATCCCAGTAGGGTTAAAGACCAGGCTTGAGAACGGGTGAGCGCATCGCTGTTAGCTGCGTGAACCATAGTGGCGACGGCCAGATTAAAACAGAGAGCAACAAACAGATAGATGGGTAATCTCCGGCGGTGTCTTGCGCTCGTTGAGTTTTCCGTGGCGAGGGGTAGGTGTTTCATGGGGTTCAGGAGAGGGGAAGGATTAAATCGATTAACTTGATAGCGATGAAGGGAGCGATCACGCCTCCCACTCCGTAGATCAAAATATTCCGGCGTAGCAGTTGATCAGCGGTGAGCGGGCGGAATCCCACGCCTCGAAGAGCTAGGGGAATCAGGATGGGTATGATCAAGGCGTTGTAGATCAGGGCGGAGACGATCGCAGACTGAGCGCTCTTCAAATTCATAATGTTGAGAGCGCCGATTCCGGCTGCGGCAAAGATCGTCGGAATGATGGCAAAGTACTTAGCGATGTCATTAGCCACCGAGAAGGTAGTAAGAGCGCCTCGGGTGATTAGCAGTTGTTTTCCGATCGTTACTAGGTCGATGAGCTTAGTCGGATCGGAATCGAGATCCACCATATTAGCCGCTTCTTTAGCGGCCTGAGTTCCCGAGTTCATCGCCAGGCCGACGTTAGCCTGCGCCAGCGCGGGAGCGTCGTTAGTACCGTCTCCCGTCATCGCCACTAGCTTACCTTCAGACTGTTCGCGTCGGATAACATCGATCTTGTCCTCGGGTGTAGCCTCAGCGATGAAATCATCAACTCCTGCTTCCGCCGCGATTACCGAGGCGGTGATCCGGTTATCCCCCGTCAGCATGATTGTTTTCACGCCCATGCGGCGTAACTGGTCGAACCGCTCTTTCAACCCCGGTTTAACGATGTCTTTCAAATAGATCACACCGTAGATGTCGTTCCCCCGGCAGACAGCCAGAGGCGTTCCTCCCAGACGGGAAACTCTTTCCTGGGCTTCATCTAGGGTTGCGGGGACAGAACCCCCTCGGGAGCGGACAAATCCCTTGATCGCCTCTACCGCTCCCTTACGGTACTCCTCTCCATCTATATCGGTTCCGCTCATGCGGGTTCGTGCCGAGAATTCGATCCCCTCGGTGACTTTCCCGGTGGCATCGAAATCCGCCCCCAATTTTCGGGCCAGGGTGACGATCGATCTCCCCTC
>CAZUVR010000012.1:46759-49276 GCA_964623815.1 uncultured bacterium | reverse complement strand
TGGCATCGAAATCCGCCCCCAATTTTCGGGCCAGGGTGACGATCGATCTCCCCTCGGGTGTTTCGTCAAAAAGACTCGCCGCCAGACAGACGCGGGCTATTTCTTCCATACTGTGACCGTTAGCAGGAATAAATTCATCCGCGAGACGATTCCCGAGGGTGATCGTCCCCGTTTTATCGAGAACCAGGGTGTTAACGTCGCCGCAGGCTTCCACCGCCCGCCCCGAGGTGGCGATGACGTTGAATTGGGCCACCCGATCCATCCCGGCAATACCGATCGCGCTCAGTAAACCGCCGATCGTCGTGGGGATCAGGGCGACGAGGAGCGAGATCAGAATAGCAATACTCGAACCCGCTCGAAAATTATTCGCCGCTTCCGCCCCGAAAATACCGTTGAGAAAATTGGCGATATAGTTGGCGATCGGCGGAACCGTGGCGACGACGATCAGGAAGACTTGGGTTAACACGGCTAGAAGTACGGTTAGGGCGATCTCGTTAGGTGTTTTGGAACGCTCAGCCCCTTCTACGAGCGAGATCATACGATCGATGAAACCCTGTCCCGGATCTTGGGTGATTTTTACGGTCAACTCGTCTGAGAGCAGACGTGTACCGCCGGTAACGGAACTAGAGATGTCAGTTCCAGGCTGTTTCAAGACGGGGGCCGATTCTCCAGTGATCGCTGATTCATCCACCGAACCGATCCCCTGAATTACTTCGCCGTCGGCGGGGATTACGTCCCCGGCCACCAGTTTCACCCGATCGCCCCGCCGTAGAGCCGTGGAACTGACCTGCTCGATCGAGCCGTCGGGGAGGATTTTTCGGGCGCTGGTGTCGCTCCGAGTCGAGCGCAGAGCATCGGCCTGGGCTTTACCTCTCCCCTCAGCTACAGCCTCAGCGAAGTTGGCGAATAGCACCGTCAGGAAGAGGATAAGAGTGATGATACCGTTAAGCCACCGTTGTTGTCCGATGTCAGCGGCGATAGTACCGAACAAATTCGGGTTGAGCGTGACGAGGGCTGTGACGAGCGTTCCCAACCAGACGACGAACATGACCGGATTACGGACTACGATGCGCGGATCGAGTTTGACAAAAGATTGCCGAATGGCTCTTTGGTAAAGACCCTTGCGCTCGACCTTGGGAGTGTGTCGGCGATCGTCTCTGCGCCCCCTCGGAACTTGAACTGGGCGAGAGGATTTAGAATTTTCACGGTTAGTTTTCATTGGTTTTCCTAACTTCTATCCGATTCCACGCATGATTTGAAAGGCTTCGGCGATCGGCCCGAGGGCCAGCACCGGGAAAAAGGTGAGCGCACCCAGAATCAGGATTACCCCTGTCGTTACTCCGGTAAAAAGTCCAGTATCGGTGCGGAGGGTTCCTGCTGTCACGGGCACTGGTTGTTTACGGGACATACTATCGGCTAGTAATAGCAGGGCGACGATCGGGATATATCGTCCGGCGAGTAAACTGAAGCAGGCGCTGAGATTCCACCACAGACCCGTAATCGTCGGGGTCGCGCCGTCGGCGATGGCGATCGGCGAGGGTTGGGAATCGCCCAATCCCTCGAATCCAGATCCGTTATTGGCTGCGGCTGAAGCGTACTCGTAGACAATTTGAGATAATCCGTGAAAGCCGGGGTTACTGATTCCTTGAAAATCTGGAAAGGCAAAGGCGATCGCCCCCGGAATCAAGATCGAGATCGGGTGAACCATTAAGATCAGGAAACTCGCCAGCACTACCTCGCGTTTTTCGATCTTACGTCCCAGAAATTCGGGGGTACGTCCCACCATCAGCCCCGTGACGAACACAGCCAGGATTAGGTACGCGAACAGGTAAGCGGTTCCTGTACCCTGTCCTCCGAAGACAATCTGTAGGAACATATTAGATAAGGTGACGAAGCCGCCGTTAGGCATTAAGGAATCGTGCATCGAGTTCACCGCACCGCACATAGTAGCGGTGGTGATCACCGCGTACAGGGCCGATTGTGCCCATCCGAAGCGAACTTCTTTGCCCTCATAATTAACCGCCTGCTCCGCTCCCAGCAGGGCATTAACCTCGGGGTTGCCGTTGTATTCCCCTATCGCCGTGATGATAGTAAAACCGATCAGAATACCGAGGGGTATTAGGTAAATTAACCAAGCTTGCTTGAGGTTGTTGGCGAAAACACCATAGGTGTAGATCAAGGAGGAGGGGATCGAGAGGATCGCTACCAACTGCACTAAGTTGGCTAGTCCGTTAGGGTTTTCAAGTGGATGAGCCGAGTTGATAGCGAAAAATCCGCCGCCATTCTCCCCTAACTCTTTGATGATCTCGAAGTGCGCCACCGGCCCACGGGCGATCGCCTGACTGATGGCGGGATTTTCTAACGTCGGAGCGATCGCCGGCCCAGCCAAGGTTTCTGGCACACCGGCGGCCAGAAGCACGAGCGCTCCCACGATCGAGATCGGTAACAGAACACGGGTGATGGCCCTGACTAGATCCACATAAAAGTTACCTAAAGGTCGCCCCGTCAATCCGCGAA
>CAZUVR010000012.1:44649-46659 GCA_964623815.1 uncultured bacterium | reverse complement strand
GCCCTGACTAGATCCACATAAAAGTTACCTAAAGGTCGCCCCGTCAATCCGCGAATAAAGGCAATACCCACCGCTAAACCAGTCGCGGCCGAGGTGAACATATGGTAGCCGAGACCTAACATCTGACTTCCGTAGCTGAGAGTGGTTTCGCCAGAATAATGCTGCTGGTTGGTATTGGTGATGAAAGAGATGGTAGTGTGCAAAGTGGTGTCCCAAGTCGGGGCGGGAATTCCCGTCGGGTTAAGCGGCAGGAATCCTTGGAGAGCGATCAGGCAAAAAATTAGCGCTCCCATGACCACGTTACTGTAGATAATGGCACGGGCGTACTGCGGGCCCGTCATATTTTCTTTCCCGCTTACTCCGATGAGAGCGTAAATCAATCTCTCAGCTCGATTCCAGAGCGGGTCAAGGAGGGTCTTCTTTTCTAAGAAAACCTTAGCCATATACCGCCCGAAAAAAGGGGTGATCGCCACGACGATAGCTATCGTTAGCGCGATTTGAATCCATCCTTGCAACATGAGTCGATTAACTCCGAAAGAATTAAAGTCAAGGTTTGAGAGTAGCGATGCGGATAGCCCCGCCTGCCTTCGGCATCTGAAAACTTCAGGGCTTGATACTATAAACCCGTTATAAAAAGCCGAGTTCGTCTAATAATCAACGAGCACTTGAACGAAGTATCAACGTTACCTCTAAGGCTTGATTGTAGCGACTTTTTCAATGTTTACAAAGTATATTTTTTCGTTTATTCTCTTGTTTAAAAAACATATATATCTTTAGATACAAAGCGTTTAGGTCGTTTATTTGAATGATATATATCTGTATTTAGAAGATTCTAAATCTTAATTAAGAGCGGGTTAATATTCGAGGAATAATATAGAATTGATTTACCGGAAATCGAGACCGGGAGGAGATAGTAGTGCGACGGGGAAGACATAAAATTTTTATCGGTATGGCTCCCGGAGTGGGGAAAACCTACAAAATGCTAGAAGAGGGACATAACCTGAGAAAGCAGGGAACTGATGTAGTGATAGGACTTCTGGAAACTCACGGCAGGAAGGAAACTACTGAAAAAGCAGAGGGATTGGAGATAGTACCCAGAAAAAACCTCTTAAAAGAGGGTTTCATGGTTTCGGAAATGGACACCGACGCGATCATCGCCCGCTTTCCCAAGCTCGCACTGATCGATGAATTGGCTCATACGAACGGGCCAGGTTCAGAGCGGGAGAAGCGCTATCAAGATGTGGAAGCGATCCTATCCCAAGGCATAGACGTTTATTCCACGGTGAATATCCAGCATATAGAGAGCCTAAACGATCTCGTCGCCCGCATCACTGGAGTGGTTGTCAGGGAGAGAATCCCCGATCGCATCCTCGAAGAAGCCGATGAAGTGGTGGTGGTGGATGTCACCCCAGAAACATTAGAGCAACGATTATTAGAGGGGAAGATTTACGCCCCCGCGAAGATTCAGCAATCTTTAAATAATTTTTTCCAACGTCGTAATTTAATCGCCCTCCGGGAACTCGCCCTGCGCGAGGTGGCGGACACGGTAGAAGAGGATGCCAGTAATTCGACGACACTCCTCGGTCAATCCTGTCCAGTTCACGAGCGCGTCTTGGTCTGCGTCTCCACCTATCCCAACTCTTTACAATTATTACGTCGGGGAGCTAGGATAGCCGGGTATATGAACGCCGAGTTCCTAGTGGTGTTCGTCGATAATCCCGAGCGCTTTCTTACCAAGGAAGAGGCTTTACACATCGAGACTTGCGAGCGTTTGTGCAAGGAATTCGAGGGGAGATTCTTACGCATTAAAAGCCATCAGGTACCGCAAGCGATCGCTGAAGTGGCCGAACGGGAACGGATCACCCAAATCGTTATCGGGGAGAGTCGTCAATCCCGATGGAAGCATCTAGTTAAAGGTTCTTTCACCCAGAAACTCATGCGTCTGATCTGGCAGAAACATATTGATCTTCACATCATCGCCACCGATTCAAAAAGTTCTAACGGGGAAGC
>CAZUVR010000012.1:0-44549 GCA_964623815.1 uncultured bacterium | reverse complement strand
TATCTATATCCCTCATTGTTAAAACTAATCTAAAGATATATCTAGTTAAGACAACCCCTGAGCTAGATTGGAAGTGTTATAAATACTTTTTTTACTATGCTCGGTCAACTTTTAAATAGCCGTTATAAAATTCAACAATTATTAAGTAAAAATACGGAGAAAAGAACTATATTAGCCCGGGATAGTGTCAATCAGGAGTTAGTAGTTATTAAATTACACGCTCTCCCCTCCTGCGGGCTGGAAGAATTTAAACAAAAATTTAAAACTATCTATAATATCTATTCCTCTTTTTTACCTAATCATCTAGATTATTTTGAAATAGAAGGAATTAACGGGAAGCAATTAGCGATCGTCCGCCCCTATATCCCTACATCTTCTCTAGCCGATTTAATTAACAACCATCATACTTTCTCCGAGAACCAATTAAAGCAAATAGCTAAATATTTACTGGAAATACTCGTCTACCTGCAACAACAATCGCCCCCCATAAGTCACGATAACCTGAAACCTAGTAATATATTCATCACCTACTCATCGCCCGATACGATCGATAAACTCTATCTAGTAGACTTTTCCCTGAGTAACTTGCCCTCGGGATCTTGGGATTTATATAACCTGGGCCGAACCTTGACAATTTTAGCAACTGGGAAAGATGATTTTGACCCCTCCCTTAAACAATTAGAGAACGAGTATAATTTTAGCGCTTATTTCCTCTACTGGCTGAAACGTTCCCTCTCGCTTCAATCGGCGGAAAAATTCACTACTCTCAACGAAGCTTTAGACAGTCTTTATCACGACCAATTGATCCTGATTACCAGCGGCAATAAAATCAAACCCTACGGTAGTGAAATAACTCTCCACAAAAGCGAACATTTCTTACAAATTAACATACTCAGTAAAGCGAGTCAGAGAGTGATAAATAAATTGCAAACTCAATTAAAATTACTCCTACCCCTTGCTTTATTCAGCGTTCCCCTTCTGGCTTTGGTAATGATTAATAAGCCGATTAATCTCATTCCCCTCAGTATAGTTATTTGGGCATTTTTTATCAACCTGCTCGCCTCTTGGTTTACGGTCAAACCAGGTAATATTATCTCGGCAATAGAAAGAGAAATCTGGATGACTCCTGAAGAAATAGGCTTATCTTGTTATTTCTTGGGGGTTAAATTACCTAAAACTCAATCGGGTGCGATCGAGGAAATTCAACGCATCGAAAGACGGAATGTTAGTTTTATGACTGAGATGGACAAATGGCCGCCAAAAACTCTTTTTCCTTCTCTAGTGATCAAAACCAAACAAGAGGAATATAGAATCGATGGCGGCCCCAATATTACAGAAGCTGAATTAGATTGGTTAGCTCATGAACTGAGTAACTGGCTGGGTTTACCTATTACTAGAATTTAAACCCTTGCCCAATTACTATTTATTGGTTAGATGAGCATCTAAGAACCATAAACGCTTATCTATATCACGGGAAATTTCCGTATAAAGGTCAGCCGTATCCGCATCGCCCAAATTACCGGTAGTATCGATCGCACCCCGTAAATGAGCCGCATAGAGAGAGTAACGTTCCGCTAGAGCAGTAACGTGTTCTGGCCCCTCAACTATATCATAGGGATATTCGGGGAGGAAAGAACTCGCCGCCGCGATCCTTGCCGTACCCATAGCGGTGCCCCCGAGAGCCGTAATTCTTTCCGCTACCATATCCACATAGCCTTCTAATTCAGTCGCCATTGCATCGAATAATTCGTGTAACTGATAGAAGTTCATGCCCTTAACGTTCCAGTGGGCTTGTTTAACCTGAGTTTTTAAATCCAAACTAGCCGCTAGAGTTTGACTTAAAACTTCTACGATTGACTTTCTTACCTCTAACCCTAAATCGATACGGGTAGGATAGAAACGTCCTGTTAATTCTGATTTCACTGTCATTGCAGTCATTATGGGTTTCTCCTTTGTAAATTGGCGATATATTGAACTCAAAACCCTGTCATCTAAGTTATCTTAATCTATCTCTCCTTCCGCACTCTGCCTATCTAAGGAAAGATTAAGATTCAAATCCAAGATATTTGGCTAAGTCATCGGAACCACCGATTAATTTACCATTGATGAAGACTTGGGGCGTGGTACTGTTGCCGCTCATGGCTCGTAAAGACTTACTAGTAGCGTCTCTACCTAAAACGATTTCTTCGTACTGTAATCCTTTCTCTTCTAACATCTTCTTCGCTTTGATGCAGTAGGGACAACCGACTTTAGAAAACATTGAAATTAAAGGACGGCTTTCCGCTTTGGGGTTGATATAATTGAGCATGGTAGCCGCGTCAGAAACTTTGAAAGGATCACCAGGCTCTTCCGGTTCGATAAACATCTTTTCAATTACTCCATCTTTTACCAACATCGAGTAACGCCAAGAGCGCTTACCGAAGCCTAAATCGGCTTTATCTACCAGCATCCCCATTCCTTCGCTGAATTCGCCGTTACCGTCGGGGATGAGCAGTACGTTTTCACATTCTTGATCTTTCGCCCACTCGTTCATGACAAAGGTATCATTTACGGATATACAGACGATGTTATCTACTCCATTTTCCTTGAATACCGGGGCCATCTCATTGTAACCGGGTAGGTGAGTAGTAGAACAGGTGGGAGTGAAGGCACCAGGGAGCGCAAACACCACAACTGTTTTACCCTTGAATATATCGTCGGTGGTAATGTCTACCCATTGGTTATTCTGGCGTAAGTGAAAGGTAACATTAGGTACTCTCTGCCCTTCTCTGTTCTCTAACATGATTCCTATCTCCTTATTAGTCTTATTCATACTCATTTCGAGTTCATTTTTATAGTGTAGTCGTAATGACTATGAGTTGTCAACAGAGTATATATGCTTAAGGGGAAATTGGGAATTGGGAGTTGGGAGTCGGGAGTTGGGAGTCGGGAGTTGGGAGTTTATTAGGTGCTTGGCCAATCCCCAATTCCTAACCCCCAATTCCTAACCCCGTCCCTTTTTTCTGCGGTAATATCAAAGGTAAAGTCCTAACCCAACAGAATATAGATGCCTAATCGCTTACTAGAAAGCTACGATCCAGAGAGCTTCTATGACGAATTATTTATCGAGAAAGGTCAACCGCGCCCCCATGCTGAGCCGCTGATAGAGTGGATGAAAGGTTTACCGGGGCAAGAATTACAACAGCATCGAGAAACAGCCCAGATAGCCCTATTCAATCTCGGTGTGACTTTCAATGTTTACGGAGACAATCAGGGAGTAGAGAGAGTTTTTCCCTTCGACATCATACCCCGCATCATCGCCGCCCAGGAATGGCAGAAACTAGAATCGGGATTGAAACAGAGAATCCAAGCCTTAAATCTCTTCCTCGCTGACATATACAGCAATCAATCGATTCTCAAAGACGGTATTATACCCGCCGATTTAATTCACTCCGCCAAAGGATATTTAGCCCCCTGTCAGGGAATAAAACCCGTCTCGGGGATATGGTGTCATATAACGGGTACGGATTTAGTCAGAGATAAAGATGGAGAGTGGTACGTCTTAGAGGATAACTTACGAGTTCCCTCCGGTATCTCATATGTCCTAGAAAATCGTCGGGTAATGAAAAGCACCTTCCCGGAGATATTCCAGACGATGAATGTGCAGGCTGTAGACGATTACCCCTCTTATCTATTAGAAACCCTATTGAGTTTGGCCCCTCCTCACTTACCCAACCCGACGGTAGTGGTATTAACCCCCGGAATTTATAACTCGGCCTATTTTGAACACTCTTTCCTAGCGCAGCAGATGGGAGTCGAGTTAGTAGAAGGGCGGGATTTAGTGGTAGTGGATGGTTATCTACAGATGAAAACCACTAAAGGATTGAGAAGAGTCGATGTAGTTTATCGGCGTTTAGACGATGATTTTTTAGACCCCTTAGTATTTCGCCCCGATTCGATGTTGGGTGTGCCTGGTTTGATGGAGGTGTTTAAATCCGGTAGAGTAGCCCTGGCCAATGCACCAGGAACAGGGGTAGCAGATGATAAGGTAATTTATGCTTTCGTACCCGATATGATCCGCTATTATCTACAAGAAGAACCGATATTAAATAATGTTCCCACTTATCTCTGTTGGCGCGAAAAAGATTTAGATTTCGTGTTAAAAAATCTCGATAAGTTGGTGGTCAAAGCAGCTAACGAGTCTGGGGGTTACGGGATGTTAGTAGGTTCTCAATCCACCGAGGCGGAAAGGGAAGAATTCGCGGGCAAAATATCTGCCAATCCCCGAAATTATATAGCACAGCCGATTTTAAGTTTATCTCGCGTACCTACTCTAATCGATGGTGTGATCGAAGGGAGACACGTAGATCTGCGACCTTATATTCTCCATCGCGGTGATGAAATTTATGTGCATCCTGGTGGCTTAACCCGTGTGGCTTTAAAGAAGGGTTCATTAGTAGTTAATTCTTCTCAAGGTGGCGGTAGTAAAGATACATGGGTATTAACTCAAAATTATTCGTAAAAAGAGGAGAATAGTAAATGTTAAGTCGCGTTGCCGATTCGATTTATTGGTTGAATCGATACATTGAAAGAGCTGAGAATGTGGCTCGGTTCGTGGATGTAAATCTCAATTTGATGCTCGATGTGCCGAGTCATTTGATGCAACAGTGGGAACCTTTAGTATTTACCACTGGAGATTTAGACGAGTTCAGATCTCGTTACGGTGAGGCTACAGCCGAGAATGTGGTGCAGTTTCTCACCTTCGATATTAAATACTCTAACTCGATCGTCTCCTGTTTGCGGATGGCGCGGGAGAATGCCCGCTCGGTGAGAGAAATCATCTCATCCGAGATGTGGGAACAGGTTAACGGCTTCTATCTCATGGTGACGGAAGCGGCGAACCATTACCCGCACATAGCCCTACCGAGTTTCTTCAACGGTGTTAAATTGGCCAGTCATCGTTTCGCTGGGGTGATGGATGCCACTATGACTCATAACGAGGGTTGGCACTTCGGGCATATGGGCAGACTACAGGAAAGAGCAGATAAAACCGCCAGGATTTTAGACGTTAAATATTACTATTTACTACCGTCGGCCCAGTGGGTGGGTACACCTTTAGATCAGGTGCAGTGGATAGCGCTTCTAAGATCGGTGAGCGCTTACGAGATGTATCGTAAACAATTACGGCGGATCACTCCGAGTAGTGTAGCCGAATTTCTCATTTTAGACCGGGAGTTCCCGCGATCGATCCATTTCTGTCTCAGGGAATTGGAGCGGTGTCTGCATCAGGTTACGGGCACGCCAGTGGGCACTTGGAGTAATAAAGCCGAGAGAACTTTAGGAAGACTCTGCGCCGAGTTAGGATATTTAACCATCGAGGATATTATCGAAACCGGTTTACACGAATTTCTCGATCAGATTCAAAGCAGAATCAATGAAGTAGGCACTAAAATAAGTGAAACCTTTTTTGATACAGTGCCGAATGCCTAAGTATCACATCCAGCACCAAACTCAATACACCTACAATCAAACCGTATGGTTAGGGGCGCATATCTTACGTCTGCGCCCCCGTTGTGACGGTTGGCAGAGTTTACACGAATTCAACCTGCAGGTTAGCCCGATTCCTCAAGGACAATCGGAGATCATCGATCTAGATGGGAATAATACTATACAAATATGGTTCGATCGACCGGTTGAATCGTTGATGATTCATACTAGTAGTGTTGTGGAAACTCATATTCAAAATCCTTTCAATTACATCATCGACTCTTGGGGCAGTCAATTGATCATCGACTATCCTGCTTCTTTATCGGGGCAATTACAGCCCTATTTAAAACCCTATGGATTGGTGGGCGATGCCATTGTCGGGGAAATCGCCAGGGATATTCTCTCCCAAACCGATAATAATTTACTTTCTTTTCTCTACGCCCTCAACAACAGTATCTATCAACACTGCGAACATCTGGTACGTCACACGGGGGAGCCTTGGCTACCGAGCCGGACATGGCAGAATAAACAAGGTTCTTGCCGAGATTTCGTGGTGTTATTCATGGATGTTTGCCGGGCGGTAGGATTGGCGACTCGTTTCGTTTCGGGGTATCAGGAGGGGGATACGGAGCAAGATGGGAGAGATTTACACGCCTGGGTAGAGGTGTATATTCCTGGCGGTGGTTGGCGGGGTTACGATCCTACTCTAGGATTGGCGGTATGCGATAGCCATATTGCCCTCGCCGCTAGCGCCTTACCTAAATACTGCGCCCCCGTCGTCGGCCACGCCACTGCGGTAGAGAGGGGAAAACCAGTAGGTAGCGAGCTGATGGCTCAGATAATCCTGGTAAAAGATTAATCCCCCACGAGGGTGTGGAATTGGCGCGGGGCGGTCTTACTTGGAATAATAATATTATTATAGCTTTTAGAGCTATCTTTATTTTTAAAACAATATAAATATATATACATATAACTATGGAGTTTTATAAAAGTCTCCGATTAAAAAAATTCGATCGCATTATCGGCGGCGTTATTTTAGGTTTATTAGTAGCCATAGGGGTAATCCTGTACCACGGTAATCAAGTAGCGGCGGAGGTGAGGGACTTTAGCTGGCTCAATAGGAGAATAGGGGTCAGAGATACTAATTTCCGACTCAATTTTAATCGTCCCGTATCGCGGGCAGATATAGAGAAGACTTTAGCCATCGAGCCAGCCCTGAAAGGACAAGTCAGTTGGGCAAACAACGAGTTAGTCTACACCTTGAGCGAATTGCCCATATACGGCAAGAAATATCTATTACGGCTAGGGGGATTGGATAAACCTTTTCTAGGGACATTTTACAGTCACGATCGCGCCTTCGGTTACATCGGGGTCAACGACAAAGAAAGAGGCCGACTGATCCTGTGTAATATGGTCGAGGGGCCGGACAAAACCACGGAATTAAAGAAAACCATCCTGACACCAGGAGACATCATCGTCACCAACTTCAAAATCTATCCAGACGGGGATAAGATATTATTTTCTGCCTTTGAACCGGTGGCGAACAATCAAGAAACCCCGAAACAGCAACTGTATACGGTGACGACGGGGTTAAACCCCTCGGGTAAAAAAGAAAACTTACCCAGCGGCAGGATCGAAAGAATACTCGATAGTAGCGTCTATCAAAATCTCAAATTTGACCTATCCGCTAACGGTAAAACGATCGTCGTCGAGAGGGTAAACTTCAACAACCCTGGCGATGCGGGATTGTGGGTGATTGATGAAACCGGCAAAGCGAGGAATTTAGGAATTCAGGGCAGTAGCTTCCTCTTATCTCCCGAGGGTAATAAGATAGCGGTAGGTCAAGAGAGTGGCATCGCCCTGATTCCCTTAGATGCTTCTGGGGGAGGGCCGCAATTTTTCGCCAACTACAGCCAGATACTCGACTTCTCCCGAAATGGAAATCAGAAAATCATGGTGAAATACAATTTAGATGGCAGCCGTTCCCTAGATATTATCAATGATAATAACGAAGCTAAAACCCTATTAAAAACAAATAATCCTGTCACCGCCTGCGAATTTGAGCCGAGAGAAGAAAATACTCTCTACTGCCTGAAAATTAATACTCGGAAGATATTAGAAGGGGAAAACACGGCAACGGGACAAACACCGCCTCCGACGCGAGAAGAACCCTTTTTATCGACGATCGATATAAATACCGGTATAGAAACACCTCTGTTAGCCTTACCCAACTATCGAGACGTGCAGATGAGTATGTCTCCAGATGGGGTAGCGTTATTGTTCGACCAATTAGTTACCACACCTTACGGGGTGAAACAGGACTTAGTGACGGGGGAAGGCTTCACCATTGCCGACGGGCGTTTATGGTTATTGCCCCTACCGGAGCAAACCGCCCCGAAATCATTCTCTAATATACTTCCTGAAGAACTCAACCCAGGTTTTAAACCCCTGTGGCTTCCCTAATAACCGCGAGAAATAGAGTTAAAAACAGTGAAATTCGGACAATGGCTAGGATTTATTTGTTTAATTATCGCCTTATACGTTCTCTGGCAGATTAGACAACTTCTACTTTTAATCTTTCTGGCGGTGGTGATTACTATCGCTCTCAATCGCATAGTGAAAGGTTTTCAGGAATTGGGTGTGAGGAAATGGTTATCGATCGTTATTACCCTGATTCTGAGCGCTGGTTTAATCTTTTTGTTCTTCGGTTTGATCATTCCCCCCTTCATACTACAATTTCAAAATTTAATTCAACTGCTGCCGGATGTGTGGCAACAGGTAACTAACACTTCCGCCAATTTACGCCGACAATTACAATTTGACTGGTTGCCTCCCTTGCCGAGTTCGGGGGAGATAATACAACAACTACAACCTTTAGGTACGACTTTATTCGCTAATTTTTTCGCTTTCTTCTCCAATTCTTTCACGGCAATCCTACAAATCTTACTCATTCTGGTCTTGGCGATCATGATGTTAGTAAATCCGGTGGCTTATCGTAAGGCCTTGTTAAAATTATTCCCCGCCTTCTACCGTCGCCGCGCCGATGAAATTTTAACTTTATCGGAAACCGCTTTAGGTAATTGGTTATTAGGCATATTAATTAGTTCTACCTTTGTCGGGATTATGAGCGGTGTAGGCTTGTACGTGCTACAGGTTAAATTAGTGCTAGTTCACGCCCTGTTAGCTGGCTTGTTGAACTTCATTCCGAATATTGGGCCTACCGCGAGCGTCATTTTTCCGATCATGGTGGCTTTATTAGAGTCACCCTGGAAAATCGTCGCCATCCTCATTCTCTACTTTATCATCCAGAATATAGAAAGCTATTTACTCACGCCGACGGTTATGGCCAAACAAGTATCTTTACTACCGGCGATTACTTTGATGGCGCAAATTTTCTTCGCGCAAATGTTCGGCTTGTTAGGTTTACTTTTAGCTTTACCTTTAGCCGTAGTAGCGAAAACCTGGATCGAGGAACTGTTATTTAAAGATATTCTCGATCGCTGGGAACTGAAAAAAGAAATAGATAGTCTAGATACAGTACCCGAAGGGGAAATTTATGTTCAGGATAGCGAGTTTCGCAGTTAGTATTTTACTGATTCCCGTTTTCGCTTCGCCTCTGCGGGCGGAGGGCGTTCTGGAGAAAATTAAGCGAACCGGCTTATTAGAAGTGGCCATCAGAGAGGATGCAGCTCCCTTCGGCTATCGAGATCGGGCTAATAATCTTCAGGGATTATGTTTAGATTTAATCAACTTGCTCCGGCAACAGTTACGTCAAGAATTGAATCTAAATATTTTGAGTTTAAAAGTTTATAAATCCACGTTAAATAATCGTTTTGAATTGGTAGGTAATAGAAGTGTAGATCTTGAATGCGGGCCTAATACTATAGTTTCAAATTCTGAGAAAAATGTAGACTTTTCCGCGCCTTTTTTCGTTACAGGAACTCAATTTTTAATCAAAAAATCAGAGAGACAGAAGATAAATATACCGCGTAATTTAATCAACGTTAATATAGGAGTATTGGAAAATACCACGACTGAGCAATTCATAGAAGAAAAATTTCCCCTGGCTAAAGTGCAAACTTTTAGGGGGCAAACCGCCAGAGCCAGAGGAGTACAGGCTTTACAAAGGGGTAGGATCGATGCTTTCGCCAGTGATGGTATCTTATTGATCGGGGAAGCGGTTCTACTCGATTTATCTATGGGAGATCAATATCTTTTAATACCTCAACAACCTTTAGATTGCAGTTTCTACGGCTTAATTTTGCCGAAGGATGATTCGAGCTGGCGAGATTTCGTGAATCGGGTGATAGAAACCAAGGAAAATAGGAGTATATTCAGGGACTGGTTCAGTGTTATAACCCCCTATCTCCGAGAGGTCGTTCAAGCTTGCCGCTCTAATTTACGACCATGAAAATTAAGTTTACCTATCCTTACGCGATCGTTATCGCTACCATCATACTCTTTATTTTCAGCAGTATCAGACATATATTATTTCAATCGAACGCATTAGATTTAGGCTGGTTCGATCAAGGAGTTTATCTCATAAGTCAATCCCAACCCCCCATAGTTTCCTTTGTCAATTTTCATATTCTCGGGGATCACGCGGCTTTTATTCTCTATCCCATCGCTTTACTGTATAAGATTTACCCTAGCGTTTATTGGTTGCTATTAGTACAGGCTTTCAGTTTGTCCCTAGCCATCTGGCCCCTCTGGCACTTGAGTATAGGGGCGGGATTAACCCCTAGACAGGCGTGGGCGGTGTCTTGGGTTTATCTCCTCTACCCTTTAGTATTTAACGTCAATCTGGCGGATTTCCACCCGGAAGTAATCGCTACCCCCGCTATCTTTTGGGCTGTATGGGCCGTAAGATCCCGGAATCTTCTCCAATTCTGTCTAGCTTTAATCTTAATTCTCACTACCAAGGCGATATTGAGTCTAACGGTGGTGGGGTTGGGTGTTTGGTTATTGGTGAGCGAAAAAAATAAAGTATACGGAATTATCGCTATTATCTCCGGATTCCTCTGGTTTTATACTGCTACGGAACTGATCATACCTACATTAACCCAAACCGATGCAGCCGTACAGATGGCAGACGATCGTTATCGATATTTAGGCGATTCCGTAGGGGAAATATTAACCAATCTAATTTTCAAGCCCTATTTAATCCTGGGCAAACTTTTCAGCCTGGCTAATCTGGAATATTTATTACTTTTATTCATCCCGGTGATTTGGGGGCTATCACCCCGGCAGTTAACCCCTTTAATTGCGGCCCTGCCCGCTTTACTCTTGAACTTGATCACCGATTACGCCCCGCAGAAGAATCTCACCCAACAGTACTCACTGCCGATATTACCCTTCCTAATTTTAGTGGTGATCGGCTCGATCGCCGCTAATCGTCACCTGATCAAAAAACCGAAGTATATGATCCTCTGGAGTTTGGTAGCTTTCTTGGCTCTGGCCAAGTACGGTTATTTTACTTCTCTCTACCTCAAAAGTATAGACACTTGGGGGGCAACCCGCAAGGCCGTCAGCGCCGTCAAGACTGATGCGCCAGTATTTACCAATTCAGCAATCGCCCCCCATCTAACCCATCGCCCTGAGATTCAACTGGCAATTGACGGGGCGCAAAATACCGATTTTGACCGGTTTAAATACGTCATCCTCGATCGAAAACATCCGGGGTGGTCGAGTTCTTCAGAATTAATCGATGGATTTATCAGTAATCTGAGGGATAATCCCCGGTTCGATCTCTTGATCGGGGAAGATCAAGTGTTCATGTTCGTTAAAAAGGAGTGAAGGGTTTGCCCTGTTTTAATAGGGAGTGTAGATCGACTACCGGGCCGATAACGACGATGGCGGGCGCTTCAAATCCGGTGGCTTCTACTTGAGTGACGATCGTTTCCAGGGTGCCGATTAACTCTTCTTGTAGGGGGGTAGTGCCCCAGCGGATCAAGGCGATGGGGGTTTGGGGAGATTTGCCCCCCGCCAGTAATTGGGGGATGATATGACTGAGATTATGTACTCCCATGTAGATTACCAGGGTTTCTGAGCCTTGAGCGATCGCCTGCCAATTCACTTCCGGGCGATATTTGCCTATGGATTCGTGTCCCGTTACGAATGTCACTGAAGAACTATATTCACGGTGAGTGAGGGGTATGCCCGCGTAAGCTGGTACGGCCACACCAGAAGTTATCCCGGGAATGATTTCTACGGAGATGCCCGCCGCGATCAAATCTTGCATCTCTTCGCCGCCGCGACCGAAAACGAAGGGATCACCACCTTTGAGACGGACGACGATCGAGTTAGTAGCGGCCTTCTCGATTAATAGGGCGGTGATTTCCGACTGCGTCAGGGAATGTCGCCCCCGCCGCTTACCGGCGTGAATTCGTTCAGCAGTCGGGTTGATCATTTCTAAAATCGGCTCGCTGACGAGGGCATCGTAAACTACTACATCGGCGTTTTCTAATAATACTTTCCCCTTGAGCGTCAGTAATCCCGGGTCTCCCGGCCCCGCTCCCACCAGATATACTTTTCCTAATTCCTGTACTTGGTTCATAAAATGACGTTAATTCGCCCTGATACCTGCCTTATCTCTACTTTATGGCTCTCGGCTTAAAAAATCGTATGTTTAGCTACATTTTTTTATTCGGGATGCAATTTTTACATTAAAATTGCCGCTCTTAACATATTTTAATCATAAGGGGAAAAAGGAATATGATGAAAAGTTAACTTTTTATAGGAAAAAATATAGTAGAGAACATCTATAGACTAAATTGCGTCTATGATGGTATTCTCACTTCATCCCAACTCACACAAACAAAAAAACTTCACATAAACGGCTTCATGAGTTATAAAGATAAAGAAGCTTATTTAGCTGTTAAACTTTGTAAAGAGCAGAACCTGCCCTAAAGTCCATGTAAGTTGGCCGATAACAAGACCTCAGGGAGTCGAAGGAGATGACTAATTTAAACTCTGTGATCAAAACCCTAATCAAAATCAACCTAGCCGCAGGCTTATTGTCGCTAGTTGCACTGATGATCATCCGTCATCAGCAAGCTCAACAGATTTATAGCAGTTCATCTTCAGTACCAGAAGTACAAAACTACCATAGCTCATTCAAACAAAGAGCGCAGGGAGAAATACCGACTAATTCCGTCAACACCTTAAAGCTAGCCAAGAAAGTAGAAAAATTAGAGGGAGAACTAGCACAAACTAAGGAGAAATTAACTGGCTTAAGCAAGGATAGAACGGTTCGAGAGTCAAATACAGAAGATAAACGCGAGATCAATCTGGCCTCACGAGTACCTACGAAGCTATCCCTATCACCAGAATATCAGCTCACCCTGGCGGGGGAATCCCAGAAGCCCGTGACGGCAGATCAGCAGGCCCCTTCCCCGAATCCCCCCAGGGACGATCGACCGAGAGCCAACACAAACACCCCCGCGAGAACCCAGCAACAGGAGGTAAAACCGTCGGTATCGACTCAGGTACTGAAAAACCAAGAAATCGCTCAAGCGAATCACCTAGAGCAACAAAAATTAGGCTTATCGAAACCACAAACGCTACAAGCGAAAACAAGCTCTAACCTGAACAACGCTCATAATATACACAATCAGAAGGTAACGCCCTTACCGCTCCAACCTCTAGCAGGTAGCGATAATAGAGTTCTCATCAGCCTCACGGGTGGTAATTCCGAGGTTAGCCCCACCACACGGGAGAACAGAGAGAATTTACTGGCGACTCAAGGCCAGAATATAGCTGAAGAAGCTAGATTACTGTTCGGGAATTCCGAGATAACCTTATCCTCGGCCGACATAAATAATTCCCGCTTGGTTTCCGCAACGGAAAAAAACGCCTCGATTCGTTTAGCTAATGATATAGCCTATGGCTTGATCATTGCTGGTGAAAAAGGTCATATCAACTACGGAACTAAAGCTTACCGACGAGTACAGACGGCTATAAGAGTATTGCGCCGGGGCGAAAATCTCTATGACGCGGCGAGGATCGCGGAAGTGCCTTCCGAACAATTACAACAACTGATAAGATGGGGAGAAAATCGCCCAGGTAGTTTAGCGGCTATGATCGAAACCAACCCGGATAACAGGGACTTGCGCTAAAATATATTAGACTCAAGGGATCAAATATATCCGTGATAAATGTTTCAAGGTTCTCGCAGTCGTCTTCTAGGATATTACTTAATCGTGATGGCGGCTATACTCATCATATTTAGCGGGGCATTGTATTTTCTCTTTAGTCGCAGTCTTTATTACAATCAACTGGATACCAATCTACAAACTCTAGCTAGGGTGGCGGCTCCTTATTACATGGAGGTGAGAAGTAAGGGGCAGAGTTTTATCGATGAGCATCGGCAACTACCCTGGCGTGATTTCATCGATGAAGAGGATCAGAGTATAGAATGGTTCGATGATAACGGGCAATTAATAGCCAATCAAGGCAACCGCATCCAACTGTTTTTTCCTCCCGCCGAAGAAGGGGGGTTTTGGACTTTAAAAGGAAAACCCGCCCTAGAGGATTATCAGCTCCGGACTTTTACCCTAGTTCTATCGATCGATCGCTCGGAGTTAAACTTACCGGATTTAAAGGGTTACATCCGTAGTAGTCAATCCACGGTCAAAGTACAGAATTTACAGAAAGAATTCCTCTGGCAGTTAGGGATCAGTATCGTTGCGGCGTTAATTTTCGTGGCGGTAAGTAGCCTGTGGCTAACGAAAAAAGCTCTGGAGCCGGTGGAGAGAAGTTTCAAGCAGTTGAAACAATTTACGGCCGATGCCTCTCACGAATTGCGTAGCCCATTAACAGCGATCAAGTCGAGTATAGATGTGATGCGCCGTCATCCGGAGAGGTTTCAAGCCAAGGACTTGAAAAAATTGGGGGCTATCTCCAGCGCCGCCGATCAGATGACTCATCTCACTCAAGATCTACTCTTTCTAGCCCGCACGGAAGGAGCAAAGGAATCTTTAGAGGGGGAATGGCAATTGATCCCCTTACATCATCTCCTACAGGATTTGGTGGATTGGTTGGAAACCGTGGCGATGGAGAAAGAAATCGCCTTAACCTACGAGGCTCAGGCTAGTATTGATCTCTGGTGCGATCGCTCCCAGTTAAGCCGTCTTTTTTCCAATCTGATCGAAAACGCCCTACAGTACACCCCGGCTCAAGGGCAAGTCAGGGTACGTTTAAGCCGACAGAATCAAAATGCTATCGTCAGTGTTCAAGATAGCGGTATCGGCATCGCCCCGCAAGACTTGAAAAATGTGTTCGATCGTTTCTGGAGAGCCGATCAAGCCCGTCTCTACCGTCAGGGGGGTACGGGGTTGGGATTGGCTATATCGCAGGCGATCGCCAAACGTCACGGCGGCTATATCGAAGTGACGAGCGAATTGAACAAGGGCAGTTGTTTTCAAGTGTATCTGCCCCTGCATTATAAAGAGTCTCCCGAGCGGGTTAAACGCAACAAGTTATTAAGATTACAGAGGAGCCTTCAGCGTTTTCAAAAGTATAGCGGCGTGCAGTTAATGAAAAAAATAGCCGTGATCGCCTTAACCCTGTTGTTGTGCATCTTTCCTATTGTCTTGGTGGGGGAAGTTTTCCGTCAGACGCGAATTTTTCAGGGCGTGGAATTCCCTAACGGGGTCAATTCTTTCGCCGATCGAGTTATCTTTCCATCTTCCGATAACAATATCTCCACAAGAATACTCGGTATTCCCAACTCGAACGAGGGGGGATTATTGTCTTTTATTTTTCCCTCTAATTCCAATCTCGTTCTCAAACAGGGTGAAAGCGTAATTATAAAATTCAGCAATAATCTTCTCACCGGTAGTGGAGATGCGAAACCTGATTTATGGGTGTTTACCCGGGGTAATCCCAGCACTTCCCTATTCGTAGAGGTGAGTAAAGACCCTGGTATAGATTTAAAACAGTGGCAACCTGTGGGGAAAGTAAACCCCGCTAACGGTGGTATCAACATCGACGATTTTGGATGGGGTAAGAATGATTTTTTTTCCTACGTGCGTTTAACCAATGAATCCCTTAAAGGTAGCGATCAACCCATCCCAGATATAGAATTAGACGCGGTGGGAGCCATTTCTTCGGTTAATCTCATATCTTCTAGTTTCGTCATTGAGCAATTAGATAATCCTTTGTATTGGATATTAGGTGGGATTATTATCTTATTATTTGGGTTCTCCGGGATTAATTGGCTCTCTAAACGCCTTCAGTCGATAGCTTTTTTCAACGAAACAAAACCTAAGGGGTGACAACAGAAAAGATAGAGTAAAATTTACAGTATTTGCAAAATATTTTCAAACAAAAAGTTTTTTGCCATACTTTTAATACTGAGAGCAAAATTATCATCTATACCCTCTAGTAAATCAAGAATTTTCTCATCATTACATTCTTGAGCTGCTTTTTGTAATTGTTGCTTCAAATCCTCCGATATGACTTCAAATTGAGCTAGAGATGCCTTTTTTTCTTCGCTGGCAGAAGGGTGGCGATCGCCATAAATATATTCTAATCCTAAATGTTGGTTCATTTTCGCCCAGATAGTCTCTTCTAAAAAAGGTTTGCCGACAAAATCATCACAACCACAGGACAAGATCAAATTTTTCTCTTCTTCAAAAGCACTAGCGGTGAGGGCGATAATCTTCGTCGTATGCGATGAGCCGGTTAATTTTTCTAAACTGCGGATCTCGTGGGTAGCTTGATAACCATCCATGACGGTCATTCTCATATCCATCCAGATTAAATCCGGTTGCCACTCCTGCCATATCCTGACTGCAATCTCTCCATTTTCCGCCTCTTTCACGCACAAGTTGGACCCGGAGAGTATTTTCACCAGTAGATAGCGACTCTCCGAAAGATCATCCACCACTAAAATTTTATATGGGGATTGTTCTGAGGCGATGCCGAGAACGTTTCTTTTCCGATTGCTATCTTTTATATCTTGTTTGCGGGCTAATTCTACTTTTATATCGAAACAGAATAAGGTGCCTTTATTCAAAACACTGCTGACTCTGAGATTGCCACCTAATAACTCGATGAACTTTTTACTGATGGGTAATCCCAACCCCGTACCCTGTCCGGATTTAGCTCCGCTTCGGGTTTGAACGAAAGGCTCAAATAAAAGCTCTATCTCCGAGGGGGCGATTCCTACACCCGTATCTTCTATCTCGAAGCTGATTTTTTGTCGCTCACCAGAAAACGCCTTGAGGGTAACGCTCCCGGATTCGGTAAATTTAATGCCGTTGCCTACTATATTGATCAATACCTGTCTTAGTTTACCGCGATCGGTAAATAGGTATTGGGGCAGAGTCGTGGAACGATCGAAAATCAGTGCCAATCCCTTCTCCAGAGCCTGAGCCTGTAACATTTCCTGCAAATTATCTAAAAGCTCGTACAGATCGAAGTAAACCGGATTGAAAGTAATTCCTCCCGCCTCTATTTTCGACATTTCCAGGATGTCATCGATCAGCTCTAAGAGATGCTCACCGCTACGATTGATTATCTCTAGATACTCTTTCTGTTCGCTTTTTAAATCTTGCTCCTTAGCCATCAAGCGGGTGAATCCGAGAATTGAGTTCAGGGGGGTTCTCAACTCATGACTCATGTGGGCGAGAAATTGTGTCTTGGCGCGATTAGCCCTGTCGGCTTCCTCTTTTGCCCCTCGTAATTCTAACTGTGCTTCGTGTCGGGCCCCGGCTATGGCAATTAACTCTCCCGCCAGCTTTAATAGGTTCACGTCTTCTTCCGCCCATTCGTGCCCTTCTACCGCATCTAATCCTAGATAGCCTACGGTTTGACCCACTTCATCCAACATCGGCACTATTAAGAGACAGGGGGTTTTGCTACTTAAGAGCGCTTTTCTCTCCGGTGTGGCGTTGATGGGTAAGTTGTCTAAGTTATTGACTTTGATCACCATACCGCTCAATAGCTGGGCGGAAAACCAAGGATAGGTATCGGTAGACAGATTTTGTGATTCTTGAATTATGGGTTGAGCGATACCGCTAATCTCGTTACACCATTCGTAGGTCATGCTCCAGTCCATCCGTTCGCGGTTGTACTGAATGATATAGCATCTCTCACTCAGGGTGAATTCGCCGATTTCTTTTAAGCTTTCTTCTATCGCGGTACTTAAATCGGCTACCATTAATCTTCTTGCTATGCGCGTTAATAAGTAGTCTTTCGTCGCTTTTTTATTCACGATCGATTCCGTCTTTTAGTCCTTACGGATAGTCTTAATTTCTAGGATAATCAAATCTTGAAAAATCAAACAAATGTTAATTATTATTAATAATAGTTGATTTTAAGGAGAGCTTGTGAAAGTTAGTCAGTATTCGGCGATAGCAACCGATAGCATTACGGTTTTTTGGGGGGAGTGGTTGGATTTACGGGCGAGGATAGCCCAGATCGCGGCTACTGGCTTAGTTTCACCCTTAATATATATTATCGGCTTCGGGTTGGGTTTGGGAAGTGCGCTCGATCGTTCGATGAAACCGAGTCTCGGCGACAGTTATCTAGAATTTATTCTACCGGGGATGATCGCCCTCTCCTCGATGGCGATCAGTTTCGGAGGCACTACCTTCTCGATTTGCGGCGATCGTCTCTACAATAAAACCTTTGAAGAATTGCTGTTATTACCGGTTCATCCCCTATCCCTATTCATCGGTAAAGTGCTGGCGGGAATATTAAGAGGGATGATGACGGCTGGCTCGGTAATTTTAGTAGCGATTCTTTTCACCGGGAAAGTTTTCAGCTTCCTGAATCCGTTATTTTTATTAGTATTAGTTTTAAATTGTGCCGTCTTTGCAGGCTTGGGTGTCCTGGTAGGTCTAAGGGTTAAATCCTTAGAAGCAGTGGGACTTTATAATAACTTTTTAATCGTACCGATGTCGTTCCTAGGTGCTACATTCTTCGATCCGAAAACCCTACCATTGTTATTAAAAATAATCGTTTATTCTCTGCCCTTGACTTACGCCAGTTTGGGACTTAGGGCGGCGGCTTACGACAGCGCTCAATTCCCGATAGCGACGCTACCCGTATTAACAGCAGTGGCGATCGCTCTGGCGATCGCAGGAGCCTATCAATTTTCCCATCAGAGGGATTAGTGGTTAGTGGGGAAAATCGAGAAAGTAAAAGAGATAAACATAGACAAGGAAGAAGATTATCCGCGCGGGGATCAAGGAAAATAAGGTATTTAACCTGGTAAAGCCGAATTAATTGTCAAGCTTTGTAATGTCCCTGTTACCTGACGATCTCTAGGGCTAAACTGGAGATAGGAAGAGATATAGGGGTAATAAAGTTATGGTTATCTCGCAAGACTTGGTGAACATCTCTAGGGAACAAGCCTTAATATTGTGGTTTGAAGAAGTTAACAGTAAAGATGTCGGTTTAGTGGGAGGAAAAAACTCATCTTTAGGAGAAATGATCGGGCAATTAACGACCCAGGGTATCAACGTACCTACGGGTTTCGCCACTACAGCCCATGCTTACCGTCACTTTATCGAATCGGCAGGATTGGAGGAAAAATTACGGGTTCTATTGAGAGATCTAGACGTTAATGATATGGCGAACTTACAGGAGAGGGGTCATAAAGCCAGAGCTTTAATTCTCGATACTCCTTTCCCGAGCGATCTCACTAATGCTATTACCTTAGCTTATAAAAGATTATGCGAACGCTACGGCTACGATAGTAACTTTTGCGATAATTTACCTCCCGAAAAACGCAAAGAATACGAATTACACTGTCAGAACGTAGACGTAGCCGTAAGGTCGAGCGCTACGGCGGAAGACCTACCAGAAGCGAGTTTTGCAGGGCAACAGGAAACCTATCTGAACGTCCGGGGGATAAAAGCAGTTTTAGAAGCATGTCACCATTGCTTCGCATCTTTATTTACCGATCGCGCCATTTCCTACCGTCATCATAACGGTTTCGATCATCTGGCGGTGGCTTTATCAGTGGGGGTACAGAAGATGGTGCGCTCTGATTTAGCTACATCTGGGGTGATGTTTTCCATCGATACAGAAACTGGTTTTAAAAACGCTTGTCTGATCACCGCAGCCTACGGATTGGGGGAAAATGTGGTACAGGGTGCGGTCAATCCCGATGAATACTTCGTCTTTAAACCGACTTTAAAAGGAGGCTATAAACCGATCTTAGAAAAACGCCTCGGGACTAAAGCGATCAAGATGGTTTACGATTCTGGCGGCACCAAATTGGTGAAAAATATCGATGTGTCACCAGCAGAAAGAGGACGTTACTGTTTAAGCGATGAGGAAATATTAACCTTAGCGAGTTGGGCGAGCATCATCGAAGAACATTACTCGAACCGACGCGGCATTTACACGCCGATGGATATAGAGTGGGCGAAAGATGGCGTGAGCGGGGAATTATTCATTGTACAAGCCCGCCCGGAAACCGTACAATCTCAGAAAGCCGATAACATTTTAAAATCCTACGAGTTGAAAGCCCGCTCTCAAATTCTTGCCACTGGGCGCAGCGTCGGGGCCAGTATTGGTCAGGGTAAAGCGAGGGTGATCATGGACGTACATAAGATCCATCTCTTTAAACCAGGAGAGGTGTTAGTCACCAACCGCACCGATCCGGATTGGGAACCGATCATGAAACAGGCAAAGGCGATCGTTACGGCTCAGGGCGGGCGCACCTGTCACGCGGCGATCATAGCGCGAGAGATGGGAATACCCGCGATCGTCGGTTGCGGCGATGACATCAAACACATGAAAACGGGCCAGGAGGTGACTGTATCTTGTGCAGAGGGCGATGAGGGTCATGTGTACGAGGGTTTATTACCCTTCCAGATCCATACCGCCACTCTCGATGATCTACCAGTTACCCAGACGAAAATTATGATGAATGTGGGTAATCCCGAGAAGGCTTTCGCCCTGTCTAATATCCCCTGTCAGGGTGTGGGATTGGCTCGGTTAGAGTTCATCATCGCCAATCATATTAAAGCTCATCCGATGGCGTTACTGAAATTTGACGAGTTGGAAGATCCGCACGATCGGGAGGCGATCGCCGAGTTAACTCATCTTTACCAAGAGAGGGCGGAATTTTTTGTAGATAAATTAGCTCAAGGAGTGGCGAAAATTGCGGCTGCTTTTTACCCGAAAGATGTGATCGTCAGGATGTCGGATTTCAAATCTAACGAGTATGCAAATCTCCTCGGGGGCAGACAGTTCGAGCCGAAAGAAGAAAACCCGATGATCGGCTGGCGGGGTGCATCTCGTTACTACGATGAGAAATATCGGGAGGCTTTCGCCCTCGAATGTCAGGCGATTCTACGGGTGCGGGAAGAGATGGGGTTAACCAATGTAATTCCGATGATTCCTTTCTGTCGCACTCCAGACGAGGGGCGACGGGTAATCGGGGAAATGGCGAAACACGGTTTAACCCGAGGTGTGAATGGGTTACAGGTATATGTGATGTGCGAGTTGCCGAGCAACGTGATTTTAGCTGATCGCTTCGCCGAGGTGTTCGATGGATTCTCGATCGGTTCTAATGACCTCACCCAATTAACTCTCGGTTTGGATAGAGATTCGGCTTTAGTATCTGGGCTGTTCGATGAGAGGGATGAGGGGGTAAAAAGGATGGTGAAGATGGCGATCGAAACTGCTAAATCTCACGGTAGGAAGATCGGCATCTGCGGTCAAGCCCCGAGCGATTATCCAGAATTCGCCCGCTTTCTGGTGGAATCCGGTATCGATTCCATGAGTCTCAATCCCGATTCGGTGCTGAAAACTTTGCTCATGGTGGCGGAAGTTGAAGGCTAATACTAAATCCTGTTTTCAAAATTAACTACCTAGCAGGCACACTCGAGCCACCCGGGAGAGGTTGAGTTTGACTCGGAGCCGTCACCGGTGGCTCCTCTGGCTTCTTCACATCTGGAATCGGCAATAGGGAAACCAAGAAACCGCATAGAGCCAAACTACCTACCCCCAAGAGGAAAGGATAAGCTTTACTCGCCGCCGACTCATCACCGGTGCGATAGCGACGCGACACCGGTTGAATCTTTAACTGTAAATCCGGTAAAGTCTTCGAGTCGGCAAAAAACTGATCCACCGCCTCTACTAGGTCGAATAACTGTACCGTAGTCAGATCGATCGAAACCGGACTTTCAGACTGTTGCAACTCTGGCGACGGATACCACACCAAACGATGAGTATTCCCCTCCCCTTTTTGCAAATAAACATTATCTGGCTTCTCTAACACCTCCTGCGGGTGACGCACGCCACTGAGACACTCTTGGGCGTAACTACTCACCGCCCGCACTAAATTCTCTAAAAAATCCCTGCCGCCGGATAAAAACTTACTCACCCCGACAAAGCGACACTCGGCATTAGTGAGGATAGATAACACCGGTAAAGACGTACCTGGCTCGGTACTCAACCCCTCCAGAATCAAACTACAGTTAGGTAAACTGTATTGTCGTCTCACATTCATTACATCACCTCTCCATCGAACAAACTCAACCAGAAACGTTCCATTCCCGCCGTACCCGTACAGAATAATAAACTATTCAATAACGATAAAGCCAACTTATTCAACTCATCCTCCGACGAGAGATACACAGATACTTTAGCCCGTTTGGGATTCATCCGGCTACGGAAATTCCCCCGAAATCGTTCCAAATATTCCGACAAGAGGAAATTATTATCAGGGGGTAAACCCTTCGCCTCCATTTGTTGCTGACAGATTAATAACTGACGTATCGGCACCGTCAGAGGTTTAGCCAGATAAGCCGCGAGGATAACCAGAGCCTTAGCCTGCTCTAGGGTTAATCGAGAGCGGGTGTAGGATTTACGCCAGGAATTCGTACAGCGTAAACGCCAGAAAATCAAACGATTCTTAATAATCTTCTGCAAACCCAATTCTTTAGCGGTAGCCAACATCGCCTCAGCCGCACCTACTTCTAAAGACTCGATAGCCAACAGCATTAAATCTATTTGTTGTTGCAGCCGTAGGGCGCAACGTTGCCCGGCTATGGGGTAATCGGGCAATTTTTTTAAAATATCCGGAACGCTATCGACAGGAGTAATAGAATCGGAAGGTATGCTAGTAGAGGTCATGGTTAACTAAAATCAATGTAAGAGTAATAATAACTAGCGATGAACGATAAATTATTTTATAAATAGAGCCGTACCCAATTTTACGAGACAATCACTCACAATGGATCTAAAATCTCTCATCCGTGACATCCCCGACTTTCCCAAACCAGGTATTGTTTTCCGCGATATTACTACTTTACTCAATAATCCCTCTGGTTTGCGGTATACGATCGATACCCTAACCCAAAAGTCCAAAGACAACGGTTTCAATCCAGATTTCATCGTCGGGATGGAGTCGAGGGGATTTCTCTTCGGTGTACCTCTAGCCTATCAACTGAATGCCGGTTTTATCCCGGTGCGTAAACCTGGCAAGTTACCCGCCGCCGTACATACCATAGAATACGAGTTAGAGTATGGCACCGACACCCTAGAAATCCATCAAGACGCTGTAGCCGCCCATCACAAAGTTTTAATCGTTGATGATTTAATCGCTACTGGCGGCACCGCCAAAGCCACCGCCGAATTATTACAGAAAATCGGCTGCGATGTTTTAGGCTTTGCCTTTATCATCGAACTAACGGGCCTCAATGGCCGGGCCAAATTACCCGACTTACCTATCATCACCCTCATCGAATACTAAATGTCAGCTTCATTCAAAGGGAGTGCCAGAGGATTTCAATCCTTACTCGACGGCGATACTTTACTCTATGTGGTTAAACGAATCGCTCAGGGGTTACTCACATTACTGATAGCCTCGATTTTGAGCTTTATCATCATCGAGTTAGCCCCGGGTGACTATTTAGACACCCTCAAGGCTAACCCGAAAATCTCCCCCGAAACCCTGAAAGAATACATCAAACTATTCAACCTAGAGAAACCGAAAATTCCTGACGATTGGCCGGCGTGGCGAGCCACTCTGACAATGTTACAGTATCAAATCGGCAAATATTGGTCATGGTTGGTGCAGGTAATCACCCGGTTTAACTTCGGTACGAGCTTTCTCTACTCCCGCCCCGTATCTTCCCTGATAGCGGAGAGAATTCCGGCTACTTTATTGATGGCTCTCAGTTCTATTATTATCACCTGGGCGATCGCAATCCCCCTAGGTATTCTCAGCGCCGTCAAGCAGAATCAACCCCTAGATAGAATTCTCCGAGTCGTCAGTTATTTAGGGCAGGGTTTCCCCAGTTTTATCACCGCCCTGATACTCTTAATCATCGCTCAGAATCTATCCCCCTGGCTACCAGTGGGTAACATGACGAGTATCAATCACTCGGAGCTATCGCCTATCGGTAAAGTTCTAGATATAGGCTGGCACATGATATTACCCCTCATCGCTCTAACTATCAGCAGTTTCGGCGGCTTACAAAGATTGATGCGGGGGCAGTTGTTAGACGTATTGCGACAGGATTACGTACAGACGGCGAGGGCGAAGGGATTACCAGAAAATCAGGTTATCTATGTCCACGCCCTACGCAACGCCATCAACCCATTAATTACCCTATTGGGTTTTGAATTCGCCAGCCTCCTCAGCGGTGCCTTTATCGCCGAGTATTTCTTTAACTGGCCTGGATTGGGAAGACTAATATTACAAGCTGTCAACGGTAAGGATTTATATTTAGTTCAGGCGAGTTTAATGATGGGGGCGGCTATGCTCATCATCGGAAATTTACTAGCCGATTTAGCCCTAAAAGTTGTCGATCCTCGAATCAAATTGGATGATTTAAAATAATGTTTTCAGACAGTCGATATCTTATTCGCTCCCGGCAAGACGGTCAATATTTAGTAGCTCGGATTAAAGTAACTAATCAAGAAAAGTTAAATCAGTACGTTTTAATCTTCAAGGAAAATTATGACGCTCTTAGCTATCTTAATACTCACGCAAAAAATTTAGCTGATCGCTTCTCCGTAGAAACGGTTAACGAAAGTCAAATAAAGTCCGTCATCCAACGATGGGGCTTTAATGGTATCGGTTTAGTTAATGATCCCATCGAACCCAGTATCGAATTTCTCTCCTACGAAAAAGGGTTTTTATGAATAGTAACTTCTGGAATAATAACCGTAATAAACTGATAATCTCTCTGCTGTTAGGGATAGCGATTATCACCACTCAGTATTACAATTTCGGCATGATGGTTTTAACTACGTTCTTGCTAGCTTATATTTCTAAGGGAATGAGAAAAATTAAATAGTTACCTGCAGTTTCCCAACTCCCAATTCCTAACTCCGAACTCCCCCTAATTCAACCCTTTACATCACACTCTAGAAGTCGGAGAAAACAGAAAGTTACCATTTTCGCCCCATAAGGAGAATCCCACCAGAGCGCCGGGAATGTACCAAAGGGGCTTGATAAGCTGAAATCCCAATTTTGGTAAGAGCTTCTTATCACCCATTCATCATTTTCACGCCAGCCCACCTTCTCACCGAACTTTCTTAAAATAGAGATATCCTGACTGCGGAGAGTATTAATATTGCCTCCCACCGACTCATAGAGGGCTAACTGAATACTGAAGCCGAATCGATCGTTACTATAAGTTTTCCACAGACGATCGATCACCCGCAACACATTACAGGGAAATACCGATATATCCTCTGGGGTGAGAGTCTCCCGATTTTTTCCCGCCGTTTCCAGTATCACTGATGTAGTTTGGAAATCCGCCTCTTTAAAATCCCCCGCTATTAGAGCCTCTTGTAACTTACCGTAGCGCTCAATGTCCGGTACTAACAGCAGTTTCGCCTCTATATCCTTGACTTTATCCTTCAGTGACTGCAATTCCTGCAGTATCTCCGCTAGTTGGTTATGGTCATTCATCAGCGCTCCTTAAATTTTACCTAGAAGAAATCAGCACTATAGAATTATAAAGGAGTGAGTTATAAACTGCTCTCAGTTAATACTCTCTTCTCTTTTCTACAATTCTCTTTTCTCTATATGACCTACGACATCGAAACAGTGGTGCGTCAACGCTACGAAGAGGGTGCAAGACAGCCCGAAGAAGCCCTCTGTTGCCCTACTACCTACGAGGAAGAATATTTAAGCATCTTACCTCCAGAAATCATCGCCAAAGACTATGGCTGTGGCAACCCCACCCTCTACGTTTCTTCCGGGGAAACCGTAGTCGATTTAGGCTCTGGCGCAGGCAAAAACTGTTATATCATCGCTCAGAAAGTCGGCGCAAGCGGGCGGGTTATCGGCGTGGACTTTAACGATGAGATGCTCAATCTCTCCCGAAGTTATCAAGAGGAAATGACCCGCAAACTCGGGTATCATAATACTGAGTTCGTCAAGGCAAAAATTCAAGATCTAAAATTAGATTTAGATAAAGTGCAGCGATACTTAGAGAAACAACCCATTACATCGATCGAGCATCTATCTAGTTTCAACACCTACTGCGATTTTCTGCGTTGTGAAAAACCCTTAATTCCAGATAAAAGCGTCGATGTAGTCATCTCTAATTGTGTCCTCAATCTGGTACAACCACGAGATAAACAGCAACTATTCGAGGAAATATATCGAGTCTTAAAGCGCGGCGGTAGGGCAGTAATCTCCGATATAGTCTGTGACGAAACACCTGGGGATAACATTATCAATGACCCCGATTTATGGAGCGGTTGTATAGCTGGTGCTTTCCGAGAGGATGAACTTTTAGAGATGTTTGAAAAAGTTGGTTTCTACGGTATAGAAATACTGCAAAGACAAGACGCGCCCTGGCAGGTGATAGAAGGGATAGAATTTCGAGCGATCACGATTCGAGCTTACAAAGGAAAAGAAGGCGAGTGTTTAGAGAGAAACCAGGCGGTAATTTATAGAGGCCCCTGGAAAAAAGTAGAAGACGACGACGGACACACTTACTATCGCGGGCAGAGGATGGCAGTCTGCGATAAAACCTATAATCTACTAACCGGCTCAGGTAGCCCCTATAAAGACGATTTAATCCCCGTACCACCCTATCAAGAAATCCCCATAGAATCGGCGGCGCAATTTTCCTGTCGGGGTGCTTCTATCCGGCATCCTGGGGAAACGAAAGGCTCGGATTATAAAGTTACCCTAACTAATAGCGATAGTGTCTGCTGCGCTCCCGAAAATAATAGTCCCTGTTGTTAAGATCATGTTCACTCCCTTTGAAAATAAAATTTCTGCCCCCTTAAGTAAGCAGAAAATCACCATCCTGCAAGTTAACCTCGGTAGAAAATGTAATCTCGCCTGCCATCACTGTCACGTAGAAGCAAGCCCCATCCGAACAGAAGAATTATCCTCTGAGGTATGTGGGCAGATCATCGAGTTAATCCGAAGATTCCCCCAGATAGAGACAGTGGATTTAACTGGCGGCGCACCTGAAATGAATTATGGTTTTAAACCCATAGTCGAGGCGGCAAGGTTAGCGGGGAAAGAAGTTATAGTCAGGTCGAATCTGACAATATTTTTTCAGCCTGGTTATGAGGATTTGCCCGATTATTTCGCCCGGCATCGCTTAAGGGTTGTGGCTTCTCTACCTTGTTATCTGGAGGATAATGTGGATAAACAGAGAGGTAAAGGTGTTTACTCAGCTTCGATTTTAGCCATGCAAAAACTTAATCAATTAGGTTACGGGGTTAATCCCGAACTTGTTCTAGATTTAGTTTATAATCCTCAAGTGCCGAAAACCACTAAATTTTCTCTTGCTCCCGATCAATTTGCCCTGCAAGAAGACTATAAAATGTTCTTACAAGAACATTTTGATATTGTATTTAACCACCTATTCACCCTTAATAATCTTCCTATTGGCAGGACAAAAACTAAATTAAAAGACAGGAGCTTATACGAGCCTTATATAGAGTTTCTCGAAGCTCATTATAATCCCCAAACTCTGCCCTATCTCATGTGTAAGAATCAGTTATCGATCGATTATCTCGGTAATGTATACGACTGCGATTTCAACCAGATGGAGTATCTACAAGCCTCTACCGCCAGGGGCGAGTTATTAACCTTGGACAAAATACTGGAAAGTAATTCTCTCGACCTGATAACCGAGATAAAAATCGCAGATTTCTGTTACGGATGTACGGCGGGCAGTGGTTCTAGCTGTGGCGGGTCTTTGGTTTAATTTATAGAGGAAAATTTATGCAGGTGTTCTTACAATCGATCTTACAGTCTCTCGACGGTTTGGGTTTTTGGAGTCCGATCGCTTTCATACTCCTCTATATAATAGCCTCAGTTCTCTGGATTCCAGGCACTATCTTAACCCTGGGTGCTGGTGCCATCTACGGTGTCTTAAAAGGCTCAATTCTAGTCTCCATTGCGTCTACCTTTGCCGCTACTACCGCCTTTCTCATCGGGCGTTATTTAGGACAATCACGAACCCTAAAAGCCATAGAAAAACGCCCTAACTTCGCCGCCATTAACGAGGCTGTTTCCCAATCCGGTTGGAGAATCGTCGCCCTCACCCGTCTCTCTCCTCTATTCCCCTTCGTCTTTCTGAATTACGCCTTCGGAGTCACCAAAATATCCTTAAAAGATTACGTTCTCGCTTCCTGGCTCGGCATGATTCCCGGCACGATCGTCTATGTCTATCTCGGATCTCTAATCGGCAATATCGCTCAATTAACCACCAGTTCCCGAGAGAAATCACCTCTCGAATGGTTTTTTTATATTTTCGGTTTAGCCATCACCATCTTCGGCGGTTTTTATGTTACCAATATCGCCAAAAAAGCTCTCTCAAAAAAAATCACACTGAACTCCTAATCTTCCCTCTGTGTTCTCTGTGCCTCTGTGGTTCATCCTCTTTCTTGAAGATTTGCCCCTCAACCCCGTACCTCCGTGTTATGATCGGCTTATACAAGAAGGAATCATATTCTATTTTTGGTAACTTTAACCATAAGCCGACAGTGTTCACAACCTTAAAGCCATCTAACGTAATTGAGAGACCGATCGATCTAGTAGAAGAGATAAAAGCTCTAAAGAAAAAGCTAAACGCCGTAATTCTGGCGCATTATTACCAAGATCGAGACATACAGGATATAGCAGATTATTTGGGAGACTCGCTAGGGCTGAGCCAACAAGCAGCCAATACTTCCGCCGATGTGATAGTTTTCGCGGGAGTGCATTTCATGGCGGAGACGGCGAAGATTCTCAACCCGAATAAGCTAGTGTTACTGCCAGATATGAGCGCCGGATGTTCTTTAGCCGACAGTTGCCCCCCCGAAGAATTCGCCGCCTTCAAAGCACAACATCCGGATCATCTGGTGATTTCTTATATTAATTGCACCGCCGAGATCAAAGCGATGAGCGATATAATCTGCACCAGCTCAAACGCGGTTAAGATCGTCAACGCCATACCGAAGGAGCAGCCGATTATATTCGCGCCCGATCGTAATTTAGGAAGATACGTAAGTCAGCAAACTGGGCGTGAACTATTAATGTGGCAGGGCAGTTGTATCGTTCACGAAACTTTTTCCGAGAGAAAAATTATCGAATTAAAAACGCAGCATCCGTCAGCGCAGATCATCGCTCACCCAGAATGTGAGGAGCCGGTATTACGCCACGCCGATTATATCGGTTCAACTACGGCATTACTGAAATATAGCCAAAGGAGCGAGGCTAAGACTTTTATAGTCGCTACCGAACCAGGTATCATTCATCAGATGGAGAAGAGCGCCCCCAGTAAAACATTTATTCCTGCGCCAGGCATTAATAACTGTAACTGTAACGAGTGTCCCTATATGAGATTGAATACGTTAGAAAAACTCTATCTCTGTATGCGTGATAAAACGCCCGAGATAACGCTAGATGAGAAGATTCAAAAAGCAGCTCTCAAACCCATACAGAGAATGCTAGAGTTATCGACTTAAGTTAAGAATCTTGCGAGTCGCACTATTTTACTAACGACTTGTAACGAAGTCGTTACATCATCTGTGGCTCTAGCGGATACGGACAGTTTTGTGATGCCAAGCCGTAATATATACTGCGCCCTCATGACTAATGGGGCCGGTGGCGTTGCGTTGTGAGATGGCTAGTGGGCTTAATTTTAGCCCTTTTCAGCCCTATAGCGATCAGAAATGAGTTAAGAGTGATAGAGGAGTGATAAAAGCTTTTACATCCCTCGGGGCAAATTACCCTCACGAATCATTCCTCACTGCTATATAAAGGATATTGTGAGTTTGATTGGGAGAGATGGCGGGTGTTTTGATTTTCGACGTTTCGATCGCTGGGCTTAAAATATAGTTAGCGCCGATCATAATTCGAGGGGATAAGATCATGAGCGAATCACAGCTAACGGTTACTTATTCGATTGAAGAAATTTTAAAGCAAATCAATCAGAAATTAGACAACCTACAAAAAGATGTAACCGATTTAAAAATCGGTCAAACTAAGATGGAAGCGGAGCTAAAGGGGGATATGGCGAGGATAGAAGCCAAGCTCGATGGCAAGATTACCGCATTGGACGAAAAAGTTAACGGGTTGAGTAAGCGGTTAGAAAATCAAGAATTCGTTAATCGAGGGATTTTAGTCGCTTTGGTGGTGGCTATCATCGGTGGCGCGGCTAAGTTGTTTGGTTGGGTGGGCAAACCTTAATTAGCCTGAGTTCGGGGATTGGGAATCGGGCGTAATTAATCCCTAACCGAGCAACGCATTCCTAAACCCTAATCTTTAATACCCAACTCCGCGCCTTCTAACTCCCTTCAAATCTAACAATTTCTTAACCCGAACTGACGTTAGTTAAGATTTAGCAGTCTTCTTGCGGCTGGTAGTTTTCTTAGCTGTCGTTGTCTTCTTCGTCGTTGTAGCCTTTTTGGTAGTGGTCTTACTCGTACCCGCCTTAGCCGATAGAGCTTCTAACGCTTTCTCCAAAGTCAAACTCTCTACCGTTTCTCCCTCGGGAATCTTAGCGTTAGTCTTGCCATGCTTGATATAAGCACCGTAAGGGCCTTGATAGATAGCCACCAATTCCTCATCAGCAGGGTGTGGGCCTAATTCCCTTAAAGGTGCTTTCGTGCTACCCCTTGCCCCGCGAGTCCGTTTCGGCTCCGCTAGTAAAGCTAACGCCCTATCTAAACTAATAGTCAATACATCATCTCCCGCCTTCAGAGAACGATACTCCTTCTCCTTGCCTTGGTCATGAACCACATAAGGCCCGAAACGCCCTAAACTAGCCGCTATCTTCCCTCCCGTTAAAGGATTAATTCCCAGAGTTCGGGGTAGAGCCAATAAACCTAAGGCCATCTCTAAAGTCACATCCTCCGGCTTAACTCCCTTCGGTAAAGAAGCCCGCTTCGGTTTCTTATTCTCCTCGCTTACCTCACCTAACTGCACGTAAGGGCCATAAGTGCCTATTAATATATAAATCGGATCACCCGTCTCCGGATGTATTCCTAACTTCTCTGGCCCTTCCGTTTTCTGTCGCAATATCGTTTCTACCTGCTGTGAGTCCAAATCACCCGGGGTTAAATCCGTAGGAATCGAAGCGGTAATTATTTCCCCCTCTTTCGGTACTTCCAGATAGGGGCCGAATTTCCCGATTTTCACCACTGCTTCTAAATCTTCCAATAACACCGCTTTCGCCGTACTCGGATCGATTTCTTTTTCCCTCACCTTAACCTGTTCCGCGAGTCCAGTCTCCCCTCCGTAAAAATTCGTTAAATAGGGCAACCACATCGCTTCCCCAGTGGCGATGTCGTCTAAGGTTTCCTCCATCTTCGAGGTGAAACTCGTATCTACTAAATCTGGAAAGTACTTCTCCAATAACCCCACTACGGCGAAAGCTGTAAACGTGGGTAGTAGGGTTTTATTACGCATTTGAGCGTAACCTCGATCGATAATCGTCCCAATGATAGTGGCGTAGGTACTCGGCCTACCCACCCCCTCACTTTCTAACATTTTCACCAGCGAAGCCTCGCTATAACGGGCGGGCGGCTGGGTATCGTGTCCTAGCGCCGAGAGGGACTTACATCTAGGGCTATCTCCCACCTGTAAGGGCGGTAAGATCACATCCTGATCCTCGATCGCAGCCTCCGGATCGTCGGAACCTTCCACATAAGCGCGGAAAAAGCCAGGAAAGTCTATTTTCTTGCCCGAGGAGCGGAAACCCGCGTCTTCTACTTCCAAATTCACCACTATCTGAGTCACCCGGGCATCCGCCATCTGACTCGCCACGGTACGCTTCCAGATCAAATCGTACAGGGCGAATTCTAAACCTCCCAAGCCCGTCTCTCTCGGCAGACGGAACTCATTACCGGCGGGACGAATCGCCTCGTGTGCCTCCTGTGCCCCCTTACTCTTGGTGGTATACTGACGGGGTTTCGGGCTTAGATACTCTTTGCCATACATCTGCTCGACACAATTACGCGCGGCCGTGATCGCCTGTTCTGATAAATGGACTGAATCCGTCCGCATATAGGTAATATAGCCCTGCTCATAGAGACTTTGAGCGATACGCATCGTATCCCGGGCCGATAAACCGAGTTTCCGATTCGCTTCCTGCTGTAGAGTAGAGGTGGTAAAAGGTGGTGACGGCTTGCGCGTCGTCGGCTTTTCTTCCGTACCCGTCACCCGGAAGGGTTTCCCCTCGATTCTATCTTTTAGTGCTAGAGCCTCCCGCTCATCTAATAACACCACATTCCGTTTCGCCGCCAGTTTCCCCGTCGTCGCGTCGAAATCGCTTCCCGTTGCTATTTTCTGCCCCTTGAGAGTGATTAATTTAGCGTCGAACTTTAACTTATCTTTCTCTAACTCCGCTTTTAAGTCCCAATAATTAGCCGATTTAAACGCTCGTCTCTCTCTCTCTCTCTGTACTAATAAGCGTACCGCCACCGACTGCACCCGCCCGGCAGATAATCCCCAGGCGATTTTTTTCCACAGTAGGGGGGAGAGGGTATAGCCCACCAAGCGATCGAGAATCCGTCTTGTTTCCTGGGCGTGAACTAAATTTTCGTCTATTTCACGACAATTTTTTAAGGCTTTCTGTATGGCTTCTTTCGTAATTTCGTGGAAGACCATCCTTTTCGTCGGTACTGTCGGCTGCAACAATTGCAGAAGATGCCAACTGATACTTTCTCCCTCCCTGTCTTCGTCCGTCGCCAGGATTAATTCCGTCGCTTCCTTGAGTGCGTCTTTTAACTCCTTGACTACTTTCTTCTTCGATTTAGGAATTACATATAAAGGGTCGAAGTTATTTTCTACGTTCACTCCTAAATTCGCCCACTCTTTATCTTTATAAGCGGGCGGTATTTCTTCGGCAGAAGCGGGCAAATCACGGACATGACCCATCGAAGCTTGAACTCGATAGCCCTTGGGCAAATAATTACTGATTGTTCTCGCTTTAGTGGGGGATTCAACGATGACCAGAGTTGTCATAGAATTTAATCATGATGGCAATTTCATGACTTTTTGGTAGTACCATAAATAAAAGCCACTTATAACGATAATAGTGACCAAAGCAGGCATTTTGTCAATAGTGTTCTAAGTAACTTAATATTTCTACCTACTTTTTCTTGTCTTCCACGATCTGGGCAATCTTAACAGCAAAGTTCACCGGTTCTAGATTATTGAGGTTCTGAAACGTTCCAGCCTATAGTACCCCCTCAACCCTATGGGTTTTCGTACTTAATAAGTCGTTAAATTTGCGGGACGGGATTAGCTTTATATTGAAAATAAAGGCCCCTCATTCATAAATAAGACCTCATTTCATTTATGCTCAACAAAATTCTATACGCTGACTCCGGCACGGGACACACCCAAGAAATGTTAGAGGTATTGATGGATCTTCCTGCTATGCAAAAAGCGGAAATCACCATCCTTCACGTCGTACCCCCCCAAATCACCACCGAATCCCTCGCCCAAAAATGGGATGAAGGTAGCAAAGTATTAACGAAAATACTAGAAGAGGTGAAAATAGAACCGAGTAAAGTAGCTACCATACTCCGTCAGGGAGATCCGAAAAGTACAGTCTGTCAAGTAGCCGATGAAATCTCCGCCGATTTGATCGTCATGGGTTCTCGCGGACTGAAACGCCTCGAAGCCATCTTAGAAAATTCCGTATCTCAGTACGTGTTCCAATTGACTAACCACCCCATGCTCTTAGTCAAAGATGACATCTACGTTAAAAAGCTCAAAAGGATCATGGTGGCTCTCGATAAGTCTCCCGCTTCCGATTACGCCCTCGATTTAGCCCTCTATCTTCTCAGAGATTATCCTGGAGAATTAATTCTCGCCCGCGTCAATCCGGATTTAAAACCAGAATACGCCCCCTCCTCTCAAAGAGAAATGGAGGAAAATCCCGTTATCGCTTCCGCCGTAGCCAAGGTGAAACGTTTCAACCTTCCCTATCGCTGCGTGGTCGCGGGCGGTAAACCTGGGGAACAATTATGTAAGCTGGCGGATGATTATAATATAGACCTGCTCCTACTCGGTTCGCCCGATCGCCGTCCGTCCGTAGCTAAAAGTTTACCCGACCTCGATCGCCTCCTCGGTACTTCTCTCTCCGATTATGTCCGCGTTAACGCCAACTGTCCAGTACTTCTCGCCCGGAAGGAGGGGATCTAGTTATTAGAAATGAGTGAACGGGAGTGAGAAAAAAGTCTTGATTTATAGAGCCAGTAGCAATTACCCTCTCTTCTCATTGCCTTTTAACTTTTGTAAAATTCTTATTTCCTCCTCCGTGGCCTGCCGCCACCTTCCCGGTTCTAACCCTTGAATGCACAACTTACTGTTTTTGTCAATAGTAATTGAGTATCTTACCAGGCGTAGAGTAGGATAACCGACGGCAGCGGTCATTCGTCTTACCTGTCGGTTCCTGCCTTCGGTGAGGGTTATCTCTAGCCAGGAGGTAGGGATCGATCGACGGAAACGGATAGGAGGATCGCGGGGCGGCAAGGGGGGTTCTTCTAACGGGCGCACCTTTGCCGGACGGGTACGGTAATCCTGTATATTTATCCCCTCCCGTAGTTGTTTGAAAGCTGACTCTTGAGGTATCCCTTCCACTTGTACCCAGTAGGTGCGGGGGTGGCTGAATTGCCGTTCTCCCAGAAAATACTTGACCCGATTATCATCGGTGAGGAGTAATAGCCCCTCGCTATCGAGGTCGAGTCTCCCCACCGAATATACCGAAGGTATCGGAACGTAGTCTTTTAGAGTGGGGCGGGGGTCGGGGCTATCATCGGTAAATTGACAGAGTACCCCGTAAGGTTTATAAAATAGAAGATAATTCTGGCTCAATTAATCTTAAACTCAGCAATAAAAATAAATCCATTGTTGATTATTTCTATCATATTTTGCCTTTATTTTCTTGCTACCCGATAAAGATTTTAAACAGTGATTAAGCATTGAGACGGGACGATTTAGCTTCTGCCCGAGTTCCTTGATAGTAATGCCTTCGGGATGATTTTTAACTAAGTCCAAAATTTGCTCAGCAGTAGTCTGCCCCTGAGTAGGAGAAATGAGTTTAATCGCCAAGGTAGTGATAAGAATTGATACAATTTATAGGAGTCATCTTAACTGACTCCTATGTACTAAAGCTTTGTTCCCATGACGATAATCGATATTTTAAAAGCTGATTATGAAAGGTTTCCCGCCAATCAAACCTATGATATTTACGCCTCCGACGTGTATTTCAAAGACCCATTAAACCAGTTCAGAGGGATTAAAAAATATCGGGAGATGATTCAATTTATGAGTCGCTGGTTCCAAGATATTAAAATGGAGCTTCGCTCGATAACTCAAGAGGATAGAACGATTTATACTAGTTGGTGTCTCCATTGGACTACCCCCTTACCCTGGCAACCGCGTATATCCATACCTGGGCGTAGTGAATTAACCTTGAACGAAAATAATTTAATCATCTCTCACGTAGATTATTGGGACTGTTCGCGCCTGGATGTAGTGAAACAACATTTCGGGTAGAATATTAACGATCGCCCTTATCCTCCCCATAATGACCCCGGCTAGTCCCATCATTACCCTACAAGAATTAAATTACCTCCCCTACATCGAAGCTGGAGGGTTATCCGCCGACTTACAAGGAAAAATCGGCGTGTACGCCATTTTCGATGCCGAGAAAGTCCTGCAATTCGTGGGTTACTCCCGCGACATTTACCTCAGCTTACAAAACCATCTGATCAGACAGCCCCTATCCTGCCACTGGCTCAAATTACGCCTCATCGACCGACCTAGTAGATCAGTATTAGAAGACCAGCGCGGGGCATGGATAGAAGAAAACGGATCTATTCCTCCTGGTAATGGAGAAAAAGAGAAAGATTGGACAGCCCCCGTCGATGTGAAGCTCTTGATGACGGAGGAAGATAGAGCCATCTACCCCAGCTTAACGGAGACGGAACAGATAAAGTTTTTAAAAAATCTCTCCCGTCGGCGAGAGAGCGAAATTCTAGAAGCTCTAAAAAATCGGGGTGTGACGATGGAAATTCGTTTTAATCCCAAATTAAAAGAGCAGGGGCTGCTCGATATAAAATCTTAACTATCAATCTCAAAAGAGATTGATAGTCAGAAATCGGGTGTGAATTAATCTTCGTCGTCACCGTCGCCGAGTTGTTTGAGATGGATGTGCTTTCTACCGAGAGTAATTTCAAATTCATCTCCAGGCTTGAGGTTCATTTTCTTCGTATAGGCCGAACCTATTAAAAGATTGCCGTTAGACTGAACACTGATACGGTAGCTGGCGGAGCGGCCGCCTCTTCCCTGCCCTTCAGTGCTACTATCTAACTCAATTCCCTCAGCGTCAATTAAAGCATTAAAAAACTTCATCATATTGACGCGCACTACGTTATTTTTAGTAACTGTATAGTAGCCACATTCCCTGGCTTTTTCCTCTTTGCTGAGGTTGCCCAGCTCTTTAACTTTTTCCAATAATTCCGTCCCGGTTAAGGGTTCAGGTTGAGTGATTTTGTTCATTGACGTTTTTGGTAACTGAAGAAAGGTTAGGTTAATGTCGGTGTCAAATCAGGTGTTTAGTCCCGAATTAACAAATTGTGAGGTTAGAATTGATATATTATTCTATCTTAACCATAACAAGTGACATTCATTCACTTATATACTCAGATCAATATTAAATTATTCTTCCAGTCAGGAAAAGAAGTTAGATAAAGAATTTACAAATATTTGATTTTATTAGCGTTTGTAGAAAAACGACCGGTCTCGGAGCAGTATAAGATTAAAGTTCGAGGGGTAAAAATAAAAGTAGAAGTGGAAAAATCAACAAAAACGATGAAGTTAACAACGAAGGGACACTATAGTGTTAAAGCCTTATTAGATTTAACCCTACAACCAAATTACGGGCCAGTATCGGTGAAATCGATAGCAAGGCGGCAAGGTATACCGGGGGCATACCTCGAAAAACTACTGATAGAAATGAGAAAAGCGGGGTTAGTGGAGTCGATTAGGGGAGCGCAGGGAGGGTATCAATTAGCGAGGCAACCAAGCAAAATTTCTTTAGGTCAAATTCTATCGGCGGTGGGAGAAACGATCGAACCATTATCCGGGTATAAGGCTAATATAGAACAGGGTGAAGATTGGGTAACATTTAGCCTTTGGAAAAGACTACACCAAAAACTAAAAGACGCGCTTTATAGTATAACTTTAGCAGAACTATACTACGATGCCCGTAGCTGGGAAGCCTCTAGGCGAGAGGAAAACAGCTTTATTGTTTAATCAGAATGAAGTCATGACCAAAACAACCGAAAGCATAACTTACGAAGGCGGTTGCCACTGCGGTGCGATTCGCTTTCGCGTCCTCGTTAATGAGTGGAGGGCGATCGACTGTAACTGTTCCATCTGTAGGAAAAAAGGATTTCTCCACCTCATCGTCAAACAGGAGCAATTCGTCTTACTAAAAGGAGAAGACAAACTAACAACCTACACTTTTAACACAAAGATCGCCCGACACACTTTTTGCTCTATTTGTGGTATGCATCCCTTCTACCGCCCCCGTTCTCATCCTGACTCAATTGATGTTAATATCCGGTGTTTGGACGGAGATAAAATAAGTGATTTTACCATAGAAAGCTTCGACGGGCAAAACTGGGAAGAAAATATTAGGAGCATCAACCCGGAAAGTCCCGCATGAATCCCAGTCAGCAAACGACGACTATCATTTTACTCCTCGCAGCTTTTCTAGATTACCTCATCGGCGATCCGAAAAATTGGCTCCATCCGGTTCAAGTAATGGGATGGTATATCAATAAGGTAAGTAACAAAGTCCTCTCGAGCTATGAGCAAAAAAATCTACGAAGGGGGGCGGGGGTATTTCTGGGGTTGAGCTTAACTATTAGTAGCGCACTCCTTTCCTGGTTGCTCATCCGCCTGACGGAGGCGGGCAATTTTTACCTAGGCGTTGGTCTACAAATTATCTTACTGGCGAGTTGTTTCGCAGGTAAAAGTTTAGGGAGAGCTGTAAGAGAAGTTTTACAACCTTTAGAAGAAAAAAATTTAGAGTTGGCTCGTACTACTTTAAGTTACTACGTAGGCAGGGATACGGAAAATCTGTCCCGCGAAGAAATATTGCGGGCCCTATTAGAAACCGTCGCTGAAAACACCCCCGATGGAATTACGGCACCGCTTTTCTATGCGCTCTTAGGCTCATTCCTGCCGACGGGGCCTATTCCCCTGGCTTTTGCCTATAAAGCCATCAGTACCCTAGATTCGATGATCGGTTATCTTCGAGAGCCTTATACTGATATAGGCTGGTTCAGTGCCAAGTGCGAAGATTACCTAACCTGGCTACCTTGCCGTTTAACGGTTTTAACCCTCGCCCTCATTTCCAGAAAACCCGGGAAAACCCTTGAGATTTGCTGGCGTGACGCGGGGCAAGATCCAAGCCCTAACTCGGGTTGGAGTGAATCGGCTTATGCGGCTATCTTAGGAGTGCAATTAGGAGGAGTCAACACCTATAAAGGTGTAGTGAAAGAAAAGCCTCTTCTGGGTGACTCGATCAATCCTATTACTCCCGAAATAATTTATTATGCCCTAAAGCTAACTCGATATACCTTCCTGATCTGGCTATTATTGGGAATAATCAGTATGTATTTATTTCAGTAACCCCGATTCCCGACTGCCGACTCCCGACTCCCCTTATGTGTCACAATTAGGGGAAGAAAATTTAGAAATTGAACGATTAAGACGTATGGCAGGCGCAATCAAAAAAGGTGCTTTAGTAAAAGTCCTCAAAGATAAACTCGATAACAGCGTAGAATCTAAAGCCAGCGATTCTCGCTTTCCGGGCTACCTGTTTGAGAGTAACGCTGAAGTGGTAGATGTAAGAGACGACTACGCACTATTAAAATTTTCCGTTCCCACTCCTAACGTCTGGTTACGTTTAGATCAAATAGAATTGGCTGGTTAATAACCGCCTGTAGGGGCGCAAAGCCCGCGCCCTCACGCTACAACCGTTAGATTTTGTAGATAATCCCGCAATTGACGATCGTGATCGTGGCAGAGATTCCCCAGGGGTAACTCATCGCGGGCGAAAGCCTCCACCGCAGAAATTTCTAGAGAATCCCTGATGGCGAAATCGCCCGTAACTTCAGCCTCTACCAGAACCGAAATAGAATGAACGCGGGGATCTCGATCGAAAGACGAATAAACCCCCACCAAACGACGGATTTTCACTAAAGTTAGCCCCGTCTCTTCTTCTAGCTCCCGCTTAGCCGTATTGGGAATATCTTCCCCCCAGTCTACTATTCCCCCGGGTAATCCCCACTCTCCTGTGTCCTGCCTCCGGACGAGAACGATTTTGCCGTCTGGTAAGACGGGTACGATCGTTGTTCCGGTGATGGGGTGACGGAAAATCAGCCCCATCACCGTTTTGATATATTGCCAAGTACGACCCATAATAATTTTTAGGACTGGTTATCTAATAAAGCTTTAGCTTCAGCGATCGCCCGGCGTACCTGTTCAAAACCAGTACCGCCGTAGCTGTTGCGGGCTGATACTACTCTTTCAGGGGTTATCGCCTCGTAAATATCGCTTTCAAAAGCTGGGTGTAACTCTTTCCACTCTTCTAGAGATAGATCCTTTAACAGCTTGCCCGCCGCCAGAGAAGTTTTCACCACTTTTCCCACTAGATTATAGGCTTCGCGGAAAGGTACGCCCTTAGCCGCCAGATAATCCGCGACATCGGTGGCGTTAGAGAAATCCTCGTTGACAGCTTGATGTAAGCGGCCGGTTTGGAACTTAATCCCTTGAGCGAGGAGTACCGTCATTGCCTCAAGAGAGACTTGTACCGTTTTCACTCCGTCGAAGATAGCCTCTTTATCCTCCTGTAAATCCTTATTATAGGCCAGGGGTAAGCCCTTCATCAGCGTTAAGAGAGCTTGTAGATGCCCGAAGACGCGCCCAGCTTTGCCCCGTACCAATTCCGGTACATCGGGGTTTTTCTTCTGGGGCATGATACTGGAACCGGTGGCACAGCTATCGGTGAGGGTGATGAAGCCGAATTCTTGAGAGGCCCAGAGGATCATTTCCTCGCTTAGACGGCTCAGATGCACCATGATCAGACTCGCCGCAGACATGAATTCGATCGCAAAATCCCGATCGCTCACCCCGTCTAAGCTATTGCCATAAACCCCCTCAAAATGAAGTAATTCCGCCGAGTAATGGCGATCAATAGGAAAGGTAGTCCCGGCTAAAGCACCGCTACCGAGGGGTGAGATATTTGTTCTGCGGCGGATTTCCCCCAAACGCTCCCAATCCCTCTGGCTCATCTGGAAATAGGCGAGTAGGTGATGGGCTAGACTCACCGGTTGAGCGCGTTGGAGGTGGGTATATCCGGGGATGAGGGTTTCAACGTGAGCGCTGGCTATATCCAGCAATACCCGTTGAAAATCCTTTAACTGTCCGCGTATTTCGTCGATTTTTGCCCTGAGATAGAGGCGGATGTCCGTACCTACCTGATCGTTACGAGAACGGGCTGTATGAAGTTTTTTGCCCACATCTCCCACTATTTCCGTCAGCCTTCTCTCTACGGCAAAGTGTACATCTTCTTGATCGATGCCCGGGTTGAAGTTTCCCGAGCGGTATTCTGAGCGGATCTGCTCCAATCCCTCTACTATCTTTTGCGCTTCCTCCGGGCTGATGATCCCCTGACGGCCGAGCATGGTAGCATGAGCTGCGGAGCCACTGAGATCGTACTCGATCAGTTCTATATCAAAGCCGATACTGGCGTTAAATTCTACGATAGCCGGGTGTAGACTACCTTCAAAGCGATCGCTCCAAGTCTTCTTTTCTGTCACAGTTGTATCCGTTAAAAATTGCTAATAGGAAGTAAAGCCACGAAACATATAACCGACGACGAGGCCGATGATCAAGGCCCAAACCTGTCCAGTTTGTACGAAGTGCTGATAGGATCTTTGAAAATTACCTATTATATCCACGTCTTTATCGGTCAGGGAGGCTAGAAAATCGATGATCGGTAGAGAGCCGATATACAAGTTAACTATAAGGTGGTTTATCATCTATTTTGCTCCGTGAAAATGATACATCTAGCTTGATTTTACCCGCATAACCACTAAAGTCATATCATCCGTATTCTCCTTGTCAGAACCCGTAAACTTTTCTACCCTCTCAAACAGGAAATCCAGGATATTCTGAGGATGTTCGCAAGTCTGACAGGCTTCGTTAAAGGCTTTCTCCCAATTGTCCTGATCGAACCTCTCGCCTTTATTATTCATGGCATCGGTAAAACCATCGGTATAATACACCAGTATGTCCCCGCTCTGCAGTTGTACTTCGCCGTCTTGATAATAGGAATCGGAATTTAAGCCGATTAATGCGCCTTCTGTGTCGAGGGATTCTACCGTCTTCGTCTGGGCTTTCCAGAGCAGGGGGGGATAGTGAGCCGCATTGCTAAAAGATAGTTTCTGCGTTTGCGGGTCGTACTCGGAATAAAATAGGGTGACGAAGCGGTGGGAATTTTCTAAATCCGCGTACATCACCCGATTGAGATGGGTGAGAATTTGAGCTGGAGAGTGACGATTTAGCACTTCTGCCCGTAACATCCCCCGCGTCATCGTCATGATCAAACCTGCGGGCACACCCTTACCCATGACATCGCCTATAACTATACTCCAAGGCTCCCCGGCGGCTAAACCATCGTCGTGACGATCGTATCGCGTCGGGATAAAATCGTAGTAATCTCCCCCTACACGATTCGCTGTCTTACAAATCGCGGCTAATTCTATCCCCTGTATGGAAGGGCATTTTCTCGGTAAGAGCCGTAATTGTATCTCGGAAGCGATTTCTAATTCCCTATCCTGACGCTCCTTAGAACGTAGCTCGCTCGTCAATTCGTTATTGGCGATCGCCACAGAGGTCTGATCCGCCACCAACTGTAACAATTTCCGCCTTGTCGATGTCCAGCTATACTCAGGATTGCGACTGAAAATATATAATCTGCCCCGCTCACTATTCTTGATCAGGATGGGAGTGTGATATATTTGCACTCCTGGCCCCAAGACTAGACGTAATTGATGGTCTAGAGATTCCAGAGGAGAGCCGACGAAAGTATTATCGCCCCCCGGTTGATGGTTGAGTTGTAAAATGATTTTTTCTAGAGACTGTCTTAAATCCTGACTCGTTTGATTATCCTGACTGTGGAGTTGTTCTAAAGATAATTGACCGTTAGATTTACTCAGGATCAGGGCCCCCCCATCCGCATCCGCCACCCTTGCCGCCATCAGTGGGGTTAGATCTAAAAATTGATTGAGATTATTAAAACTCCGTAGGGCGAAACCGAGAGAACTGAGAAGGTTCTGAATTTTATGTTGTTCGCGGTAGAGGCTGGCTACCAATTCTTTCAATGCCACGATCGGTTTGACCTCACCGCCATTATTATTGGCATTATTCATTGATGAGGCGGGACGTGGTACGGGATAAGCAGTCATGGGGTCATTCTCAGAAAGCATTACTATTACTACTACCTAAGTCATTAGATTGGTACGGTCTGACCTCGTTAAGAGTAACAGTATAGTTTATCTTTGAATTAAGAGTAACAAATTAACCGAATTATTTTTTTGAGTTAATTGCTCTGTCTGCTATCCTGTAGCGAGTCGCAAAAATTAACCGATAATCCTAATATCCAGATAATCATCTTTTTTCCCGTTAAATCATTACCCGGATGTCGGGATTATCGGTATGCGAGTTCTTTACTCAGCGGTGGCCAGTTCGGTGCTGCCGGGGGTACGACGGCGGGTTAAGGTGTTGAATAACATCATACCGATCGCTTTAATGAGATTGCCTTCTAACTCTTGGAACATCTTCATATTCATTCCGAAAGCTGCGTTAGCCTCTTCCACGATTCTGTCTGCGTCCTCTTGAGTTACGTCTAATTCATTCAGGCTCTGACGATAACGATTTTTAAACGCTTTCTCATCGCTGATGTCTTTGAATTCGTAGAATGCAGTGCCACCGTTCTCTAAATTCATGGCGTTCTGAGCAATTTTCTTGAGAATTTGTCCCCCCGATAAATCTCCCAGATAACGGGTGTAGGAATGGGCTACCAATAATTCCGGTTCGCTGGCCGCGATTTCGTGAATGCGGTTTACATAAGCTTCCCCTGCCGGCGAGAGCTTGATTTCGTTACGCCAGTTGGCACCGTAGTAGTAGAATAAGTCCTGCTCTAAGGCTTGTTTGCGATTTAGCTCGGGGAAGTAGATTTTAGAGATGATCGGATGATTTTTCAGTTTTTCCATCTCTTCTTCCATCGCAGCGTAGACGAAGTAAAGGTTAGCCACCAGCTTTCTATAGGAGTTCTTTTCTACAACTCCTTTCAGAAAACACTTGACAAAACCCACATTTTCTGCCATTGAATGAGATTTTTTCGTACCTTCCCGTAACAGGGTTGCTAAATTAACGCTCATGTTATCTGTCCTGTTTTTGATGAGTAGACTGCTTCTGGTTTGTTACAGAAACTTACAAAACCGTCTAATCTGCTACATTAACCTGATTTGATGAACGTTTTTATTAAGAATTCTTACGATCGCAAAAGAGTAAAATCAAGAGGGTAAAGACTGAAAACTTTAGCTGCAGAGCTTTTGGCTTTTAAACCCCTCTAAAAATTCCGCCGCCGATTTGTAAAGATTATTAAAATTGTCGGTAAAGGCAGCAGGGAGCCAACCGGAAACAAATATTAACACTTTTTAACATGAACCTAAAAATTCGCCAATAAAATTCAACAAAATGAAACCTATTTTAGTAATCATGCTTATAATCAGTACAGGATTCTTTAGAATCTCGTCATAATTTAAAATCTAATAGACCAACCCTTAGTAACCAAGTGCGCTGCTGATGCCTCGAATACTCGTAATTGACGATGATGCCGCTATTTCCGAATTAGTCTCTATCAATTTAGAGATGGCAGGCTATGACGTTAATCAGGCAGAAGACGGCATCAAGGGTCAAGCCTTAGCCGTCCAGTTACAACCTGATTTAATAATGCTAGATTTAATGTTACCCAAAGTAGATGGATTTACGGTGTGTCAGCGCCTGCGGAGGGACGATCGCACAGCCGATATCCCCATACTCATGCTAACCGCCCTAGGACAAACCCAGGATAAGGTGGAGGGATTCAACGCTGGTGCCGACGACTACCTCACCAAACCCTTTGAGGTGGAGGAAATGTTAGCGAGGGTGAGGGCGTTATTAAGAAGAACCGATCGAATACCGCAGGCGGCGAAACATTCGGAAATTTTAAACTTCGGGCCCCTGACTCTAGTTCCCGAGAGATTCGAGGCGATTTGGTTCGGGAAAACCGTTAAGTTAACCCATCTGGAATTTGAATTACTTCACTGTCTCCTACAGAGACACGGGCAAACCGTATCACCGAGCGACATTTTGAAAGAGGTATGGGGATATGATCCGGATGATGACATAGAAACGATCCGGGTTCACATCCGCCATCTGAGAACCAAACTGGAACCAGATCCGAGACACCCCCGCTATATCAAAACCGTTTACGGTGCCGGTTATTGTCTGGAATTACCCACTAATGAGCAGGTGGTGTTAGAATCCAACGAAGCTACCGCCT
>CAZUVR010000011.1:0-89119 GCA_964623815.1 uncultured bacterium | reverse complement strand
AACAGCACACCAGAGACGATTAGCTTCCACCCATACTATATAAGTTTGGCCGTTAGTTCCCGTTGTGATTGCAGAGAGACGGTTAGTTAAATTAATAGCCATAGGTAATCGTGGAGATATTTTAAAGTTATTTTAACTTAGAACAATTAGATATTTTTATTAAAAAATATAAATCATCTAAGTAGAATAACGTATTATTTAAGTCCACAATTTTAAACATTTAAGTATTTATCTAATGGGCAATAAAATTCATTTTTTATTTAAAATAAATTACTTAAAAAAGATGAGTTCGATAAAAAATCTTGGATAATTTCATATTTCATCCTTTAAAAAGGTTTTATCTCAATTCTTTGCCAACTGAACTCTCCCCCACATTTTCGGTACTATAACCCATTGTTTCCCAGCTTTGTTAAGTTAACCAGTCCTTATATTGCGGGTAGATAGGTAAACGGGGTTCTAAAAACCAGCCCCTTTCTCCTAACTTCTGGCTCAATAATTCTAAGTTGAGATGTTCATAGTCGGGGTTAACCTCATCTTTCGGTACTATACCCCCTAAGTCCCTCGCACCTGCATCCAAACAGTCGAATAGGGCAGACTCGGACAGTATTAGATTAGGTGGTACTTGAATAGTAATATCTTCCGGCAATATCTCCCTTGCTTTTGCTACCACAGGAGGTAACATTTCCGGTGCAAAAGACGAACCAGCGCCGGCTTCTTTCGTACCTAGATTATAGGGTTGCAGAATCACCTCCTGTATATGTCCCCAGCGCCGGTGAATTGATCTAATTGCTTCTAGAGTGTGAATACGATCGCTCTCCGTTTCCCCGATACCTAATAATAAGCCAGTGGTGAAAGGTATTCTCAACTTACCCGCCCACTCTAACTGTTCTAATCTCAGCGCGGGAATCTTACTCGGGGCGTGACGGTGAACCGTTTCTAATAAACTGGGGGTAACTTGTTCTAACATTAACCCCATCGACACATTCACCTCTTTTAATTTTTTCATCTCCTCGTAAGCCAAAATCCCGGCGTTAGTATGGGCCATAAAGCCCATCTCCTGACTTAGTTTCCCTAAATCATAGATTCTCTGTAGCCACTCACCTCGATTGAGTGCATTCGGGTGTACTTCGCCACTGAGGATAAGAATTTCTGTGACTTCTCGGGGTAAGGATTCTAATTTCTTTCTCGCTTCGGATAGACTCAGCCAAGAACTTTGACCTATATCGGTGCGGAAATTGCAGTAGGTACAACGGTTGAAACACTCGTAAGTAGGTACGAGGGTATAGGCGTTACTATAGGTGACGGTGCGGCTCACTGTATAAAAACTTCTAAGGTGGCGATGACTGCCTCGGAAATGGCATCTAGATCATAACCTCCCTCTAAACCGAATAACATCGGACAGTTTAGAGATTGAAGGTATTGGGTAAACAATCCGTAGTCTCCTGGCTGTAAATTCATCTTCGCTAACAAGTCCGCTTCGGTGGCATCGTAGCCAGCACTAATTATTAGTAATGAAGGCTGAAAATTACGCAAAAATGGTAACACTTCATTTTGAAAAGCCGATTCGTATTCCTTGACCCTACAACCGGGGGATAGGGGAATATTCAACACATTATTATGTAAACCCTTTTCTTTTCTCTCGCCAGTGTAGGGATAACAGGGGGATTGATGGAGGGAACAATAGGCGATACGAGGATTACCCTCGATAATATCTTGAGTCCCGTTACCGTGATGTACGTCCCAATCTAAGATAGCCACGCGATCGATCCCCTTTTGCCCTAAAGCATAATGGGCAGCGATCGCGGCATTACTAAAAATACAAAAACCCATAGCCTGATTTTTACAAGCGTGATGTCCAGGGGGGCGGGCAACGATGAAACTAGGTTTACCACTTTTGAGAGTTCGATCGACCCCATCTAACCAGGCACTCACGGCTAATAAGGCTACTTCATAACTCTGGGTTGATACGGGGGTATCCGCGTCTAACACTCCGCCACCCTTTGCCGATATACGCTTTACGTATGAGAGATATTCTGGGGAGTGTATCTGTTGAATCAGGGTGATAACTTCATCCCGAATTTCTACTGGTGTCGGTTTGTGCCACTGTAATCGATCGGCCCAAGAAACGTTTTTTAAGCCTTCCACTATCGCCGTCAATCTTTCCGGTCTTTCCGGGTGAAAACTACCTGTATCATGAAGGAGAAACTCGTCGGAATAAATAATCGAGATCATGAGTCTATTTCCTGGCTTTAGAGAGTTTAATTATGATGTCAACGGAGTAACTATTCACGGAGTTATCGGGGGAAAAGGCGAGCCAATCTTATTACTACATGGCTATCCGCAAACTTATGTGATGTGGCATAAAATCGCTCCCGTATTAAGTGCAAATTTTACCGTTATCGCCACCGATTTAAGGGGTTACGGCGACAGTTCTAAACCACCGTCTAAATCAGATTTTAGCACCTATTCTAAACGAGCTATGGCAGCGGATCAGGTGGCAGTTATGGAGCGACTCGGCTACGAGCAATTTTATCTAGTCGGGCACGATCGCGGTGCGAGAGTCGCTCACCGTCTGGTTAAAGACTATCCTGGGCGGGTGGGGAAGCTAGTATTATTAGACATCGCGCCCACTCTCGTAATGTACGGAGGATTAAACCAGGCTTTTGCTACCGCCTATTATCACTGGTTGTTTTTAATCCAGCCTCATCCCTTCCCCGAAACCCTCATCGGTGCGAATCCTGATTATTTCCTGCACGATTGTTTAAGGCGTTGGAGCAGAAAGGGGGATGCTTTTTCTCCTTTAGCCGTCGCCGAGTACGAGAGATGTTTTCGTAACCCTGAAACGATTCGGGCTACCTGTGACGATTATCGGGCTTCGGCGAGTATAGATTTAGAACACGATCGAGAAGATCGACACGAGAAAATAGCCTGCCCTCTTTTAGTTTTATGGGGTAAGCTAGGAGTATTAGAAAAACATTTTGACCTGTTATCGATCTGGCAGCAACAAGCTTTGAAAGTAGAGGGGCAAGCTTTAAATTGCGGGCATTTTCTCCCCGAAGAAGCGGACGAAGATGTTTTAAAAGAGTTACACAACTTTTTACTCACTCTTTCCTAAATCACCCAAAAGCTCTCTCTGTTCTCTGTGTCTGTAGTGGTGAATAATCAAAAAATTAAATATTACTCTCCTTAGTCGTTATTAACTATACGATATTCATCGTCTATCTTGCTAGAATAGTCCTCAGCAATATCGAAGCTAGAGTTAAAAATTATGACAGTGTCAATTTTGTTGATGACCTTACCAGTGACAATTTATGTATTAATTTTATGGGTATTTAAGAACTGTTTAATTTCCGTATTTGGTCATACTATCATATTGATAACACCAGAAAAAATTAGTAGAATTTCTAAAGCTTTAGGTATAACCTATGGAAAATATTACTCTAGTATTAGAGAAGATATTACTGAAATAGAGATAGGAGGCAAAAGAACAGCTTTAAGAATTTGGGCAGGAGCCAGAAAATACGAAATTCAAGAAGATGAATTTGCCTCAGAAATGGAAATGGAATGGTTAGCCTCTGAACTAGCTAAATGGCTAAACGTTCCCATTAATTATCACACCTATCCATATCAATACTAAGAAACTATTTCGCTAGTCAAAAAAAAATAAAGCAGATTTTAACGACAATTTAACTGTTAATTAATCTCTTTTAGGGGCGGTAGCCTCAATACTAATTAAATCTTTAAATATTGACAACAGGGCAATATTGCTATTGTATTCTCGTTGTAGATTTGTCGAGTGAGAAAATATGAAGGTTGCTTTTTTCAGTAGTAAATCATACGATCGAGACTCCTTTAACGAAGCCAATGGTGATTACAATTATAAGTTCACTTATTTAGAGCCGCAACTGAACCCGGAAACCGCTATCCTGGCGAAAGGGTATCCTGCTGTTTGTATCTTCGTCAACGACGTAGGAAATGCGGAAACCTTAGATATACTGGCCGAAGGCGGCACGAAATTATTATTATTACGATCGGCAGGATATAACCATGTAGACTTAAAACGGGCTGCGGAATTAGGGATAAAAATCGCCCGGGTGCCCAGCTATTCACCCAACGCGGTAGCCGAACACGCTGTGGCTCTAATCCTCAGTCTCAATAGGAAAATTCACCGCGCCTACAATCGGGTTAGGGATGATAACTTTTCCCTAGAAGGTTTGTTAGGATTCGATATGAACGGCCGCACCGTTGGGGTTATCGGTACGGGGAAGATAGGTCTAGTCTTTTCCCGGATAATTCACGGTTTCGGTTGCTCTCTATTGGGATACGACGCTTACCCGAACGAGGAATTTAAAACCATCGGCGATTCTAAATACGTCTCCCTGCCAGAACTTTTCAGCCAATCTGACATCATCTCCCTGCACTGCCCCCTCCTACCGGAAACCCACTATATCATTAACGCCGAGTCGATCGCCCAGATGAAAGACGGCGTAATGTTAATTAACACCAGTAGAGGGGCCCTGATGGATACCCGGGCCGTCATCGATGGGATCAAAGCCCATAAAATCGGCTCTCTCGGTATCGACGTTTACGAACAGGAAGACGAATTATTCTTTCAAGACTTATCCAATACCATCATTCAAGACGAAACTTTTCAACTATTACAGTCTTTCCCCAACGTCTTGATCACCGCTCACCAAGCTTTTTTCACCTGTAACGCCCTAGAACAAATCGCTACCGTTACCCTGTTCAATTTAACTCAGTTTGAAAAGGGTGAAACCTCAACCAATGAAGTAGTTTATAAACCTTAAAGAGCAGAAAACCATGAAAGCCATGAAACAACGTACTAAAATCGTCGCCACTATCGGCCCCGCCAGTGATTCACCGGAAGTAATCAAAAAAATGATGTTAGCCGGCATGAATGTGGCGCGTCTTAACTTTTCTCACGGTAAATATGAAGAACACGCCGAGAGAATCACTCGCCTGCGTCAGGTTTCCCAAGAGTTAGATTTACCTTTGATGTTATTACAGGATTTACAAGGGCCTAAAATTCGCGTCGGGCAATTGTCAGGAGAAGGTATACAACTAATCGAGGGCGGCTTACTGACGCTCGTACCAATTTCTGAATTCACTGGGCAACTCGACACTGTTGGCATCGATTACCCCTACTTGGCGGAGGAAGCGAAAGAGGGAACTCAAGTTCTCTTAGATGACGGATTGTTAGAACTGCGCGTCGAGAAAATCGAAGGCACTGCGGTTGTCTGTCGCGTGGTAGAAGGTGGTTTACTCAAGAGCAGAAAAGGTGTCAATTTGCCTGATTTAAACCTCCGCCTACCTTCGATGACGGAGAAGGATAAAGAAGATTTAGACTTCGGTATCGCCCAAGGCGTGGATCTTATATCTCTCAGTTTCGTCCGTAAACCGGAAGATATTCAAACCTTAAAAGCTTTACTGAAGGAAAAGGGCGCGAATATACCAGTGTTGGCCAAGTTGGAGAAGCCGCAGGCGATCGCCAATCTCGAACCGATAATCGATGAGTGTGATGCGATCATGGTAGCTCGGGGTGATTTGGGGGTGGAGATGAGTCCGGAAAAAGTCCCCTTGATTCAGAAAGAGATAATCCGCCTCTGTAATCAAAAGGCCATCCCCGTAATTACCGCCACCCAGATGCTCGATAGCATGATCCGTAACCCCCGCCCCACCCGCGCTGAAGCGAGCGATGTGGCTAACGCCATCATGGATGGCACCGATGCGGTGATGCTATCAGGAGAGTCGGCGGTGGGCGATTTTCCGGTGGAGTCGGTGAATATGCTCGCCCGTATTGCCCGAGAGGTGGAGTCTTCGGTGCAGTTTACCAACTATCCCCCCAATAATAACGACGATACCGCAGGCATCAGCCAGGCGCTTCATTCGATCGATGATACTCTCGAACTTAAATGTATCGTCACTTTCACCGAAACGGGCTACACTGCTCAACTCGCTTCTGCCGAACGTCCCCGAGCGCCTATCGTCGCCTACACTCCCTATGCTGGAATCGCCCGCCGTCTCTGTCTCAATTGGGGTGTCAGGCCGATTTCGATGAAATTTCTTAAGGATTCTCTGGAGGAATTATTACCGCAAATCGATGCGGATTTGATCGGGCGCGGTTTCGTTTCCCCAGGGGATAAAGTTTTAGTCATGGGCGGTTTGCCTATGGGTAAAGCTGGCAGCACTAATTTCCTCAAACTTCACACCATCGGCACTGATTATTAAAACCTTCACTCTGGGGGGCGATGGGCTATGTTGCCCCCGTCTTCGGGTGAATAACTATTAAACCTCAAAACAGGGTTTTCTCCTCGAAAGCCGTGTTTTTCTCTTTTCCTTAGTTGAATCGTCTGATTAAATCCGCTAATATATTTATGCCAATGGCTGATTAATAATCGATTAATTTACCAATTTAATCTAAAGTTTGCTTATAAATCAGGGAACAAAATATTAAAAATAACAATCTGTAGAGAAAGAATTTTCTTCTTGACAAAAAAAAGAGAAAAATAGTTACAATCTTCAAAAGACCTCACCGTTCAATAACTTCTTACACATGAAAATACTTTTAATCGAGGACGACGATCGCATTGCTGACCCCCTAGCCGAAGAATTAAACGATCAGAACTATGTAGTAGAGTTAGCTCAGGACGGTCAAATAGGTTTAGAATTAGCCCTCGCCAGTAGCTACGACCTGATCCTGTTGGACATCATGCTACCCAAACTCGACGGCTTAAGCATCTGCCGCCGTCTGAGGGAGAAAGGAGACCAAACCCCTATATTAATGCTAACGGCGCGGGATCTGATCAGCGATCGCGTGGCAGGTCTGGATGTAGGAGCGGACGATTATCTCGTCAAACCTTACAATATCGATGAATTATTAGCCCGTGTCCGGGCCTTGATGCGTAGGGGAGTCAGTACCCTACCCCCCATTTTAGAAGCAGCCGGTGTCACCCTTAACCCCAGCACCTGCGAAGTTTTCTACCGGGGCAATCCCGTCCCCCTCAGTCCGAAAGAATACGGATTATTAGAACTATTCATGCGTCACAATAGTCGCGTTTTCAGCCGATCGCAAATCATAGATCATCTCTGGACACTCGATCAATTCCCCGAAGAAGCAACGGTGAAAGCTCATATCAGGAGCCTCAGACAGAAATTAAAAGCCGCTGGCGCACCGGAAGACTTGATCGAAACCGTCTACGGATTGGGTTATCGCTTGAAGTCTTTCGCCGCCGTTTAATTAACCTCGATTCCTGCCGAATAACTTCACCAAATAGCTCAAGCGATCGCTATATTCATTAGTCAGGGCCTCGCGACGGTAACGCCAAGACCAATTCCCAACAGCGATGGAAGGACGATTCATCCGCGCATCACTAGCCAGACTGAACACGTCTTGTAGGGGGATAATCGCCTGATCGGCGATGGAACTGTAAGCGAGACGGATCAGATCCCAAGAGACATTATGATTAGAGACGGAATGACCTAAATACTGCTGTAGTTGATACTTCTCGTAATCGTTAGCCTCGTTCATATACCAGCCGACGGTGGTGTTATTATCGTGGGTGCCCGTATAGATAACACTATTTTGTTCCGTATTGAATGGTAGATGGACGTTGTCGGCATCACCGCCGAAAGCGAACTGAAGAATTTTCATACCTGGAAAGCCGAAACCGTCGCGTAACTCCTGAACCGCTTCATCTATGTCGCCCAAATCCTCGGCGATGATGGGCAAAGATCCCAATTGATCTCGAATCGCCTGAAATAGTTTAGCCCCTGGTGCCTTTATCCATTGACCATTTATAGCAGTAGTCTCACCTGCCGGTACAGACCAATAGGCCTCTAAACCGCGAAAATGATCGATTCGGATAATATCGACCAGGTATAACACGCCTTTTACCCGTCCTATCCACCAATCGAAACCATTTTTCTCCAGGTACTGCCAATCATAAATCGGATTACCCCATAACTGGCCCGTCTCCGAGAAATAATCTGGCGGTACGCCGGCCATCTCCTCTGGATTACCGGTTTCGGGATCGAGTTTGAACGCCTGCGGACAAGACCAGACATCGGCGCTATTATGAGCGACGTAGATGGGAATATCCCCGATGATAGAAATATTTAAAGAGTTAGCGTAGCGTTTTAAATTCAGCCACTGTTGGATAAATTCAAACTGGAAGAACTTTTGTAGGAAAATCGCCTCTTTCAATTGGTGACGCTTACTTTCTAAAGCTGATGGCTCACGGTGTCGTAACTCATCGGGCCAATCAGTCCAGGGTTTATTCTCATAGACTTCCGAAAGAGCCATAAACAGGGCGTAATCTTCCAACCATCCCCGATTACCTAGACAGAAACCTTCAAATTGTTTGTAAACGATGCCCAAGGCACGCTCAGCTGACGCGTCGCCCCCGCTGAGAAATTTTCTCCCCGCCTTCTGCAGTAGGGACATTTTCCAGGGGATAACCTTATCAAAATCTACCCGATCGAGGGGAAACTCGGGCAGGTTTTCTAAATCTTCTGCTTCTAACAAGCCCTTTTCCTGCAACAATTGTAGACTGATGAGCAGGGGATTTCCGGCAATAGCCGAATAGCTCATATAGGGGGAGTTGCCGTAGCCGGTAGGGCCGAGGGGAAGAATCTGCCAGAGTCTCTGACCGCTTCTGTAGAGGAAATCGACGAACTCATAAGCATCTGTTCCTAATTCCCCGATGCCGTATCTACCGGGAAGAGAAGTGGGGTGAAGTAGGATACCACTGGAACGGGGAAACGGCATAAATTAACCTCATAACGATATTTTTATCATAGCGATCGGCTGTCACCGAACTCGCCAGTAGCTATTATTTTTTTAGCTTTTACCGATCAATTCTCCCGCTCTGTCGTTCAGAACCGGACTATCTGCAGGTAGATTCCCGTAGCGCCCAGGGTAGGTTTCGCCGGTGATTAACCTGGCCCCCCTACCTTTAGTAAAGTAGTTCCAGCCCCACTGCATCATCACGATCAATTTATTATCGAACTCGATCAGATAATAAATATGGGCCCAAACCCAGATCAGCCACGCCAGAAATCCCGATAATTTGACGAATCCTAAATCTACTACCGCCGAGTTTTGACCGATGACGGCTAGATTACCCCGATCGATATATTGAAAATTCCCCACAGTTTCCCCTTTTGAGCGCTTCCGTAATAAACCGGCTAAGTATTCGGCTTCCTGCATGGCTACAGGGGCGATTCCGGGTAGGGGTTTATCTCCTTGATGGGCGAAGTGGGCTAAATCTCCGATGACGAATATATCCGGATAACCTTTGATACTTAAATCCGCTTCTACCATCACCCTCCCGACTCTATCTAAATTCGCTCCCGTGCGTTTGGCAAGAATTTCACCCATTTTCGAGGCTTTCACTCCTGCCGCCCAGAGAATCGTTCGGGCGTTGATTTGCTTTTGGGCCTCTCCCTGACGCACCGTTAGATTATCCGGAGTGATGGCGGTAACTACACTCTTCGTCTCTACCGTTACGCCCAATTTTTCTAAAGACTGTTTCGCGTTTGCCGATAACTTGCTCGGATAGGGTGGTAAGACGCGATCGACCCCCTCGATTAAAATAATTTTAGCCTCTGCTGGATTAATGCGCCGGAAATCGCCTTTTAACGCGCCTTGTGCGATTTCAGCGATCGCCCCTGCCAATTCTACTCCTGTTGGGCCGCCACCGACGATAGCAAAAGTGAGCCAGGCTTGACGTTTTTCGTGGTTCTCCTCCTTTTCAGCCTCTTCAAAGGCTAAAAATATCCTGCGGCGAATTTCTACCGCGTCCTCGATGGTTTTTAAGCCTGGTGCGTAGGGTTGCCATTGGTCGTTACCGAAATAGTGGTGACTGACTCCGGTAGCCAGAACTAGATAATCGTATTCGAGGGGGGAATGGTCTTTTAAAATCACCCGTTTCGATTCTGGCTCGATGTCTAAAGCTTCATCGAGGATTACCGTCGTATTTTTATGCTCCCGTAGCACCAGGCGCAGAGGCGAGGAAATATCCGCTGGCGACAGTACCCCTGTAGCTACTTGATATAAGAGGGGCTGGAAGAGATGAAAATTACGCTTATCGACCAGGGTGATGTTAACGGGGGCTGATTTGAGCGCTTTCGCTGTATACAAACCGCCAAAACCACCGCCGATGATTACCACTCTAGGTTGAGACTGCTGAGTCATGTGTTTAATAATAATTTACATTTTTTATAGTGTAAAAGATATTACATTGGCACATGAGTGATGATCGTTACTAATTGATAGCGCGGCGGATATTAATACAGCACCATTCTTGACGCTTCCACAGGGCCGCCACAACCCAGCCATTCTGCTCTAATGTATCAGCGATGGGTTTGGCCTGATCTACGAGAATGCCGCTGAGGATAGCCCAGCCCGAGGGTTTCGAGAGAGCAGTTAACTGGGGGATTATATCCATGATCGTCTCAGCGATGATATTACAGACGATACCGTTGACACCGTCTGGCAATAGGTCTAATAATTCCTCCACACTGCCCTGATTGATAAACAGATGATTGGGATTGATCTTGTTGAGATGACGGTTGGAACGAGCCGCACCGACGGCGAGAGGATCAATATCCACAGCATAAACCTTGCCAGCACCAATCAGGGCCGCGCCGATCGAGAGAATGCCCGAACCACAGCCTATATCGGCGATCGTTTGTTCTTCGGGATTGATCATCAAGCGCATTTCCAGAGACTCTAAACAGAGTTGAGTAGTGGGGTGGGTACCGGTGCCGAAAGCGGCCCCAGGATCGAGACGCAGGATGATTTTATCCGTATCTTCGGGAGGGGTTAACCAGGCTGGATAAACGATAAAACGATCGCCCACCGGGGTAGGTTGCCAATGTTGTTTCCAACTACTAGCCCAATCTTCTTCATCGATCAACTGCCAACGTGTTAGGGGTTCGGTGGTGCCGTTAAGTACGGCATCCTGACGCAGCCATAGGGATAGGGCCGCCAGATCCAGTAACTGGGCCTTTATCTGGGGTATATAAGCCCTGATTAACATGGAATCCCCTTTAACCTCGGTTGCGGTGCCAGAACAGCCGAACTTTTCCAGCCGCCAGAAGACCGATTCCTCTAAACTCGCCTCGCACAGTACCTTAATTTCCCACCAACTATTAGACATTGTCCACTTAAAATTGATAACTATTACCCGGCCCGCCAAAGCCGGGAATTGGATCTCTAGAGTTTAACCGTATACGCATCGCGGATACCAGGGATTTTAACAATCTCCGATAATACTGCTTCCGATAAGGGATCGTCTAAACTTAATGCCATCACCGCATCACCGCGAACGATTTTCCTACCTACCTGCATACTGGCAATATTAACATTGTGACTACCCAAAAGAGAGCCTATATTACCGATAATACCCGGCATATCGCGGTGTAGGGTAAAGAGCATATAGTTACTTGGAGGCACGTTGATGGGAAAATCATCTAAATCGGTGATGCGAATTTCTCCATTACCTAAGAGAGCGCCAGTGACTGAATGTTCTCCCATCGTACCCCTGGCTTCGAGATGGATCGAACCGGAATAATCATGGATAGAAGCGTCTCTGGTTTCGATAACCCGGATACCCCGTTCTTTAGCTTCGATCGCCGCGTTTACGTAGTTCACCCTTTCCCTGAGGGCTTGAGAGAGAATCCCCTTGATAGCCGCCACTACTAGAGGTTTACTGTCATTAACCGCCAATTCACCTTGTAGTTTAACGTTGAGCCAATCTATCCGGCCTCCCGCCAATTGTCCTACCAGATTACCCATCGTTTCCGCTAGTTGTAGGTAGGGGCGCAGTTTTTCCATGACATCTGGAGTTAAGCCCGGGATGTTAACCGCCGATCGGGCCGGTAAGCCTAATAAAACATCTCGAATTTGTTCGGCTACGTCGATGGCTACATTAACCTGTGCTTCCGCCGTCGAGGCACCTAAATGGGGCGTGAGGATAACCCGGGGTAAATCCCGCAGATTCGATTCTTTTAAAGGTTCCTGCTCGAATACATCGAGAGCGGCACCGGCTATCTTGCCTTCTTGGATCGCTTCGGCAAGAGCATTTTCATCGATGATACCACCGCGAGAACAGTTGATTATTCTCACCGTCGGCTTCATTTTGGCGATCGATTCTTTATTGATCAGGTGGGTGGTTTCGTTGGTTTTCGGTACGTGTAGGGTAATGTAGTCGGACTCGGAGAATAATAAATCCAGATCTACCAAGGTGCATCCTAATTGCTCCGCTCGCTCGCTAGAAATGAAAGGATCGTAGGCGAGTAGTTTCATCCCCAGGGATTTGGCCACAGACGCGACGTGAGAGCCGATCTTACCTAAACCGACAACGCCGATAACCTTTTTATAAACCTCGCTACCCATGAAGCGATTTCTTTCCCACTTGCCCTCTTTTACCGATTGATTGGCTTCGGGAATATGGCGGGAGAGGGACAACATCATCGCTAAAGCGTGTTCGGCGGCGGCGATGGTATTACCTTCTGGGGAATTGACGACGATGATACCCTGACGGGTTGCAGCAGGCACATCAATATTATCTACACCCACGCCAGCGCGTCCGATGATTTGTAATTTACTGCCCGCTTCGATAATTTCTTTAGTTACCTTTGTGCCCGAGCGTAACATTAACGCATCGTATTCGGAGATGATCTCTACTAATTCCTGCGCCGATAAGCCTGTTTTTACGTCTACTTGTGCGACTTGAGAGAGAATATCTATACCTACTTGATCGATGGGATCGGATACTAAAACTTTAGCCATATTACTTTAAGTGTTCGATTAATCTGCTTGATCTTTCCCCAAGGGATGAGCTTCAGGTGCAAAGCTCATTGTAACGGCAATCGTGTCATCCAATAAAAAATAATCGAAAAGTTTTCATCTCGTCACCACTCGCGGCAGACGGTGTTTGAATCCACAGAGAATCTCCCAAGAAATCGTCTTCAATTGCCTGGCCCAATCTTCAGCGGCGATGCCGATGTTGCCGTCTTTACCGATTAAAGTTACTATATCCCCCACCTTGACATCGGGGATATGGCTAACATCGATCATCAATTGATCCATCGTGATCGCCCCGATTTGAGGCACTTTCCGCCCCTTGAGCAGAACTCGCAAACATCCAGAAAGATTCCGGGGCACTCCGTCAGCGTAACCTATCCCCACCACCGCCATCGTGATCGGTTCTGTGGTGACGTATTGATGACCGTAGCTGACTCCGGTACCGGCGGGTAAATTTTTAATCTGGGTGATGCGGGCTTTTACCTGTAACACGGGTTTCAGCGATAGGGTGTCGCTCAACCCAGGGGCTGGGTATAATCCATACATCGCCAATCCTACCCTAACCCGATCGTAGTGTAGCGATCTATCCCTCAAAGTACCTGCCGAGTTAGCCAGGTGCAGACAGGGGGGCGTAAATCCCAAGTTTTTCATCGCCGCGATCGCTGTCTCGAATCTCTCTTGTTGTAGCTTCATCGTCATCGTATCTGGCTCGTCAGCGGTGGCGAGGTGGGAGTAGACGCTATTAATTTTCAGATAGGGTAAAGAGAGGACAGTAGTAAGGAAACTCTCCGCCTGTTGCCATAGGGTGCCGAGTCGGGACATTCCCGTATCTAGTTTGAGGTGTACTGGCAGAGTTTGCTCTAAATCGGTCATGGTGCGGGAAATGATCCTCGCCTGTTCCACGCTACAGAGAGTCGGCTGTAGTTGCCAGTGAGCGGCGGCTGCTATTTCTTCCGGGGTGTTGATGGCTCCGAGAACTAAGATAGGAGCGGCGATACCGGCCTCCCTTAACTCGATACCTTCGGAGAGAGTAGCGATCGCTAGGCTACCAGCACCAGAAGATAAGGCGGTTTCGGCCACCGTTATCGCTCCATGTCCGTAGCCGTCGGCTTTTACCACCGCCATGAATTCTGTGCGAGGTGATAGGTGTTTCTTGATTTGGGTGATATTGTGGGTTAGGGCAGGGCGATCGATTTCTATCCAGGCTCGATGACGCGTAATATGAGATATTTGATAGTTCTGTTTACTCCTGAGGCCGACTTCTTTACTTAACACTGTCTCCACTCCTAAGACACTTCACCACTTAGATAAGGTAAGAATAGCAGATGTTCCAGGTTCGCTGCCGTTAAAGGCCGAGATTGTTAGCAAAGATGCCATCGCTGAGAGTAATCTGTGCTACTATTCGGTATAAAATTATTATTCAACCACGATGAGTAAGGTTCTGGTGCTGAATGCTTCCTACGAACCCCTTAACATTACCAGTTGGAGAAGGGCGGTGGTTTTATTGCTCAAAGGCAAAGCGGAGCAATTAGAACATAATGACAATCTATCGATCTATCAAGGCTTTCCCCTGCCATCGGTGATCCGTCTGCGTCAGTACGTGTCGGTTCCTTATAAGGAGATTCCTCTTACCCGCCGTAATATCTTGGAACGAGATCACCACACTTGTCAATACTGTAACTATCGGGGGGAACAATTAACCCTGGATCACGTTATACCGCGCTCCCGGGGGGGGGGCGATTCCTGGGAAAATCTCGTCACCGCCTGCGTCCGCTGTAACGTGAAAAAGGGAAATCGTACCCCCAAGGAAGCGGGTATGAATTTACGTTCCCAACCGCGTAAACCTTACAGTAGCCTCCATTTTGAGTTACTCAAACATACCAGGGGTAATCTTAATCACGAGTGGCGTAAATACGTTATCGGTATCTAGACTATTTAGATAGGGGCATCGAAAAACCTACCCCCAAGTTTACCCCCATCCCGTTGTTAATATCTTTCTCGCCATTGCTAACCCCCGTACCGACGTATAAAGAGCAGGACGTGCAGGGTTTAGATACTTGATACTTAACCGACAATCTTTCTGATGGGTCGCCGATCGTTAAACCTTGCTTTTGCAAATCCGTGATTAAATTGCTTACGGGTTGGAAGAAGCTATTCGATTGAGTCGCTCGGTTATTGTCTATCACCAAATCCTTAGCACTTTGTGCTTTCAGAGAGACAGGAGTGATTAAAATGCCCGCGAGGGTGAGCGAAGTTAGGGACAAATAGGCAACTTTCATCTTTTTCACTACTCTACCAACAAAACCTTATTTTAAAGATAAAAGAATTAGCCAAAAAAATCTAACCCTTAACAGGTAAGTTTACAAATTTTATCGCTGGCACAAAACGGTAAATACAGCACTTTTCTCTCTCGTTGAGGTACGGGGAGTTAGGAATTAGGGGTTAGGAATTGAGTGGTTTCCCCAATTCCGGTCCTCCTAACCCCCATCCCCCAAAACAAGTACTTAATTGATATGCAAAGTGCTGTATGTTTCTAAGCCACCAGACCTATCCACATCCCACCTCACAAAAATCCACCATAACGAACTCTACAACATCGATCCTCAATGATTTTTTATTCGGAAAAATTATTAATCAATTGATAAAGTAAGGAAAAGTAAGTTTTTGTCGGTAAAAAATAGGTATTTTGGTGTTTAAAAGCAGGAAATGTAGGAGAAAATATAAATAAAAAACTAAAAATAAAAATATACTAAAATAGTTGCTTTTTTGAAATAAGCTTGCTATATTTGAAATCAAAATACACCACTGTATTGGCAAAACATGGTTAACATTTCACCTTTAGATGAGCAATATATTCTTAACCACTGTACTAAATTTTTAGCGAGAAATAATGTAGATGGGCGCAACAATTTAGGACAATTTAACGGTAAAGATGATTTTATAAGCTCACAAATAGCTGAATCTTGGAGATTTCCGATTATCGATACCTATAGTGATGGCAAAGATCCTGTAGGTAACTATACGCAGAACAGAGTTAGTTTCGTGTATCAATATAAGGGAGGCAACCCACCCAAAAACGTAGCAGTAATAGGTTCATTCGCTAATTTATACGAACCGGTGCCTTTACAATCCGTTACCTTTTTAGGAGAAGAGACGGGATATTATGCCCTCACCGTATTAGTTCCTAAAGGGGAAGTTCATACTTATAAATATATAGTGGATGGGTGGGCGCTTATTGACCCTATTAATCCGCAAAAAGTCACCTTAGATAATGGACAAATTTGGTCGAGATTCTTCACAGATTTCTGTACGCAACCCCTGTGCTTCGATGATTGGGAATACGTGATCTTACAGCGGCTGGTGAACCGAATTTTACCTTTCCGAAGCGAAGAGGGACAGAATTTTGTCGATCGCTACTATAATTTTCTCGATCGCCAGAGTAGGGGTAGTCAGTATCCTTACGCTTACCGTCTCGACGAATCGATCGGCGCGGCCAATTTCATCGATAATATCCTGGCCAGGGAAGAGAACCACCATCTCATCGATTACAAAATTTGTATCGCGGAGATCGATCGTATTCTGAGACAGAGAAATCCTTTCATCGAACCCGCGATCATGCCCCGGGAAATGTACATGAATCTGTACGATGAGATGACTAAAAACGAAGTAGCGGGCTGGGACAAAAGTAAATACGAGAGTCCGCTTTACTTCCTGCAACTGCTACGCCGTCACACATTCACGGGAGCCTTCGCCCATCCGAAATACGGGGGCAATATAGGCGCTGCGGGATGGGCCTATCTATCGACGCGTTATCAAGATGATTCGGGAAAAACCCTCTTCGATTGGAAACGAGCTATAGAAAAACCCCTAGGCGTTAATAACGATTATCACGGTTAGTAATTTTTTAATAAATCTCATGGATAAAGAATTTGACGTTGTTATCATCGGTAGCGGTGCGGGTGGAGCGCCGATCGCTCACACTCTAGTAAAGGCGGGTAAATCCGTATTAATTTTAGAGAAAGGCCCTCTACTCAAGCCCCAATATCAAAAAGCGGATGGTCTGAGTGACTTCAAAAGGGATGAATTGTTCGCCGACGGCCCGGCCAAAAAGATAACCGTCCCTGGAGTCGCCAATAAAGGGGAGGCATTCTACACCAGTCATATCGAACCGGACATTAACGACGAGCCGCACATCTACGAAGATGCCCTCAGGGGAGGTGTGGAATTAGCCACGATCGAAGGTTATACCGCCCAGGTGGTAGGGGGTGGAACCCAACTCTACGGAGCGGTTTCCCTGCGCTTCACCCCTTTGGATTTGCGTTTGGCCAGCTTTAACGCGGGACGCACCGACATCGCCGAAGATCCGGACGGGACGGTTCAAAAAGAGGCACGGGACTGGCCCATAAGTTACGAAGATTTAGAACCCCACTACAGCAAGGCGGAGGAACTGGTAGGCTTGAACGGGACGAAGGAAAATCAACTTAAACCCTTCGGTAAGGATAATTATCAGAAACCTTTAGCTCCGAACCCGATCAGCGAGTACGCCCGTAAAGGGATGGAATGGTTGGGACAGAATACGAGTAACTCGAAACAGGTTCTACCCTATCGCACTCCCCTGGCCGTGATTACCGAAGATCACGCGCCGAGCGGGAGAAAAGTTCCGAGCGACCCGGACACCATCAAAACTAGCTACGTCAACCGCTATGGTTGCCCCTTGGGACTAAAATCTAATACTTGGGTTTCTTTACTCAGTCCCATCGCCGACTCACCCAATTTTGAAATCCTTACCAACTGCTGTGTAATCCGTCTGGAATGTCAGGAGGATAAGATCAGCCGGGTAGTGTACCTCGATCCGGGCGGTAAGGAGCGTTCCGTCACGGGCAAACTAGTGATAGTAGCTTGCTCGGCGATCGAATCGATCCGGTTGTTGAAAATTTCCGCCCGATTAGATCCGGAATTTGATCGGCGCATCAATCAGAACGATTTACTCGGTAAATATTTCCTCACCCATTGTTTTGGCGGGGCTAGCGCGATCGTACCGGATCGGAGTGACAAGTCTAAAGCCCTTGACGCGGATTGGGCTATAGATTGTTGTGCCACCGAGGAATTCATCAAGAGTAAGGGATTATGGGCCGGGGCGGCCGTCTATAACAATACTTCCGATCGAGCCTTACCAGTTTCTCTCGGGCGTACCCACCGCAGTACGGACTTAGACACCCTCTGGAAAGGCTTCATCGATGATACGGGGCTGATCGGTGATGAGCTGGTAAAATTCCTCGATAACAGTTTCGGTAAGGGTTTATCGGTGAGTTTCATGGCCAATCAAGTGCCTCTCAAAACGAACCGCATCGAACTGCACCCGAGCGTCACCGATAAATGGGGCCGTCCCGTCGCCTATATCCGTAAAATTTGGCACCGTCACGATCAATATTTAATGAATACCCTGGCTCAATGTTGCGGCGATGTTTTGCGGTACGGGTTAGATGCGGGCGGAAAATATCAAATCGAGGGACAGGGCGGTGTGTATCAAGCTCCTAACGGTATCGCCCGTATCGCTAACCATATTTTAGGCGGTGCCCGGTTCGGTACGGATGAGAAAGACTCGGTTCTAGACCCCACCTGTCGCGCCTGGTACTTTGACAACCTCTACGTCACCGATGGCTCATTCATGCCCACTTCCGGCGGTGCTAACCCTACTCTAACCATTCAGGCGAATTCTTTCCGCATCGCCGATCTATTACTCAAGAGGCTGTAATTATGGACCCGAGATTTAAACTGATCGACCAGAACGAAGACACCAAAGTCTGGAACGAGATATTTCAAGTAGTCTTCTTCCCCGATCGCATTTATCACGCCCAGTATCTCAACGCCACCCGTAGCAGTCGTTACCGCTACAATGTGCAGGAAGTGCGATCGTATATTGACATCATCGTCATCAAAGGTGAGGTGTACTTGGACGGTCAATTTTTATGTAACTTCCTGCGACTGGAGTATAAGAGTAGCCGTCTGGTGGAGGTGGCGAGGGAGAAATTACGTTTCGTCAAGAAGGAAATGATCGCCCAGGTAAAAGTCCTTCCCGAAAATCAAGACAATATCGCCCAGGCTCGGGTAAAACTCCATTACTGCCCCTGGACTGACGCTTTCCAAGTCGAAATCTGGGAAACGTTGGAACCCCCCGGCAATAGCTACCACGATTTTCAAATTCTCGATCAGATGGGTTATAACCAGCCGATCACCAGAATCCGTGAATTTAAAAACGCTTTAGCCGATATTAAAAGCTTGAAACGGCTGGAACTGTCCTTCCGGGAAAACGATGTCACCATCCCCACCGGCTATCAAATTAGCGACTCGGATGCAGCAAAAGATAACGCCTATCTCCGCTCCCACCAAGAACCGAGAACAGACCAACCGAGTTCCTTCGAGAACACCATCCCCGACCAGAACTACCTCATCGATTTTCAAAGAGGTTGGTTCCTACAAACACCCGATATTAAGCCGGTGCGTTACCGTAACGCGATGATGGACGATAACAACCCCGATCGTAAAGATGACAATATCATCGAAATGCGTTGGGTGGTACAGAGAGAATTGGGTGGTTCGATGATCTTCTTCCACGAGGTGACAATTCCGCCGGGTAAAGTGGAAGGCACCCATCAACATATCGGTACAGAGGAACTATATTACATCACCGAAGGGGAAGGTATAGCCTATATGCGCGTCGGCGACGATCCCGCCACCGACTCTTATAAAACCGTCAAACGTCAGGTGATGGGGTTGGGCGAGCGCGAATTCAAAGAATTACCCGTCAAACCCGGCAGTGTCATCTTCACCAAGAGCGGCGGTATGCACGGGATTCGCAACCCGGGCGACAAGCCCCTCAAATTCGTTGCCTTCCTATATCACACTATCTAAAGCCATGTTCATAGTTCACTCTGATACAGTCTTCAAAGTCACTCCCGGTACAACGCCGAATTATAATTCCGGTAATCCCCTGCTTAAGCTCTTAAACTTGATGGAAAGAGCGCAACTGGCGGTCGAAAGGGAATATTACCTGATGGGACAGACTCAATATCTATTTCCCTTCGCTTCCCTCTCTATCTACGGCCCCGCCGGTAATGATGCGGATATTCTCAATCTAGAATTACAGGATAATAAGAATGATTTCCAAAAACAGAACATTAAAGACTTCACCACCACCGATACCTTTATCATCCGGGGATTGATGAGGCTGGGAGAGCAGATCTGCCCGTTTATAAGATTTTCCTATCGTGGCGGCCCCGACTCTAAACTATCAGTCGCCGCCAATCACCAACTCGGGGAGAAGATCAAGCTGTGGCTAAAAATTAATAATGCCCCCACCGCATCGATAATTACGGTGCCCTATAATCCCTTGAGCGATCGCTATGAAGTAGAATTAATCGGTTATCCAGATGCGGATTTGCGGAATAAATTAGACACCAAAGGTATTCAGTCCTTAGATCGTCAGGAATTACAGTCCCGCCCCGATCTGATCATCGGTGGTATGACCTCTTTTAACCGCGAAGGTCTCAACGGCCAGCACCTGGAGGACATCGATCCCGGTAACGTCATGCACCCCATACTACCGCTACATTTAGAGGTGGGTTGGGCTAACTTCGATGAGAATATTTGGGATGCTCAAGACGGAGCCAACTACCACTATGAATTCAATATGATTCTCAGGGGTTGGAATAACTATTTAGAAACGGGAATCAGCCCCAATCCTCACGGCGGTATAGGTTTTCTCGAATATCGTAATCTCATGTCCAATTACGGGGGTAAATCCAAAAACAACGAACTCGGACGCAGTTTAAATTCTTGGAATTTTAACGCCTTCGGGAATAAGAACCACTTAGGTAATTTCGAGCCTTTCTTTAGCGTTGATTATATGGACTTGCATCTTTTGAAATCCGGTTGCGGCATCGGCATCCACCGCCACCGCGACAATCAGGAGATGTTCCTGATGATGGAAGGACGGGGTTTTATGGTAATCGGGGATTGGTGCAAAATGGACGGACGGGAACGTTGTTTCGAGATCCGTACCCTTCAGCCCGGACACTTCGCCATGCTCAAAGGTGGTAATCTCCACGCTTTGATGAACGCCACCGATGAAGATATTTCTTTATTCATGTGCGGTGGTTACGACTAAAAAAACAAACCAGGATCACGGAAAATATTCATTAATTGGAGTTAATTATTATGGTTTCTCAAAAACCGGGTATGGGGTCTATACCCTATGATGGGGGCGTTGCTTTTCGAGTTTGGGCACCTTTTGCCTCTGGAGTTTGTGTGGCGGGTACTTTTAACAATTGGTCAACGACAACAAACCCCTTAGAATCTGAAAAAAATGGCTATTGGTCGGGCGATATTCTCGGGGCTAAACCTGGGGATCGTTATCGTTATGTTATTTCTGGGCAGTTTATTTCGGGCGTACAGTGGCGTACCGATCCCTATTGTAAAAACGTTGAGGATAATATCCACGGTGATGGGGTGATCGTTACCGATAACTTCGTCTGGAGTCCCGATGTTTTCAATATGCCTGGCTGGAATGAGTTAGTCATTTATGAATTGCACGTCGCCTCTTTTAATAGAAGTCAACAAACTCCCGGCGACTTCAGTAGTATTATCGCCAGGCTCGATGACCTAAAAAATCTAGGGGTTAACGCCATACAATTAATGCCGATCTTCGGCTTCCCCGGAGATTTTTCTCTGGGTTACAATCCAGCCCTGCCTTTCGACATAGAAAGTAATTACGGTTCGCCCAAGAGTTTTAAAGAATTCGTGCAAACCGCTCACGAGCGGGGATTCGCCCTCATTCTCGATGTAGTTTACAATCATTTCGGTCCGGACGATCTGGACACGTCTCTCTGGCGTTTTGACGGCTGGAATGAAAACGGTAGGGGTGGCATATATTTTTATAACGATGACCGGCGCTCCTTTGCTTATTTCCCCAATCGTCCCGATTACGGTCGGGGCGAAGTGCGTCAATATATTCGGGATAATGCCTTGATGTGGCTCGAAGAATATCGTCTCGATGGTTTTCGTTTCGATTCCACCGTCAACATCCGTAATATCTACGGCAATAATAACGACCCCAGTAATGATATTCCCGAAGGTTGGAGTCTGATGCAATGGATCAATAACGAGATCGATGGCCGGATGCCCTGGAAACTGACCATTGCCGAGGATTTACAGAACAACGACTATATCACCAAGTCAACTGGCGCGGGAGGAGCGGGCTTTGATTCCCAGTGGGGTAGTTTATTTTACTCCGCTCTGTTTGATGCAGTAGTTCCCCCGAGCGATAGCGCCCGTAATATGGATCGTCTGCGGGATGCTATATACCAACGTTTTGAGACGGATGCTTTTAAACGGGTTATCTATAGCGAAAATCACGATGAGGTGGCGGAAATAAACAGAAAAGTCCGTCTCCCCGAGGCCATATGGCGCGGTAACGCCGATAGCTGGTTCGCCAGGAAACGATCGACCCTGGCCGCCGCTCTGGTCTTTACCTCTCCCGGTATTCCGATGATTTTCATGGGCCAGGAATTTTTAGAATGGGGGAGCTGGAGAGATACCGGCTCTTTGGACTGGAGTAAGAAAGGACGTTTTAACGGTATCTGGGATCTATATCAGGCGCTGATGCGCTTACGCCGGAACTGGTTTAATAACACTCGCGGTTTGAGGGGACAAAACGTTAACGTTCATCACGTTAATAACGGGGATAAGATGATCGCTTTCCACCGTTGGGAAAATGGCGGCCCCGGAGATGATGTGATCGTGGTGGCTAATTTTGCCGATCGCAGTTATGACAGTTATACGATCGGTTTTCCGAGGAGCGGTACTTGGTACGTCCGCTTTAATAGCGACTGGAATGGTTTTAGTCCCGATTTCGGCAATAAGCCAGGATACGATACCACTGCGGGAGGACCGGGAATTCACGGTCTGCCTTTCAGTGGCAATATTGGCATCGGGCCCTATAGCGTTTTGATATTATCTCAGTAAACAACCGATTACCTTTCTAACTCTTCGTTAGCTTTTATGATAGCCTCTTGACCTTCGGGGGATGAGACAAAACCCATAAAAGCTTTTACGGCTTCCGTAGGCGGATTTTTATAGACGTAATAAAGGGTTCTCTGAAAGGGATAATTTGGGTTACTAGGGGCGATACCGTCTACGGATAAGGTTCGGGCGGTTTGTTGTCGCGCCACCTGAGTATAAGTCGCGTAGCTGATACCATCGATACCCAAAATCTTTAAGATGGGAGTAGTGGCATCCCTGGGCATAGTGGTGAAGTTCACCCCAGAACCGAAATTACCCCCGCCTAATACTTCCTGTTGAAATACTTGATAGGTGCCGCTAATATTGGGACGGTTGATCACCCGAATCGTCGCGGGAGAGCCGCCCACCGCCGACCAATTAGTAATATTACCGCTGAAAACGCCCTTGACTTGCTCCGAGGTGAGACTCTGCCCTACCGGATTATTGCGCCCCACTACGAGCGCAATCGCATCTCTAACTACCGGAACCGCCGCTAATCCCTGCTGTTGTTGTTCGGGGGTTAAGGGAACGGATACCGCTGCTATATCTATAGTACCAGCTTTCACTCCTTGGATACCCAGATTGGAGCCTTGAGCGTCAAGGGAGATTTTTACCCCGGGAAATTTCTTTTCCAGGGCGTTTTTTAAGCCCACGTTAATCTGTGCCATACTGGTAGAGCCGTTAACACTGATTTTCGTACCTGGCGGGATGGAAGTGGGGGCAGAGAAAGCCGTGGCTAAGCTCGGAGAAGGCGGCGGCGGCAGAGAAGTTGATTGCGTCGTATCTGGGGATGCGCTCTGTTTAGGTATTCCTCCAGAGTCAACATTGCCAGAATTAGAAGCGCTCGGTGTATCCGCCCTGCCAGAAATATTACAGACAAAAGAATTATTGCCCGTATCGCACCGCCCTTTTAACCAGAAGTAACCTCCTCCTAGAAGTCCTCCCGTAATCGCCAGGGTGATTAGTAAAGAAAGAGTTTCATTTCTCGATGACATATATTTTTAGCTGTTCGCTGGGAAACATAGGGTTTGATTAGTGCCCGATATAGATTTTTATCGGCTTATTAAGGATTGTTAATCGATTCAACTAAATATTAAGTTAGGGAATTCGGTTTTTATTCGGTTGATATTAGTGATCCCTTTAAACTAGGATGCTATTATCTTATTGCATGAAAATTAAGAAATGATAGGAAAATAGATCATGGGGCAAGCAGATGTATCCCCGGTAGTGCTAATTATTCTAGATGGTTGGGGTTATCGTCCAGATTCTAGAGCGAATGCGATCGCAAATGCCAAAACACCCGTCATGAATAGTTTGTGGGAGGTATACCCCCGGACTTTAGTCCGTACCTCAGCCAAGGATGTCGGCTTGCCAGAGGGACAGATGGGTAATTCGGAGGTGGGACACCTCAATATCGGCGCGGGGCGGGTAGTACCGCAGGAATTGGTGAGAATTTCCGACGCGATCGAAGAAGGCACCATTCTAAGCAATCCCCCCATAGTTAAACTATGTCAAGAAATCAAAACTAAAAGCACTAAATTACATTTAATAGGTTTATGCTCCGATGGGGGGGTTCACTCTCATATAGACCATTTACTAGGACTGATCGATCTAGCCAAACAACAAGGTATAGAAGATCTGTGTATCCACGTCATCACCGATGGGCGAGATACGGGCACCACAGAAGGGATCAACGTAGTTAAGACAATTATCGAACACACCGAAAAAGTAGGACTCGGTAGGATAGTTACCATCAGCGGCCGCTACTACGCTATGGATAGGGATAGGCGCTGGGATAGGGTTAAAAAAGCCTACGATGTTATGAGCAATAACATAGATATAGATTCTCGTTCACCCGTAGAAATCTTACAAGCCAATTACGACGGCGATATTACTGATGAATTTATCGTGCCGGTTAGGGTAGCACCTGGAGCTATCGAACCAGGAGACGGGGTGATATTTTATAACTTCCGGCCCGATCGCGCTCGACAATTGTGTTACGCTCTCACTATGCCAGATTTTAGCGGTTTCGATCGGGAATTGATCACTCCCCTGTCTTTCGTTACTTTCACCCAATACGACGCTAAACTACCGGTAGATGTGGCTTTTGAACCCCAGAACCTCAATAACATCCTCGGAGAAGTTATCGCCACCCGGGGCTTAAAACAATTCCGCACCGCCGAAACGGAAAAATATCCCCACGTTACCTACTTTTTTAACGGCGGTTTAGAAAAACCCTTCGAGGGAGAAGATAGGGAATTGATTCAAAGCCCGATGGTAGCCACCTACGACCAAGCCCCTGCCATGTCGGCCTCAGCCGTCACCGATGCAGCCTGTAAAGCGATCGAGAAGGGGATTTACTCCCTGGTGGTGATTAACTACGCTAACCCCGATATGGTGGGACATACTGGTAATCTGGAAGCGGCGGTGACTGCGGTGGAGGAGGTCGATCGATGTTTGGGCCGACTTCTGGCTAGTATCAATAAAATGGGCGGCACCGCTTTAATCACCGCCGATCACGGTAACGCCGAATATATGAGCGACGAGGAGGGCAACCCCTGGACGGCTCACACCACCAACCCGGTGCCTTTTATTTTGGTAGAGGGAGAAGGTAGGAAGATTAAGGGTCACGGCAATAATGTCCGACTGCGCGACGATGGCCGCCTAGCCGATATTGCTCCTACCATATTAGAGATCCTAGAGATACCGAAACCGGAGGAAATGACGGGCAGATCTCTGATCGAGCCTGCAGGCGTAGAGATTAAAACTAGTCGCACCCCAATCCGTGTTTCTCTATAAAAGTTAGAATAAAAGGAGTCGCTTTTACCTCTATCTGCAGTCAGATAGAAAATAAAAGACTAAGATGGAAGATCGGGTGATAATTGAGGCAGACATTAATAAGCCTCACACCTTCGTTTATATAGTTTATGAAACTGCCTATTGTTGCGATTATCGGACGGCCTAACGTGGGAAAGTCCACATTAGTTAACCGTCTTGCCGGGGATCAACAAGCGATCGTCTTCGACGAACCCGGTATAACTAGAGATAGAACCTATCAGAATGCCTTCTGGTGCGATCGAGATTTTCAAGTTGTAGATACCGGCGGACTCGTTTTTAACGACGAGACGGAATTTCTCCCGCTCATCCGCGAACAGGCGATGATAGCTCTCGCTGAAGCCAGTGTAGCCATATTCGTCGTCGATGGTCAATCGGGGCCTACTTCGGGCGATTACGAGATAGCGAGCTGGTTGAGACAACAACCCGTGCCAGTACTGCTCGCGGTTAATAAGTGCGAATCCACCGAACAGGGTATTATTCAAGCGTCCGCTTTCTGGGAACTGGGTTTGGGTGAACCTTACCCCATCTCCGCGATTCACGGTAGCGGAACCGGCGAGCTACTCGATGAAGTGATTAAATATCTGCCTCCGAGCGACCAATTAGAAGAGAGCGAAGAGATTAAGGTGGCGATTATCGGCAGGCCGAATGTGGGTAAATCCAGTCTACTGAACGCCCTCACGGGAGAGCAAAGAGCGATCGTTTCTCCAGTATCCGGCACCACCCGCGATAGTATCGATACTCTGATCGAAAAGGATGGGCAAATCTATCGCCTCATCGATACGGCGGGGATCAGGCGCAAGAAAAATGTAGATTACGGGGCGGAATTCTTCAGCATCAACCGCGCTTTTAAAGCCATCCGCCGGGCAGATGTGGTGTTATTCGTCATCGATGTTATCGACGGTGTCACGGATCAGGATTTAAAATTAGCCGATAGGATCATAGAAGAAGGCCGGGGCGTGGTACTAGTGGTGAATAAGTGGGACGCGATCGATAAGAACACCTACACTATTAACACCTATACCCAATTGATCCAATCGCGTCTTTACTTTATGGAGTGGGTGAAGATGATTTTTATTAGTGCCCAAACTGGTCAGAGAGTAAATAAAATCTTAGAATTAGTGCTGGAGTCTTATCAATCCCACCGGCGTCGGGTAAGTACCGCTGTGATTAACGACGTACTGGAAGAGGCGGTGAAATGGCACACCCCACCGACAACGAGGGGCGGTAAACAGGGTAAAATTTATTACGGAACTCAGGTAAGTAGTCAACCCCCAACGATCGCTCTATTCGTCAACGATCCGAAAAGGTTTAACGATAACTATCGCCGCTATATTGAGGGACAATTCCGCCAACAATTGGGCTTTACTGGTACTCCAGTACGATTGATCTGGCGTGGTAAACCAGCCCGGGAAGTGGAGAGAACTACTAATAGAGCTACTAAGGTTAAGTAACGATTCACTATGGATTTATTGCGATCGCTTCCCATCGGCCTCTATCTGGATAAGCCGGTTACTTGGTTACACAAACTCGACTCCCGGGTTAAGTTTATCTGGTTAATGGCTTTTCTCGCAGCTCCTTTACTGGCTAATGCCTGGTGGCGAATAGTAATAGTCCTCTTGTTAATATTTTTAACCTTAGCGGCGCGGATTCCCCTGCGCGTCTGGCGGCAACAGATGGGCTGGTTAATCCTCTTATCGGTTTTAGTTTTCGTGATTACCGCTCTCACTCCCGATGGTTTATCTGGTGACGCGGTGCCTCGCTCACCAGAAGATGGCTTAACTCTACCTGCCGTCACCGATTATCAATATGTATTGGTTGATAAGGGGAGAATCTTCATCACCCGTCGCTCTCTCGATTTAGCAGTGAGGGTTAGCACCTTAGTTTTCACGCTTATCTACAGTACCAATCTATTTCTCTTAACCACAGCGCCAGAGGAGATTACCGCTGGATTAGAAGATTTGATGAGTCCGCTACGGCGTTTAGGCTGGCCGATTACGGAGATTACTCTTACCCTGACTCTCTCCCTGCGTTTTATCCCCTTAGTATTGGAAGAAATACAGAATTTAGCGCGATCGATTCAAACCAGGGCCATAGAATGGCGAAAATTAGGATGGAAGCGTAGCGCTAAAGTCTGGCTCACCGTAGTCGAAACCCTATTTGAAAACTTACTGCGCCGGGCGGCACAGATAGCGGTAGCGATGGAAGTGAGGGGCTTTACCTCTCCTAATGAACATCGAGTCGAGTGGCATCAATTACGCCTTAAAATTCCTGATTGGATAGCTCTGGCTACGCTTATACCTTTTTGGGTAGCTCGCTTCGTTTTAGGGGGTTTAGACTAACCGATGATCGACCCCTGGCATTGGCGGCCCTTACCTCTGGAATATCGCACAGGATCAAAAGTATTTGAACTGCTATTCCATCAACCCGGAAGTATCGGCACCCTTTTAGAAAGTCCTTATCCTACCCCCGCCGATTATCCCTATCTCTCCCGTTACTCTATCTGCGCTGGTGTACCAAGACGGGGGCGTTTATGGACACCAAAACCGGGTGATATTCTTGCCTTTTTGAGGAGTTTATTACATCAATCACCCCCCGAGTCTCCCTGTGCCCATTTACCCTTTACGGGTGGCTGGTTGGGTTGGCTCGGTTACGATTTAGTTAGGGAGATAGAACATCTTCCCGATTTAAAAGTTGACTCTCTGCCTTTTCCGGTAGCCTATTGGTATGAACCCCTAGATTTTGCCCTATTGGATCATCAAGAACAGATTCTCTGGTTAGCCGTTAGCGAGGCTGAGAATTTGGATTATTATCAAGCTAGATTAGAGGGGATAGAAAATCAGGAACAAATAATAGGCAAAGGGCAAAAGTTAAAGTTCTGTACCGAAAAAGATGAGTATGAAAATTCGGTAGAGAAAGCCCTTAAATATATTAGGGCGGGGGATATATTTCAAACTAATTTATCTTTGCGCTTTCATACCATTACTAGCGCCTCGGGCTGGCAGATATACAAGAAACTACAGCGTATAAATCCTTCTCCTTTCGCTAGTTATTGGCAGACAGGAGCAGGTACGGTGATTAGTTGTTCTCCAGAAAGATTGGTACAATTGCAGGATGGTAAAGCGCAAACTCGCCCCATAGCCGGGACGAGAGCCAGAGGAGCCGATGCGGATACGGATGCCCGATTAGCTCAAGATTTATTGGCTAACACGAAAGAGCGGGCCGAACATATCATGTTAGTCGATCTGGAGAGGAACGATTTAGGTAGGGTGTGCCGCCCAGGATCGATCGCAGTGGATGAATTGTTAACGATAGAGCGTTACAGTCACGTCATGCACCTTGTAAGTAATGTCAGTGGCTTTTTAGCGCCCGAGTACGACGCGGTGGATTTAATCCGGGCAATGTTTCCTGGGGGGACGATTACTGGCTGTCCTAAAGTTCGTTGCATGGAGATTATCGAGGAATTAGAGCCTGTGCGTCGCAGTTTGTTTTACGGCTCCTGCGGTTATATCGATGTTCGGGGCAATATGGATCTTAATATTCTCATCCGTACTCTTTTATTAACCCCTGGGGAAGGATTCGCTCATGTCTGGGGGCAGGTGGGGGCGGGTATCGTAGCCGATAGCGAGCCTGCTAGAGAGTGGCGCGAATCTTTACACAAGGCGTCAGCTCTATTAACTGCTCTGGGATTGCTCGGCGATGAGGAATAAATACATAGCCGCATCCAAAAGTCAACCTTTCTTTACAATAAGCTTAAAAAAATGTAATATAAATTATAAAGGTATGTGCTAACACCTTTTTCGTTTTGGCATCTCCCTTTTGTTTTGTATTTGAGTTCTCCTACATCAGCAGCCTCGGACATTCACCGAGGTTTTTCTCTAAGTAAAAGTTTATAATATAGGATAGCTGGGGGTCTAAGAAAAAGTATGTAACTGTTAATTACATTACGTGAACCTTAATAATATTAAATAAAGTTGTAGGAAGCCGATGATAAATTCTTCGGAATTATTTAATAAAATGAAATTAAATAATTATATATTACCTATATTGATAGGTATTTTTTGTAGTATTTTTAGTATTGTATTTTTTAAACTCTTAACATTTCAAACCCATCAACAATTTAAAGAATTAGTTAAAACTCAGTCAGAAGCGATTAAAAAAGAGATTAATAATGATTTAGATACAAGAATTTCCTCTTTAAGCCGTATGGCGGCGAGATGGAATATTAAAGGAGGAACGCCTTATAAGGAGTGGCAAGCCGACGCATTAGAGTATGTAAAAGCCTACGTAGGTTATCAAGCTATAGAGTGGGTAGACAGTACGGGTAAGGTGCGCTGGGTAGTTCCCGAGCAAGGAAATGAAATGGTAGTTGGGTTGGATATAAATCGGGAAAAAAAACGGATTGATATTCTAAATTTAGTTAGAGCAACTAAACAACCTAAACTAAGCAAAGTTATTAACTCACCTCAAGGTGATAGGGTTATGTTAGCTTTTGTTCCTTTAGAATATCAAAGTATTTATGATGGTTCAATAGTAGGAGTGATAAAAATTGATCAATTCCTCGATGATTTTTTTAAAAGACAAAATCTTGAACAGTACTATCACTTCATAATTTTAGAAAACGATAAAATGATTTATGATAATCATTTAGCAAACGGCAAAGATTATTCTTTATGGGAAAATCGAGGTGTTGTCAATAATAAATATGGTACTGATTGGGAATTAGTAGTTAAACCTACTCAGTATTTAATCGACAAAAATACATCTTATTTGCCTACTATTGTTTTGCTTTCTGGTTTAACAATAGGATGGTTATTAAGTTCAGTGGTTTATCTATGGCAGGGGACAAAAAGGAGGAGTCAAGCTTTAGAAAAAGAAATAGATGAAAAAAATAAAGTTAGAATAGAATTAGAAGAGGCACTAAAATTAAATCAAAGTGTACTTAACAGTTCTAACTATAGTATTATCGCCACTAACAAAGAAGGAATAATAACTTTATTTAATCAAGGGGCGGAAAAGCTTTTAGGCTACAAAGCAGAAGAAATAGTAGGAAAAGTTACACCAGCAATAATTCACGATCCAGAGGAAGTGATTGCCCGAACCCATGAACTAGCCCGAGAGTTTCCAGAATTGACGGAGCCAGGATTTAGAACATTCGTCATCAAATCAGATAAAAATCTAATCAACGAAAATATCTGGACATATATTCGCAAAGATGGGTCAAGATTTCCAGTACTTCTGTCGGTAGCCGCTATTAGAAATAAAGAGGGTCATATAGAGGGCTATTTAGGACTAGCGCGAGATATTACCGAGGCGCAAAAAATAGAGCAAGCACTGCAAAAAACTTTAAAAGAATTGGAGTTTCATAAATCTGCTATCGAGCAAGCGGCGATAGTAGCGATTACGGATGCTAAGGGAATGATTACCTACGCCAATGAGAAATTCTCTCAGATTTCCGGTTACTCGCAAGAAGAGTTGATCGGAAAAACTCACAGTATAGTAAATTCGAGGCATCATCCAGCTAATTTCTTCGCCGAAATGTGGCGCACTATCAGGGCAGGGGATGTATGGAAAGGAGAGATAAGAAATCGCGCGAAAGATGGCAGTTACTACTGGGTTGATAGTACGATCGTGCCTTTTTTAGACGAAAGGGGGAAAGCCTTTCAATATCTGGCCATACGTTTCGATGTTACGGCTATTAAAGAACATGAAATCAGGTTACAAGAAAGTGAAAATCGCTTCCGGATGATGGCTAATGATGCCCCGGTGTTGATGTGGATCGATGATGAAGAAGGAAAATGTACTTTCGTTAACGAGCAGTGGTTAAGTTTTCGGGGCACTATCCTAGAGCAGGAATTAGGGTTAGGTTGGTTGGAGGGGTTACATCCTGACGACAGAAAACATTGCCACGAAAATTATCTTAAAGCGAGAGAGAAATTATTGCCCTTTGAAGTCGAATACCGATTAAAACGTTTCGATGGAGAATATCGCTGGATGCTATCGTCCGGATTACCGAGATTCCTTCCCAACGGCAACTTTGCTGGATATAACGGCTCCTGTATAGATATTACCGATCGCAAACAGTCCCAACAAAGATTAGCCGCTCAATTCGAGCAATCCCAGGTAGTCAAGCAGATAGTACAGATGATACGTAACAGTCTTGATATGGATACGATTTTTCAAACCGCCGCCCGAGAGATGGGGCGAGCATTCGGAGTCAATCGTTGTTTGCTACATACCTATACCGAGCTACCCCGGCAAGGCCTACCGGTAGCGGCGGAATATTTAGAACCTGGTTATACCAGTATGATAAATTCCGTCATCCCAGTGGAGGGAAATTTACACGCCGAGGAGGTTTTGAGGCAAGACAGCGCACTCCCCGTCAGCAACATATATGAATGCGAGCTACTGGCTGATGTGAGTACGCTCTGCAGTGAGAATCAGCTCAAATCGATGTTAGCGGTACGGACATCCTATCAGGGGCGGGCGAATGGGGTGATAGCCCTGCACCAGTGCGATCACTACCGGGAGTGGACGACGATGGAGATACAACTGCTCGAAGCGATCGCCTCACAGATGGGGGTAGCGATCGCCCATGCAGAGCTGCTAGATCAAGCCCAAAAAGCGACGCAGTTAGCGGAATCTGCCAACCAGGCGAAAAGCCAATTCCTGGCTATGATGAGTCACGAAATCCGTACCCCTATGAACGGAGTCATCGGCATGACTGGGTTACTACTCGATACACCCCTAACCGTCACCCAAAGAGATTGGGTAGAGACAATTCGCAATAGCGGCGACGCTTTACTAACCATCATCAACGATATTCTCGACTTCTCGAAAATCGAATCTGGAAGACTGGAAATCGAGAATCATCCCTTTAGCCTGCGTGAGTGTATGGAAAGTGCCCTGGAATTACTGGGACAGAAAGCCGCGACTAAGAAACTGGAGTTAGCCTATTATTACGATGTGGCGGTGCCAGAAGTCATCAAGGCCGATAGTAACCGCCTGCGTCAAATACTCGTTAATCTTCTCAGTAACGGGGTGAAATTTACCGAGACGGGAGAGGTGGTTTTATCGGTGAAAGTGAAAGAGCAGAAAGGGAGCAGTATATATTTAGAATTCGCCATCCGGGATACTGGTATCGGCATCTCAGAAGATAGACTAGACAGATTATTTAAACCCTTCAGTCAAGTAGATGCCTCTACGACTCGTTATTACGGTGGCACCGGGCTGGGGCTGGTAATCAGTAAGCGTCTGTGCGAGATGATGGGGGGAGAGATGAAGGTAGATAGCCAACTCGGAGTAGGGTCAACCTTTACCTTTACCATCAAAGTTAGGGCGGAGAAAAATATTCCTTTAAAAATACCTACCAATGATTTACCTCATATGAAAGGTAAGAGGATATTGCTCGTCGATGATAACGCCACCAACCGGGAAATACTCACCTTACAAACCCTAAGATGGGGGATGATTGCCACCGCCGTTGACTCCGGTGCAGGGGCTTTAGCATCCCTCGACGGGGGTGAGCATTATGATATAGCTATTCTAGATATGCAGATGCCCGAGATGGACGGCGTAGATCTGGCCAGAGCGATCAAAAAACATTCTTCGGGGCAGAGCCTACCCCTAGTATTACTTACTTCTTTAGGTCAAATTGCCGATGATTTGCAAGATAAAAGCGATTTTGCGGCCGTTATCGGTAAACCTGTTAAACAATCTCAACTTTATAACACCCTTATTGAAGTCTTTGATGAGAACTGTCAGAGGATCAATTATTCCCCGAGAGAGAAAGCTCTACCTCAAGTAATCGAGGCTATAGGGAAGGAATATCCTTTGAAAATTCTCCTGGCGGAAGATAACGCCGTGAATCAGAAGGTTGCCCTGCAAATTCTCAAAAAGTTAGGTTATCGAGCTGATGTAGCCGCTAACGGTTGGGAAGTTATTAACGCCCTGGAGCGTCAAACTTATGACATAGTCTTCATGGATGTGCAAATGCCGGAGATGGATGGTTATCAAGCTACGGGACGTATTCGTACCATGTACCCTAAAGAGCGTCAACCCCTGATCATCGCCATGACGGCCAACGCCATGCAAGGTGATAGAGAAATATGCTTACAGGCTGGCATGGATGACTATATCAGTAAACCGATTAAAATACCTGATTTAATCGCCATATTACAAAAATATAATCATTCGGTTAAAACCGAGAGTAATACGGGCGGGGTAATCGATATGGAAGTCTTCACCTTTTTAGAGAATACCGTGTGCGGAGGCGATCGAGCTTTGATGAAGGAGATGATCGGCTGTTATATCCTTGAATCTGACAAGTTAATAGATTATATTATCACCTCCTTCAGGGAGAAAGACGCTGAAGCCGTCTATCACACCGCTCACTCTCTTAAGTCTAGCAGTGGTTCGATCGGTGCTATGCAACTATCAGTCATCTGTCAAAAACTCGAAAATATGGGCAAATCCAATAATTTAGATAACTGTAAGGATTTGATTAATGCACTTATTCTGGAATATCATAAAGTAAAGCAGGCTTTAAAATGAGATAGGGCAGTCACAAGTAACGACTATCTACTTAAATAGCGAAAATCCCCTTTTCATAGAGATGCCAATAGCAGAATTAAATTATGAAGGAGCCTTTATTCTAATCATCGATGATGATGTTTTCATTCAGATGCAATTACGATTGTATTTGGAAAGAGAAGGTTATAAGATTAAAACTGCTAATAATGGGCAGGAAGGCTTACAGATATACGAACGGGAAAAGCCCGATTTGATACTGCTCGATGCCATTATGCCAGATATGGACGGTTTTGAGTGTTGTCGGCGCTTAATGCACTATGAGGGTATCGCATATACTCCAGTGTTAATTATCACCGGTTTAGACGATAAGGAATCGGTAGATTTAGGCTACTCGGTAGGCGCGAGCGATTACATTACTAAACCGATTCATTGGGCGGTTTTACGGCAGAGGGTAAGAAGATTGATTCACCAATCACGCTTACAGAAACAATTAGAAGCGGCTAATAAATTATTAGAGAGTCTGGCTTCCATAGACGGATTAACTCAAGTATATAACAGGCGTTATTTTGATAATTGTCTACAACAGGAATGGTTGAGAGCTGCCCGGGAAAAACAACCTTTAACCTTACTATTATGTGATGTGGATTACTTTAAAAAATACAATGATAATTACGGCCATTTAGAGGGGGATAAGTGTTTAAAACAAGTGGCGGTTACTTTACATAAACTGGTGAAGCGCCCTGCCGACATGGTAGCCCGTTACGGGGGTGAAGAATTCGTCATCCTGCTACCGAAGACGGATGCTACTGGCGCGGAAGCGATCGCCAAACAATTGCAGCAGGCGGTGGAAGAGTTGGGCATAGTTCATGAATATTCCGGGGCGAGTCAATACGTAACCGTTAGTATAGGTGGCGGCGTTATCGTGCCAAGCGGCGATGAGGAAGCGTTAAAGTTGATCGACATCGCCGACAAAGCTTTATATGAGGCGAAAAAACAAGGCAGAAATCGAGTGAACATTGAAGAGTGAGAAGATATGTGGCTTCTCACTTCTGCCTCATCCCACTAACAACATTTGATTCTTCACCTCTTCCCTCGCCCATCGATCGGCCTCGATAATATCTTCTAAAGTCGGGGTGGCAGTATTATGGGAGGAAAAACGATCGCAAGTTCTTTCTATCAACCGGGGAATATCTAAAAACCCGATTCTCTCCGCTAAAAATAAAGCTACCGCCTGCTCGTTAGCTGCGTTTAAGACAGCGGGCATCCCTCCCCCCGCTTTTCCAGCAGCGTAAGCCAAACCCATACAAGGGTACTTATCGTGATCCGGTTCCTTAAAGGTAAGACTACCGGCTTTAACTAAATCCAAAGTTTGCCAATCGGTATAAATGCGCTCGGGCCAGGAGAGAGCGTAGAGTAGAGGTAGGCGCATATCTGGCCAACCTAACTGGGCTAATACGGAAGTATCTTGCAACTCGATCAGCGAATGGATGATACTTTGGGGATGGATAACGATGTCGATGCGATCGTAATCTAGACCGAATAAGTAGTGAGCTTCAATCACTTCCAAACCCTTATTCATCAGCGTAGCCGAGTCGATAGTGATTTTTTTGCCCATCGACCAGTTAGGATGTTTTAAAGCATCGGCTACGGTTACGGTGCTTAACTTTTCTACTGGTAAATCCCGGAAAGCGCCGCCAGATGCGGTGAGGATAATTTTGCGTAAACCTCCATCCGGGACACCTTGCAAACATTGAAATATAGCGGAATGTTCGGAATCGGCGGGTAATAATTTAACACCCTGTTTCTCTACCAAGGGTAAAACTACCGGCCCCCCCGCGATGAGAGTTTCCTTATTGGCTAGAGCAATATCTTTCCCTGCTTCGATGGCCGCGATGGTGGGTAACAATCCTGCACAGCCCACGATTCCTGTGACGACGCTCTCCGAGTCTCCGTAGCTGGCCACTTCTATTACTCCCTCTTCCCCAGTTAGGATAATAGGCTGATAGTCTATATCCTTGATTAAATCTTTTAAATCATCGAGCTTGGTTTCATCGCAGATGGCGACGATTTCGGGTTTGAATTGGGCTATCTGTTGCGCTAATAGGGTGATGTTAGTTCCCGTAGCCAATCCCACCACCTGAAAATTATCGGCATGGGCGGCGACTATATCTAAAGTTTGCGTGCCTATAGAACCGGTAGAACCTAGAATAGAGATTTTTTTCACGATCGCTTACTATAAAATTGATGCTTGTTAATATTTACGCACACTCCTTGACGTTGATCTAGATCATAGGAGCGGGAGATTTTAATTACATACAGCCTTTCTCGATTGTTCAATAATGTATTTAAAGCGGATGTTTTAAGCTGTCTAGGCGTGTAAGCTTCCTACTGAAAGCAAAAGAGTCAGCCCTTTTACACGCCTTTTCCTTTTTTCAAAGATTTGAACAATTGGTCAGGAATAACAAATAGTGGCGGGGGAGTAATCCCCCGCCACTATTGCTGGATATGACGATACTATTTTCTAACCAAGCTATTTAAGCGGTTTTTGAATAAAACTCCAAAACCCAAAGCTGTGCCTGTACCTAGTATGGTTAAAGGTTCCGGGGTGGCTACCGGGTAATAACCAGAATCTGAAGACTCAGGTATCAGACCGAACTGTATAGCGGTACTATAACCACCGTATAAAGGATCGGAACCTACACTTCTTAATCCAGCGGCAAATTCCTGGCTCAATAGTTCTGATACGCTTAAATTTTGACCGAAAACGCTAAAGGATGTCTCCATCAATAAATTTTGACTCGGATTAATCTGGTTTAGTAGGACGACTAAATCAAATTTTTGGCTTATATCTTGGCTAACAAATATATTTCTCTGATCTAAACCCCAAACCCCATTATAGGCTCCTTGAACTGAAGTAATATTCGAGAGGTCATAAAGCTGGCTGAAATTTACATAGGCTGTGAAGAAATCCCCTGTAGTTGCAAAAGTAGAGTAATTAACTTTTAAATCAAATTTAATCCCCCCGCCTATATCCGTAGCTACTACATCAACACCAATGGGGACACCTTCTTTGTTATCATTAGCTGTAAAACTTACCCTCGCGGCACTAGCTTTCTCCACCGATAGGAATGATATTCCCACTAACAACACTGAAAAAGCTAATAATTTTTGTTTCATTTTTATCGCCTCTATCGTATTTTTGTTTTAATAATTAAGTCAAGTTAGTCGCACAATCTTACTTAGATTATCATTTGATCTTAGGACTCACACGTAAAACCTCCTGTAAGACTTATGTTTGACTTAGTAAAAAAAGAGGTATAACTTACTAAAAATGTTAAGCTCTAAAATAAAATTGGAGAAATTTTTCACTCTTAGTAATTAACTGTCGGTTGAAAAATTTTTTAAAAATATTTAAAAAATTGAAATAATCATCAAAATCTCCATAAGCGACTCAAAAATCAGCCTTATGCTTGAAAGTAAATTACTTTACTTTTAAATTTAATACCCCCAGCGCTCTTGGTGCCTACCACATCAATCAGGGAAATATGTCACAATAGATGTATATCTATATGTCAAGTATTAGGAGCAATAGGGTAATGGCGATCGCTACAGTCAACCCGGCTACAGGAGAAACTCTCAAAACATTTACTCCCCTCACCCCCGAGGAGATAGAAAACAAGATCGCTGGCGCTCAAGAGGCTTTCGAGAAATATAAAAGGGTGCCTCTAGAGCAGAGAAGTGAGTGGCTCAAAGCGGCCGCCGCCATTCTGGAAGCGAATCAGAAAGAATTAGCCGTCACCATGACTACGGAGATGGGTAAGACCATTAAATCGGCGGTGGCGGAGGTGCAGAAATGCGCTCTGGTCTGTAGATATTACGCCGAAAACGGAGCTGAATTCATGAAAGACGCGCACGCTACAACAGAGGCTTCATCGAGTTTCATCCGTTATCAACCCCTGGGGATAATTCTGGCGGTGATGCCCTGGAACTTTCCCCTATGGCAGGTTTTTCGCTTCGCGGCCCCGGCTTTGATGGCGGGGAATGTGGGTTTACTCAAACACGCGTCTAATGTGCCTCAATGCGCCCTGGCTATAGAGGATATATTCTCAAAAGCGGGTTTCCCCGAGGGAGTATTTCAAACTCTCTTGATCGGCGCGGGGGCTGTCGCTCCCCTGATGGAGGATAGTCGGATCAAGGCGGCAACTTTAACCGGGAGCGAACCGGCGGGTATCAGTCTGGCGGTGGCGGCAGCTAAACAGATCAAAAAGACGGTTTTGGAATTGGGGGGGAGCGATCCTTTTATAGTTCTCGATAGCGCTGATATAGATGCTGCCGCCACCACTGCCGTCGCCGCTAGGATGCTCAATAGCGGTCAAACCTGTATAGCGGCTAAACGTTTTATCTTACACGAAGCTATAGCTGATAGGTTTGAAGCTTTAATGATCGAGAAGTTCGCGTCTTTAAAAGTGGGTGATCCTTTAGATGAAAACACCGACATCGGCCCCCTCGCCACTCCGCGCATTCTCGAAGATATTGCCGCTCAGGTAGATAAAACCGTAGCGATGGGGGCCAAGGTAAAATTCGGCGGTTACAGGTTAGATCGGCCTGGTAATTTTTACGCTCCCACCATCCTTACGGATATTCCCGCATGCTCTCCAGGACAGTATGAGGAATTCTTCGGCCCAGTAGCTCTCTTGTTTAGGGTTCCAGATCTATCGGCGGCGATCGCCCTGGCTAACGATTCTCCCTTCGGTTTAGGGGCGAGCGCTTGGACTACTAAACAGGACGAGATCGATCGCCTCGTGAATGAAATCGAAGCCGGGGCAGTGTTCATCAATTCTATGACTAAATCAGACCCGCGTTTGCCTTTCGGGGGGACGAAGCGATCGGGTTACGGTAGAGAATTAAGTAAAGAGGGGCTGTACGAGTTCGTTAATATGAAAACCGTGTGGATCGCTTGAGGTGATATGAAAATAGGAAATAGTTTCGTCAACTATCCCCTTAACGTCCTGACAATTAAATCTACACAAATCCGTTAAAAGAGCCTAGCTTAAGTGACAATAGTAATAGAAGCATACGCATCTGAATTATAAGTATTTTGGTACATACATTCTACCGAAACGAGCCGGAGGAGCGACCGATCCTATCATCGCCCCTTCGGCAAAACTTGCGGCTAGAAAGTCGATCAGTATTTGAGAGGGAATATGGGAGAAATGAACACCGCCGAATTATTAATTAAATGCCTGGAAAACGAAGGCGTAGAATATATATTCGGCTTACCGGGAGAAGAAAACCTACACCTATTAGAAGCCTTAAAAAATTCTTCGATAGAGTTTATCACAACCCGGCACGAACAGGGGGCGGCCTTCATGGCCGACGTGTACGGGCGGTTAACCGGCAAAGCAGGAGTATGCCTGTCCACCCTCGGCCCCGGAGCCACCAATCTCATGACGGGGGTAGCCGATGCCAACCTCGATGGCGCTCCTCTTGTCGCCATCACTGGACAAGTGGGAACCGACAGGATGCACATCGAATCTCATCAATATCTCGATCTAGTAGCCATGTTCGCCCCCGTGACGAAATGGAATAAACAGATAGTACGCCCCAGCATCACACCCGAAGTGGTGCGTAAAGCCTTCAAAACCGCTCAAAGCGAAAAACCCGGAGCCGTACATATCGATTTACCGGAAAATATCGCCGCGATGGCGGTAACGGGGCAACCCCTGGAGCGAGATCAACAAGAAAAGGTTTACGCCTCTTACAAAACCCTCAATAACGCCGCGATGTTGATAGCCAAAGCTAAAAACCCCCTTATCCTCGCGGGTAACGGGGCGATTCGAGCTAAGGCTGGAGAAGCTCTAACAGAATTCGCCACAGCCTTAAATATTCCCGTAGCTAATACTTTTATGGGCAAGGGTGTTATACCCTACACCCATCCCCTGGCACTGTGGGCGGTGGGCTTACAACAGAGGGATTTAATCAGTTGCGCCTTTGAAAGAAGCGATTTGATCATCGCCGTCGGCTACGATTTAATAGAATATTCTCCCAAAAAATGGAACCCGGAAGGAAAACTCCCCATCATTCACATCGCCATGACTCACGCTGAGGTGGATAGTAGTTATACCCCTGCAGTGGAAGTAGTGGGCGACATCTCCGATTCCCTTCTCGATATTCTCAAACGCGCCGACAGGCAAAATAAACCCACTCCCGTTACCGCGAGTTTAAAAACCGAAATCCGCGCCGATTACGAATTCTACGCCAATGACGATGGTTATCCGATCAAACCACAGAAAATTATCTATGATTTACGTCAGGTGATGGGGCCTGAAGATATTGTTATCTCCGATGTCGGCGCTCATAAAATGTGGATGGCCCGCCAATATCATTGTGATTGTCCTAATACCTGTCTCATCTCCAACGGCTTCGCCGCTATGGGTATCGCCATCCCCGGTGCCATCGCTGCTAAACTGGTTCATCCAGATAAGAAAATAGTAGCGGTAACGGGCGACGGTGGCTTTATGATGAACTGTCAGGAATTAGAAACAGCTCTCCGGGTTAATACTCCCTTCGTCACTCTTATTTTTAACGATAACGGTTACGGATTGATCGAGTGGAAACAGATGAATCAATTCGGCGAATCCGCCTTTATCAAATTCGCTAACCCCGACTTTGTCAAGTTCGCCGAAAGTATGGGACTCAAAGGTTATCGGGTACAATCGGCAGCCGATTTAATTCCCACCCTCGAAGAAGCTTTGCGGCAAAATGTACCCGCTGTCATCGATTGCCCTGTTGATTACGGTGAAAATCTTAAACTATCTCAGAAGTCGGGGGATTTAAGTTGTCAGGTTTGGGGCTAGTTTCCCGGCTGAGGTAGTTTCACTTTCAAAGCTTACTGTTGGTTTAACCAGCGGTAAGCTTTATCGATTCCTAGATTTAATAATCTCTGGCCCCTCTCCCTTTCGATGATGGCTAACAGGTGTACCATCAGACAGGTTGACCCTAATCCTAACAGGATGAATGTGGGTAACATTACTACTCCTACTATCCACCAAGTAGCTATGTGGAAGAACAATATAATCGGAAATATACTCGCCACGATCGCAGTTAAGGTAATCTGACGTTGGGAACGTCCTATATAAACGTTATACAGGCTCACTACCGCGCCGATGAAGCTGGCGGGGACTAAAAAGGCACAGATGGAGCCGCAGTTGATTCGGGAAAATTCCCCAAGGGTATTGATGTCTAACATAATTATTACTTTACTTCCCCTTTAGTGTCCATGTCAGATAATTTAACGAATTGTTTACATCTTTCCACGAGTTAGCGGCTTCAGACTATAGTAAATAATCTATGTTTACCATTATTCTTTACATGGTTTAACGAAAAATATTAATCTATGTAAAGAATTAGCCGCTCCATGAGACTATAAATTAATTTTTGTAAAGAGTTCTTGCTTTCTATGAGAAGGTAAAGAAAAATACTCATTAAGTTGATAGATAAAAATTTCTCATCAATATTATTAATAATTTCTAAATAATTTTTACTAACCCCAAACCGAGCCATGTTAGAAGTATTCGTTCTCTCCCCCCGTTACTATTTAGATGATGAAGGTTGGTTAGAAGGCGTTGATCCTTCCCGTAATTACTGGCTACGGGTAAACGGCGATAGTAGAGTAGAGGCGGTAATTCCCGGTTTGATAGTCCCGTCACTAGAAGAGTTAAGAACGGTAATAAAAAAATTCCGCGCTCTCCAATCGGGAGAGACTCTAGTAATAGAAAGAATCGCCGATAGCTCTACCATTTACTGCATCGGCAATAACTGCTACGCGATCGAGACAATCATAGAAGAGGCCCCGGTGTGGCATCTATTCGACCGGGAAACTTTAGAAACCCTCTTAATGACAGCTCATCCCGATTGGATACCCTCCGAGAAAGATGTGGAATTAGGACGGAGAATGTTGCTCAAATCCTTAGCTCAACCAGTGACATCAGTTAAAAAGGCGTAGATTCAATAACTCCTGAGGTGAAGCTAGAAGTTTTACCTCTACCTGACTAATGGCTTTCTCCGCGTTGAGAAGGAATGTCCAAGCTACATTAACGCCGAATAAGGAAGTTTGTACCCGACCGTTAATACAATATTCGATCGCCCCATCTTCTAAAATTGCCATCGTACCTCGACGGGGTTGAGCGTTTAAGCCTTCAGCCTCCGTTGTAAGGTAGGACAGAATTGCATCTCTACCCTTAATTTCATCTTCAAAAGGCGGCATCATCATCCCATCAGGGGCGAATAAAGCGGATGTCGCTACAAAATCACCGGCGTTGAGAGAGCGGAAATAGCCGATTATTGTCGGCTCGGTAACGCCATCTATAGTTATTTCTGTATGATTGTTAATTGCGATCGTCATGGTCAAAGAACTTAGATAATGAATAGGATAAGAGCAGGGTAAAACCTGCTCTTTGGCAATCTTAGGAAAGGGAGATGACTGGAAACTTTTTAAGCTAGAGGATCGACCCCCATGTTAGCGGCGGCGTTGCGTAAAACCGTGATTTGTTGGCTGAAATCGAGTTTTTGAATCGATGTTAAAACTGTGTTAGCTTCACGGCTCATTCTGTAGTTAGCGGGTACGGGTACTACTTCCCCAGTGTTCATCAATTCCGCCAGTTGATACCAGAAAGCCAGTTTGGTGTTAACGCTGAGAACACCGTAGGAACGAGTGATAGGCGTGTTAGTTTTTTCAACTAAATCACGCATTACCTGTAACTGCTCTTGGTGAGACATCTGTTTGATTTGGCTGAGAAGTCCTTCGGCAAATTGTAAGCGGGCGGCACCAGGAGCGGCGGGAGTGATCGATCTACCCATCTCCGTATAGGCGAACCAGAGTACCGCTAATTTGTCATCGGTGGTTAGAGCCTGAAATTGAGTTGTGGTAGAAGGAACATCGATCGCAAAAGTGTTGAATACAGAAGGTGCTGTGTAAACCATAATAAGCCTCAAATGAATGAAATAAAATTGGTTTGCTCTCGTCGGAGGCTGTAGTCATTTGCCTCATCTGCTTACATTTCCATTGTGTAACGTTTATTTAAAAATTGCAAATAAAAATTACAAATACTTGACTTAAGTTAAAATCATGCTTACGAGTGAAGTGATAAAAGAGCAAGGGAAGTTATTGGGATTTCACAAAGTAGGAATCGCTTCAGTGGAATCGGAAACGGAAGCGAAAGAGTTAGAGGAGTGGTTGAACAAGGGCTATCAGGCGGGGATGGAATGGATGAAGAATCCCAAGCGGGGCAACATCCGGGAGTGTATGGAGGGAACGAGATCGATCGTCAGCGTTGCCCTCAACTATTACACCCCCCATCAAAGACCATCGGGGCTGGAATACGGTAAGATTTCCCGTTACGGATGGGGTAGGGATTATCACAAAATCATGACTAAAAAATTAAAAGCTTTCAGCAGATGGTTAGAAAGTCAGGGTGAGGGGATAAAAACCCGTTACTACGCCGACACTGGCCCGGTACAGGATAAAGTCTGGGCCGAACGAGCTGGACTAGGCTGGATAGCCAAGAACGGTAATTTAATTACTAGAGAATATGGAAGCTGGGTATTTCTTGGAGAAATATTAACAAATCTTGATTTGAAGCCCGATGCCCCGCATACTCAGCATTGTGGCACTTGCAGACGCTGTATCTCTGCCTGTCCCACGGGGGCGATTCCCGAGCCTTTCGTGGTGGATGCGAATCGATGTCTGGCGTACCATACAATAGAAAATAGAGATGAAGAGTTACCAGAGGCGATCATTAAAAACTTAGGGGGATGGGTAGCCGGATGCGACATATGCCAGGATGTGTGTCCCTGGAACGATCGTTTTGCGGTAACAACCGACATAGATGATTTTCACCCCTATCCTGGTAATCTGGCCCCTCGATTAGAGGACTTAGCCAGTATGTCCCATGAAGAATGGGATAGACGTTTCACCTCCTCGGCACTGCGCCGGATAAAACCGCAAATGTGGCGAAGGAATGCTCTAGCCAATCTCAACCGTAATCAAGACCCGAACCCTGATGACGATTAAAGTAATCGCTTTTGATTTTGACGGCACCATCGCCGATACTCACGACACTTTTGTAGATATAGTCAATCGTTTGAGCGATGAATTTGGTTATGAGCCTGTTCACGGGGAGGAACTGGAACGATTAAAAAAATTAAGTTCGAGAGAAATTATTAAAGAGTCAAAGATTCCTTTTTTTCAAATTCCGATTATTTTACAGCGGATTAAAAGCGAATTAAACAAAGAAATCGGTAATCTCCACCCTTTTAAGGGATTAAAGAATAGCTTGATTATCCTCAAAGAAAGAGGGTATATTTTGGGAATAGTGACCTCGAATATGAAAAGTAACGTCGTCACTTTTTTAGAAAAAAATGACCTAGATAACTTGTTTGATTTTGTTTATTCTGGAACTCCTCTATTCGGTAAAGACAGGGTAATTAATCGGCTTATAAAATTGCACAAGCTAACTAGAGAAAATATAATATACGTAGGAGATGAAACCAGAGATATTCAAGCAGCTAAGAAAAGCCATATTAAAATGATAGCGGTGAGCTGGGGCTTTAACTCGCCTGAAGTCTTAAGTAAACATAATCCAGATTATTTAATCGATCAGCCGCAGGACTTACTAGAAATACTGAACGAGCAGACCACCCATCTAGAACAGTCATCCAAGATATAATAAGCTCTATAAAAGCTTACTATATCGATTGAGGATTCCGATCGTAATGACCATTAGAAAAGATACTTTATGGGAGCAGTTTTTAAAGCCAGTCTTCCGCTTGTTACTTCCCGAACAGGAAATGAAAGAATTATCCGAATCTAGAGACTGGAAACAGGAAGCGGATAGATTTAGCGATCCAAATTTAATCTATCCCGAGTATTATTTATCGGAAAATTTTCACGGGATAGAGTCTGGCTATCTCAATACTACTGCGGCCATTACTTACGATCCCATCACCCGCTATGTATTACCGCCTAACGAAGACTGGATACGGCAGGAAGTAGTTAACTGTATTGGCGGCAATCCAGGAAGAATTTTAGATTTAGGTTGCGGTACGGGTTCAACAACTTTAATGTTAAAAAAAGCCTTTCCCGAAGCGGAAGTTATCGGCGTAGACCTATCGCCCTATATGTTAGCGATGGCGGCTTATAAATCACAACGGCAGGGCGTGAAGGTAGAATGGTTACACATGAACGCCGAGAAAACGCGATTTCTGGCGGCAAGCTTCGACGTAGTTACCGCCAGCCTCCTCTTCCACGAAACACCGCCTCAAGTATCCGTGAACATACTGAGAGAATGTTTCCGTTTGCTCGTGCCTGGGGGAGAAGCGATCGTTCTCGACGGCAATCAAAAAACTTTACGCTCCGCCGATTGGTTGACTAATGTTTTTGAGGAACCTTATATAAAAGAGTACGCAAGGGAAAGCGTAGAAGCATGGATGGGACAGGCTAACTTTGTCCAGGTACAAACTCAGGATTTCTGGATTCTCCATCAGATTACCAAAGGTCGTAAACCGCTTTTAGGTCAGAGTTTGCAGGCCTTAGCTGTAGATTTAGCCCCCGCTTAATATAAAACATGGGAATTTCAACTTTGTTTTTGGGAATGTTAAGAATAGTCTAAGTTATTACAGGTGAAAATAATCTGATGACTCTCCGTAGAATTATTGTCGGCGACGTTCATGGTCATTACGAAGCTCTGCTAACGTTAATGGATCTTATCGCTCCTCAAAAAAATGAACCTGTATATTTTTTAGGTGATTTGATTGATCGGGGCCCTCATAGTTCCCTGGTGGTGGATTTCGTCAGGAAAAATCGTTATCACTGCTTGATGGGCAACCATGAACAGATGCTACTAGATGTCTTGGGTAATCAAAAACCCGGCGGAGAAGCTTTTCAGGGCTGGTTATACAGCGGCGGCTACGCCACTTTAGTCAGTTATAACCATCGTATCCCGCAACAACACATAGACTGGTTTAAAACCCTCCCCCTATATTTAGACCTGGGGGACATCTGGCTCGTTCATGCGGGCGTAGATCCAGATATGTTACTGTTCGATCAGACCGCATCTCAATTCTGTTGGATTAGAGATGAGTTCCATTCCATGACCGAACCCTATTTCTCGGATAAATTAATCATCACGGGCCACACGATTACTTTTACCTTCCCAGGTGTGGAAGCGGGACAGTTAGTTAGGGGTGCGGGGTGGTTAGATATTGATACTGGTGCCTATCATCCTTACAGTAATTGGCTCACGGCATTGGACGTGACTAACAACATAGTTTATCAGACCCATACCCAAAACAAAACCGTGAGAACCCTCCCGTTAGAAGAGATTACAGTAACGATCGATCCAAGTCAGGTTCACGCTAAAAGACTACAGCAAACCTTTAACCATTAGATTATTATCGATCGAGTCCCTGATCTTGCCAGGAAGATTCGTCTTCTTTTGGTTCTAAATGAGTAATCACCACGCTACCCGGCAGAGAATCGATAATTTTCATCTCTATCTCCTCACAGAGGGAGTGCCCACGCTGAACCGTCCAATTACCAGGCACCAAGACGTGAAAGGTAATAAAACGACGCGAACCAGCCACCCTACTTCTGAGAGCGTGAAATAGAATCCCTTGAGGATCGTAACTTGAGAGAATAGCCCGCACTATTTCCACCTCTTCTTGAGGTATAGAGGTATCTAATAACCCTGAACCCGTTTCCTTTAATAATTGAAAGCCCGCCCAGATGATATTGAGTGCCACTAAGAGGGCGATTATCGGATCTAAAACCAGCCACCCCGTCAGCTTGACTAAAAAAATACCGATAACTACACCCACAGAAGTCCAGACATCGGTTAGTAAATGATGGGCATCGGCTTTCAAAGTGATAGAACGAAGTCGCTTACCGGCCCGCAATAGAGTCCAGGCTACGCCACCATTGATGGCGCTGGCAATAACCGATAGCAGCAAACCCAAATCGGCATTCTCTATCGGTTGAGGAGCTAATAATCTCTGCCCTGCGGCGATGGCGATACTGATAGCCGCCACCACAATTAACGCGCTCTCTAAACCGCTGGAAAAATACTCGGCTTTATTGTGTCCGAATTGATGCTGCTCGTCTGGTGGTTTGGCGGCGAAAGATACAGCCCAAAAAGCGAATAAAGCCGTAACTAAATTAATGATCGACTCTAAGGCATCGGAGAGAAGCCCCACCGAGCCAGTTAATTTATACGCCCCGTATTTAAGAGCGATCGTAACGATAGCAGCCAATATAGACAGTAATGTGTAAAAACGAGCCGATTTTGCCTTCATATTCTTAAGGAGCGTGATGGTAATCTCAATTCTTTTGGAAAGTAATTATTAAATTTTAGGCAGTCGATCGGGATTGACCGATATTAATTAGTCAGAGGGCAAGACCTCAAAACCTATTTATAGATCAAGATATTAGGAATCAAACGATCGCTCCTATTTCCAATTAAACAATATGCCGACCATACAACAGCAAGTAGCTGACCTATTCACCACCGCCGATAAGATACCCGAAGCTTTTCGGCTCAACGCCCCCATCAATCAAACCCAATATCTCATCGATGGAGAAATACGGCTTTGGGGGGGAGAACTAGAAACCGTCTACTCTCCCGTATATATTGAAAGCGAGCAGGGGTTAAAGAGCGTGGTAATCGGTCAATTCCCCCTATTTACGGAGGAAGAATCCTTAGCCTGCCTCGATGCCGCCGTCAGAGCTTATAATCGGGGGCGGGGATTGTGGGCAACCATGTCCGTAAGTCAGAGGATAGAAAGGGTACAGGATTTCGCCTATCGCATGAAAGCGAAACGGGACGAAGTGGTGAAGATTCTCATGTGGGAAATTTGTAAATCCTACGCCGACTCGCTGAAAGAGTTCGATCGTACCCTGGATTATATAGCCGATACGATCGACGCTTTAAAAAATCTCGATCGTGTTTCTTCCCGTTTCGAGATTACCGAGGGAGTCATCGGCCAGATAAGACGCGCCCCCCTAGGTGTTGTTCTCTGTATGGGGCCGTCTAATTACCCCCTCAATGAAACCTTTACTACCCTTATTCCGGCGCTGATCATGGGCAATACGGTAGTGATCAAATCCCCCCGCCCCGGCACCCTCTTACTGTATCCCCTACTAGAGGCTTTCCGTGAAGCCTTTCCGCCGGGGGTAGTTAACACCGTCTATGGTTCTGGCCGTACCGTCACCCCGCCCCTCATGGCTTCGGGCCAGGTAGATGCCCTCGCCTTCATCGGTTCCAGAAAAGCGGCTAACGCTCTCGAAAAACAGCACCCGCAACCGAACCGATTGCGCTCTATCTTGGGGTTGGAGGCTAAAAATCCGGGAATCATCCTGCCTTCGGCAGATTTAGAATTAACAGTGAGAGAATGTATCCTCGGCACCCTCTCGTATAACGGACAACGCTGCACCGCTCTGAAAATCCTCTTCGTGCATCGTCAGATAGCCGATAAGTTCTTGGAATTATTCGCGGCAGCCGTTAACCGCTTGAAAATCGGATTACCCTGGGATGAAGGGGTACAGATTACACCCATCGGGGAACCGGGTAAGGCTAAATACTTTACCGAGTTAGTAGAGGACGCTAAGAAATTCGGTGCCGAGGTGATCAATAGCGATGGCGGTACGGTGAATGAATCTTTCTTTCATCCGGCGGTAGTCTATCCGGTTAACGAGCAGATGCGACTCTATTACGAGGAACAATTCGGGCCGGTAGTACCGATCGTACCCTATGATGATCTGTCCACGCCGATCGAGTACATAGTCAATTCTAACTACGGTCAACAGGTGAGTATCTTCGGAGAGGATACGGATGCGATCGCGGAATTAATCGATCCCCTGGTCAATCAAGTCTGTCGGGTTAACATTAACTGTCAGTCTCAGCGCGGGCCGGATAGCTTCCCCTTTACCGGGAGGAAAGACTCAGCGGTAGGTACATTATCGGTGAGCGATGCCTTGCGATCGTTCTCTATTCGCACCCTACTGGCAGCCAAACAGAACGAACTAAACAATTCCATCATTACCGAAATCATCAGAGAAAGGAAATCGAATTTCCTTTCTACGGATTTCATTTTGTGATTCTGATTTTTGGGGGAGTTCAGTAATTATTAATTTTAAAACAGATGGCGGCTCCCCTTGAGCCGTCTTCACCCTGGGCTATTTCCAGATGGTAAATTAGGGACGTTTTAAATGCACCAACTGCCCTTGAGGAAGGAAATCCCTAAAATTACCCGCCTCCGCCATAAGGGTTAACAAATGGAGATTGTAATCAGGTTCGATGTGCATATCCTCCCAAGGCATAATTAATTCTAAACATTGATTGAATGAAGCCTTGGCAGCACTAGGACGAGTCTCCCATTTATGATATTCACCCGCCTGCTGAAAGCAAACCGTTTCCGATGCTAAGTCTATGTGTAAATGGTAATGATAACCGTAGTTAAGCGGCGGGCGTTGCGGCACACCCTTTAACGGTATCGGGCTTTGCAGACGGTAGATATTATCAAAATACCAAACTAGATGAAGTTGCGAGGGTATATCCTGACCAATTTTCGCCCCAGATTTATAGTCAAAGCGGAGATAAAAACCCACATGATCCCAACCGTATAGTATACGCTGGACGAGCGTACTCTGGTGCATCGTACCACTCGCCCCACCTATCTCGATACGCCCCGCTTTATCCCAATCCTGCTCATCGCCAAAACCGTCGATAATCGGATGGATAAAACTTTCCGGTAGATGGGTTGGCTTGCGATGATGATCCTCAAGGGGTTGTAATAGATAACTGGGAATCGGTTCATTCAGGGCCCGGTACAGGGCGATAAGATGCTCACGGAACAAGCGATCGAATATCTCATCATGATTAGAAGAATGACCCTCGCCGAACCACCAGAACCAATCAGAACCTTCTGCGGCATAGAGAGCCTCCCAAGCCTCCGGATTATTCTCCTCGGTTGCTTCCGGATGGGCGGCCAATATCTCTCTCGCCGCCGCTAAATAATCCCAGGCTCTATTTTTCACCTTATCCCCTATCCAAGTGGTGAAGTTAGCATCGATCCACGAGCCACTATGTAAATTTTCGGGGGCTATACTATGCTTAGGCGGATACTTATCTAAATACTCCCGCACCGTCACCGATTGAATCCCTTTATGCTGGCTCAGTTTCCCATATAGCGCCTCTAAGAAAGGTAATCCATCCTGTTGATAACTCTCCCAACAATTCTCGCCGTCGAGGGCAATAGTTACTAAAGCTGGGGTTTCCATATCTTCTGGCAGGGCAGAAGCAATATTATCTAAGTGCTTGATTAAGTCTTCGGCTGCGCTAACGGGATTCATGCCACTATAGGTAAACCCTATCAGATCCGAGAGACGGTGATCGCGGAAAACGATCGCTAATTCCCCATCCGGCGTACTCAAACGATAGGGGCGGTATAATAATTCTGGCTCGGTTAGTGTGCCCTCTTCATTGCGATGGAAAAAGTGTTTTAACGTGTTACCTAATACCCCCTCATCGGAACATAACCACTTAAACCCCTGTCGGGCTACATAGGGTAAGATAGCGGGGCTGACGGATTCTTCCGACGGCCATAAACCTTGCGGAGAGCATCCGAAGCGATCGTTATATATTTCCCAAGCTTTCCTTAAATGCCGCTCTATATCTTCTGGCCATTGAAAGCGACGGTGGGGTAAGGAAATTTTCGGTACTGCCACCCGCGCCGCTTCCGAATCGGCTAACAGGGGTAAGATGGGATGGGTGTAAGGACTGGTGATGATTTCTATCTGTCCCGATTCTTGCATCTTTTTATGTTGCCCGATGATGCGCTTGATAATCTGCCTTTGTTTAGAGATAATCCGCTGTCGATCGCTTAAACTAAAATTCTCCCCTTGTTGTAACCATTTGGCTATTTCTGGATCATTCCAGAATATAGGATCGATCCAGGCTAAATTATGCCACGCCAGAAGATCGCTGTAATCTTGTAATGTCCAATTGGTTAAACACCAGGAATTTCCTTTCTCCTGACGTTGGTTGTAGAGCTGGGCGTAACGGGTATGGGGGTCGATCAGGGTATGATGATTAGCGTCGAAGAAGTGATCAAGGATAAAGTGTTTTTGCGCTTGGGTGAGCTGGGTTTCTGGGGTGACGGTGAGGGCGAGATAAGGATCGATCGCTATACCACTGACGTAATCCTCTAACTGTAAGATTAAGGAGGGAACGAGATTGACGGTTTGGTGTAGTTTGGGATAGCCTTCGAGGATGAGGATTAAATCGAGATAGTCTTTAACTCCATGTAGTCTCACCCAAGGCATCCGATACTGTGCAGCCGTCTCTGTGGACACGGCTGTTGATTTATACAGAGGTTGGTGTTGATGCCAGATGAAGGCTACATAGAGAGGCTGAGACATGGTGATGATCGGGATAACTTCTCCTCAATGGTATCAAATTGATTCTTAAATATTGTCAGATTCTTGTGACTGTTTCTCGCTTTTGGTATTGAAAAATACTACTTATTAGAGACAATTTATTTTGTTTAGTTTAGTAAAATAAGAAATTAATAAAATGTTCCCTAGATAGCTCTGATGGTTAGGAAGAGGGTTTTCCTGGTAGAGGATGATGCGATCGTAGCCTCGACGATCGCCAATCAACTGCAAAGCTTAAACTATAACGTGACCACCAACTCTTTTCAAGAATCTCTCTCTCTCTCTATTGACATTATTCCCGATTTGATAATTATTGACGTTCTCAGCCGAGATAAATTCCAGTCTATCCAGGTAGCCAAATCCATTTATGATCGTACTAACAAACCTCTGATTTATCTAAGTCGTGACCCTGGCAGAAATTTTAGTAAAAATACTTTATTTTCTGGCATATACGGTTATATCTTCTATCCCTGTACTCTTCAACAGCTAGAATCCGTAATCGAACTAGCCTTAATGAGATACGAGATGCAACTAGATAGATGTGAAGAAATAACTGCTACCGAAAATTACGACAAAGCACAATCTTTCATGTCCTTTTTTTCCCACGAGTTTCGTAACCCTCTGACTCAGATCAAAGCTTGGAGTCAACTGTTACAAAAATATGAATCTCAATGGGAGACGGAAAAGAAAAAACACGGTTTCGAGCAGATAGGTAAGGCGGTTAATTATCTAAACGCCCTAGTAGAAGATATTCTAGTCTTAGGTCAAACAGAATCAAGTTTAAGAAATATGGATTACGAGCAGATTAATTTAATCGATTTCTGTCATCAGTTAATCCAGTCTCATCAGTTAATCAGTAACTGTAGCCATCAATTTAATTTTTGCTATCAAGAGGGAGATTATTTAGTATCTTTAAACGAAATCTTACTAAAACATATATTAGATAATTTAATCTCTAATGCTATCAAATATTCGCCGGTTGGGGGAGTTATAAGATTATTACTCTTCTATGAGGGACAAGAGTTATGTTTTAAAGTTATCGATCAGGGTATCGGTATCCCGCGAAAAGATTTAGCGAAATTATGGGAGCCTTTTCAGAGAGGGAGTAACGTGGGCAATATTCCCGGTACTGGATTAGGATTGATTATCGCCCAACGTTCAGCGAAATTATTAGGGGGGACTATGGAGATCGTAAGTGAAGTTAATCGGGGTACGGAAGTGACTGTCAGAATTTTTAATGTCAATGCAGGTCAAAAAGCCTCTTCAGCGAAGTTAGCGGGATTTTGATCGCGGCGGTGTTGTACGGGAATTGGAACCCCCTGACTGGTGCCCACTAAAGCGGCGGTGAATTCGAGGGATTCTCTCAGCCGTTTAGCTGCGTAGATGGACATATCCCGGGGGACGTTAATGCGATCGCGCAAATAACGCAGTGCGGAATCCGAACCGGGCGGGGGGGTACAAACTTCACCCGTTATCATATAGGTTAGGGCAGAGCGCAGGGCAGGATCGAACAAATCTTTATCGGCGGGGTTAACCTTAATAATATTAGCCCGGTGTTTGATGACTCTTGCCAGAGCTTCGGCTGTAGAAGTTTCTGGTTCGGGATAGGTAACATCGGGCAATCCGAACCAGGGGCCGTTATCTACTCGTTTCTGATTAATTAGCGCCTCAGGTTCCTCGTTCGACCAACATCCGCCCATCTGCGGGGGTAAATCGTGGACGTGGGTGTGAAAATCGCTTTGAGTACCCCGGTAAGTAATGCGGCTTTCCATCGCGTCGAACCAGGCGGATAGATAGGGGTTCTTCTCTCGCAGGGAATAGCCCTTATAGTAATAAAGACTGGCGTTCATGCGTTCTACATAAGGCGTGAAAATTACATCGACGACGCTGAAATCATCGAGGAAATAAGGGCCCGGAGTACTAGCTAAAGCTTTTTCCACTGTGGCGACGGCTTCTAGGAATCCTTCCCGATTGTACTGTTCTTCCCTTATAGAGCGAGCTTTATAACAGAGCCAGGTACACCATGCCCTGAATAACATCCGCTCCAATCGTCGGAGGGGGATAACTTCAACAGCTTCCATCGCTCGATTTAAAGGCCCGAAAGCTCTTTCTAGGGCGATTAAGATGTCATCGCTTTCGGTGATGAGACGACCATCCAACATAAGAGCTGGTAACATACCCGATGGAACTTTTCGTTTATACCATGCTTCTTTATCTCCATAGCAAAACATAGTTATTTTCTCTACCCGATAAGGTATCTTTTTTTCCTCCAGCCAGAGCCAGACTTTCTGACAGTAAGGACACCAAGCGTGATTATCGCGGTAGAGCGTGACTCGGACTTCCGATTCCGGGCGGTCAAAGAGGCGCAATCGGGATTGAGCGTTAGTCGGCCCGTTCACGCCCTCGATCTCGAAGTTTGTTAGAGACTGTAGTTCTGTCCAACTCAAAGGGAGAATAGTCATAAAGGTCGGTAGGGTAGGTGCAAATTGCGATAATTATTATAAATTTAACAACCTGCGTCGGATTTCGGGAAAAACATCCATCGTTCGTAAAAGTCTCGGCCCGTCATACTCCTCTAAACAGGATTCTAAAACCTCTACATAATTCATCAAAATTGTGGATTGATAATGTTCGGCATGGGTGCGTAACTTTTTCGTGAATAGGCGTAGCTCCCTGACTTTTAAAGTTTGGCGCAATTCTGGCCAGGTTGTTGTTTCTTCGACCTCTAACTTCTTCAGAAGTTCTTGTAAAGAGGTTTTATCTTTTATCGCCTTGCCCAGATCAGCCTTCATAGTGAATTCGCCAACCTTGTCACTATCAGCGGAAAGTTCCGGGCGCAAGGGCAGTATATCTTTTAAAATCTTTATCAGATCTTTTTTATATAAAGGTTTAGTCAGGAAGCCCTGACACTGATCGCGCAATTGAGGCGTTATTTCTCCCAATAAAGCCGCCGTCACAATAACTATGGGGATAGAGCGGGTAACGTCATCATCACGCAACTTCAGTATAGTCTCATTACCGTCTAAAGAGGGCATTAATAGATCCATGAGTATAAGATCGGGACGGTAATCTTTAGCTATCTCTATCGCTTCTAGCCCATCTCTAGCCTCTATAATTTGATGTTCGGTAGATTGGAAGAAACTGCGGATCAGTTGTCGATTCAAGGCTACATCGTCCACGACTAGAATCTTGGCACTGACGAATCGATCGAGATCGAAATCGGCAACGACGGGGGATGACTCATCCATACTCTCGGCAAAGGGTAAGGAGGGAAAAATAAAAGTGAAGCGGCTCCCTTTACCCGATTCGCTTTTCAGCTCGATGCACCCTCCTAGCATTTGGGTTAGACGTTTGGTAATGGTCAAGCCTAACCCCGTCCCCCCGTATTTACGGGTACTCTGCCCTTCACTTTGGGTAAAAACATCAAAAATTCTCTCTCTATCTTCGGGATTAATGCCGATGCCCGTATCTTCCACCTCTAAGATCAATCTCACCGTATGAGGTTCCTGGCGATCGCAATGTAACTTCATACTCACACTGCCCCATTCGGTAAATTTAATCGCGTTACCCACTGTGTTAAAAAGGATCTGCCGTAGTCGGATTTCATCTATAACAATTATCTCGGGCACCGAAGCGTCTACCGTAGCCTCTAATCTAAGACCTTTTTTCTGAGCGCTATCGCTGAAAATATGAAGGATTTCTTCGATCAAACGTCTAATAACTACTTTCTCGTGATCGATCACCAGTTTACCTGCTTCGATCTTCGAGAGGTCGAGAATATCGTTGATAATACCCATCAACGTCCTGCCGCTAGAACTAACAGCCTCTAAATAGCTTTGATATTGGGAATCTTGAAGCTGTTCCTGTAATAGATCGGAAAATCCTAAAATCGCATTCATCGGCGTGCGAATTTCGTGACTGATATTCGCTAAGAATTCGCTTTTGCTCCGATTGGCGATTTCGGCCATCTCTTTCGCCTTTTTCAGTTCGTTTTCTGCCTGCTTTTTAGTAGTAATATCCGTGATCGTTCCCACCATCCGGCAAGGTGTACCTGTCTCGTCCCGTAAACATCTCCCCTTCGCCTCGATCCAGATATAATAACCCTCTTTGTGTTGGAGACGATAAACCTGTTGATATATATCGCTATAGCCTTCCATGTGGGCCGTAAAAGCTTCCTCGATCGATTTTTTATCGTCGGGGTGAATCCTTTCTAACCAGGTAGATAATCGTGACGGTAGGAATTCACCTTCATAACCGAGAATTTTCATCCAGACTGGAGAATAATACACTTCTTCGCTGGAAAAATTCCAATCCCAAAGCCCGTCATTAGTCCCTGATACCGCCAGATGATAGCGTTCTTCGCTCTTCTTCAGCTCTTTTGTACTATTCTGGATTCGGTTGGCCATGAGATCGAACGCCTTAGATATTTGAGCGAGTTCATCCGAACCAGATAATCCAGCGCGAACATTTAACTGCCCGTCGGCTAAACTATTACTGGCGGTGACTAGATGGGCCACCCTCCTGGTCAAAGTAATCTGAAAGAAGAACCAGAGACATAAGCTCAATAGCATCAGCAGCCCACTGAAGATTAACGATCGCTCTAAAGCATCCTCGTAGGCTTCCCTTTTCACTTTCCCGAGATCGTAGCGGACGAAAAGAATACCTATTCTCGAAGGAAGGAGCTCGCCGGGTAACGCCTCTAAAAGAACGGGATAGAGAGCGATTAGCTTTTCTTTATCCTCGGATAGGAAAACCCGTCCTTCCATTCTTTTCCTTATATCCGCGAGGGAGTCTTTATAAGGAGCTGCGAGAGTGTTTTTAATTGGGGAACCCCTGCTCTCGTATTGATTCGATAATAGGACGACATCTTTTTCATTCAGCAGGAGGACTGAATCCAAGTCAGGATCGCTCCCTAGTTGACTAAGAACGATTTCCGCCTGTTCTACATCCATTCTACGATATAGATAATCTAGATTGGCAGCGGTTCGATTGACCGAATACCGAAGATAATTTTTAGTCATCGTTTCGGTTTTGTGATAACTTTCTCCCACTTCCCGATTAAAAGACACCAGCCCCAATAAACCTCCGTACAGGATCAAGATAGTGGGCAGGGAGTATCTAAGAGGAAAGGGGAAATTACGCCTCAGTGAGGATAGTAGTCTAAACTTTGGCATTTTTAACGAACTGATCGTCGAGGAGGTCAGCAGGATCGATCGTTTTCGGTAATAGTTTATTCTCTACCATCACCTCCATCAATCTTTTCATCCCGTCGATCAGGGATGGATCGCTCATATCCAATAATGCTTTATTCTTTTCTATATCTGGCTGCTCTAGACCCTTAAAAGCCTCAAGGATTTGCTCGGGTGTTACTTTGGTGCGGGGGGCGATCAAACGTGATGCCTCTTGAGGATTTTTCTTTAAATAGTCTAGAGCGCGAAAGTGACCGTTCACCAGATCTTGTATCGTGTCCCGACTATTAGCGATCGCCGATGTTCTCATCACCAGTACATCGACTATTTCACCTGGTATTTGGCTACTGTCGAATAATGGTCTCGCCCCCGCTTCTAAAAGTTTCACCCGCGCCGGGCCGAAAGTAACTACCGCGTCGATTTTCCCTTCTTTATATGCCCGTTCGTGTTCATTAAGTTCTAAGGAAACGATCTTAATATCCGAAGGTGTCATCCCGTTTTTCTCTAAAGCCCGCACGATGAAAAAAGCGCCCAGAGCCGTCGATTCCACTCCGACACGTTTTCCCTTTAGATCTTTCATACTCGATATTTCCGGCTTTCCTAATATCACATCCCCGCCGCTCGAAAAATCCATGACGGTGATAATTTTAATATCTTCTTGAGTTGCCGCTAATACTAAAGCCCGATCGATCGACAATCCCGCCCCTTCGAGTTCTCCGTTACGATAGGCTCTTACTTCTTCAGTGCCAGAAGGATAGTCTACGAGACGAATGTTAGGGTCTTTGTAATAATTCAATCCTTCTGCTAAATGTAGGGTTTCGTACCCTGGCCAAAGATTAGTGCCGATGCGAAGGGGCAAGGATTGTTTCTGCATGCAACCGCTAAAACCTAGCGTTACCACCGTCGCTATTAGGCTGAGGATTAAAAGCTTAAATAGCTGACGTTTTCTCGGGTGATAATATTCTAACCTCAATATCTTGAAACCCATACCGATCTATATTCAGAATGTGCTACTCCTTCAATAAATTTTAGTAAATAAACAGTGATGTCTAGTAAAAAATAAGTATTGTATCGAGACGGTTAAAGATGTGCGATCGTGCATTGAGCCTTAGTTGACCAGTTGACGCGATCGATCTCGAAGTTCGTATTTCTCTTACTATTGTAATAAGACTTGCAAACCTTCGAGCGCTCTAACATGAACTGGGAATCCCTTACCGCCAACTCCATACACGATAACGATTATGAAAGCGTAGCCAGATTTTACGAAAACTTACTTCAACAGGAACCAGATAATCTATTTCATTATTGGTATTTAGGGTTAAGCTACCTATTACAAGGATTGGAGGGGGAAGCTCAAGGGGTATGGTTATCAGCTATCACCGACAACCCGGATGCGGACTTAAACGAGTTAATCGATATTTTAGAGCGAGAAGCTCAGAGGCAATTAAATCACGAGCATCTCGATAAAGCTTGGTTAATTAGAGCTAATATTTTAGAAATTAACCCAGCGCTATCTAATAATAATTTAGAGTTTATCGATCTAGCCTTTGACCTCGATACTCTAGATTTAGATAACATCATTAACTACCCTGTTAACGATGATATAGATATAACTTTATTAGAGAGAGTTTTATCAAAATTATTTAACGTCCCTCACGAAAATATTCTAATATTTGCCGAGAATAATTTAAAATATATCAAAAACAAAGCAGAATTTATTAACTCAGCGTTTGGGGTGGCTATGGCAGTATCTACGGATAAAAAAAGTCCTGCCTTCTCCGCTGAGATCATGAGGCTATGTTTAAAGTTAGAACCAGATGATTTTCTCATATTAGAACAAATATTTAATTACTATACATTAGCGGAAAATTGGGATAAAGCTTTAAAAACAGCTCATTATATTCATAATATTGTTAAAACACAGACATTAAAACTATATGCTAATTATTTAATTATTTCAGTTTTAATGAGAGCTGGAATGTGGATAGATATTGAGCCAGTATGGCAAGATTATCAACAATTAATCAATCAGTTATTAAAAGTAGAAAATCTGATATTAGAGCCAGAGATTAAAAGCAATTTTTTAAATATAGTCAGTATCCTAGCTTACTTGGACGATCGAGCGGAAGAAAATCGCTACATCATTAATTTCATTGCTTCCCTATTCCAACAGCAAATAATCCCTATCACAGGAGATATATCAAAGAGTGACAAACTAAAAATAGGTTACTTAGCCCACACATTGAGGGCGCACTCAGTAGGTTGGTTGAGTCGTTGGCTAATTTACCATCATAATCGAGAACAATTTGAGATATATATCTACACCATCAATCAACCCGAAGACTACATAACTCAAAAATACTTTCGTAATCCTCAAGATAATATCCGCCACTTTCCCTACACATCTAACTCGCAAGAGATAGCAGAAAGAATCAAAGCTGATAATCTCGATATTTTAGTAGAATTAGATAGCTTAACCCATAATCTCACCTGCCAGATAATAGCTTTAAAACCCGCCCCCGTACAGATTACCTGGTTAGGCTCAGATGCGTCAGGCATCCCGACTATAGATTATTTTATCGCCGATCCTTATGTTCTGCCTGATAACGCTCAAGACTATTATCGGGAAAAAATCTGGCGTTTATCCCACACCTACTTAGGAATAGATGGGTTTGAAGTGGGCACTCCCACTCTGAGGCGGGAAGATTTAGAGATAGAAGACTCTGCGGTGATATACCTAAGCGTACAGAGCGGTTTAAAACGCAATCCTCAATGTATCGATTTACAGATGCGAATTCTACACACCGTACCGAACAGTTATTTTCTGATCAAAGGTATGGGTAAAAGCGAGGGTATTCAAGAATTATTCATCTCCATCGCCGAAAAACAAGGAGTTAACCCGAATCGATTAAGATTCTTAGCCCAGGATAAAGACGAAGCCACTCACCGGGCGAATCTAAAAACAGCTGATATAGTTCTCGATACATACCCTTATAACGGCGCTACCACCACCTTAGAAGTCCTTTGGATGGCAATCCCCCTAGTTACCAGAGTCGGGCAACAATTCGCCGCTAGAAATAGTTACACATTCATGATCAACGCGGGAATTCAAGAGGGAATAGCCTGGACAGACGAAGAGTATGTAAGGTGGGGAATAGAATTAGGAAATAATGCCCGTCTCAGAAGCCAAATTACCGACAGATTGGACTTATCCAAGCGTAATTCACCCCTATGGAATGGTTCGGCATTTGCAACAGAGATGGAAGCCGCCTATCGACAAATCCGGAACAAAGTAGTATAGCGCGGGAATTGGGAATCGGGAGTCGGGAGTTGGGGTTAAAGTCTTACTGCGACAGACTTATAGGTAAGTTAATTTACTTCAATAATCCGAAAAGTGCTGTAAATAACTATCTGTCTAAAATCTCCCTGCTAGACTTAACCACAGTAGATGCACCCTGATAAATCAGGAGAGTCAGTATTTGCAGACTCTCCTTTCTTTCTATAAAGAGTCAGACTTTTGCCCCGGCTCCCAATTCCCGACTCCCCTATAATTACATTCCCATAATTTCGTAACCAGCATCTACATAAATAATCTGTCCGGTTATACCGGTGGCTAAATCACTCGACAGGAAAGCCGCCGCGTTACCTACTTCTATCTGGGTTACGGTGCGGCGTAGCGGTGCCACCTCCTCGACGTGGTGAATCATGTCGAGGATGCCCCCGACTGCCGAAGATGCCAGGGTGCGAATCGGGCCAGCTGAGATACCGTTAACGCGAATATTCAACGGGCCTAACTCCGCTGCCAGATAACGCACGCTCATCTCTAATCCGGCTTTGGCGATACCCATGAGGTTATAGTTAGGGATGACTCTTACTCCACCTAAATAAGAGAGGGTGATGATACTGCCGCCCTCCGTCATCAGAGGCTTAGCCGCCCGCGCCAAGCGAGCTAGGGAGTAGGTGCTGATTTCTAGGGATTGAGTGAAAGCTTCCCGGCTGATACCGCTAAAGTCGCCAGATAAACCTTCTTTATCGGCGAAAGCCAGACAGTGAATTAATACGTCTATTCTGCCCCATTTCTCGGCAGCGGCGGCAAAAGCGGCCTCTACTTGGGAATCATCGCCCACGTTACAGGGAACGAATAAACTGGGGTTGAGGGGTTCTACCAATTCCCACACTTTCTTTTCAAAACGCCCTTTATCATCCGGAAGGAAGGTAACACCTATGTTAGCACCAGCCTTGTGAAGTTGTTGGGTTATACCCCAAGCGATAGAACGATTATTAGCGATTCCCGTTACTAGGGCGTTTTTTCCCTTTAAATCTAGCATAGTCTTTATTTTCTTTCTGTTGTCGCCCCAAGTGCGACTGGTGAGCAAGATAGTTATAATCAGTATACGGACAGTAAGAACTAATTATCCCTTTGTAATCATTGTCAGGCAAAATGTCACCAAAACTTTTGGCAGTTTTGGCAATAGTTGTGTTTAATATGTATACATAATTTTCCGTTTATGAAAGTGTGATGGATGTTTCGCTGATACAAGATAAACCTCTAGCAGATGTGTTCCGTCGGATAGGTAGCGGGACTAATTTCCCCCCCGTGGTAGAAGCTTTCGAGCGCGGGAAAACCATATTCTTTCCTGGAGACCCAGCCGAAAGAGTATATTTTCTCCTCAAGGGGGCTGTGAAATTATCCCGCGTCTACGAGGCTGGAGAAGAAATAACCGTCGCTCTATTACGAGAAAATAGTGTTTTCGGGGTGCTATCACTATTAACCGGACAACGCTCCGACAGGTTCTATCACGCCGTAGCCTTCACCGGTGTAGAATTACTCTCAGCACCGATCGAACAGGTAGAACAGGCTCTCCGTAATAATCCGGATCTATCAATGTTGATGTTACAGGGTTTATCCTCCCGAATCCTGCAAACTGAGATGATGATTGAAACCCTCGCTCACCGCGATATGGGTTCCCGTCTGGTTAGTTTCCTGCTCATTCTCTGTCGTGATTTCGGCGTACCCCGGGCTGAGGGCATTCAAATCGATTTGAAGTTATCCCATCAGGCTATCGCCGAGGCTATCGGCTCCACTCGCGTCACCGTGACACGGTTATTAGGTGACTTACGTGACCAAGGTATGATTTCTATCCATAAAAAGAAAATCACCGTTCATAATCCTGTTACTCTGAGTCAGCAGTTCACGTAAAGACCATGACGAGTGCCTATGTTCTCATTGTAGCCATTATACTTCTTGGCGGTTTGTTGGCTACGATCGGCGATCGTTTAGGCAGTAAAATCGGTAAGAAGCGGATGAGGTTGTTTAATTTACGTCCTCGTCAAACGGCTACGCTGATTACTATCGTTACTGGGGCCTTAATTGCCGGCTCTACCCTCACCTTATTATTCGCATCGAGTAAATCTTTGCGTCAGGGGGTATTTGAACTCGATCGACTTCTCAACGAACGTCGGGAAGCTATCAAGGAGTTAGAATCGGAATTGGATAAGGCTAAGGCTCAGAAGAATACGATCGAATTGGCTCTCAAAACCGCCAAGAAGGAGCAGGTAGAAGTACAGAACCAACTCGATAGGTTAAATCAAAGTTTTAAATCCACACGTTTACAATTAAAGAAGGTTTCCAATCAGTTAGTATCTGTGCGGGATGATGTTAAAAATCTGGAATCCGAGCGGGAAGATTTATTGAAGCAAAAGAATGAATTAATCTCTCAAAGAGATATATTGGCAACGCAAAAAAATCAACTAATATCTCAAAAAAAACAACTAAATACCCAAAAAATACAACTATCAAATCAGGTTGGACAATTAAAAAACGAGGTAGATCTAAGAGATAATGAGTTAATCAAAAGAGAAGAGCAAATAAAAAGACAGAAATTAGCTTTACAACAGCTAGAAAATGAGCAAAAGCAATTACAAGATGAAATTAATAAAAGAGATGAGCGCATAGTTAAGCTCGATAAATCTATTGCTGATAAAGATCAAATTTTACAACAACGAGAAGCAAAATTAAAAGAATTAGAAACTCAAACAGCTTTCTTAAGGAAAGAAGTAGAGGTTCTAGAGCAATATTACCAAACCTATCAAGAATTACGAGAAAAGCAGATAGCGATTTTTAAAGGGCAGGTGTTATCTTTCGGAGCCTTCCGGATAGTTGACCCGAAAGCGGTTGTGAGCGTAATCGATCGATTACTCCAAGAAGCTAACCTTACCGCTATCCGTGCCACTCAGCCTAATAATACCAACTCTCAAGAGAGGGTAGTCAAAATTACCAAAGCTCAAGTAGAACAACTAGTCGAACAGTTAAAAGATGGTCAAGAGTATGTGGTGAGAATATTAAGCGCTGGCAATTATGTATTAGGAGAATCCGAGGTGAGAGTATTCGCCGATGTAGTCACCAATCAAAAAATATTCGAGCCGAAACAGCAAATAGCAGCCGTATCGATCGATTCGCAAAGTATGACGGAAGATGATATTCAAAAACGCTTAGATTTACTGTTAGCGGCAGCGCAATTTAGAGCGAGAAGGGCGGGAATTTTAGGCACCATACAGGTAGAAGACGGGCGTTTGACTACTTTGGTCAATTTTATGGATCAGGTAAAACAATCAAATCAGCCAGTAGATGAAATTCAAGCGATCGCATCGAATTCTACTTACACCGCCGGTCCTTTAATTATCCGTTTAGTGGCTATTCGTAACGGGGAAATAACTTTCAGTACATCGTGAGGTAAAAATGCAGTTAACGGTAATGACCTTTAATATTCGCTATGATAAACCCGATCCAGGTGAATTCAATTGGCAATCAAGAAAATCAGCAATAGCTAAACTAATTAATTATTACGCTCCCGATATTATCGGCACCCAAGAAGGCAAACCCCATCAGCTATTAGATTTACACCGTATGCTGCCGAGTTATCAAAGCGTCGGCAGGGATAGGAGGGGTACCGGATTAGATGAACATTGTGCTATATTCTACCGTCCGGAGCGTCTCAAGTGTATAGAGACGGGCGATTTCTGGCTATCGGAAACGCCCGAGATAGTAGGAAGCATCACGCCGAGTTGGGGGAATCCCTATCCTCGAATAGTGACTTGGGCCCGTTTCGTGGGCGCTGATTCTTCTCAATCTTTGCTTTTTTATAACACCCATCTCGATTACTACGGTATGGCCGCCCGAGAAAATGGAGCCATCACCATACATAAACATTTCTCTAGTTTAGATTTAAGCCAGGATTATCTATTTTTGACGGCCGACTTTAATACCAATCCCGGCACATTGCCCCGGCAGATATTAGAGCGGCCTTTACCTAGTGGATACGCGATGAAAGATATATTAGAAGGATGGGATTTAGAAACGCAGATGACTTTTAACGGTTTTAGGGATAGAGCCACGATCGCTATAGATACCATATATTACGATAGTCGCCTCAAGCCGGTGTGGGTGAAAATAGATAACGATCGGTGGTTGGATGTGTTACCTTCCGATCATTATCCGGTAATCGCCGAATTCGTTATTTAGGGAGTGGGGAGTCGAGAGTAGGGAGTCGGGGTATTATCAGCCCGATTCCCTACTCCCTATTCCCGATTCCCTACTTAGAAGCTACGACAGAGTTTTTAATCTTATCTGGAACTTCCTGTAAGTGAGAGAATTCCCAAGTGAAGAAGCCGACACCCATAGTGAGAGAGCGTAACTCAACGATAAAATCGTGCATCTCCGCCTGAGGTAGATAGGCCGATACTCTATCCCAACCCTTCCAATCTTCTACGCCCTCATAACCGAGGATTTGCCCTCGTTTACCAGTGACTAGTTGTAAAACTTTCGAGGTGTATTCGCTCGGAGCGCAGACATTGATCGATAGAATCGGCTCTAGGAGGATGGGATTACACTTAGGCATCCCTTCCGTCATCGCTATACGGGCAGCCTGTTTGAACGCCTGTTCCGAACTATCGACGTTATGATAGGAACCGTCGGTGAGCGTCACATCCACATCCACCACCGGGAAACCGAGGGGGCCGTGTTGCAGATACTCCCTTACCCCAGTTTCCACGCCCGGAATATATTGTCTCGGCACCACACCACCGACGATGGTTTCATGAAATTGGAAACCTTCGCCGCGAGGGAGGGGTTTAATCTCTAGATGTACGTCACCAAATGCGCCGTGGCCCCCTGTTTGGTGTTTGTAACGGCCGTGAGAGCGAGTAGCCTGCCGGATAGTTTCTTTATAGGGCACCTGGGGTAGATGAGTAGACATGGGGAGATTGTATTTATATTTGAGACGATCGATCGCTACCTGTAAATGAATCTCTCCCTGTCCCCAGAGTATAATCTCTTTAGTATCCCCGTGTTGTTCCCAGTAAAGAGAGGGGTCTTCTTCCACCAGTTTAGTCATCGCCGCGCTCAGTTTTACCTCGTCTTTCCGATTATCGGCGACGATGGCTAGAGCGTATACAGGATTTAGTTTCAATGCTTTCGGTAGGGCGGGAGCTTTATTACTACTGCTGATGGTATCCCCAGTGTTAATGCCTTCTAAACGGCCGATAGCAACGATGTCACCAGCGTTAGCTTCGTTGAGCGGTTGCTGTTGTTGCCCTCTGAGGCGATACAATCCGCTCAGGCGCACTCCGTTTAGTGTCATACCGTCGGTTAATTTCCCCTGCCATACCCGTACTAAAGAGAGGCGGCCGCCCTGGGGAGTAAAATAGGTTTTGAGAACTTGGGCGACAGTATCCCCAGTTTCGGCTTTCAAACCGCGTCGGTTGGCCGTTATGGTTGGTGCAGGGGCTTCTTTGGCTAGGGCATCTAGGAGGTGGCGCACCCCATAATCGGCTTCTGCGATTCCGAAAAATACCGGTACTATTTGATCTGCTCCTAATTCTTTTTTGAGATCTTGTAAAATTTCTTCTTGGGGCGGTTGAATGTCTTCGAGTAATTCTTCTAGCAGATGGTCATCGAATTCGGCTATCGTTTCTAGCATTTCTTGCCGCGCCTGTTTTTCTTCCTCTTCTAGATTGCTCGGTAGGGGTACTAAGTCGGCAGGGCAGTGAGGGTGATAATGATACGCTTCTTCGGTTATCAGGTCGATGAATCCTAAGAGAAAGCCGTCTTGACGTATAGGGTATTGTTGAGGCACTAGAGGACGACTAGAGACACTTTTTAAAGCCTGTAAAACTTCGGGGAAGTTATCATTAGAACGATCCATCTTGTTGATGAATATCAAATGCGGTATCTCCCAATCATCGAGGAATTTTAAGAGGGGGGCGAGGGTGAGAACGCGATCGATCACCGGTTCACAGACTATGATAGCGCTACCGGCACCGACTAGAGCGTTATAGGTTTCTTGCGCGAATTCGATCGACCCTGGGCAATCGAGAAAGGTAAAGTTAAGATCTCCATAGGAGGTGTTAGCACCAGTCACCTCTACGCTCATTTGTCTCTCTCGCGCCGACTGCGAACTATCTCCTACTGTATTTTTCTCGCTGATTTTGCCTTTACGGGTGATGGCTCCAGTGACGAAAAGTAAACTTTCTAATAAGCTCGTTTTGCCGCTCGAATAGGGGCCGACTATGGCAACATTACGGGTGGTTTCTTTGGAATCTTGGTTCATAACAACAATACCCCCAACATTAAATATTAATTGTGGCGATCGGTAGGGAAAAAACTTTTCCCTCTCTGTCTGTTAAGCTAACTTATTTCTCGGTTGCGGGTTTGTTTCTGCAATTTCTTTTAATATGATTTTTACTAAATATTAAGTTATTTGTCTAAGGGTTAATCTAGGGGAGTGGGGAGTCGGGAATTTAACCACCTATTTTTAATTTCCTCGCGCTCGGGAATGAAGCAAATCGGCAAAAGATGGGTTACAATTTTTGGGGCTGTTAAGATTACTTTGGTTTTCTCCCCGACTCCCAACTCCCAATTCCCTCTCTATGTCTAGACCTGTTTTATATGTTGCAGTAACTAATCATGGTTTCGGCCATGCGGTGAGGAGTGCTTCGATCGTATCTCAAGTTATTAAATTAAATCCCGAGATATTACCGATTCTGGTGACAAGCGCTCCCCGCTGGCTGTTAGATTCTTACATAGACGGGGATTTTGTTCACCGTCAGCGGGGCTACGATGTGGGCGTGATTCAAGCCGATAGTATTCAGATGGATAAACAGGCCACCTTAGAAAAGTGGCGGGAAATTCGAGCTAAGAAAAACTCGATAATAGCCTCTGAGGTGGATTTCATCCGCACAAATAGGGTTGGCTTGGTTTTAGCCGATATTCCCCCCCTGGCTACTAAGATTGCTAAAAGTGCTGATGTACCCTGTTGGATGGTGGGTAACTTCGGCTGGGATTTTATTTATGAGAATTGGGGTGAAGATTTTGCGGAACTAACGAGCTGGATTCGAGGATGTTACGCCGAGTGCGACAGATTGTTTAAATTGCCTCTCTGCGAATCTATGTCGAGTTTTACTACTGTCACGGAAGCGGGTTTAACTGGGGGTAATCCTCACTTTAGTGAAGGGGAAATCAGGGATAAGTTTGGTATAACCGCGCCGAAAGAAAAAACGGTTTTATTAACCTTCGGCGGTTTAGGTTTACAGGCGATTCCCTATGAAAATATTAAAAATTTTCCCGATTGGCAATTTATTACTTTTGATGGTAGTGCGCCAGACTTAGCTAATTTAACTAAATTCCAGAATTCCGCCTATCGTCCGGTAGATTTTTTACCCGTATGCGGTAGGGTAATTTCTAAGCCGGGTTACAGCACTTTTTCAGAAGCTTTAAGGCTAGAAACTCCCATCGTTTCCCTCACCCGAGAAGGCTTTGCCGAATCTCCGATTTTATTGAGGGGTATTCAGGAATACTCGCAACATCAGATTATAGATGGGGATACTTTTTTTAAGAGCAATTGGGAATTTCTTTATCAACCTCTACAACCGCCTCAATCTTCTGTTAAATTATCTAAAAACGGCTCGGAATCGATCGCCCAAACAATAGTAAATTTCTTCAACCAATCTTAAGAAATCATCCCTGTAAACCCCTATTCCAGGCGTTGATGGCAATTTCAACCGTTTTTTCTCGCCTTCTCTAGACGGTGATAACGCCGTTTTTTGGGGGGCTGGCTCTAATTCTGAATCGGGTATCGATATTAAGAGTCAGGAGCATAACCTTTCTGCCAAACGCCCAAGATTTGGTGGGTCGCCCAGGGGTTGAACCTGGATAAGTCCGCTTAAAAAGCGGCAGCATATCCGCTCTGCCAACGACCCAAATTGGTACTCCCGACAGGAATCGAACCTGTAACAATTCCGTCTCTCAAACGGAAGCGTTTACCAATTTCGCCACGGGAGCATCAGTACCCTTGGTGGGAGTCGAACCCACAAAATCTGGTTTCTAAGACCAGCACGTTTGCCTGTTTCGTCACAAGGGCAAATGGTCGGGATGGTAGGATTTGAACCTACGACTCCTTGTCCCCAAAACAAGGCTTCTAGACCACTGAATTACATCCCGATATTGCTACTCCTGATGGGATTTGAACCCATACACTGGCTGTTTTTGAGACAGCAGCCTCTTCCAGTTGGGCTACAAGAGTATATATAGGCTGGGAAGGAAGGAATCGAACCTTCAAACTTCGCGTTCAAAGTGCGACGGCTTTGCCTGTTTGCCTACTTCCCATTGATATTTGGATGCAGGAGTAGGGGTCGAACCAACCTCTCCTTGATTCAGAGTCAAGGCGACTTACCAATCGTCCATCCTGCAATTAATGGCTGCCCCAGTAAGAGTCGAACTTACAACCTCGCGGTTAACAGCCGCTTGCTCTGCCCCTATCGCTATGGGGCAATGTGCCAGCCCCCCAGATCCGGATTGAACGGATGACCTCCTGTTCTTCAGACAGGCGCTACTACCAACTGAGCTACCAGGGGATAGGCGAGAACGGAAGGACTTGAACCTTCACTTTTCAGTTTCGTTGCCGTTAGGTGACCCTGCAACGCTTGGAGTCCAGGGCGAGAATTGAACTCGCACAGTCGGTTTTGCAGACCAATACCCTACCGTTAGGCGACCTGGACAAATTTGGAAGCCTCGACGGGAGTTGCACCCGCTCCTCCGTGCTTGAGAGGCACAGCGACTTATCTATTTGTCCACAAGGCTACACGGGGATGATGGGATTTGAACCCACGGTCTTTCGCTCGACAGGCGACTGCTTTGAACCGAACTAAGCTACACCCCCACGTTGGGTGGCAATTATTCAGTTTTCATGGTTCTGAGGTGTTTGCTCTATGCCTTGTTGAGAGGCTGTAGTGCTGCACTACATATATATTACATAATATACTACAAGATGTCAAGGACATACTACAAAGTTTTTTTCGAGAAGTGAGAAGACAGTGTAATTTAATTGCAGTATTGCCCTCTCTGATTGAGTCTGATTGAGTTTGAAGTCAATGTGTGATACCAAATCCGTTTTTCATGGCCCCCTTTTACGATTCGGGGAGTAGGGAGTAGGCAGTCGGGATAATAAGTAGCCTTTGAGAACAGGATTTAGTGTGATTGTCTCGTCTCAAAACTTCACGACGGTTTACAGATGCTACTTTCTAATGACCTTCGGGATTGCCAACGGTTAAACGAATGTGTTCGCTTACTTGTAGTACAACATTGGGAGAACTGACTTTCCACTGTTTTGTAGTAACAAAATTCAACGATTCAGCCTGACCCGTGACTAACAGCACGATTGCCCATTTGATATTGATGCGTGCTAATGGTAAGTAGTTCTTGGAAAATACTACAACTGAATTTTGTAGTATCACAAGTTAAGGTTTTGTGAGAGTAGTCGAGGAGATCCGGAAAAATCTGTCAAACTGAGAATAGATAAGGAGACTGAAAACCGAGATTTAGGCATTGTTAAAAGACAACGAAAACCCAATTTTAAACTTATTATTCTCTAGACCGTCTCGGGATTTATGCGGCATTAGGTGTTAAGGAAGTGTGGCGGTTCGATGGGGGGCGGTTACTTATCTCCGTTCTCGGAAAAGAAGGTTACGAGGTGCGGGAAAACTCAGAAGTATTGCCCGTTCTGGTAGCCAGAGACATTTTATCATTCATGGAGAGACGTAAGGAAACGGGCGAGAATTCCTTGCTACGGGAATTTCGGCAGTGGTTGGAAAATAAGTTATCGGGTTGAATTTGCCTCAGTCCTTAACTCGCACGTTATCGCTAGACATCACCCGAGAGGAATGAGAAGTGATTCGTGAGGGTCTTTTTCCAGTCAGTCGCATAACCCCTTTACTCTCTAGTCGAGTGCAGGATCTAGATTAAAGATAGAAGAATTAGTAACGTAAGGCTCTCTATGGAAAGACTAGATTTAAGAGTCAAGGGCATGAGTTGCGTTAGTTGTGCTAGTAGTGTCGAGCGTAGCGTCGCTTCTGTGGGGGGGGTTTTATCCTGTATCGTCAATTTCGCCGCCGAACAAGCTACGGTTAACTATAATCCCAAGGAAACTAACTCTCAAGCGATTATCGCAACTATTAATAATCTCGGTTTCTCGGCTGATTATATACCACGATTACAGGAGGAGAGAGAGCGAGAAGTAATTCAGAAGAAACGAGAAACTAGAGAGCTGATTAATAAAGTTATTACTGGCTCCATATTAAGTAGTTTATTAATCCTGGGTACTTTAGAACATATCGGTATTAAACTTTGGGGCGGGTTAGCTTTTTTGAGTAATCCTTGGGTGCAACTTTTATTAGCAACTCCCGTACAATTTTGGGTAGGAAGAGATTTTCATCGCTCGGCTACTTCGGCTTTTCGTCATCGTACATCCGATATGAATACTCTTATATCATTAGGTACTAATGTCGCTTATTTCTTTTCTTTATGGGTGAATTTTAATTCCAACTTTTTTTTAGAGCAAGGATTAGGAGCGGATGTTTATTATGAAGCGTCAGCCGTAGTTATCACATTAACTTTATTGGGAAGATTTTTAGAGAAGCGAGCTAAAAGTAAAACTTCATCTGCAATTCACAAGTTAATAGATTTAGCTCCGAAAAAGGCTAGTGTAATCAGAAATAATCGAGAATTGCAGATACCTATTGAAGATGTAATCGTAGGAGATAGGGTAATAATTCGCCCCGGGGAAAAAATTCCCGTAGATGGTGAGATAATCGCCGGTAACTCTACTATAGATGAATCGATGGTCACAGGGGAAAGTATTTCCGTAGAAAAACAAATCGGCGATGAAGTTATCGGAGCGACTATTAATAAAACCGGGAGTTTTCAGATTAAAGCTCTTAGGGTGGGCAAAGATACCACATTGGCACAGATTATTAAATTGCTACAAGAGGCCCAGGGATCGAAAGCGCCTATTCAAAAGATAGCCGATCGAGTGACGGGCCGCTTCGTTCCCGGAGTCATCGCCATAGCTTTAACGACGTTTATAATTTGGTTTACTGTTACGGGTAATCCCACCCTGGCGATGTTAACTATGGTGGGGGTGCTAATTATCGCCTGCCCCTGCGCTTTAGGTTTGGCTACACCTACCTCGGTAACAGTAGGCATCGGTAAGGCGGCGGAAAATGGTATTTTAATTAAAGCAGCGGAAAGTTTGGAACTGGCGGGGAGGTTAAAAACGATCGTCCTCGATAAAACCGGCACCATCACCGAGGGTAAACCGAGTGTAACCCGATTCATTCCCCTGGGGGGAAGCCTCCCGGAAATTGAACTTCTACGTCTTTGCGGTGCAGTGGAAAGATTATCGGAACATCCCCTAGCGGAGGCGATAGTTAAATATGTTATCGCTCAGACAGAAGAGACGAGATTTGATGAGGTAAAGGATTTTAACGCCATACCCGGAAGCGGTGTCAGGGGCATTATAGATAATAAATCGATACAAATAGGTACAGCCCGGTGGTTTGCGGAATCGGCTATCGATACGGCTCCCCTAGATGTGGCTTATGGAGAAACCCAAGCCCAAACGCGGGTTTATGTAGCCGTAGACGGGCAATTGCAGGCTGTGTTGAGTATCGCCGATGCGGTTAAACCTGATTCAAAGAGTGTGATAGGGCAATTAGAGAGAATGGGTTTAGAGGTAGTAATGTTGACTGGGGATAATGAGTATACGGCGCAGGCGATAGCGGAGGAGGTGGGGATCAATCGAGTTATAGCACAGGTACGTCCGGATCAGAAAGCCCAAGCGATCGAACAATTGCAACGGGAGGGGAAATTAGTGGCTATGGTGGGGGATGGGATCAACGACGCGCCTGCTCTAGCTCAGGCGGATGTGGGCTTTGCTATCGGCACTGGTACCGATGTAGCCATAGCCGCGAGTGATATTACTCTCATATCGGGAGATTTAGGGGGAGTTGTCACGGCTATCCGCCTCAGTCGGGCTACGATGCGTAACATCCGCGAGAATTTGATTTTCGCTTTCATGTATAACGTCGCCGGTATACCTCTAGCTGCGGGGATTCTCTATCCCTTCACTGGTTGGTTACTCAATCCTATGATTGCTGGGGCAGCTATGGCGTTGAGTTCGGTTTCGGTTGTGTCTAATGCCTTGCGCCTGCGTCGTTTTCAATCTAGAGCTTAATAGATCTTCCCCCGCTTCAACCCTAGAGACTTGTTTAAATTTATCTATCTCAAGTGGACTTACGCTTTAAAATCAGCTAACAAGATAATTGAGCTTGTAGCCATGACTACCAAAACGCACATCGAGCCAGATTCTCCCCGTCATCTGAGCGAAGTGGATCTAACTGCCCGGGGCAGAGTGTACCCCAGCCCTCGTAACTGGCGGGATCAAATCCTCTATCAATTATTACCCGATCGCTTCAGCGATGGCGATGAGAGTAGTCGCCCCATGTTCGATTACCGTAACCCTTCCGCCTTTCACGTCAAAGATAAAGCAGACTGGATGACCGCCGGGACTAAATTCACCGGCGGTAAGATCAGAGGCATTACCACTAAACTCGATTATTTGAAAAGTTTGGGAGTCACAACCCTTTGGGTTAACCCACCCTGGAAACAAAGAATAGATTTAGAAACCTATCACGGTTACGGTATCCAGAATTTTTTAGAGATTGATCCCCGTTTCGGTACGCGTCAGGACTTGCGAGACTTGATCGACGCGGCGCACGATCGCGGGATGTACGTCATCCTAGATATTATCTTCAACCACTCCGGGAATAATTGGTTCTATCGGGACGAAACTACCGGCGAACCGCGCCCCACGATGCCCTATCGCTTTTCTCCCCCCTATCCTGTGGCGGGCTGGCGATCGAGCAAAGGTGAATGTATCCCCGAACCCTTAACCGTAGAAGATGGTGTCTGGCCGCGAGAATTTCAGAATATGGCTGTTTATACGCGCTCAGGAGAGATAGGTAATTGGGGCGTTGCTTCTTGGGAAGACCCCCTGAGTCCCTTCGTGCAATACCGACGCGGAGACTTTTACGACCTCAAAGACTTAAATTTAGAAGATCCCGTTACTTTACCTCTAGTTATTAGAGCTTATGAATACTGGATCGCTTTAGTCGATTGCGATGGCTTACGACTCGACGCGGTGAAACATATCTCGCCCGAGGCCTGTGGTATTTTCTCCCGCGCCATCCGCCAGTACGCCGAATCCATAGGTAAAGATAATTTCTTCATCACCGGCGAGATTACCGATGCCAGTATCGCCCCGAGTTACGTCGATATTTTCGGCCGCAATCTCAACGCCGTTCTAGGGATCAATCGTCTTCCCGGATTACTAACCGGTTTTACGAAAGGGACAGTTAATTCTTCGGATTTTTTCGCTGCTTTCGATAGGAAAGACGTAGCCGGATTAGCCTTACAAACCGGGCAGTTTGTCGTTACCGTCGTAGACGATCATGATATGTCCTCCCGGGCTAGAAAAGAAAGATTCGCCGCCAACAATCCGGCCGTGAATCTCTATCAACAGGTGGCCCATCTAGTGGCGATTCAACTCACTATCCCCGGTATACCTTCGATCTATTACGGCACCGAGCAAGCTTTCGATGGGAATGAAGGCTATCACGATTACAGCATAGAGCATACCCGCTTCTGTGAAGATCGCTATGTGAGGGAAGATATGTTCGGCGGGCCCTTCGGAGCTTTCTGCACAACGGGCTGTCATTTCTTTAACTCAGACCATCCCGCCTATATCCGCATCGCCGCGATCGCCCGCCTGCGCAATGCCAAGAATGCGATCGGTCGTACCCTGCGCCGGGGCTTCCTCTACCCCCGCGAAACCTCCTATGTAAATTACCCATTTAAACTACCTCCGGCGGGTGAAATCGCCGCTTGGTCGCTCGTACACTACAATACAGAGGTTTTGATGGTGTTCAATACTAACGCGATCGAATCACGCGGGGCCGAGATCACGATCGATGCTTCCCTCCACCCTCAAGGTTCGGAGCTGGTTTATCTTTACCGTAGCGATTGGAGTGATGAGGCAATTAAGCGTTTACCACCCCCGATAGAAACCGTTACCGTCAATTATCACAGCGATGGACGGGCAGCGGTGAGCGTTAATTTACCCGCTTCAGGAATGGCGATTCTATCGGCTTTCGCTAATTAGACTTATTGCTTAACTATCACCCCAGAATAGGGAGGGAGCGTAATCAGCCCTCCCATTTCCACGCTCACCCCTGAATCGGTGCTGAATACTAATTCTCCCGAGGGTAAAGAGATTTGATGGGTGCGATCGCTATTATTCAATATCACCCCATAATCGCCCACGTTGTAGCCGTAAAGGCCCCGCTCATTATCGATTAGAAAAGTCTCCCTCTCTAATTGCCAGATAGAGTGATTATCTTTGCGTAATTTAATTAACTCCCGATAGAACTCTAATAAATCCCCGTCCTGTTTTTCGCCCCAATATTGAGGCGGGCGGGCTTCTTCTAATCTGCCCACACCCGCTCTTTGATTCACACCCACCTCTGTGCCGTAATAGATAATAGGGGGATAGGGTAAGGTGAACTGACACAGGGCGGCTAATTTTAACCTGCGCTTATCGCCCCCGACTATCCATAAAAAGCGATTCATGTCGTGATTATCTAGAAAGCTCGGTAACAGCAAGGTAGATTGAAAGTATTCCAGATGTTGGGATAGGGAGCGCTCGAACTGACTCACCCGCAAAGTCCCGAAAGCGAAAAACCCCCGCATCAATTCCAGTAATCTAAAGTCTAAACATCCCTCCATCCTGCCGGTATAAGAGCGTTGCAAGATAGGACTTTCTACCACCTCCCCGAAAATAACGCTATCGGGTTTTTCTTCTTTTAGCCCTTCGTGAAAAGCCGACCAGAAAGCGTGAGTACAACCGTTAGCGTAGTCCAATCGGAAACCATCACAACCCTCTCTAAGCCAATATCTGGCGCTGTCGATTAAGTATTCTCTCACCTCCAGATTATCGGAATTGATCTCGGGTTGGGAGGGTACATCGAAAAAACAATCGTATTCGTCGGGCCAATCGGTGAAACGGAACCATTGATTATGACGATCATTCTTATCTTGGGTGGCCTTAATAAAGGCAGGATGACGATCGGAAAAATGATTGGCGACGAAATCGAAGATAACCCGGATATTCCGTTTATGAGCTTCTGATAATAGGGTTCGCACTGAGGATATATCACCGAAACGGGGATCGATCGCGCGATGGTCTTCCGGATCATAACCGTGATAGGAAGAACTTTTAAATACCGGTGTGAGCCAGATACAGTTAATCCCTAAGTCAGTTAGATAATCGAGCCGGGAAATAACACCCTTGATGTTGCCGCCGTGAGGTTGCCTTAAATCTAGATTATCTGGAAGTTTACCGTTACTGGCAAAGCGATCGACGAATATCTCATAAATTATCGCTTCCCGGAACCAATCGGGGATCGAATGAGATTGGATATAAAAGCCGTATACTTGAGGCTCTTGCTGGCGACTCAGGCGATTTAATACGGTGCGATCGAGTTCGTCTAAGGAATAAAGTTCTTCTATACCTTTTAAGTCTAGATAGGGGCAGCCCACTTGTTCACCGCCGGTAGTGATACCGATTATGATGTATTGAACCAAAGTGCCGTTAGGTTGCCTGGGGATTATCCCCGTCCAAGTTTCTAGATAAGACCATTCTAGGGTATCCCAATCGAGCTGGCTTTTCTGTAGCGGTATTTTTTGCGCTCCAGGATTATCCATACTCGGGAGACTGCCATCGGTGGTGTAGTACAAATTTAGGGAACGGATAGCGAGATCAATGCCGACGCTGACGGTTATGTGAATTGATTCTCCCGGCCCTGGGGCGAGGGGGGATAAGATGGGGGAGTGATACAGCCCGAGTCGGGTAGTTTTTAAACGCCGTAAACGTCCCTCGGGACTGGAAAGATTACCGAAGATAAATTCTGTTAAGTTACCGGAGTTTTCTGTCATCTTTCCTTAGTTATAACGATTTACGGCTTTAGGAGAGTTATTAGTAATTATATAGATCATTTTTTAAAATGCTCTACTCGCTCATCAACCCTCCGTGTTCTCCGTGCCTCTGTGCTGAAAAATTCAAAATCCGATCGAATATCCTATTTTCAATCTTAATTCGCTATCGTTGCCCGTACCTGTATTAATATCTCCTTCGAGTCCGAAATCAAAAACGCTCTGTAAACCGATTTGCTGACGCATTCCCACTCCGGTGCGAATCACCGCACCACCATCGTTTTCTTGAGAGGCTAAAACCCCTATCTCGGCTACGAAAGTTTGATCGAACCTCTCCGGATAACCGATCGGTCGGGAATAACCTAGAATTAACCCGGGGATGACCGATCGATCCCCCGTATCCGGAGCCGTTTTAAAATTGAGATCGAGATTGAGATGTAATCGATCGAACTGTCCCACAGTTTTACTAGCGATAGCCCTAACGCGAAAATCAACACCCGCGCTACCGTTTCCCGTAGGTAAAGCCACATCGGTACGCAAAGCAAAAGCTGGCACATCATCGTACTCTCTATTAAAGTTGTAGAAAAACCCAACGGATAAATCCCCTATACTAAAATCCGTATCCTCATTATCTGTTCGACCCCCTACTGTCGGATCAATCCCGATCAGGATATGACCGTTGAGGATAACACCGTTGAGATATTCGACGCTAAATTGTCCGCCGACGGTTTTATTCTGGGGAAAAGCCACACCCGCACCGAATTCTAAGGATTGTTCCCCGAAACCTATACTTTCAGCATCATCGAAAGACAGAGGGCGGTCAGAATCGAGATTATTATGATCTACGGCTAAGGCAGGATTATTGAAAGTAAGAATGGTTAAAGCAGTGAGCAATATAGATGTTTTCACTTGGTTTTCTCTCCCGGTGTTGTGTCTGATGGGGAAGTATGTTGATGATCGTGATTATGATCGTGTGCTTCATGGTTTTGCTGTGGCTCTGTAGTGGAGTTATGATCGTGATCATGTCCCTCGTGATTATTTTGCCCCTCAGGATTGGAGTTATGATCGCGCTTCTCGGGGGTATTTTGCCCTGCTGGATTAGAATTATGCTGATGGCCCTCATGGGTGACGTTTTCCGGCATCAGTCCCATCCCTGGGATACCATCCATAAATCGATGATCGTGTAAGCCATCACCGCCGTAGTTTTTCCCCGGTTCCATCCCCTCATGATTCGCCGCCATGACTAGCCAGATGGCGCGGGTAATCTGCTCCTCTTTTTGCTTCTCGGTCATCCAATCGGACGCGAGGATGTCGTTAACCATATCGTGCAACATATGCAGGTTATCGAAAGTGTTGGCGATATAGGGAAAACGGGAGGCAAAGCGAGGGCTTAATTCAGCAAACATGGGCATGAAAGATCGATCGACTCGATATAATTCTTTCTGGTGATATTGTTGCCCGACTTTTTCGTATGCCTCTTTCTGCTGCTGTAAAGTTTTCTCATAGAGTAAGTCGTACATCGAACCCTGCAACCAGTGATAGCCCCAAAATAGTCCATTCACTCGGGGATATTTTTCCCGGAAGGCTTTCGAGTAGGGTTGGGAATCGAGATAACCCATGTTCATCGGTAATCCGGTGATGGCGTAGGGGACGCTTTTCAGGTAGAACTGATACAGGCGCTCAATCTCCGCTTCTTTTTCCGCTTCGGTTAATTTCGTACTTGCTAATACGTCTACTGTTTGCGCGTGGAAGATATGCGCCCAGTCAAAAACTTGCTCTAATACCCCGTATTTTCTGCCGAAGGTGGGCGAGATATTACCTTCATCGGGCATGAATTGGGGTGGGTTTTTTAACACCCAATTAATCTTGTCAAAGGTTTTCGTTTCTAATTCTTTTTCTTGTCCCGTTACTATGTCTTCGTAGGCAAAAGCATGACCTACCGCGATCGCGTTTAGATCTAGAGCCAGAGGTTTAACATTATAAATAGCATCGTTATAGATTCCCCTTTTACGATAAATATGATTCCGCCCTTTGTTATACATCCAATCGGGGATATTAGCAGAAACTGGCTGTAATTGGTAGCTTTTATCAGTAATTTCTGAATGAGTTTGCGCGGCGACAGGAAAACTTATAATTAATGTGATTCCCAATGAAAGCAATATTTTATTCATGATTTTAAATATTCAAATTAGGACATATAACCCCAGTTGCTGGTTCAGGTGAAACCTGCCATTTATCAACAGTTTCTTGTAATTCTTTGCGGAGTATTAGTAATTGTTCGATTTGGCGATCAATCTCGATTATATGTTTTTCTAATTTATTTTTAATATCTTCACATGGTAAATTACCTTTGGCGTAAATCGTCAGACATTCTTTTATTTCTTGTAGGCTCAAACCGAAAGATTGCAATCTTTTAATAAAAAATAATCTTTTAATCGTCTCGGCATGGAATAGACGAAAATGACCCTCTGTTCTTTGTGAAGCTTGAATCAATCCCAACTCCTCATAATAACGGATGGTTCGGATCGGTACCCCGCTTAAAGAGGATAGTTGACCGATCTTTAGTAGAGTCTGCTCGGATATTATCATCGGATTTTTTCCCCGTTCTACTTTTAGTCTAAAATCTCTACTAAACTAGAGAGTCAAGTCCGATGATGATAAATTGTTGTTGCGCGTAAAGATTGAGGAGCGTAAGTGAAAACCGACAGTATTTTCTATCAACTATGAATGACCTCAAACAAACCAGAGTTTGTCAAGAGACGATAGAGGAGGGAGAATTACGGGCAACCTAGACGGAGTGTTACGATTACAATTGAATGACAAAATCACCCGCCGTTAATGAGGGAATACCGGTTAAGGTGGCGAAGCGCTCACCTGAACCGAAACCCGCCGCAGTTTTGTTCTGGTTATAGAATAAATTCCCAGTAGCGCTGCTGTAAGCGATTAAGGCTCCTATAGTGGCAGCCGCCCCATCGTTGGCGACGATAGCGAATTCGCTAGAAGTGCTGAAACCATTCCCCGCTAGGCTAGTGATGGCGGTAAAGGTAGTTTTATCTAAGACTATTTTATCAGTGCCTACGATGAAATCGGTGATACGATCTAACCCTACGGCACTGCTTATAAAAGCGGCATCAGTATTATAGAGGAAGCGATCGCTCCCCGTACCACCGGTAAGGGTATCGTTGCCAATATCTCCCACTAAAACATCATTACCAGAAACGCCTGTAAGAAAGTCATTACCTGCACCGCCGATGAGAGTATCATTGCCGTCGCCACCATTGAGGGTATTATTGCCCGTGTTACCTCTAACAAGATTATTAGCCGTGTATCGTGATGAAAGAGCCAGTAGAGGATCGAATAGCGATCGATTTTTTAGAGAGCTTTCTGGATGCTTTTTCCCGCAATAACTCTCTGTTTGTCTCCGTGCATAAAGCGAGAAACTTTATTAGAGATAAGTATCATAAAAGTAACCTATTTCCCGGCTGTCACTCCTTACCTACCTTCGTCCCTAATCCCGCCGTCGAACTACCTACGTGGAAAGGATTACTAAGCGAATACAGAACACCTTCAAAGTATTTTATTCCCTTTAGCGTCGTAGCGATTTTGGGGATTATTGGAGTGCCTCTAAGTATTAGCTTGGAGTTTCCGGATAAATTTTTACTTTACGCTAAGCTATATCCCCATATAATCCTCTATCCCTTTATCGCGTTTTGGGGTGCTTTATGGATGACCTATAAAGCTTTTTGCCAGATTATTAATAAAAATGAACTTAAAATTTATATCTTGGCTGCTTTCATGATTTCTACTTTTCTTCTGTTTGGTGTAGAGTTACCTAGCTCCGATATGATGCTGTTTGAAATCCGACAGGATGCCGGAACGGTTATTGAAAATGTTTCCCCAGAAATTAGAAAAAGCTTGATTTTTTTACCTGTATATCTTAAAAATAAAGTTTTTTGTGGAACTAAAATAAAAATTGATAAGTCCATACTTGAAGAAAGTTTATTAAAATTAATTTCTCCCCAAAAAATACCGCAAGAAACTCTAACCAGTTATCACACATTGATGAAGTTAGGACTAGATTATAATCAAACTTGGGCACATAGCTCTGTTTGCAATTGGTTTTCTTATAGTCGCTACTTTTATGCTATTACTTACTGGATGATAATTTCTACGGTTCTGATATTTGTTGTTTTGTGGATATGGATGGTCAGTCAAAAACATGACCCCAGAAAACTCTACAATCAAAATCAATGTATGATTTATATATTTTTGGCAGAAAGTATGATTTTAGCATGGATTCCGTTGAGGTTTTACTATCTTATAAAAATCAAGCCACTGATATTTGGTTATTCTGACACCATCAAATATCAAGATCTTTTATTTTTTTATTTATTTTGTTTTTATTATCCATAACTTTTGTTTATATTATCAGAATTAAACAAAAGTATTGGTTAGCCATGCTCACTGGTGTCACAATGTTATCTTCTCTGTATTTAGGACTAACGCAAACTGATTTAATCAATCAATTTTTTGGTTTAAAAAGTGCAGGTAATGAAATAATTTGGCTGGCTTGGACAATGGTTGTAGTTATCTGTTTAGTTTTGTTTATTAATATTAATGATCGCCAAGAATTTTGATTTTTTAATTATTTATTTTAGAAAAAATTAGATGCAATAACAAGAATAACAAAACCAGTTGCAAACATTAATTTTGGCGAGTTCTCGAAGTATGGGCTGACCAGAATTTACTGCGGTAGCCCGTCGAAAACTTACTGTAAATTCACTCCTTTTGGGGGAAAGGTATTGCTACCTTATTTCCCCACACTGGTTGGGCACTAATTTAGGTAATCGATGTTTTTGGTGGCAAGTTCACATTACGCGCTAAACCCAGACTCTTGAATATCCATATCACCCACCAGGTTACATCAATCTCCCACCAACGCCATCCAGCTTTGGCGACGTGCGGATAGGCGTGATGATTGTTATGCCAGCCCTCACCGTAAGTGAGAATCGCTGCCCACCAAAGATTACGGGCATTGTCCTCGGTCACAAAAGTACGGTAGCCCCACATATGGGTAACGGAGTTAATAAACCAGGTGCTGTGCCACAGTAAAACCGCCCTGACGAATAAACCCCAGATGACAAAAGACCAACCGCCAAGAACGTAGAGTAGTAATCCCAAGGGGAGCTGGAGCCAGAGGAAATTTTGATTCAGCCAACGATAGTAAGGATCTCGATCAAGATCGGGAGCAAATCGTCGATACCGATCGTATTCAAAGAAATCGGGATAGGGATAGAACATCCAAAGCATATGACTCCACCAGAAACCGCGTCTAGCTGAATAGGGATCTTTTACCTCATCTTCAGTGTAAGCGTGGTGGAGACGGTGCCCCGCAACCCAGAAAATCGGGCCTCCCTGCATGGCGAGAGCGCCAATAGTAGCAATAATGTATTCTAAAAGGCGGGGAACTTGAAAGCTGCGATGGCTCAAAAGCCGATGATAGCCCAGACAGATACCAATACTACCGAAAAACCAATGCAGCGAGAGCATCACGACCAATGCCGACCAAGAGAAAAACCAAGGGGCAAGCAGAGCGATGACGTGAAACACGCCGAAAAATAAAACCGCTATCAGGTTTAGAGGCGGGACCGAATTAGTCCCAGAAGTAGATGCTGATGATTTCGCCGTCATGAATAATTTATTGACTAAATAACCATTAAGTTAACTATTATAACTGCAGAGTGCAACCAGAATGATCAGATTTACTATGGTGATTGCTCTCCGCGAGCGATATAAGAGGGGAAATCAACTTGCGCCCTCTCGATCTCATGTTTTTGCGCTCCTGTAGAACAGGATTGTTGCCACTGAACATTTTTTTGTGTTGTTTGTATTTCACCTGGCGGAACGGTTCTTTCGCTGATAAAGTCGATTTCGATCGCTTCTAAGCGGTCTTGTTCCGAATGTTCTGCGTTCCATTTACGACAGAGATATTCACCGTAATACGGATAGAGTTTCCGACCGATCGCCCGATTGAGATTGATAAAATAGGAACGCCACTGCATTCCGTGATATAGGGAATTGCGCTGTTCGATAGTTGGTTTTTCCCAATTCGGTTTTTCTCCCGGGTGAAGAATATCCATTTCCCTCCCGTCGCGGGATTTGCCGATAACGACGTGCCAGCCATCATCTCTAGGCGGGTCCGGCGCGAAAATACTCCAGGATTGATCCAGACGAGTTACCCGACCGATCCAATCTAATTTTTGTGCCGTTCGGCTATTAACGATCCTTCGTAGAGTAACAAAGAAAGGAGTCGGGCGACGAACGAAGACGCGATGGTCTGCAAAACTTCTAATATTCCAGAAAGTTACTAACACTAATAAGATTCCGGCGACGATATTGAGAAACCGGGAAGATCGTACTTCTAAGGGACGGAATTCTAGAGGTGCAGTAAACCAATCGCTCACCGCACCACCCGAGGCGATAAAGTTATAAAACTTTGCTCCAGAACTCATGAGAGGTTTCCATCGTAAGATTGGGGCACTCCATCCGAATAGAGGAGATAAACCCACTAAATAAACGATCGCAATCCATCCCGAGCGTTCAACTCCACGCCAATCGCTGACGAGCCAACTATCGTAAGCAGGATTAGAAAACTGCGATAAAGAAGCTGTAGGTAAAATTAAAAAAGTTCGTAGAAGATAGACAAATTTCTGAACGGCTCCCCCCTGTTTCTGATAGTAGATTTTAACACCCGCTCTTTCCGGCGTGCTAATTTTTTTCTTCAAAGCTTCCCAAATCGAACTAGGGAGGAACGCCAGCCAGGTCGAGATACACAACATCGGGAAAATGCCGATCTCGAAAAACAAACCGAAACCGATGTGTAAAACGATAAATAAGCCGATGGCGACACATCGAAAAAAGCTCGTTCGGACGGGAATAAATAACAGCAGAGGCCCCAACCACTCGAACCAGAGAACGGTAAAAGTAAGCGGTACTAATAGTCAGGGAACCGCCAGTAAAAAGTGATCAAACCATGTCCCATACTGATCAAAATTCAAGGCGTAATAAACTGAATTTCCTTGTGATGACCAGATCGGACTCTGATGCTTAAAAGCAGCCGAAAACATATAGATAAAAGCCAACTGTACCATCAGCGCCCCGGTGGCAAACGAAAGCGTGCGTTCCGGTAAAGGTTTCGTCGAGGAATTCAGGGCGCTATCGAGCGAATAACTCGCTCCCAAGGGTAAAAACATCGCCCAGAACAGGATCGCCCGTAGAGCATCATCCCCGGCGAAAAGTAAGGCGGGATTGCGATTGTGAAGCGAGATCGTCATCGCCCAAACCGCGATGATGGCGATTCTCGTTCGATAACCGATTAATAATAATAGGCTGAACAAGATGGCAATTGTGAATAACAAGGCTTGAATAGCTGGCTCACCGCTAATTAAATGAATCGACCAATACCAGGGATGGAGAAACTCCGCGATCAGTGCAGAGCGAGGTAAAACGCCGAGATCGGAATAATGGGCTTTTATCTGTTGAAAGCGAACCGTTAAATCGAAGAGGACGACGAGGGCTAATCCGATACGAAAAACGGCGAGCGAGCGTAAATCTAAGCTAAAAATATTATCGAGTGTTGCGGTAAATTTTTTCCGCACTCTTTCTTGACGGCTAATCATCGTTATATGGTGAATAAGAATTTAGAATTTTTTAGGGGTAACGAGCGGCGATTCCGAAAGATTGATATTCTCTTCCAGATAACGAGCCGCACTATCTACCGTGGGATAGTCCCAGAACAGGGTAGAAGGCAGTTCCACGCCTAGTATTTCTTCTAAATCTCCCACCATCGTCACCGCGTCGATCGAATCTAGTCCGTAACGAGTAAGGGGAACGGTAATCTCGATATTTTCCGGGGCTAGGGAGAGAGTATCAGCTAGGTGAATCGTTAACCAGCGATGAAGAGCTTCTAAGTATCCTCCCCCGTTGCTGTTAATAATTTTCTGTGGCATGGGTTAAATCCTTTTGAGTTGTAGAACTGGCGAGGGGAAAAGGAATCAGGGAAAATAGCTTATTGTCTCGATAGAGTGCGACGAGTTCGCGGGCGAGATTTTCCCGGAAGGTGTTGTTAATAGAATGGGGTAAGGGGCGGATCGTTCGCAGAAGACGTTCTAAGCTTAATACCAGCCATTCCCCCCGGGCGAAGAAGCCTTCCAATAAATCCCGGTTGTAAAGCCAGAAATGCAAACAGGAAGCGGCCGCGTGTAGAGTACAGTATTTTTTCGCCATCTCGAACAGTTCCGGATCTTGTTCGTGCCCGAACTCGAATTTTGAGCGTCCGATTATCCCGTCATGGTGATTTAGTTCCTCTAAAATCATCTCGCTGAAAGTGAGCAACGGTTTCAAGATTTCTGGAGCTATGGTCAATTCTTGAAGCTGGCGAACGCTGATTTCCAGCCCTTGCAAAGAATCGTCCGCACCCCGCCCGAATAGATCGAGTTCTCCAGGATCGAAATGGGGTAGGGATTTTTGCAGAGAGAATATAATTTCCAATCGCCATTGTAGTTCCTCCATCGAGCGATCGTTCCTTCGGGCGCGATGCTTGGTCAATTGACGGAATTGAAGGATGAGCGCGTGCAGATTGACGATCGTGCTACCGTCGAACATACTAATAACCGAGTTATCCCGGAGAACCTTCTGAAAAATTCCCGCCTCGAATTCTTCCCGCATATAGAACCGCGAACCGAGAACGACGCTCAAATCGTCGATCGTCTGTTCTAACCGGACAGGGACTAAGTATTTCACCACCGCGCCCCAAACGCTAAATTGCTCCGGTACGATACTGAATCCCCGCATAGCCCCGATGGTTTCGCACTCGCAGATAAGGATGTCAAGAAAAGCATCCACGAGACTGTAACGGGGTTGGGGCAGATCGAACACGGTTTTATTATAGAGGTGGCGATCGAGGGCGAATCTCAGGGTCGTTCTCAGGGCGGTATCGGCGGAACCGAGAGAGAAGGCGGCGCAGACGGGGCGGGTAATCTGAAATGCTTTCAGCGCCAGTTCTAAGCCGTCTCCTTCTGCTCCCAAACGCATCGATTCGGGAACGAAACAATCGCGGAACCCGATGCCGCTGATGTCGGAACCGCGAATCCCGTGAGTAAGAACTTTGGGCAAGTTGTAGTAATGGTCTGGATCGATTCCGCTTTTCTCCACCATGAACAGACAGAGACTTTTCGCACCTTCCTCGCCGTCGAGTCTCGCCAGAATATATACCAGCCCCGAAATCGTCGCCCGATTGATCGGCCATTTCTCACCGTTGAGGAGATACCCGCCGGGTACTCTTTTCGCTATCAGACTACCCCTGACGAGATCGCTCCCGTGTTCTTTCTCGGAATAACCCAAGCCCATTGCGCCCTTTTCTTCGCGGATATAACGGGATAATCTCTCTTTCTGTTCCTCGGTTCCCGCCATCCAGGTGAGAAAAGACCAGAAGAGGGTAGTAAAGGCGATGCCTGCGGTTAAATCCCTACAGGAGAGAGTACGGACGATGGCGGCAAATTCCTCGAAATCGGTGAATTTTCCACCATAGTTAACCGGAACGTAGTGATCTTGTAAATGCCAATCATAGAGCCAATCGATCGCTTTTTCGGGGAACGCATCCCGCTCGTCGAGTTCGATCGTGCTTTTATAAGACATAGTATTTTCAGGCTGTCGGGGGTCCCCTAGATCCTGTTCTAATGTCCACGCTACCCCATATTGCTTAAGTCGCTCCATAAAAGCCTCCAGATAATAAAGGTTGAATTGCTGAGCGGGTTTGAAATTAATCTTTTATTAAAATCTTTTTTATAAAATAACTATATAGTTATATAAATGTCAAGACATTTTAAAAGGGTTTTTCTTTGCTAAATTACTTTTTCTGAGCAGTAATCCTAAATCCTCTTCTCAAAAACTGCTTAAATGCTATGTATCCTGGAAATTATTAGAGAGAACTTTATAAACTAAAACCGCTAATTGTGCCCCGATAATCGGAGCCACCCAATAAACCCAATGTGCCTGCCAGATGCCCCCCACGAAAGCAGGCCCTAAAGAGCGCACTGGATTCATACTCGCTCCCGTAATCGGCCCCATAAAAGCGGCTTCCAATCCCACCGTTAAACCGATCGCAACTCCCGCAAAGCCGATAGGAGCACGACGATCCAAACCTGACCCTAATATCACTAACATGAGAATGAAAGTTAAGATGATTTCTAGGATTAAGGATTGCATCCAATTTCCATTTAAGGGCAGGGTTGCCCCCAAGTTACCGACTCTCCCCAGGGAAATTAGCAAAGTCAAGGAAGCTAAAATCGCTCCGATCGATTGGGATAAAATATAGGGTAAAACCCGACGCAGAGGGAAAAAACCGCTCGTCCAAAAAGCCAGAGTTACGGCGGGGTTAAAATGAGCTTTACTGATATGCCCCATTGTATAAATCAGGGCGGCGACTACGGCCCCGAATACGAAGCTGATACCGAGATGGGTGATAGCTCCATCGGTGATTTGATTCACCATTACCGCCCCCGTCCCCGCAAATACTAAAATGAAAGTCCCTAAGCCTTCCGCTAAACACTCCCGAGGACATTCTTTTATCGGCCCCTTTAAAACCCGACTCACCTTTAGACCTATTACCTTTCTTTTTTGTGTAAATTATTCTTTCTCTATAATTTCAAAAAAAATTGATTTGTCAACCCCCTTCACTCGGAACAGGGGCGGGCCGGTGATACAGGGCTGAAGCGTCGGTAGGTAGAGATATATTCTTCTACGGCTAAAAATTGAGATAGGTTGAGGCTATAGTAAATCCATCTTCCTTGCTGGCGCGAGCGCAATAACCCAGCTTCTTTGAGGATTTTCAGGTGAAAAGATAATTTCGATTGCGATGTCCCCAATCGATCGCAAAGTTCGCAGACACATAACTCCTGATGTCTGAGCAATTCTATAACTGCCACCCGCAAGGGTTCGGATAGGGCATGAAAACAAGCGATTATTTCTGTCGAGGTAGCGGTGAGGGTATTTTTCATCAAATAAATTTGAAACAGTTACAGCCTAACTACAGCATAGCCTATCCAGGAGTGAGAAATAAGCGGTTGTCAATCCTCTTTTCTCTCTTTTCTAATTCTCACTTCTAAATCAGGGTGCGGGTAACGGTTCGGGGGGATTCATAGCCTGATTAACCTGGGCTATTCTAGTTTGAAAATACTCCTCATTGTAACGTATGGCTTTAGATAATTCCCAGCCTTTTTGAAAAGATTCCATCGCTGATGGTAGATTTTTCCTCTCTAAATAAATCTGTCCTATTTTGTCGTAAGTATTCATCAACCCGTAATAGTTATAGCCTAATTGTTGTACTTTAATCAGCTCTTGATATATTTGTAAAGCATAGTCAGTTTGTTGATAACTCTTATAAAGTTCGGCTAATCTATTTAAAGCTTCCGCCGCTGTTCCTAATTGTTGTATAGACCAGGCAAGGGCGTAAGCTTCCTGAAAATTTTGACTCGCTTTATTCGGTTCTTTCAAGGCTTGATAGTCTAGTCCTATACCGATTTTTAATTCTGGCAGAGCTTGTATTTGTTTATTTTGTAGGTAAGATTCCGCTAATTCTTCTTTAATCCTGACTGCGTTAGCTGGTTGGCTCGATTCTCGGTATATTTCCGCTAGTCTCTGCAGGTATATCCCTGATTTTAAAGAGTCAGATCGAGCCTTAGCTCTCGTCAATAAATCCTCATATACCGGCCCAGCTTTAGCGTAGTCAAATCTCATCAAATGCAATTGCCCTATTTTATTGAGATAGGTTTCTTGGGCTTCTAGATTATTATCGGTTTTGGCGTTGGTTAGTAACTTATCATAAACTATTAAAGCATTGTCTATACTTCTAACTTGTTCATAAGCTAGTCCTAAAGCTATCAATAAATCTTGATTATTTTGTTGATTAACTTCCGCATTTTTTTGAAGATTTTGCAGTCTTTCTATGATAGTTTTTACTTCTTCGGTTCTATTTCTATTCCAGGCTTTTTCCCCCACTTTTCCTAAAGTTTGCACTTCGTTTATTATGCCTAAATAACGGCTCAATCTAATTTCTTCGTACCAGATATTAAAAGCTTCCGCGTCTTTACCTGTATCGTATAACTCTTGTGCTTGCTGATCCTGTTTCTGTAAATACTGCTGTAAACGTCGGCGCTCTATGGGTGTCAGAGGCCGATCGATCTTGGGGATGTAGGTGTTATCCTGAACGGGGAGTTCTAAGGGGTTAACGGGGACAGGTTCCGTCTGGCTCAGTACGGGGGCAACCCCAGGAAATAGCAGTAAAAGTGAGAATATAAAGCCTTTTTTCAACATGAGTGTTAAACTTCAAAATCGAATTTATGGTAAGTTGACGAGCGAGACGACAATTTTGAACCAACAGTCCCCTTATATAATGTAAACGAATATCTCTCCGTACCGGAGCGATAACCTTACAAGCTTCTCGAAAAATAACGAGCCTCGGCGAAAATTCTCAGACCAGTATCAGAACCGACAAAACGCCAGTGCCAGGGTTCAAAACTCACCCCCAGGGGGTTATCCCTAGGAAAAGATAACTCGAAACCGTATTGACTGGCGTGGGTGGCAAACCATCTATAAGCGAATGCCGCTAAGTTAAGGTTTAAATAAAGCTGCGATCACTACGGGATTATAGGAGTTTCAGGCTGTCTAGGATGCTTAACTTAGTGGCATTCATCTATAAGCCTTGGTTTTCTCGAAATCGTACTTGAGGTCGGTACTCCGATTGT
>CAZUVR010000010.1:0-89390 GCA_964623815.1 uncultured bacterium | reverse complement strand
CAAGTAATCTCTATGAGCCAAGAATCCCCTCGCCTTTAGGCAGGGGAGTGTCAAATATTCAATCATCTTTTGACGGGTCGGGGCGACTATTTCATCCGGACAAATTAACTCGATGGCGAAGTCGGGAGAAAAGGGTAAAAACTTTTCCCTCTCGCTCGAGGTGAGCGAATCCCATTTTTCTAAAGTTATCCAGGAAGCGTCAGGAGCGCGAACCGCAGAGTTAGGTAAACGATAACCAGTAGAGGAGTCAAAAGCTATACCTAACCCAGTTTGTTCTTGCCATGCTTGTAATTGATAAACAATTTTAACGTTTCTATTGCCTGTTGCTCCTCCAGTTGGTGGCATGATAATAATATCTCCTTCTGCGGTGCGCTCCAGCCGCAAGTCTCGATTATCAGCGCAAAGCTGATAAAACTGCTCCTCGCTCAAGGGTAGGGAACTAGCGAACCTTTTACTCATTTTTGCTTACATATGCTAACATATATTCATATGTATGTACCACTTAGAAAAGCGGTTGAAATCTTAGGGTTTCATCCAAATACACTTAGAAAATATGCAGACCTTGGGAAAATCAAGAGCATCAAAAATGAAGCGGGGCAACGTCTCTACGATGTCCACTCCTACATCAATGGTGCAACTAGAGCTTCCCTTATTTGCTATTGCCGAGTCAGTTCCGTCAAACAAAGAAACGACCTGGATAGACAAGTCAGCTTCATGCGGTCATTCTACGGGGAAGCAGAAATCATCTTTGACATCGGTAGCGGACTCAATTTCAAAAGAAAAGGGCTTAGAACCATATTGGACAGATTATTGCAGGGAGATAAGCTCACGATTATTGTTGCCCACCGTGACCGACTCTGCCGGTTTGGATTCGACCTCATACAGTACATGGTCGAGCGAAACGGTGGACAAATCTTGGTTCTCGACCAAACTGTTCATAGTCCCGAATCAGAACTTACCGCAGATTTATTGTCAATACTTCACATCTTCTCTTGTAGAATGCACGGACTCCAAAAGTATTGTAAGAAAATCAAAGAAGATAAGGATATATCCAACGACTCAGCAGAAGAAGACGATTAAACAATGGTTCGGCGTGTCCCGTTTCGTTTTCAATAAAACTGTTGAGTATCTTCAACAGCCCGACACAAAAGCTAACTGGAAAGCTATCAAAACGGAGATTATACAATCGTTACCAGATTGGACTAAATCCGTTCCTTATCAAATTAAATCGATAGCTATTAAGGACGCTTGTACCTCTGTCAGTAATGCTAAGAAAAAGTATTTAAAAACGGGAGAAATTCAAAGAGTTAAATTTCGCTCCCGTAAAGATAAAAAACAGTCTTGTTATATTCCCAAAAGTGCTATTAATCAAACCGGAATATATCACACAATATTAGGGCAATTACACTACACTGAAACATTGCCCGACAAGCTTGGAGATAGTCGGTTAGTATGCCTTAACGGGCAATACTATCTGACGATTTCCCATGAAGTGCGACGTTCTGTACCCGATAACCAAGGGAGAATCGTTGCACTTGACCCCGGAGTACGTTCGTTTCTCACTTTGTTCTCTCCCGATTCATTTGGTTGGATTGGCAACCGAGATATAGGTAGAATTCAAAGGTTATGTCATCACCTCGATGATTTAATTTCACGCTCAACCAAGGTTAAGTCGAAAAAAAGATTAAGGTATCGAAAAGCCGCCGATAGATTAAGGATGAAGATTAGGAATCTAATCGATGAACTACATCATAAAGTGGCTAGGTTTTTAGTCGATAATTTTGATGTGATTCTTTTACCTACTTTTGAAGTATCAGAAATGGTGGTTAAAAGTAGTAGAAAGATTCGCTCGAAATCAGTTCGCCAGATGTTGAATTGGTCGCATTACCGATTTAAGCAATTCCTCAAATATAAAGCTTTTGAAACAGGCAAAACAGTAATAGACTGCTGTGAAGCTTACACATCAAAAACTGTTAGCTGGACTGGCGAGATAGTTCAAAACCTTGGTGGCAGAAAGATAATTCAATCGAAAATTGATGGCAAAAAACTTGAACGCGACATTAATGGGGCCCGTGGAATTTTTCTACGGGCGTTGGTAGATATACCCTCTTTCAAAAATTCCTTGAAAGTGCATTGTTAGCAAAAGTTAGCAAAAATATATCGGTAAACGTTTCAATTCTAAAGCCATCATAAACACGTACTCCTAGTTCATACGGCTGTTTATGATTACCATTTTATATTAATTTCGTAATTCACGAAACTAAGAAGTTGCAAAAGTAAGTCAGTGAGTAAATATATGAATGATAAAAGTGCTAATTATCAAAAACATTGGCGGCAATTGTTAAAGTGTGAATGCGTAATAGCTGTGATTCGTACCAATGATATAAATGAAGGTATATCTTTGGGAAAATCTGCCGCTGAGGGTGGAATAAAGCTAATAGAAATTACTTGGAATAGTTATCAACCAGGTAGAATGATTTCTAATCTACGGGATAGCTTACCTCAATGTACGATCGGTACCGGAACGGTTTTAACACCCGAAGATTTAAAATCCGCCGTTGACTCGGGAGTACAATTTTGTTTTACCCCCTACGTCAATCAAACCCTAATTGAAATCGCTATTGATAATCGTTTGCCGATGATTCCAGGAGCTTTAACCCCTACAGAAATAATATCCGCGTGGCAGATGGGGGCGAGTTGCGTCAAGGTTTTTCCCGTCGGTGCTTTAGGGGGGGTCAATTATATTAAAAGTTTGCAGGGGCCATTGAGTGAGATACCTTTAATTCCCACTGGAGGAGTCACATTAGATAATGCCTTAGATTTTATCAACGCTGGAGCGATCGCGGTAGGTTTATCCGGTGATTTATTCCCTGAGAAGTTGGTGAAGGAAAAAGACTGGCCCGAGATTACCCGCAGAATCCGAGAGTTGAAAAAAAGACTGACGTAATGATATGTACGCTACAATTCTTGCCCTAAGAGAATTTTAAATATAAAAGTTTTCGTAATTTTTCGCCATCACCGTACCAAATGGGCATTAGTAAAACTATGCTAAAAGAATAATCATAGGAGGCGGAGTAGCAGAAGCTTATAAGTACGGGTAATCGAGGAGATATAGCGTTTGATGAGGTATATGGCGGATGGTAGAACTCGATCGATACTATAAAGCCCTGGGGTTAGAAACGGGCGCATCCCTGGACGAAATCAACCAAGCGTATAAAGACTTGGTATTTGTTTGGCATCCCGATCGAATTCCGAAAGATAATCAGAGATTATTAGAGAAAGCAACGGCGAAATTGCAAGAAATCAATGATGCTCGGGAACAACTGCGCCAAATTCACCAAAAAAGCCCCGATTTATCTAACGCTAATCATAGTAATAGCTCAACCGTAAAACAACGCGGCTCCACCAGGACTAAAACGAAAACCGAACATCAAACCCACAATCATAACGGGCAACAGACAAAGCATCAAACGAAACATCAAACCAAGCCTCAACCCTCTCATCAAAACCAGCATCAAAGCTCTCATCAAACTCAACATCAAACCGCCCAACACGTATATCACGGGCACCAACATCACCATCAAACTCATGCTAACTCCCGTCCCTACTATAAAGATTTAAGTAAAGCCGATCTCAAAGGTGCTAATCTCAAGGAAAAAGATTTATCGAGCCGTAATCTTTCGGAAGCCGATTTAAGGCACGCCGATTTAAGCGATAGCTTCCTACACAAAATCAATTTAGAAAGAGCCAATCTTCAGGGGGCGAATCTTTTTAGGGCTAATCTTCTAGAAGCCAATCTCAAGGGAGCGAATTTACAAGAATGTAACTTGATAGGCGCTGATTTAAGCGGCTCGGATCTATCGGGGGCGGATCTACGCGGTGCTAAAATAGGCTACGGTAAACGTATCATGGTGAAATTAACGGGGGCAATACTGAAGGGGGCTATTTTACCCGACGGTAGTGTACATCAGTAACTTCAGTATTATCACGCTAATAGGGAGAAAGCGAGGGTAAATCTTCAGTAGTTCCCTGTAAAGATAGAATTGGTAAAATCTGTCAAATTAGTAAGTAGGGATTTCGATCACCAAGATCAAGCCTTCTTAGTCTAATATTTTTATCTAGCTGTCTCACTCGAAAAGGAATTTGTATCATGATGTGGAAAGTTAAACAAGTTTGTCATCCCGTCTGGCAATATCTCAATCAACCTCTCTTTGACCCCTATTACGCTTCCGTGTGGCGGCCCCAGAGATTTTGGTATCTATACAAAATTCAACTCTTAGAAACTTGTTTGAAGAAGAATCTCGCGTCCAAAAGCCATTATACTCATTGATTAAGAGAACCATGAGTAGCCCCAGACATGAATCAAGACACCGAAATTAGTCATTTACTGGATTTAATGCCGGCTTCCGGGAGAATGTTGACGAGAATAGTCAGTAAACCTCAACAGACCAAGGCTATTGACACTGTTTTTCCCCTGCCCTGGCAACGCGGGACAAGACCCATATACATAAATTTTGATTTGTGGCGCAAATTATCTAGGGGCGAACGAGACTTGACTTTATTGAGGGCAGTAGTCGGTCTAACGGGCGTAAAATGGTTTAAGCCGGATATATATCAAGGCGTGACGGTAGCCGGTCTATTGGTTTTAACCGCGCAAATCGTTCAAGGGGATGCGGTGGGAATCGTCGCCGGAGGTGCCCTAACCGCTCTGGCGGGTCAACAGGTTTGGCGTAATAATAATAGCACCGCCAGAGAAATAGAAGCCGATGAAGTGGCGATTAAGGTGGCTACCCGACGCGGTTACTCAGAAACCGAAGCCGCCAGACAACTCCTCTCGGCGATCGAGACTATAGCGGATATGGAAGGGAGAAGGGCTTTATCCTTCGTGGAATTGATACGCTGTCAGAACTTGAGGAGGATAGCTAATCTCTCCCCTACGGGTGTACCCGATCGCGTAAAACAAGAGCGATAATAATAAAAATGCTGATATTATCGCCCCCTCCGTGATCACCACCGAACCCAGTATAGATTTCATTCTCTCCCGAGCCTCAGCGGGGGAAGATTTATCTCCCGATGAAGGTTTAATCCTACTGCAACAGACAAGCCCCGAGATTATCGAGGGGATACGACAAATTGCGGACGCTCTCAGAGTTCGACAGGTGGGCCATACGGTAACGTATGTGATCAATCGCAATATCAACTTCACCAATATTTGCGAGCAGCACTGCAGTTTTTGTGCCTTCCGTCGGGATGAGGGGGAAGAGTTCGCTTTCTGGCTGAATACGGGGCAGATTTTGGAAAAGGCAGCCGGTGCGGTAGCCCGAGGATCTACTGAGATTTGTATGCAGGGGGGGTTAAACCCTAAGGCTAAACACTTAAGTAGTTCCCTCCTATACTACGTCGATATAGTCAAGAGTATAAAAACGGAATTTCCCTCGCTCCACCTTCACGCCTTTTCGCCCCAGGAGGTACAGTTTATCGCCCGGGAAGATGGCATTAGTTACGAAAAGGTAATTTCTGCCCTACAGTCGGCGGGAGTCGGCTCGATGCCGGGCACAGCGGCAGAAGTGTTAGACGACGAGGTAAGGCGGGTGATATGTCCAGAGAAAATCGATAGCGAAACCTGGTTAGAAATAGTGGGCACGGCCCACCGTCTGGGTATGCCCACCACCTCGACTCTGCTCTCCGGACACATCGAAACGCCGAGACAGCAAATCGCCCATTTAGAAAAATTACGTCGCCTACAACGGCAGGCAGTAGAAAAGGAGTATGAGGCTAAGATTACTGAGTTTATCCTCTTGCCTTTCGTGGGTGAGTCGGCACCTAAGCCCTTACGTCATCGGGTAGGGCGTGACCAACCAGTTTTAGAGGATAATTTATTATTGACTGCGGTGGCGAGGATTTATCTAGGTAACTGGATAGCCAATCATCAACCCAGTTGGGTGAAGTTGGGGTTATCAGGGGCGACAAAAGCTCTAAATTGGGGCTGTAACGATATTGGTGGCACCTTGATGGAGGAACATATTACCACGATGGCGGGGGCTAAGGGCGGCACCTGTATGACGGTGGAAGAATTACAGGGGGCGATTGAATCGATCTATCGTCCCTATCGTCAGAGAGATACTCTATATAATTATTTATGAACCGTAATATCTATCTCTTGGTGTTTCATGGTAGTAGAGATGTACGATCGCAGTTAGGGGCAGAGAAGCTAACGGATTTAGTTCGTCAAGAGTTAAGTTATCACCAAAGCGGGGTAATAGTCGAAAAAGCTTTCCTCGAATTAACTCCTATCCCCCTACAGGAAGTCATCATCAATTTGGCGGAAAGACAGAAGAAATTAGGGGCATCCCGTTTATATATCGTGCCTCTTTTTCTGCTACCCGGTGTTCATGTTAGAGTAGATATTCCCGAAGAGATAAAAATAGCAAGTTATCACACGAATACGGAACTATATTTATGTAATTATTTGGGCAATTATGGGGGAATAGTTTCTCTAATCTCGGAAAAGTTTCCAGCAGGAAATAATCGGGGAAGGATATTACTTTCTCACGGTAGCCGCCGACCCGAAGGAATAGAACAAGTCAATTATATAGCTCAACATCTGGGGGCTGTGGCCGCTTATTGGGCAGTTAGTCCGGGGCTGGAAACGGCAGTAGAAATGTTAGTAAATGAGGGCAAAAAATCTATAGATATTGTCCCTTATTTTTTATTCGAGGGAGGCATTATCGATGGCATAGCCGAAAAAGTAAAGGTACTACACGATCGATACGCGCTTTTAGAGTTGAATTTATGCTCGCCTTTAGGAGCTGATGTAAAATTAGCGAGGATAATTAGCGAGGAGTTGTATGGAATCTGCGATCGAACGATTTCGCCTATCGGAAGCGGCTAAGGAACAATTAACCCGTTTAAAACGCGCCACCAAGATAGAGCAGTGGAATATTCTCTGTCGTTGGGCTTTCTGTTTATCTCTATCCCTACCGGATGCTCCTCAATCTATTCATATTACTGGTGATAGTAATGTGGAAATGACTTGGAAAGTTTTCGGCGGTGATATAGGAGATATATTATTAATAGCTCTTAAACAAAGGTGTTACAATGATGGTCTAGACACGGACAAACAGACTTTAAGCCAACAATTTCGCTTACATTTACATCGCGGCATTGACTATTTAGCTAATGAAGTAAGGATTAATAATATTGAGGATTTAGTAGAATTAGTTTTAAGGATTAATTATCCCAATCGTTCCCCCTCCTAGGGGATTATTCTATAAAGGTATGACATGGCAAACATTAGAGGTAGCGGATTTATTGAAGGTACAGCCCTTGCTGACTTTATTTGGGGATCATTAGGAGTAGATGTCATTCGTGGCCGCGAAGGAGACGATGTTATCTATGGTGATGGTGGTGTGTCCAACTCTTCTTCTAACGGTTTAGATGATGAAATTTACGGAGACCAGGGGAATGATACCATCTATGGAGAGGGCGGTAATGATGAGCTGATGGGAAGGTCAGGAAACGATCAGCTTTATGGAGGTGCGGGAAGTGACAACCTTTACGGGGACGCTGACAATGATATTATCTCTGGTGGACAGGGGGCGGATTTTATTGACGGTGGGACTGGAAACGATCAGTTGTACGAGGTTGGTAATTTCAACTTTACCCTCACTAATAATTCTCTAACAACCCTTTCAGGAAGCGATCAGACTGTAGATACTCTCACTAGTATTGAATCGGCACGGCTATTTGGAGGAGCTAGTAATAACACTTTAAATGCTACTAATTTTAGCGGTAACGTGACCCTTTCGGGTGGGCAAGGCAACGATAACATCTTCGGGGGAGCGGGTAACGATTATCTTCAAGGTGACGGTGGCACTGATTTACTCAATGGAGGTGCGGGTAACGATACAATCTATGGATATGCTAACGGAAGTTTAATTTTAGCTAACCAAGATGATACTTTGATTGGCGGAAGAGGCAACGATTCGCTTTTCGGTTCAAACGGTGCTAATCGGTTGATAGGGGTGGAGGCTACGGCTTCATTTCCTGGTATAGGAGAAGTAGATAGCCTAGTGGGTAATGGTGGAAACGATCGTTTTGTACTGGGAGAATCGGGGAAAATTTTCTACAACGATGGATATATACGTGCTATTGGAGCAGTGGAAGGCTTTGCCAGAATAACTGATTTTACAGCCGGCGATACCATTCAACTTTCTGGTTCAAGCTCCAACTATAGACTACTGAGCTATTCCAACAACGGTATCAGTGGAACTGGCATTTATGCTTCACGATCGACTGGGTTGAAAGGTTTTGGGCCTTCTACTTACAACGAGTTGATCGCAGTAGTACAAAATCAATCTTTACCTTCCTTAACTCTCAATAATTCGGCTCAGTTTGTTTACCTGTAGCGACATATAGACCCTTATAGGCGGCAATCTAAAATTTTTGCAGGTTTCGGCGTATGGCCTTGTAAAGTTTTTGTTTAGTCCTAACTAACCTTCTTGTCTTACTGTGTAAGGATTAATCAGGCGATACTACCGCGCTTGCGGGCTTCCTTATAGGAAGTGCCCACATTGTGCATACCGGCTTTAATCATCTCCTGTTCGAGGAGGGCGAAAAAGCGGGTTCTGTCACCGCTCCTAATTACCGCCTGATTGTGCGCCTCGGCTAGGGCTACCGGATAACCATAACCCTTACTCACCTGGGCTAACATGATACTCAGAGATTGATCGAACAATTCCTTATCTTCCGCTACCCAAGCCGGCACCTCTATCCGCGCTATTTCTGTACCGACATTGACGTAACAGAAATAAATTCGCTGCTCCGGTTCGTAAGAATCTAAAATCCTCAAATAACTCTGCCATAATGGGCCTCGCTCCCCAGGATTCAATAGGAATCCCCATAGAGAAGCGTCTCTCAATGGATCGATGACGCGACAGGGGGCGGCTTCTTCTCCTAAATCGCCGCAATTCATCGTACAGTTAGGGGTGAGGTGGGGGCAAGCCTGAAGACGCAGAAAGTTTATCCCCTCCATACTGCGAGAGGCGCTGATGTATCCCATCAGAGGTATTCTCGACTCTTTTAATAGCTCCCAGGCAGATTGAATCGGAGGTAGGATTTGCTCTTTCGCTTCTGCGGGCAGTCCATCGATAAACCAGTAGATGAGCGAGCCGTCGGTTAGGGCTAAATTCGGTTCGTAGTGGGCACCAGGGGGCCTAACCCAACGGTTAGCCATTTCCGCTAACATCTGCGCTTCCAATACCGTGCGCCGATAGCTCATCCATTCCTCTACTTTAATCCCCCATTGTTTAGAGATATAAATATCTTCCGATTTGTAATAAACAGCGGGAATGCTATCGAGAAGGGGATGTAAATTCTGCCCGTAATGTAACATCACTCTGCCGACATTGATTAAATAGCAATAGGCAATTTCGTGGTGAGAAGGGGCTATCTGTGAGCCATCGGTGGCAAAAACGCTATGACTATAAGGAGCGGCAGAAATGGGCATGCGAGTATCGATCGGTTCGATGGGTACGGCGGCGGAGAAAATAAATCGATCGTGCCAATCTTTATGGATTTCTATTAACTGTTCCTGTCTCTCTTTAATTTGATTTAATAAATAACTAGCTTTAGTTACTCTCTGTTTACTTGCGGCTACTTCTTTTTTAAAATGTTGGCTGATACCTGGAAATTGTCCCGCTAATTTTGCTAGGTCTAACATGAAATAAATTCCTCCAGGTTTAATAACTTAATGCGGGGATTATTATTTAAAGAGTCTCTTGTGGCTTGGGTATTATATCCCCAATCGGCTAGATATAAATTTACAGCGTTTAAATCAGGTTGTTCGGCTACCAAGTTTAAAGCCTCTAACCGGTCTTCGATAAACCAAACATTCTCAGGTGAGATATGGTTTTTTTTAAGGATTTGACGCAGAGTTTCGTATTTAGGTTGTTTAATTTCTTTGCCGAATAATTTATCGTCGGGAAAATCTACACCCCCTATTTCTAAGAGTCGTTTGATAAAGCGGCTTTCTTTAGTGCTGATGATATAGATTTGGGTGGAGGATTCTAATAATTGAGTTAGCTTATCAATCATTCCCGGATAAAATCGGTGTAGGGCTAACCAACTGTCTAAATCATTTTCGATCCATTTATCTCTTATTCCGTCTAATAACCCGGATAGAGCCTTTTCCTGAAGTTTGTCTAAAGCTAATAAATGCCTGGCGATGTTCGGCCATTCTGTGAAAATTTGTTCATCGGGAAATTTAAGAACGATCGCCCTTAAAAGTAAGGGCATTTCCCAACCTGTTTCGATCACTGGTCTGAGTTTGATAAACTGAGGTTCTAAGCTTTCTGGTGCGGCAATTTCATAGTCCCAGATACGATCGTAAGCCCGTTTACTCACTTGGAAATACTCCCTCATGCCATCACAGATGACCCCATCAAAATCGAAAGCAATTAATTCACTTGTATTATAAGGCATAGTGATCCTTTTCTAGCCCGACAGCGAAACGTAGAGAGCGCAGAGGTGACTTATTGGAGAAAGTCACGAACAGAACTAAAGATACTATAGCTAAATAACCCGAAACTAGAAACATAGTTTTGAAGCTAATATCGAATATCCCTAGAATCGGCCCGGCTAGCGCACCACCGACATCGAAGCCGCCGATACAGATGGCGTAAACCCTTCCCCTTTCGTTAGAGTAGGAGCGATCGCTAATCAGGGCGATTAACATGGGGAATAGAATACCCCCGCCGGTGCCTTCAAAAATAGCGGCGAGGATTAACTCGAAACTAGAGGCGGCGTGAGACAACAGCATCATCGACACACCGTAAGAACAAATGCTACCAGTGATGAAAACTCCCCGCCCGTATTTATCGCTGGCACCACCGGCTAAAATACGCCCTAAAAAGCTAGATACGGCGGCGTAACTATAAAATAAACCAGGACTAAACTTTAAGCCATTCTCCCTGATGAAGAGGGGCAGAAAAGCTACTAAAACACCGAATAATAAGCCGATTAAAAGAAAGACCAGAGTAGGATAGAGGAAAGCTGGCTCGAACAATAATTGACCGAAAGTGCGCTGCGGCAAGTCTTTCTCATCTTCTAGCCTTTGTTTCTTCTCCTCGGCGCTAGCTTCCCTGACTAAGGTGGCCGAGAAAAGAGCGATCGCACCAGAAACGGCGGAGGCGATGAATAAAACTGGATAGCCCGCCGATTCTTCGATGAAACTGCCTAAAGCGGGCCCGATACCCATACCGATAGGCGCGACTAAACTCATATAGCCGATTATTTCCCCCCGTTGCTTGGCGGGCGACATATCCACCATTAAAGCGCTGTAGCCGGTGGTAAAAGCGGCGACGGCGATACCGTGATAAGCCCGCACCAAGGGTAAGAGGCCGATGGAGGTGATAAAGAGATAGCCGAGGGGAGCCGAGGCGGCTACTACCGTGCCGATTAATATTACTATTTTACGACTTCTGCGATCGGCCCAGTTACCCAGCCAAGTGCGCGAGAAAATCAACCCGATGGCGAAAGCCCCCATGATTAAACCTATCTCTCTGGTGGAGCCTCCCAAATCTTTAATATAGGGAGAGAGGGTAGGTAATAACATGGTGATACTCACCCAGAAAAACAATCCCGTAATAAAGAGAGTGAGGAGATTCTTGAGATTTTCGGGCGGGAGAGATTGAAAGGTTTTAAAAACGTTCATGCCGTAGAGGGAGAATTTTCCGTCTCTGATAGAGACACAGTTATAATGGTAAACGGCTTTTAAGCTTTGGGCATAGCGGCAAAAATAGCATCTCCCTGCAGAGTAATTACCATATCGCCGTTTTCCTTGAGCCAGTAACCTCGCAAAAAAGGTACCAGGCTCGATGTAACTGCTGAGGATGGTGGAGACTTAATATCTTCCGGGTTGCACCACTCCATATCCTCCACCCGACTCACCACCAAGCCTAACATTTGATTTCTCGCTTTCGTGGTTTGATTGCTCGGATGAAGTACTATAGCCCGATAATTACCTTTATTGAATGCCTGTTGATGCCAGGGGGTGAAGCCCAACAGATGGCCTAAATCTACCATCCAGAGAATTTCCCCCCGCCAGTTGTAGACTCCCATCACCCAGGGCGGCATATGGGGTATGGGGATGATTTGCCCCGATGGAATCGTTAATACTTCCGTCAGTTGCGACACGGGCAACATCATCATTGTTTCTGGCAAGAGACAGAAGCGTAAAAATTGCTCTTGAGAGCCGCGATCGTAGGCATCGGCGGGGGAGAATAACGAACCCGAAAAGGTCATATTAGTTATCCTTTAATTAGTTGTCGTACTGTTCTGACGAATACTTCCTCATCTATCGGTTTGGGAATATAGGCATCGGCTCCCTGACGCATCCCCCAGAATTTATCCATCTCACTGCCCTTGGTGGAACACATGATTATGGGAATCTTGCTGGTTTTCTCTTCCGATTTCAATTCCCTACAGATTTCAAAGCCGCTACGCCCAGGCAATACCACGTCTAGGATAATTAAGTCCGGTAGGTAGCTATTGAGTTTTTCTAAGGCTTCCTCGCCGCTTTTAGCGGTAGCTACCGACACTCCCACTTGTTTGAGATAGTGAGTGATAATTTCTCTTTCAGTCATTGAGTCTTCGATAATTAAAGCTGTTCCCATGATTTTAACCTTTACCCTTGACAAAATTAATTTAATGTGCTTATTAACCGAATGCAGTTTCTTGTGATAGATGTTTCCGAATAGTATTGAGAACCGTATCGGCGTTGACGGGTTTACTGATGAAGTCAGATGAACCGACCATCTTGGCGCGAACGCGATCGATGATCCCATCATTGCCAGTGAGAATAACGATGGGAGTATTGCGGAAGATGGTTAATTTTCGTAATTGGGAGCAAATCTCGTAACCGTTGGCATTGGGCATGACCAGATCGAGGAAGATTAGCTCGGGTTTGCGGGCCATTAACATGGCGATCGCCCTGAGAGGGTCGTTAATACCCAAAAACTGATAATTGGCCGCCGTGAGGATCTTTTCCATCGTCTGACACATCAGGGGACTATCATCGACGCAAGCGATCAAGGGTTTGTGGGCGGTATCTTCGCGCTCCCGGGGCAACTCTCCTGGTGGAGGCGGAACCGCGATCGGCGGGGGCAGATCTGGTATCTGAATCAATTCTACCAAACCCATTTGAATATAAGGGATGAGAGAACTGGTCACTGTCAATACATCTCGCTTCATTCGCACCGCCAGATCCCGTAGGCTTTGCTGTCCGTCCAACAGTTGCCGGAGGGTTGTGTATACTTGGGGCGTGGTACGTTTCTGTAATTCTTCCGCCTGACGGATAATAGGGGCCTGGTTAGGGGAGCGATCGGCTATTTTGGCCGCCTGCCAAGATTGCCACTGCGTCTGAGTCTCAGCGATCACCTGTTCGGCATCGATCAATACTAATCGGGTCGATAATAGATCGTCCTGACGCAGTTCACAGGTAATCTCCATCGATTGGGTAATATCGAAGAGGATCTCGATGATAGTACCCCGGATCATTCTCGCTGCCTGTTCGCGGGTGATCTTCTGTTGTTCTACCCAGAGACACAACAATTGATATTCCCAACAAACCTGATTCCCGAACATTCCCAGCCCTTCAATATCCAATTGCAAAGTCGATAATTCCCCCGCCAACTGGGGAAAATACAGAGCCAAAGAGCGTTTCCAGCGTCTAACAGCGTGTATACCCCCCGTAGCGTACATTATCCGACCTAAATAGAGAAAAAACGTCCATTTTTCTCCTCTTATACCGGTCAGTATCAATTGACCGCTAAATCGGGGCTGCTTGAGAGTTTCAAAAAAACCTGTCTGTTTAGAGGCAGTGAATTCCCGAATAGAAATAGGATTATAAATGGGGTTCTTAGCAGTCATCATCCCTAACGCTTTCCTTGTAAACAGATTTTAATACAGTTGGTTAACGAGTCATATCATTATTTAACCGATTATTCTGTTATGTCTTGTCTATAGAATTCCCTATTTTCAGAAAAAAGTAACATACAGAGGGAGTTGGGAGTCGCCGCCTTATAAGATTCATTTTTAACTACCAGGTTATTTGAGGTCTATTTTAATTTTTCGGGATCGAGGAGAAAAATGGGGTTAGTATCGGGGATTTCGATGATGCTATCAGCCAGACAGGCGATATTGCCGGTCTCGTGATAGGAGGGCGGCAGGGGCAGAAAAGCCGATTCGGGGACGCGGCGGATTGCGGGGGGGGAGTCGATCGGTAATCCTACCGGTTCGCCGTCGGAGCGAGGTACGATGAGGAGGAATCGATCGGGGGCGGTTTCTAAGAGCGTTCTTCGGGGAGAGCGGGCAAAAATGCGATACTGTACGTCGATTACCAAAATTTCCTGATTTTGATAACTTGTGAGACTGACCCCGCTGTGACGAGGATCGCCGTATATCTTCCCCAATTGAATGACTTTCTGCACCGCTACGGTAGGTAGGGCGAACCAGTATTCTCCAAGGGGGAAAGTAATCACGGAAACCGTTTTTTCCGCCTGTAGGTGGCGAAGACGACGGGAGCGTAGGGCGTTAGGAACTGGCATAGCTAGAGGGAAGAATGTTGAGTAATGATCGATTTAAGGGCGTTAAGTAATTCTTGTTCCTGGAAAGGCTTAGAAAAATAACCATCTGCACCTAAATTGAGGGCGATCTGACGGTGTTTGTCGCCGCTACGGGAAGTGAGCATGATGATCGGTAGGGAGCGGAATTGAGAATTAGAGCGGGCGTGGGCTAAAAAGCCGTAACCGTCGAGACGGGGCATCTCCACATCACAGATAACTGCCTGTACCTGCGTCCCCTCCTGCAGTTTTTCTAAGGCTTCCTGACCGTCTTTAGCCTGTTGGATACGATAACCCGCCTTCTCTAGCGTCAGAGCGAGGAAACGGCGCACGTTAATGGAATCGTCCACCACCATGATCACCTCCCGACTATTATTGACGGCAGAATCGAGGAGTGGGTTGGGTTCGAGGGTGGGTATGGCGGCGATAACGGGAACATTTAATAAACCGTCGAGGAGAGCGTCCACATCGACGAGGGGCACCACCCTACCATCACCTAAGATCGTGCAACTACTGAAGCCTTGGGGTAGGGGGAAGAAACCCTCTACGGAACGGATGGTTACTTCCTGTTCGCCCCAGTAGGCATCTACTTCCAAGCCGATCAACTCCTCCTTACAGGCGACGAGAAGAACAGTGGGTTGATTGATAACGGGCACGGTAACGGTTTCCGGTTTGAAGTTAGGTCTGTTGAAGTTAAGATTCTGTCGGAGATTGATCAGGGGAATTAAATAACCTTCCCAATTGAGGAAGGTTTTACCCGTACTGATAAGGCGCATATCGGGAGTCGTCATTACCATCTCTTCTACTACGGTGGTGGGAAATGCCATTAACATCCCCCCGCTCTCAACTAATAGCACTCTCACCACCGAGAGGGTAAAAGGGACGCTGATGGTAAAGGTGGTGCCCTTTCCTTGTTCGGTATCGATCGATAGGTTGCCCCGTACCTGTTCCACCTTGCCCCTGACTATATCCATGCCCATACCCCGCCCGGATAAATCCGTTACCTGTTCAGCGGTGGTGAACCCAGGTTCAAAGATCAGGTTCAATAAATCCTGGCGCGAAATTTTCGTAATATCTTCCTCGGAAAGCCCTAACTTGATGGCCGCGTTACAAATTTTGTCTATATTGATGCCCCCGCCGTCATCAGAGACGGTGATCAGGGTTTGATTGCCGCGATAGAAGGCTTTCAATGTGATCTTACCCTGCTCCGGTTTTCCCGCCGCGCTTCTAATAGCCGGGTCTTCGATACCGTGATCGAAGGCGTTACGCACTAGGTGGAATATCGGGTCGGTGATGGCTTCGAGGATGGTACGATCGATTAACACCTCCTCCCCGACGATTTCGAGATCGACGGATTTGCCGTATTTGTTGCTCATATCCCGTATCGCCCGGGGTAATTGGGATACTATATCCTTAAAGGGGCGCATCCGCACCTGGGTGATGTTTTTCTGTATCTGTCTCTCGGTACGGGTTAGCTGTTGGGCAGTACGTTTGACCGTATCGAGGTTAATCCCAATGTCTTCGGTGACTTCTTCGATCTTAACGATCGTTTCCATCACCTCCTGTATGAAGTGATGCAGATCGTTATAACGATCCATCTCTAATCGATCGTCGAAGTATTTTTGTATAGCGCTCTCAACGACGAGGTTAGTTTGATTGGTTAAACCGGAATCATAGATATTCCGGAGATTCTGATTCGATTGCGAAAGGATCTTAACCCGCTGCCGCAATAACTCGATTAACTGATGTAAGCTCGACAGTTGTAGGTTGAGGCCGTTTCGTTCGATCGTCAATTCACCGATTAGGTCGCCTAAATTGTCCAATTGAGAGAGGGGGACGCGGATCGTATTGGATTCTGGCATACTGGCGCGTTCCACCTGGCGCTCGAAAGGTGTGGCCGTGGTTTCGGTTTCCTCCTTAGGAATTAGCCCAGAAACGATACTATCGGGAACGCTTAGGAAAGAAAAATCTTCTTCCTGCCAATCTTCTAAGCTCGGTAGCGGTTCTTCTCCCTCGGTAGTCGTCACCGTTTCTATTGGTTGAGCTAAGGCAATGTCATCGAAGTTAGCGGGAATGGCCGTTTTCTGGCCCACTAACACCATCGCCTGAACGCGCCGCCACTCGCCGATAATCCGACTCGCCAGAAGCTGTAACTCATTATCGGAAACGGTCTGCAATTTTTCTTCTATAGAAACGCATAGAGAGCTGAATGCGCTTAACTCTAACATTTCCCCCAGTCCCGCGAGTTCCTGAGCGGCGATGAGAAATTCTTCCCGTAAACAGTTCTCGTTCTCAGCCAGTATTCCCTCCAGCCGTCCTAAACAGGTATCGACTTCGGTTTCAAACAGAAACGCGGCTATATCCTCTCCATTCTCTTCATCTCTGAGCAAGGACATTTCATCTTGAGGCTGTAATTGCCCTAAATGCCCTTCCAAAGCGGCAAAAACTGCATCTGGCTCGGCGGCAGACCAACCGCGATCGGGATGACGACAATAATCGTTACACAGACGCAAGTGATCGACGCAACGCAGTAAGAGTTCCCCTACCTGTGGGGAGACAAGAAGACGATTGGCTTTGATAATCTTAAAGAAATCTTCCAAACGGTGGGCGATTTCGCTGAGGATCTCGTAACCCATCATCGCCGCCCCCCCTTTGAGCGAGTGAGCCGCCCTGAGAGCGCTATCCCAGGCGGAAGGAAGGAAGGTGGGAAGCTCGCTCACCTGTAATAGGGTTTGTTCGATCGAGTTGATATAATCTAGGGCTTCATCGAGAAACAAGAGCCGCATTTCCTGTTCGCTGTTCATGGTCTTAGTCCACGGTAAATGTTTCTACGGAGGCTTGTAATTCTTGGGCTACCGATACGGCGTTTTGTAGGTTCTCGGATACCACTACAGAACTGCTCGAAGTTTTTGCCGATTGCACCGCTACCGCTTCCATCAACATCGCTACTTTTTGCGAGTTTTCGGTTTGCGATATGGTGGCGTGAGAGATCGATTGCAGTAGTTCGTCTATCTGTTGGGATACCTGTACGATCTGTTCGAGGCTGGTTTTGGTTTGTTCGACGAGACGGGTTCCTTCTACTACCTGACTCGTTCCCAGTTCCATCGCGTTGACCACTTCCACTGTCTCTCTCTGGATCGTTTCTACTATCTGCTCGATCTCTTTAGTCGCCGTCGCCGACTGGGCGGCTAATTCTCCTACTTCTTCTGCAACTACCGCGAAGCCCCTACCCTGTTCTCCTGCTCTCGCGGCCTCGATACTGGCGTTGACGGCGAGGAGATTGGTTTTCAGGGCAATCTGGTTGATCAGGGCGATAACTTTAGAGATCTGTTGGGATGATTCACCAAGGCGTTTTACCTTCTTGGCGGTTTCGGCGATCGTGTTTCTCAGTTCTAAAATACTGTCTACGGTTTGTTCCATCGCCTCCCCACCCCTGACGGCGTTTTCCGAGGCGGAGCGGGAGATCATCGCCGCCGTTTGGGCGTTGTCGGCTACGGCTTTGATCGAGGCCGTCATGGCCTCTACCGAGTCTAGGGTTTCGTTGATCTGATTGGCCTGTTCGATCGTTTCCCCCGCTAGTTGACGGATGACTTCCTCGTTACTCTGTACCGAGCCATATACTTCACCGGCGCTGCTTTTGACCTTACTCACCAAGTCTCTCAAGTTTTCGATGATGGCGTTGAAGAAGTCGGCGACGATGCCTATCTGTCCGGCGCTGATGTCTGCCCTTACGGTTAAGTTTCCGCTCGCTGCTCCCTCTACGTCGGTTAGGAGTTTGAACAGTTCCTGTTGTAACGCCTGGTTTTCTTGCTGTTCTTTCTCCGCTTCGCTCTGTTTCTGTTCGATTAGGGCCAGCCCCGCTAGGGATAAACTTAATTGGTTGGCGAAGTCTTGTAGGTATTTCACTTCGTCTTCCCTCCAATTATGGAGCTTATAGCAGTGATGGGCGATGAGGAAGCCGAAGAGTTGCTCGTTCTGTGAGATGGGGACGATCGCGCTCGATTTCACCATCAAAAACTGTAGCAGTTGCAGGTGTTCGGGATGAAGCCCGGCGCTCAAAACGTTATCGAGGAGGATTAACCGACCTTGTTTATACTCGGTTTTTAGTTCTTCGCTGATACAGTTATCCTTGAGATTATAAGCCAGAGCCGAGGTGAGGCCAGTACCCACGGCTTCCCCAGCTATATAAGCGCCACCTTCTGGTAAGAAACGGTAAACCACCGCGCGATCGCAGTTTAAATATTCTTTAATTTCTTCTAGAAGTTGACTGAGGGGTACAGTCAGTTCTTGACTCTCCCGCCCCCGCGAAACATCGGCGAGTAACTGTTTGAGTCGCGTCTCCCTTTCCTTCAAGTCTTCCGAGATGACGATATTATCGGCTAGTTGGTTGAAGTTGGCGCTTAACTGTCCGATTTCATCGCTCGATTCTACCTCGGCTCTGACGCTTCTTTCTCCTTTGGAAAAGCGCTGAGTTGTTTGTTGTAGGTTCTCGATCGGTTTGACGATGCGATTGCCGATCAACTGCATCAGTAAGGTTCCCAATCCCAAGGCGGTGAGCAATACCAATCCCTGTAAGCCCAAACTTTGAGCTATCAATGTGTTTAACTCTTTTTCCGAAGTCCCCATTACTAATACCCCTATCGGATTACCAAAGGTATCGGGTATGGCTCTGGCGGTTAGAGAATATCTTTGATTCTCTATCTTTTGTTGCCCTGTAACGATCCGGCCGTTCGCCTTTTCGGCCTGGTTGAGGATACCCTGATCCGATAAAGGAACGTTCATCGTGGTGCTATCCGGGGAGAGCATTAATTGAGATGTGATCAGGCTGTATTTTCCGTCCGGATTACGTAGGTAAACGGCGTTATAACCTTTGCCGAAGTTTTTCAGGGTGTCCCTCACTACATCCGGCTTGACTACATCCGCCGATACTATCGCCCCCACCGTATCCGCCGATGCCGTTCTTACCGGTGTTACCATGTACCGGATGAGGAAGTTCGGACTATCCGCCGGGGATACTCCCATCTCTTTCGCCCGTAAATCGGCGAAACGTCTGCTTTCCGCTGCCAATTCCTCGTAAGTGATCAGCTTCGTCCCAGGTTCCTGCGAGCCTCCATTGATCGCGTGTTTTACCAGGTTGTCGGGGTTGAATACGATTCCCTGCCGGGGTACGTTCCCATTAGCAACTATCCGGCCGTTCCTATCTACCACGGTGACGAATTCCAGCCCCCTACGCCATATTTCTCGCTGTAGTAACATTCTCAGCGCCGGATCGGCTTTTCCTTCCTGCGCGGCTTTCACTATCGAGGGATTTTCCGCTAGCCCCGCGAAACCTAACCGCATATGGCGAATTTTCGCCTCGTAGTTATCTTGAGCTACCTGCAACTGAGAGAGCGATTGGTTCAAGAGTTGGTTATAACCGTTATTGATGATCAGGGCTGAGCCAACTCCCACCAATCCCAAACCGGCTAATGTTTCCGCCGTCAGGAATGCGGCTAGTTGTTTTCTCCTGATCGGTAAGTCATTAAACCATCTCATCAGGGGGGAACTGCTCTTTTTCCGCCCCGTTTCTGGTATTTTTGGCCCAGGCGGCCTTTCCCCTGGGATGATCAGCCGCTCTTTCTCATCGCTTACCTGTTCGGGGTTGAAACTACTGTTCGTTTTGTTATATTGAGTCGTCATAGGAAATTCCCTCAAAAATATATCTCGTGATAGATGTTAGCTGTGTTCTAATAGTTGGCCTGCTCCTTGAACAATCGCCTCCGTCTCTAGCACCAGGAGTATCGATTGCTGTCGCAATACGTAACCTCGCAAGTAAGGTTCCAATTGGCTCGGTAGAGCGCCGATGGGGGATTGTATTAAATCGGCTCTGAATCTACTGACTCCATATACCTGTTTGACCCTTAATCCCACCGGTTTATCGTCTACCCTGACTATGGCGATGTTATAGGTTTGCTCTTCTACTTCTAGAGGGGGTAGTCCTAAAAATTGGGGTAAGTCCATCACCCAGAAAATTTGACTGCGTTGATTGAGCAGGCCAATCACCCATTCGGGCATTAGGGGCATGACGGTAATTCGATCGCAGGGGCTGGTCAATACCTCCTGCATTTTGCTCATCGGTATCACCGCCTGCGTACTGTCGGCCAGTTGTACCCGCAGGTAAGTATCTACTCCATCGTCGTTGCCGGGATCTCTCATTCCTAACCTGCCACCGCTTTTACCGCCCTTAATATTTCTTCTCTGGTGAAGGGTTTGGTCACGTATATATCCACACCCTGTTTCATGCCCCAGAGGCGATCGAGTTCTTGATTTTTAGAGGTGCAGGCGATCACGGGGACTTTTTGCGTTTCCGGGTTTTTTTTCAAACTCCGGCACAGTTCAAATCCGTTCATTCCCGGCATGACCACGTCGGTAACTACTACGTCTGGTTTTTGATTTTCTACTTTTGTGAGAGCTTCTTTCCCGTTGCTGGCGTTAATAACGCTGTAACCTGCTTCTCGCAAATATAAACTGATCAATTCCTGCTCTGATACTGTATCTTCTACGACTAAAACTGTGATCATTCAATTCTCTCCTTTTGACGATATTTTTTAGAATGCCCTTTTTTTCCTAATAATTATCTATTTTGTCTCATCTTGTCTAGATCAATAAATATTTTTGTACCATATTGGCTAATTCATCTTGGCTGAAGGGTTTAGTTAAGTAATCTGTAGCCCCCGCGACTTTAGCTTTAGCTCTGTCTAATACCCCGGTGTTTCCCGTCACCATAATGATAGGAGTTTCTTTAAATAAAGAATGATTCCTAATCAAACGACAGAGACGATAACCATCTAAATTAGGCATACCTACATCCAAAAGTATTAATTTTGGTTGTAACCTAACTATCTCCCTCAAAGCTTTTAAGGGATCGGTAATCGGGAATATCTCTATATTTTTGTTACTTAAAAACTGACTGATTGCTTTTAACATCGCTGGACTATCATCTACACAGACTACATTAGTTTTGGCTACATTATTTTTTTGGATATTCGCCGTAATCGTTGACAATGTGTTATTAACTATGTTGGCACTACGGGCGGAATTTTGTGTAGTTATCACTCCTGGATTTAATATGGGCAATTGTTCAAAAGCTTGTGGCGGAGCTTTTAAAATAACCGCTTTTTTGCTGATGAGAGGATAGAGATTTTTAGCTACTGCTAATTCATCTTGATTCAGTAAAACTCCTAGTTGATAAAAATTAAACCCTACTAAAATCTTCTTAAGTTTATCCCTTTGAACTGCTGGTAATTCTTGAATTACGCGGCTTTGTTCCACCAGGTAAGGGCGTTGATAGGGAGACTTAATCTGGTTAGAAAGTTTCTTCCATCCTTCCAGTCTCTCCACACAAGTTTCTATTAAGGTTTTAGGGTTGAGATGACATAAGGGTATGGGAATATGGGGTATGAACTCCATGTTTAAAGTCTTTAAGAGCAGATAGGTTTCTAAGACTTCTTTGAGAAGACTTGCTATGAGTATACCGATCTCGTCCTTATTAAGATATTGTTGTTGGAGTAACCACCACACCGCTTGATAATCTTGTGTTTGGTGAGATGAATTAAGTGCGGCACCAGGTTTTTGAAATAATGCTTTAGCTTGATTCCTCACTCCCGCTGTTAAATTAGGTATTTTATGGCTTAAAAGTCGCAAATGCCGTTCTAATCTTTCAAAGGGTTCTACGGAATGGGTTCCATAGGTTATCTGTCCCTGATGAAAATAGAATCGCCATTCTACTTCGCCCGCCTTAACTAATAAACAGCCGTTGGCGCGAGTATTAATTACCTGCTCTAGAGCGGCAATGGGGCTATAACCAGCATTGGGGTGTTCCGTATTAAATAGGCTGGGATTCATGAGTTAGAGAATCCTTTATAGTCAATCATCTGTTTTATTATTCCCCGATCGAAGGTCAAACTAACATTTTTAAGAAAGATTGGCAAAAAAACTGTCTCGTAACTATTTAGTAGATTTTTATTAATTACTTTGTATCTATTTACACATTTATAAATCTTTTATAACTGTTTAATTTCTCTTAACCATTGAGTGAATAATGGGTAATCCACGTCACACCAAATCCTGTTTTCAAAGACCCGAAATCCGCTTATCATACTAAATCCGTTTTTCATAGTACCCTTTTACGATCCGGGGAGTAGGGAGTAGAAATATTTATCCCGATTCCCGACTCCCGATTCCCGATTCCCAATCTTCATAAGTAGCCTTTGAGAACAGGATTTAGTATCATACCCTTCTTTAGAGAGAAATGACCAGTACTTAACCACTAGCTACTAACCACTCTCGGGTAAAGGCTAGCACAAGCCCCTAAATATATTAAATTTATATGAATTTAAACGGCAATCTTAAACGACCGGGTAATATGTGAGAGTTACGATCTGGTATTGAGCGACACCATGTTAGACAACCTCGATTTATCCTTATCCTTGGATAGGGATACCTATAAAAGTCAGATAGAAGAGTTGATGAAGCAACTCAGCACCCTACAGCAGTCCTGTTGGGAACATAAATTACCGATAGTGGTGGTTTTGGAGGGCTGGGCCGCTGCGGGTAAGGGGGCATTGGTGAAGAAAATCATTAATTATGTTGACCCGAGGGGTTTCTTAGTCCATCCCATCTTACAGCCTTCGGCGCAGGAGGAAAATTATCCTTTCTTGTGGCGCTTCTGGCAGAAAATACCTCCCGTGGGTTTGATGGGGATTTTTTATCACAGTTGGTATATCCGGCTGTTAGAAGATAGATTATTTGAAAAGCTACCTCAGGGGGAAGTGCCATTAGTGATGGCCGATATTAATGCTTTTGAAAGGCAGTTAGGGGATCAGGGGGTAGTAATTGCTAAATTCTGGATACATTTGAGCCAGAAAGAGCTGAAAAAACGTATTAAAGAGTATTCCGAGGATGAATTAGAGTCGTGGCGGGTTCGTCGGGAAGATTGGCAACAGGCGAAGAACTATAAGGAATATAGCGCACTGGCGGAGGAGATGATCACTTATACCAGCACAGGTATAGCTCCCTGGATATTAGTGGAGGGAGATTGCCAAAGATGGGCCAGGGTAAAGGTATTATCCCAACTGGTGGCGGTGATCACTCAGGCTCTCGATCGAGTTCAACTACCCGTATCCTGTCCAGTAAACTTACCTAATCAATCTCAGTTATTGCCGAGCGAGCCAGATTTCCTGGCTAAGGTGGACTTAAATTCAAAACTGGACAGGGATGAGTATAAAGTCCGCCTGCGACAGGCACAGGTAGAATTGAGAAAGTTACAGTTAGAAATCTTCAAGAAACATCTGCCGGTACTGGTAATTTTTGAGGGTTGGGATGCCGCCGGAAAGGGCGGGGCAATTAAACGTTTAACCGATACCCTCGATCCTCGCAGTTATCAGGTTCACGCTTTCGCCGCACCGACAGAGGAAGAACACCGCTATCATTACTTGTGGAGATTCTGGCGCAAGTTGCCCGCCCGGGGTACTATTGGTATCTTCGATCGCACCTGGTACGGTAGGGTACTGGTAGAGAGAATCGAAGGTTTCGCTAATGAGGTTGAATGGAGGCGGGCTTATCAAGAAATCAACGAGTTTGAGGCTCAATTAGTTCACGCGGACTATGTGATAGTTAAATTCTGGCTCCACATCAGCCCAGAAGAACAATTAAGGAGATTCGAGGAAAGACAGCAGAATCCTTTCAAACAGTACAAGTTAACTCAAGAAGATTGGCGCAATCGTGAAAAGTGGGATGTCTACGCGGTGGCAGTGAATCAAATGGTGGCGCGTACCAGTACGGCTTCGGCTCCTTGGACTGTGGTGCCGGGGGATGATAAATATTATGCCCGGGTTAAAATTATCGAAACCGTAATCGCGGCGATTAAATCCAAGTTAAAGAGTTTGTGAGCCTGATTTAGATTCTAGGGGTAGTGGGGGGCTAATAACTCTTTTGACGGAATCAAAGGCGCGAATCGGAACAGCGGTTACTTGCGAGAGGATCAAATTCCAGAGATAGCCATATTGGGGAAAACTCTTAAGTAACATGACTTCAGCTATGAAGTAAAAACGGCGTGTACGTTTGTATTCAGGAGGATTATCTTCTATACGTATCTGTTCTGGTAAGGGTAGCCAGTGACCTATTATCCGGTCTTTTTCGTAGAATTTAGCTTGAATGTATAGTCCTAGCAATCGATCGAGGCACCAAAAGGGAATATATTTCACAGGCCCGCCGAGATTCATCAGGTTACTTATTTCTTTAATGGCGGTTTGTACTAAGGAATTCTTCCAAATTTTCTTATCGAAGTTTTCTATATGAGTACCGCTGTGATCGTTTCTGTTTCCTATTAAACAAGCGGGATGGAAGGGCTTTTCTAAGGGGGCGATCGGTAAATCTAACAGATAATCTTTGCCACCGAATAAGTTAGAAGTTTTAGCGGCTCTACTACAGGTTTTCATCTCATTAACGTTAGGTATGGATAGCCAAGGAGCTGATAGGGCGGCTAAATCTCCGTAGTTATATTCTTTTCTGGATAAGCGCAAAACCCAACTATCGGGGAATCTCTCGAAATAAGCTACGGCTAATTCTTGAATATCGGGGTGCAGGTATTCGTCACAGTTAATAGTAAGAACGTAGGGGGCGGTAGCGTTCATGAAACCGGTGAGCCTTTGAATTATTTCACCGCGTAAGGAGCTGACGATTTGTTTCATCCTGCTGTCTTGAACCGAGTAAGGTTTAGCTCCAGGAGGATGAACGAGGATAAATTCGACTTCCCCTTTAACTTTTAATAATTGCGTTATCCAATGGTCGCTAAATCCTTCACGAGTCGGGATAACAATTGATAGTATAGGTTGGGACATTATATTAGAAATTTATTATAGATCTGCCATATCATAGTCACCGATAACGATTAAAGTCAAGACCGGTGCCAGCACATAAAAATAGTCATCGGGATGATGCCGATGACCGATAAAAATTAGTTAATAAATGGGGTTACCATTTGAGGAGGTTGAATTGCTCCATATCGATCGTATTACGGTTACGATAGATGGCGAGGATGATAGCAAGGCCGACGGCGGCTTCCGAGGCAGCGACGGTAATCACGAACACCGTAAATACTTGACCTTTAATATTAGAAGGGTCGAGATAGTTAGAGAAAGCCATCAAGTTGATGTTCACTGCATTTAACATCAATTCGATCGACATGAGAACTCGAACCGCGTTCCTGCTAGTAACTAAGCCGTAGATTCCGATACAGAATAGGGCGGCTGCCAGGAGTAAAAAATATTCTAATTGTATTTGCATAACACCTCTGAGCGACTATTTAGGAGCGGTTAATTCTCTGGGCCTTTCAGGCAGAGTTAAAGGGGTAGATGTGGGTAGTTCGGTAGGAACTTCGGGGATCAAATCCCGACGGGCGATGATGATCGCGCCCACCATAGCCATTAACAAGAGTACGGAAGCTAATTCAAAAGGTAAGAGAAAATCGCTAAAGAAGTGTTTAGCGAGATCTACTAAAGTATTGCGAACGACGGCGGGAGAAACGCCGGATAATGACCAGGGAGTGATCAACACCATAGTCGCCAGAAGCACGAATAACCCGACGCAGACTAATCCAGTGGCCCCCTGACGCACCCAACGCCTGGGTATCTGGCTGAAATCTTCTCGCTTGTTGACTAACATGATGGCGAACAAGATGAGAACGTTGATCGCGCCCACGTAGATCAGAACTTGAGCTGCCGCTACGAAATCCGCGTTTAATAAAATGTACATACCGGCGATGCTGATGAACACCGCCCCTAAAAGAAATGCCGAGTAAACGATATTAGAGAGTAGAACTACCCCCAAACCCGCGCCGATAATGATGGCGGCTAAAATCCCGAATGAAACTATTTGAACGCCTTCTGCTAAATTCACTATACTTATTCTCCTTCGGGGATGCAGGTTGCATCCCCATTATCGTGATTACTGGTTAACGATTTCCTCCGGACGTTTGCCGGGGCGTTGACTACCGGGGGGTAAATCATGAGGTTCGATAACGCCTTTGGGTAAGTATCCTAACTCTCTTAAGGGTGTCACCATTGGATCTTGAGTTACCTTGTAGGGTAAACGACCGAGAGCCACGTTATCGAAGTTGAGATCGTGGCGATCGTAGGAGGCGAGTTCGTACTCTTCCGTCATCGATAAACAATTGGTGGGACAGTATTCGACGCAGTTACCGCAGAAGATACAGACACCGAAATCGATGCTGTAGTGTTTTAGTTCTTTCTTTTTCACCTCTTTATTGAATGTCCAATCTACTACGGGTAGGTTGATCGGACAGACGCGAACACAGACTTCACAGGCGATACATTTATCGAATTCAAAGTGAATGCGTCCGCGAAAACGTTCCGAGGGGATCAGTTTTTCATAGGGATATTGAACGGTAACGGGGCGGCGGCGCATATGGTCAAAAGTAACACCCAGTCCTTGACCGATATATTTAGCCGCTTGGATACTGCCTTTGGCGTAGTCGCTAACTTGTTTAAGAATGTTAAACATGGTGATTAAGGGGGGGTAAGGGAGGTCAGCCGCCGAAAGCTACGGGAAAAGCTAACTTTAGAGCGGCGGTTAGAAGTAAATTGACCAGGGAAACGGGGAGGAGAAATTTCCAGCCCAGATCTAGCAGTTGGTCGATCCTCACTCTGGGGACTGTCCAACGGAGTAAAATCGCCAGGAAGATGAGGAAGTAGGATTTCAATACCATCATGGTAATGCCTAGGGAGGCGGTGGTTACTTGTAAGAAGGGGTTAGTTTCTTCCACTCCCAACCAACCCGCTAATAAACCGACGGGTATAGGGGATTCCCAACCACCGAGATAGAGGACGGCGAAAACTAAGGCCGATAGGACTAGGTTAACGTAGGAGGCGACGTAGAAGAGGGCGAATTTCATCCCGGCGTATTCGGTTTGATACCCTGCTACCAATTCTTCTTCCGCTTCCGGTAAGTCGAAGGGTAATCTCTCGCATTCGGCCAGGGCGGCTATCCAGAAGATGATGAAGCCCACCGGTTGCCGCCAGATATTCCACCCGAGAAGACCATAGCCGGATTGCTGTTGAACTATGTCGATCGTGCTGAGGCTGTTGGACATCATAGCGATCGCCAGTACGGAGAGAGCTAGAGGGATTTCGTAGCTGATCGATTGTGCTGCCGCCCTCAATCCTCCTAAGAGGGAGTATTTGTTATTGGAGGAGTATCCCGACATTAACAAACCTATGGGGGCGATACTGGAAAGAGCTATCCAGAGGAAGATGCCAACGTTGAGATCGGTGATAACTATATTCTGTCCGAAGGGGACGATCAGATAGGATACGAACACCGGCAGTACCACCAATATCGGCCCGAGGGTGAATAACCAGGGATCGGATTTCGCGGGGATAATGTCTTCTTTAAATACTAACTTGATGCCATCGGCTACCGGCTGGAGAACGCCTAGAGGGCCAGCGTATTCGGGTCCGATACGCTGCTGCGCCGCCGCAGAGATTTTTCTTTCCAGCCAGACACAGACCAATACGCCTACCGTAGCACCGATAATCATCAAAATCATCGGTAGTGGCATCCAAATAGTCTTAGCCAAGCCCGATGATAATCCCAAGTTTTTCAGGGATTGTATAAAACTGTCTTGTAAATCTATGCCTTGATTCATATTTGGCTAATTCACGCGCTAATATCGATGGATACCTATTTAAGGGCAAAACCAGACCGAAACAAAGTCTGTTAGCTTTTATGAAGATTTTCTATAAAATCTCATAGCCTAGTATAGCTTTAGTAGGTAATTTATATAAGCAGAAATAGCGATGAATGCCATAGGCACGAAGATAGAAGATAACGTACACCAAAAGGCTGTTTAATATCTCTGAGGCTTCTCCTATATAATTCTAAGGATGGAAAGACAAAAGACTATCTTAACTATAGAAAATCAGCCGGAAAATTTGCCCCTATTACGAAAAGTACTAGAAAATTTATCCGAGACGATCGATTTTTATTCTCTTAACCTTAACCAACTCGACTCTGATGACTTTTTACATCTTCCCTATGCCCCTTCCCTGATCCTCCTCAATCTCAATTCGTCGGAGGAAGAAATAACTACAGTGATCAAGCGGATCAAACACCGCTCTAATTGCCAGCTCATCCCTCTGATAGTTTTAACCCCGAATTGCTATCCTAATTTAGTGCAATTGTACTATAGTAGCGGAGCTAACGGTATACTATATCAACCTGGTTCGGAAACAGATTTACTAGCCACCTTAGAACTAGTATTTGAATACTGGTTCAAGGTGGTAGTTCTGCCGTATTAATTGAGAACTTTCAAAAATCGATCGCTGACTATTTGAGCTTCCAGGTCTTTGAACAGGGGGGTACTGAGATAACGTTCACCGAAGCTCGGCTGGATCATGACGATCAATTTACCTTCATTCTCGGGACGTTGACCTACTTTCACCGCTGCGCAGAGGGCAGCACCGCTAGAGATTCCCGATAGTATACCCTCTTCCCGAGCCAATCGTCTGCCGTAGGCGATCGCTGCTTCGTCGCTGACGGGAATCACTTCATCGATCAGATCGCGCCGCAGTACATCGGGGACGAATCCGGCTCCTATACCCTGAATTTTATGGGGGCCGGGTTTACCGCCAGAGAGGACGGGGCTATTAGTGGGTTCGACCGCGATCGCTTGAAAACTGGGTTTCCGGGCTTTAATTACTTCACTAACGCCGGTGATCGTGCCGCCGGTGCCCACTCCCGCGATCAAGAAATCCACTGCGCCATCGGTATCAGTCCAGATTTCTTCTGCTGTGGTGAGGCGATGGATTTCTGGGTTGGCAGGGTTTTTAAACTGCTGTAACATATAGGCATCTGGGAGGGTGGCGACGATTTCCTGGGCCCTGCGAATACAGCCGCTCATACCCTCGTGACCAGGTGTTAATTCCAGTTGTGCGCCGTAAGCCCGTAACATCGATCGTCTTTCCTGGCTCATGGTTTCTGGCATCGTCAGCACCAATTGATAACCTTTCGCTGCGGCGGTCATAGCCAGGGCGATACCAGTATTTCCAGAGGTGGGTTCGACTAGAATGGTTTTCCCGGGGGTGATCAGGCCCTCTTTCTCGGCGGCGTTGATCATGTTTACCCCGATCCGATCTTTAACCGAGGCGGCGGGGTTCATTCCTTCTAATTTGACGACGATTTGAGCTACACAACCCTCTGCTTGAGGTATACGATTTAATCTGACTAGAGGAGTACGGCCGACTAGTTCTGTAATATTATTAGCGATGTGCATAATGGTGATTTCCGGGGCTATATTTTCATACTAACAAAACTACGTTAAAGCGATTGAGATAGTTGGCGAAAATGGTCGCCGCGATGTTCAAAGCTTTGATATTGGTCGAAACTAGCGCAGGCGGGGGATAGCAGTACGGTGTTGACTTTCAATTCTAAGGCGGTTTCTAAGCCTCTGGTGACGGCCCTATCCATAGTTTCCACCACTTCGTAATCGATATAACCTTCTTCTCGTAACCGCCCCGCGAATAGGGGGGCAGCCTGACCTATAAGTAATACTTTCGCCGCCTTGGTTTTGATCTGACTCAGCCAGGCGCGATCGTCCCCTTCTTTCGCTTCACCCCCGGCGATGAGAATCACCTGGTTGGCGACGGCTTTTAACCCTACTTCGGCAGCATCATAGTTAGTGGCTTTACTATCGTTGATGAAATCTATACCTTGTTTTGTACAAATATACTCTAGACGGTGGCTCACCCCAGGGAAAGAGGCGATAGTGGCAGTGATGGCGTTTTTATCGATGCCCGCTAATCGAGCCGCGCCCACCGCCATAAGAAGATTTTGCCAGTTATGCCTTCCAGACATCTTGAAAAGATTGATGGGGGCGATCAATTCACCGAAAGCGACGATCCAATTGTCTTGAAGGTAGATCCCCCTAGCCGGATTGCCGATCAGCTCCTCTTTACCACCTACGGAAGTCCAGTAAGCATTCTGCCATTCTCCGACTCCGAGGCGGCGCAGATAGGGATCGTCGCCGTTGAAGATCTGTAAGCCGCTGCGATCGAGTAAACTGGCTTTGATGGCGTAATAATTATCTAGGGTTGTGTGTCGGCTGAGATGATCCGGAGTGAAGGTAGTCCAAACGCCGATTTTCGGAGCTAACTCCCGGGATGACTCGCATTGATAGCTACTGATTTCCGCTACGATCCAATCGTATCCAGTTTCTGTCAGTGCCAGTTCACAGGCGGCGTAACCGATATTGCCACAGGCGGGAGCCGATAAACCCGCATTTTGAAAGATGGCTGCGATCAGAGCGGTGGTGGTAGTTTTGCCGTTGGTGCCGGTGATTCCTACCCAGGGAATGGATTTCAGAGAGCGCCAGGCTAGTTCCAATTCACCGAGCGTATCAATATTAGCGGCTCTGGCTCTTTCTAATACGGGTAGATCCCAAGGTACTCCAGGGCTGACGACGATCAGATCTGGTAAGTTAGAATCATCGAGACTGTAATTGTGGCCGAGATAAACTTCGATACCTTCACTTGCCAATAGCAGCCGTGTTTCTTCTAGACTTGCCGATGAGTTGCGATCGCTTAAATTCACCTTCCAGCCTTGTTTCTTTAACAGTCGTGCGGCTGCGATGCCCGATCGTCCTAAGCCAATAATATCCGCTCTACCCATCTTAATCGTCTAAAATTTAGAAAGTTACTTGAGATTGATCTAATATCCTATCAAGGAGTGGCTTTTAAGCATAGCCGCGCTTATTTTTCTCTCACCGCAAACAAAATAAAATTAACTACGTCTGAGATTGATAAAAATATATCTGTCTATTTATTTTTATGATTACCAGGTTGATCCGCTACTTTAGCATCTCATCTATCTTTCTCTCTTCAACCCTCCTAGTAACGCCTTTAGCGAGGGCCACCACTTTTCAAGCGCAAGAGGTAGAGCAGGCTGATTTCATCGCCATCGCCCGCCCCTACGGTAAAAAATACGATTTACTGATCATTCAACAGATACAGGGTAAGCGCCAATGTTGGAGCGAAAGCGGAGCCGGGCCCACCATCGTCGAGCCGCTGTTACTCAATTTCGACTTTACCGGCAGTTGCGAGCGTAGCACCGACAGTAATGGTTATTCTCTCCGTCTCGACGGCGAAGATTACGGCATGAGCTATCTTTTGAGAATAGTAGAGAAAAACGGCGATTTATTATTAGTCGGCACCAATCGCACTAACCCGAGTCAGGAAATAGTCATTGGTAGAACTGGGGGTATAAGTTCGGGTTTACTAAAAATTCAATTAAATCCGGGTTGGAGATTTACTAAAAGGTCGTTCGCCGGCAGAACCCTCAGTCATGTATATTTAACGGCAGAGAGTAAGGACTTGAATAGCCCCTTACCAGCGATAGCCCCTACATCCCCGGTGGCGAGTAATAACGCCAGTAGGGGGAAAGAATTGACGTTTACCGCCCCCACTACCCCAGGTAACTCGGTACAGTCTTCCGCGAAGGATTTCAATAATGTTACTCCCGAGCCTGATTTACCGGAGGGGGCAGATTCACCCTTGAAACCGCCTGCGCCGCCGATAAATTCGCTGCCGCCTCTACCGACTCCTGAAAATACTAACAGCCGTATCGTACCCCCACCGCCATTGAATAATAATCGCAAGACTCTCTCCGATGTACTGTCGAGAAATTCTACCGTAGCAACGCCGAGCCGAAATAATAATTTTCGGGTTATGGTAGAAGCGAGGAGCGGTAACGATCGCAATCAGTTGAGATCTCGTTTTCCCGATGCTTTCCCCACATCCTATAAGGGCCGTAGTCTCTGGCAGGTGGGCGTGTTTAGCAGTCGGGATAAAGCGGAGGGTGCTTTACAAACGGCGACATCTTTAGGGTTGCAGGGGATAATAGTTCCTTTTTAACGGTTAGAATATTAATTGCCCGATCGCATTTGGCTATTATGGAAACTGGGGAATTAAAAAAAGAAATCGAATCTTTAGAGTCGCGCCTGGGGAAAACCCAGGAATATCTTTGACTTACCGAGTCTACAGGCCAGTATAAAAGATCTGGAGCAGGTAGCCGCTCAACCGGGTTTTTGGGATGAGCCGGATTCTGCTCAATCTACCTTACAGCAGTTGAATGATTTAAAGTCTCACATAGAACAATACGATAGCTGGTGTCACCGTCTCGAAGATAGTAGCGCCATCCTGGAATTATTGGAAGTAGAAGAGGATGAAACCCTATTCGAGGAAGCCAGGATTAATTTGAACCGGTTGAAGTCAGAACTCGATCGCTGGGAGTTACAACAGCTCCTGTCGGGGGCTTATGATAGTAGGGGAGCGGTACTGACGATCAACGCCGGGGCGGGGGGCACCGACGCTCAGGATTGGGCAGAGATGTTGTTGAGAATGTACCGGCGCTGGGGCGAAAAGCAGGGTTATAAGCTCGCTATGACGGAGTTATCCGAAGGCGATGAAGCGGGTATCAAATCGGTAACGTTAGAGATTGAAGGGAAGTATGCTTACGGCTATCTGCGCGGTGAGAAGGGTACACACCGGCTGGTGAGAATTTCACCCTTTAACGCTAACGGCAAACGCCAAACCAGTTTCGCTGGGGTGGAGGTGATGCCTCTACTGGGAGATGAGGCGATTAATTTGGATATTCCCGAGAAGGATTTGGAGATTACCACCTCCAGGAGTGGCGGTAAGGGCGGGCAGAATGTGAATAAGGTGGAAACCGCCGTCAGGGTGGTACACTTGCCTACGGGTTTGGCAGTGCGCTGTACTCAGGAGCGATCGCAGTTACAGAATAAGGAAAAGGCGTTAGCTTTATTGAAGGCGAAGCTATTGGTTATTTTACAGGAACAGCGGGCGCAGGCGATCGCGGAAATTCGGGGCGATATGGTGGAAGCGGCTTGGGGTAATCAAATCCGGAATTATGTCTTTCATCCCTATCAGTTAGTCAAGGATTTACGCACGAATGTAGAGACTACCGATGTCACCGGGGTGATGGATGGGGATTTAGACGCTTTCATCGAGGCGTATTTGCGCTCTAGCGGCTTAAAAGATCAATTGTGACATAGGCGAGCGAGGGCCTGAATATGAGTTGGAGTGCCGAGGTACAGGTTTGGTTAGATGAGGGGGATTTCGATCGAGTTTCAGCCTGGTATGAGCATAAAATAGAGGCGGATTTATCCCAAAATGTAGAGGATTATTTTCATCTCGGATTATCTTATCTCTTGGAGGGAAGAGAGGAAGACGCACAAGCTACGTGGTTTCTCGCGCTAAGTCAAACTGAAAGCGAGCAAATAGTCCGATTAGTGGAAATTCTTGAAGGGGAAGCCGCAAGGCGGGAAAGCATCGGACAATTGAATAAAAGTTGGTTGCTTCGGGCCCATATTCGGGAGATCGAGCCAGGCGATGTAAATAATATCCTGTCTTTATATAAATTGGAGATAGAATTAAACTGTTTAGACGTTAAAAAAATTACGAAAATCCAAGACTTATTTTTAAGTACGAATGCGTCGAGTATAAATAGAGATATTTTGGGGCAATTCCTAAGTAAATTATTGTACCTTACTGACGATAAAATTATTCCCTTAATAGAAAATATTTTTAATAAATTTAGTGACGATAGTAATTTAATCAAAATAGTTAATGAAGCAATAACTAGAGTTGCAAAAAATGATAAATTAATAGCCATACATATAATCAATATTTGTTTAAAAATAGAACCCAAAAATTTATACTTGGCAAATCTATTACCCTGGTATTACCTAGAGCTGGAAAAGTACGCGGAAGCTAGAGATAGCAGTTACTACTTCTATCAAATATGTGAGAGCTTACCCGAAAAAGCATTCGGAGCATATTCATTAGTATTGGTGATGGTGACAGGGGGATATTGGTTGGAAATGCCCGACGCGATCGGAGAATATAAAAAAGCCTTTCAAGATAGTTTGAATGCAGGGCGATGTCCGAGTTTTCTGGGCAGAGCATGTCTTATCTCCTCCCCGTTAGCCTATATCAACGATGATTTAGGGGAAAATAGAGCGCTGATCGATCGAAACGGCGAGCTATACCAGAAAGCGGTGAACGAAAAGTACGCGGGGAAAATTATTCAGCAGAAAAAAGCTGAAGTTCTTAATAATAAAATTAAAATAGGTTACATCGGGCACACATTGAAAATGCACTCCATAGGTATTATAAGCCGGTGGTTACTGAACTATCACGATCGAGAAAGATTCGAGATCAATACTTACTTAATCAATCAAACAGAGGACTTCATAACCAAACAGTATTTCCGGAATAAATCGGATAATTGTTACAACTTACCCGATGACGCGGCTATCCTAGCCACGCGGATTAGCGATGATAAGATCGATATACTGGTAGATTTAGACAGCCTCACGGGATGGACTACATCGGAAGTGATGGCTTTAAAACCAGCCGATATTCAAGTTAGTTGGTTGGGGTGGGATGCGCCGGGTATTCCGGCGATAGATTATTATATAGCCGATAATTACGTCTTACCCGAGAACGCACAGGATTACTATAGAGAACAAATTTGGCGCTTACCCGATAGTTATATAGCTATCGATGGAGTGGAAATAGGCATACCCACTTTAAGAAGAGGGGATTTAGGGATAGGTTCGGAATCGGTGATATATCTAACCGCCCAAACTTCTTATAAGCGTAATCCCGAATCCATCAGATTACAACTACGAGTATTAAAAGCCGTGCCGCATAGCTATTTACTGGTGCAAGGTAGGGGCGGCGGGGAGTTGATAAAATCTCTATTCACCCGAATAGCTTCTGAAGAAGGGGTTAGTCCAGAGAGATTGCGCTTTTTACCTCTCTATCCCGTGAGTAATTATCGGGCTAATCTGGGAGTGGCGGATGTGATATTGGATACTTATCCTTTCACCGGTGGCACGATGACGCTCGATACCTTATGGATGGGGATACCTATGGTAACGAAGGTGGGGCAGCAATGGTCTTCTCGCAATAGCTATACTTTAATGGTTAATGCGGGTTTGAATGAGGGTATCGCATGGAATGATGAGGAATATATCGAGTGGGGCATTCGTTTGGGTATGGATGGGGAATTAAGGGAGCGGATTAGATGGAAGTTAAGGCAATCCCGAGGTATGGCTCCCGTCTGGAATGCTCGAAGATTCACCAGAAATATCGAATCTGCCTATCTGCAAATGAGGCATACTAAAAGAGGTGATCGATCGAGATAGGGTACATGAGCTGGAGTCGGGGGGTTGAAATCTGGTTGGATGAGGGGCTGTTCGAGAGAGTTTCAGCCTGGTATGAGCATAAAATACAGGCGGATTTATCCCAAAATGTAGAGGATTATTTTCATCTCGGATTATCTTATCTCTTGGAGGGAAGAGAGGAAGACGCACAAGCTACGTGGTTTTTAGGATTGAGTCAAGTCGATGATAGTGGCTTAATCTTACTGGCGGAGATTTTAAACGAGGAAGCCCGAAGACAGACGAGTTTATCTCAATTAGAGATGGGGTGGCTAATTCGCTCTTATATCCGTGAAATATATCCCGAAGATATTAATAATATTCTCTCACTATGGAAATTAGAAATAGAATTAAATACTTTTAACTCCGATAAACTTGCAGAAGTCGAGGAGATATTCTTAACAAGGGCAGAGGAAGAGATCGATCAAGAAATATTACAGGCTTTTTTAACAGTTTTGTTCTCGCTCAACGATGCCATAATTGTCGATATAGTTAAGCTTATTTTAAATAAATATACCGACGATATTTTTATAAAAATTGTAGCAAATAATATAGAAAATGTAGCCCAAAAATACCCCTTAAATGCGGCTGACATTGTAGAATTTTGCTTGAGTATTAATAGTACTTCTCCCTATATAATTTATCTAGCCAAGCAGTTGCCCTGGTATTATATAGCCCTAAAAAAATATTCCGAAGCCAGAGAGAGTGTTTATAAATTTTATCGATTATGTGAGAATTTACCCGAGAAAGCTTTCGCGGCTCAGGCGGTAATTATGGTACTAATGAATTGTGGCTACTGGTTAGAGCTAGAAAAAGTAAGTGAAGAATATAACCAGGTATTAATAAATTTTTTAGAGAGCGGAGAATGTCCCCGGTTCTCTCAAACTTATTTTTTAGCTGGTTCCCACTTAGTTTATCTAAAAGATGATTTAGCTGGTAATAGATGGTTTTATAACCTGAATGGAAAGCTATATCAGCGATGTATCGAGTTGAAATATAAGGAAGCGTCATTAAAAAGAGAAAATTCAAGACAACACAATAGAAAAATCAAGATAGGCTACATCGGGCATACTTTAAGGAATCATTCCATAGGTATTATTACCAGATGGTTATTTAAGTATCACGATAGGGAAGAATTTGATATTAATCTGTATTTGGTCAATCAAGCTGAAGATTCGATTACCAGGAATTTTTTCAGGAGTAACGCGCATAATTGTTATAACTTACCGAAGTCGGCGGTAATGATAGCGGAAAAAATCAAGGCTGACGAGATAGATATATTGATAGATGTAGACTGTTTAACGGGAGATACTACATCGGAAGTAATGGCATTAAAACCCGCGCCGGTACAGGTTAGCTGGTTGGGGTGGGATGCGAGCGGAATGCCTGCGATCGATTATTATATAGCCGATAATTACGTCTTACCAGAAAATTCTCAAGAGTATTATTCGGAAACAATCTGGCGCTTACCTAATTGTTATATGGCGATAGATGGGGTGGAAGTTGATACTCCTACCCTGCGCCGTCAAGATTTAGGTATCGGCCCCGAGTCTACAGTTTATTTAACCGCTCAAACAGGTTCAAAGCGTCATCCGGATACAATCCGGCTACAGATGCAGGTATTAAAATCCGTGCCAGATAGCTATTTATTAGTGCAGGGCAAAGGCGCAGAATCGGTAATCGAACAACTTTTTCTTCAAATTGCGTCTTCTGAAGGAGTGAATTGGGAAAGATTGAGGTTTTTACCCTCATATCTAACCCTGACGTATAGAGCTAATTTAGCAATTGCCGATGTGGTGTTAGACACCTATCCTTTTACTGGGGGTACGACGACGTTAGATATATTGTGGATGGGAATTCCTCTGGTAACGAAAGTGGGGCAACAATGGGCTTCGAGAAATAGTTATACCCTGATGGTTAATGCGGGTTTAAATGAGGGTATCGCCTGGAATGACGATGAATATATAGAGTGGGGAATACGACTAGGAACCGATAGTAAATTGAGGGAAAATATTAGATGGAAATTAAGACGCTCCCGACAAACCGCGCCTATTTGGAATACGAAACAGTTCGCTAAGGATATTGAGTCTGCATATAGGCAGATGTGGGAAATTTACCAAGGGCAAATATAAGGGAAGATGAAATTATGTCGGCGAATATCAACTCAAATAATTTGAATGATTTACTGGGGATAGTCAAGCAAGAGATTGAAGAAAATAGACTCTCTCTAGAGCATTTAAGAGATAGGGAAATTATAGAAACATTAACGATAGCGCCCCAGCCGACGGGGATAGATGAAAATTTATTGAGGGATATATTAGGGGCGGTGTTAGCCTTCCCTACTAATTTCTCCGTGCGGATGGCTTTAGCTTGTAAACCACATTTTTCTAATCAGGAAGAATTTTTTCAAATGGTTTGGAGGGTGGCGAACAATATGGCTTACGAAAGAAGAATACCAGAATACGCCGCCGATTTACTAGAGACGATCGCCGATATTAAACCCGATAGCATAGAATTATTCAATGGTTTAGTATGGTTTAACATCAGTGCCAAACGTTTTCAAAAAGCTATTAGCTGGAGCGGAAAATTTTTAGAGGCTTTTCAAGATTTAGAGATTAAGGCTCTGGCCAGTTATTGTTATCTTTATTCCCTAATTGATAGCGGTGCCTGGTTAGATGCACTAGAGGCGGAAAAAATTCACAGGCAATTATTAGAAAGTTTATGCGAGTCGGCAATAATACCGACGCATCCTTTAATCAAAACCTCTTTACCGGGGTTTGTTCTGCCTTTAGTTTATATGCGAGATCAGGCTCAAGAAAATAGGAAGTTTCAAAATGATCTAAGTAATTTATTTGAAAAGCTCGTACTTTCGGAATTAGTAGAGCGACGGAACGATCGTAACTTGAACCGTCCTTTAAAAATAGGTTATGTAGGGCATACCCTGAGGAGACATTCCGTAGGTTGGTTGAGCAGGTGGCTGATTCATTATCACGATCGAGAAAATTTTAAAATACACCTATATTTAGTTCATCAGCTCAACGATTCTCTAACAGAAACTTATTTTATGAAGCCAGAGGATAAAACCTATAACTTTCAAAGGAATCCTCTACAAGTAGCGCAACAAATTCAAGCCGATGGCATAGATATTTTAGTAGATCTAGATAGTATCACCTCAAATCTTACCTGTCAGGTGATGGCAATGAAACCGGCACCAATTCAAGTAACCTGGTTGGGGTACGATGCTTCAGGAATTCCAGCGGTAGATTATTTCATCGCCGATAATTATTCTCTGCCCGAAAACGCTCAAGATTACTATCGGGAAAAAATCTGGCGCTTACCTCACTCCTATCTCTCAGTCGATGGCTTTGAAGTCGGTATTCCCAACCTGAGACGAGATAAGCTAGGAATTCCAGAAGATGGGATAATTTATCTCAGTTCTCAAACTGGGCTGAAACGTCACCCCGATACGATTCGCTCACAGATGCGTATTCTCGCGGGTGTGCCCAATAGTTATTTACTCGTCAAGGGCTTAGGTGACTCGCAAACTATTCAGGCCATGTTTAGAGACATAGCGCTTGAGGAAGGAGTTTCTCCGGAAAGATTGAGATTTTTAGCGATTGAAGCGAGCGAAGAAATTCACCGGGCTAATCTGAGCATAGCCGATGTGGTTCTAGATACCTATCCCTACGGTGGTGCCACAACTACATTAGAAGTGTTATGGATGGGCATACCTTTAGTTACCCGAGTCGGACAACAATTCCCCGCTCGCAACAGTTACACTTTCATGGTTAATGCGGGCATAAGCGAGGGTATCACCTGGAGTGAGGCGGAGTATGTGGAGTGGGGGATAAAATTAGGTACTGACGCGGAATTGAGGCAGCAGGTAAGGGAGAAGTTGCGCCTATCTAAAAAACTATCTCCCCTCTGGAATGCCCGAAGGTTTACACTCGATGTAGAATCGGCTTATCGAGAAATGTGGCGCGAATATTGCAGCTAATTATTAAGGGAGTTAAATACGATGAGTTGGGATGAAAGGGTTAGCGAATTACTAAATAATAATGAGTACGGTTTAATCGCTCAATGGTATGAAAAACAAGTTGAGAGCGAACCGGATAAAATAGATAATTATTGGTATTTAGGCTTATCCTATCTTTTAGATCATCAGGAAGAATCGGCACAGATGACCTGGTTTCTCGCTCTGTCTGGAAATGAGGCGGAAGAAAATCAACAATCGACGGATGATTTAATCAGAATTTTAGACCAGGAATCTATTCGCCAAGAAAATTTAAAACAATATGATTTAAGTTGGTTAATTAGGGCTCATATTCGAGAAATCCAGCCAGATAATTTACTCAATTTACTATATTTAAGTCGGCTAGATATATATAAAAATGGCTTTGACCCCGATACATTTCCCGATGAAGAAATATTAAGCTTACTAGAAAATAACGATATTACCCCAAAAATTTCTGAAGCACTACTCCAGAATATATTAAATTTATTTTCTTTCGTCCATCCCAAAATATTGCTCTTTGCAGAAAGTTGCTTCCCTTATATAAATCGAAATCAATTTCTCGCAGGAGCGATTTCATTTCTGGTAGATTCTGGTTGTCAATACAAAAACCCTAGTTGGGGTATAGCTTTAATGAATCTGTGTTTGAAGCTTGAAATAAATACTTTATACATAAAATATATTTTATATAATCTCTATTCTTTAGGTGGATTTTTTGAGCAATCTTTAACGATAGCTAATGAATTGGAACAGGATTATAATAATATAATTGCAAAAATATATTTTAAGTCCTTGATTATCTTAACATTATTAAGACAGGGAAAATGGAGCAATATAGCCAATTTAATAGAAGAGTTTAAAGAGCTAATTTACAAATTCAGTAAACGAGAAAATGATATAATAGACGAAGCTTTTCTCAAAGAGGATTTATTTTCAGCAATTGTACCTCTCAAGTATTACGAGGACGATCTTAATAATCAACTAATTCAAAATGAACTAGCGAGAATATTTCAAGAGCAATTACCCCTCAAACATGCCATCGAGATCGATCGTGAATATCCTCGTCAAATAGAACCTGATAAAAAAATTAGAATAGGGTATATAGGAAATACATTAAAAAGGCATTCCGTCGGTTGGTTGAGCAGATGGTTAATTTATTATCACGATCGATCGCGGTTTCAAATCCATATTTACTTGATGAACCAGAACAACGATGACATTACCCTTAACTGGTTTCAAAGGCCCGAAGATAAAACCTATAATTTCCATACGATAAAAAGCGTTGTCAAACAGATACAATCAGATGCAATAGACATTCTCGTAGATTTAGACAGCGTTACTTCGAGTATAAACTGCCAAGTAATGGCCCTCAAACCCGCACCTGTTCAAATCACCTGGTTGGGGTACGATGCTTCGGGAATCCCAGCGGTAGATTATTTCATCGCCGATAATTATTCTCTGCCCGAAAACGCTCAAGATTACTATCGGGAAAAAATCTGGCGCTTACCTCACTCCTATCTCTCAGTCGATGGCTTTGAAGTCGGTATTCCCAACCTGAGACGAGATAAGCTAGGAATTCCAGAAGATGGGATAATTTATCTCAGTTCTCAAACTGGGCTGAAACGTCACCCCGATACGATTCGCTCACAGATGCGTATTCTCGCGGGTGTGCCCAATAGTTATTTACTCGTCAAGGGCTTAGGTGACTCGCAAACTATTCAGGCCATGTTTAGAGACATAGCGCTTGAGGAAGGAGTTTCTCCGGAAAGATTGAGATTTTTAGCGATTGAAGCGAGCGAAGAAATTCACCGGGCTAATCTGAGCATAGCCGATGTGGTTCTAGATACCTATCCCTACGGTGGTGCCACAACTACATTAGAAGTGTTATGGATGGGCATACCTTTAGTTACCCGAGTCGGACAACAATTCCCCGCTCGCAACAGTTACACTTTCATGGTTAATGCGGGCATAAGCGAGGGTATCACCTGGAGTGAGGCGGAGTATGTGGAGTGGGGGATAAAATTAGGTACTGACGCGGAATTGAGGCAGCAGGTAAGGGAGAAGTTGCGCCTATCTAAAAAACTATCTCCCCTCTGGAATGCCCGAAGGTTTACACTCGATGTAGAATCGGCTTATCGAGAAATGTGGCGCGAATATTGTACTCAGAAAAGGATAGATTAGTCATGTCTTGGCATCAGGAAGTAAGTAGTTTCTTGGAAAAAAATGATTATGATTCCCTCGCTCAATGGTACGAGCAACAGGTAGAGACGAACCCCGATGATGTAAATAATTATTGGTATTTAGGATTAGCTTATCTATTAAGCGAACAAGAGGAGTTAGCTCAGACTACTTGGTTACTCGTCCTCAGTGAAGCTGAGGAAGTAGAAGAATGGAAAGAAAATTTAGTCGATATACTAGAAGACGAGGCGTTCAGACAAGAATCTTTAAAACAATATAACTTGAGTTTGTTAATAAGATTTCACATTCGAGAATTCGTGCCCGATAATTTGATAAATTTGTTATTGTTTATGATGGAGGATATTCATATTAATGGTTTCGTACCAGATAGCTTCCCATCGAGAGAAATTATCGAGTTATTAGCTCAAGAAAATATAACGCCTTTCATTTCAGAAACTCTTCTAGATTTAATCATTATCTTATTTGGCTTCCCTTATCCTGAGGTATTGAACTTCGCTGAAGCTTGCTTGCCCTACGTTATAGCCGAACGGTTCGTTATCAGAACTCTTTCTTTTAACGTCGAGTCGGGGTGTCAGTACAAAAATCCCGTCTGGTCGTTAGAATTGTCTAAGCTCTGCTTAAAAGCCCAACCAGGTAGTTTATATTTAACCTACAATTTATATGTTGCTTATAATTTGGCGGGACTTCCAGAACTATCTTTAGAGATGGCTTATGAGTTGGAAAGGATTTCTCAAACTTCGATTCAAAAAATATTCGCTCTATCGGTAATTATCTACACCCTACAAAAAGAAGGAAACTGGCAAAATCTAACGAACTTAATCGCAGAATTTAAGCAAATGCTCCTTGATTATATCGGAGAGAGCCAAATATTTATTAAAGAGGATTTCCTCAAAGGTAATTTATTATCAATGATCTATCCTTTAAAGTATTACGAAGATACTCTGAATACGAATAAACTACAGAATAAATTAGCGAAATTATTCCAAGAAAATTTACCGAATGTTGAGGGCATCGAGATCGCTCGCTCTCCTCGTTTCCCTAAGCAACCCGCCCAAAAGCTGAATATAGGCTATATAGGCGGCACATTAAGGCGGCATTCCGTCGGTTGGTTGAGCAGGTGGTTAATCCATTATCACGATCGATCGCGGTTTCAAATCCATATTTACTTGCTCAACCAGAAAAACGACGATATTACGGTTAACTGGTTTCAAAAAAGGCCAGAAGATAAAACCTATAACTTCAATACGATACAAGAGGCATTAAAACAAATTGAATCTGATGCAATAGACATCCTCATAGATTTAGATAGCATTACATCGAGTATCACCTGTCAGATACTGGCGCTCAAACCCGCTCCGATTCAAATCACTTGGTTAGGTTACGATGCTTCGGGAATCCCAGGGGTGGATTATTTCATCGCCGATAATTATTGCCTGCCCGAAAACGCTCAAGATTACTATCGGGAAAAAATCTGGCGTTTACCTAACTCTTATCTGTCAGTGGATGGTTTTGAAGTGGGGGCTCCCACCTTGAGGCGTGATGAGTTGGGAATTCCGGAAAATGGGGTGGTGTACCTCACCTCTCAAACTGGGCTGAAACGTCACCCAGATACGATTCGCTCACAGATGCGTATTCTTGCGGGTGTGCCAGATAGTTATTTGCTCGTCAAGGGTTTGGGAGATTCGCAAACTATTCGGGAGATGTTTCGAGGTATAGCCATAGAGGAAGGAGTTTCCCCAGAAAGATTGAGATTCCTCCCCATCGAAGCCAGCGAAGAAATTCACCGGGCTAATCTGATGATAGCCGATGTAGTTCTCGATACTTATCCCTACGGCGGTGCTACCACCACACTAGAAGTGTTATGGATGGGTATTCCCCTAGTCACTAAAGTCGGGCAACAATTCGCCGCCCGTAATAGTTACACTTTCATGGTTAATGCCGGTATAAGCGAGGGCATCGCCTGGAGTGACAGCGAGTACGTGAATTGGGGGATAAAATTCGGCACCGATGAAGTTTTAAGAAAAGAGGTGGTGGAAAAATTACGTCTATCCCGTCAAACGGAACCCCTATGGAAAGCCGAGGAGTTTACCAGAGAGATGGAGCGGGCTTATCAACAGATATGGCAGCTTAAAATAGAGAATTGATGAATGCTGTTAATCTTCTTTAGGGGGAATGGCATCTACTCTACCGTTAGGATGGACGATTAACTGACCTCCCAGACGTTTAATGTTATCCTCGGCATATTTGCGAGTTTGGGGGTCCCATGTATTAATCCATACCAGCATCCAGGCACCGACTTGAGGGGCTTTACTTTTAGGATTACGTTTTAAAAATTCTACACTTTGACGGGCGGATTGTTCTATAAAAGTATTGCCCGCAATTTTCGCCCAATCGGCGGCTTTCTGATAGGAATTCTTCGCCGCCTCTACATCTCCCTTAAAGAGTAATTCATCGATCGCTTTATACAACCAGATGAAATAGGAGTCTTTAAAGGTTGGTGAAAGGGATTTTAAGCCTTCGTTCATTAAACTGATGGTACGATCGGGTCTACCGGCATTAATCGAAGAAGCGGGGGAAATGAGTAGGTAGGAGCGAACGAAACGGGGATCTTTCCTAACGATGACATCTAAATAATCGGGGCTGAGTCTATATCCAGTGACTCTTCTGGCCTCATCATCCCCGAAGTATTGAACGAACTGTAAGAGTGACCAGTCCGCAATAAGATTGCCAAAGCCGAAACTAGGGAGATTTTTTAATAGATTAATTTTAAGTTCTTCTACTTTAACTTCCTTTTCATAATCCCCGGCAGATTTTTTCTCGGCTAGGGTTTTTAGCTTATTCTGTTGTAAGTTAATTATGATTAGGAAAAAAATCGCCGCTAATCCTATTAAGCCGATAGTTTTAATCGGTAAATGCTTCCATTGAAAGCGATCGGACATCATAAGAATTACCTTATTTGTCTTCCGTTAACACAATTGATCACGCCGCCTAAGTTCGAGGTGGTAACGCTGTCGTCAGTCGGTTCAAAGGCTTCACAGATTATGGCGGTGAAAGTACCTGCCGAGGTTTGACCCACCGCAGAAGCATAGTTCCGTATATCGTTATCGTAGACGCTAACCGATTGGGCTCTCTGTGCGGAACCTAGCGGATTGGCAGCGGCGTAGGCAGCGGTATCGTCGCTGAAGTTATAATAGTTAGTCGGTGGCATGACGATCGGCAACTGGTTCAGGGCTCCAAAGGTTGCTTTTTCCTGCCGGTAAGCTTGCTGAGTCCGATTTATCGCCCCCAGAGTGCTTCTCGCTTCAGCCTGTCTTCCCTTTTCTACCTGTTTGATTAAAATAGGTAGGGCTAGGCCAGCCATAATACCCATAATTAGCACCACGGCCAATAATTCGATGAGTGTGAATCCTCTGTCCGGTTCTCTTATAATCCCTGCCCCGGACTTAGTGAGATGGAGATAATAGTTATTCATGGCGTTTGAAGATAGCCAATCAGGCGCGGGGAGATGTCAATGCTAAAAACAGGAGGTATGATAGCCGAGCTTATTACTAACCCCCTGAATTTAGCTTGCGTGATTAGGCAATGATTATTTAACCTGTTGGGCGTTACCGGCACAAGCGTTGGTTGCGGTCAAAGCCGTCAGAGTATCGTTGGGAGTGTTAGCTTCGCAGAGGATGGCGGAGTATTGACCGTCACTGGTTTGACTGACCGCAGAGCTGTAATCACGAATATCATTGTTGTAGTTGGTTAGTGCTACCATACCGTGAGTGGCGAAGGTTTGGCTGTTAGCACCGGCAGTAGGGCCGCCGTAATACTGGGGAGACAAACTGACTGGTAAGTTACTCACTACGGTAAAGGTAGCCTGTTCTAAACGGTAAGCTTGTTGAGCGCGGTTGATGGTACCTAATCCGTTTCTAGCTTCAGCCTGTCTGCCTTTAGCTACTTGGCTTAATAAGTTGGGTAATGCGATCGCCGCTAATACACCGATGATGATTACAACTACCAATAATTCAATTAAGGTGAAACCTTTGTTACCATTTTTTTTGTTGAGGTGTTGGAGGAATTTGACTTTAAATTGAGAATTCATAGTAAGCGTTTCCTTGTGGTAGGGGTTGTTTTTTTTCTCTAGAGATAACTTACCCACATCGATCTATTTTCATATCACCCGGTCAAAAAATTTTTTTTCATTTCTTGAAAACTTTGATGAAATTGGCTCAGACAAAGAACTCGCGCTCTTATCCCGATCGATCGGGTATCGTAGCCCCCCATCCTCAGCCAGAATTTTTCCCCGGGTTCAATCTTAAATCATTTGACCTGTTGGGTGTTGGCGGGGCAATTAGCGCTGGTGAGAGAGGTAGCGGTGTTAATGGTTTGCGCCCCTCCTACGGTAGGACTGTTGTTTTCGCAGATAATCGCCGAGAAGTTACCGCTACTAGATTGAGCGACGGCGGAACTATAAGCGCGAATATCGTTAGCGTAGGTGGTTTGTGCAGTTAATCCGTGACTGGCGAAGGTTTGATCGTTCGCTCCCCCGGCGGCGGGCTGATAATATTGAAAGTTGTTGCTGACGGGGAGATTACTGATCACTGTAAAAGTCGATCTCTCAGCCCGATAAGCTTGTTGCGCCCGGTTAATAACCCCTAAGGCATTCTTAGCTTCTGACTGTCTACCTTTGGCTACTTGACTTAATAAGTTTGGCAGTGCGATCGCGGCTAAGATACCGATGATTATCACCACTACTAACAATTCGACTAAAGTAAAACCTTTCGTTTTTTGGTGTGCGTTTAGATATTGCAGGAATTTGAGTTTAAATTGGGAATTCATGGCGAGTTTTCCTTTTAATAGGGTTCATCTTTCTTTAGAGATATGTTGGGCCGATCGATTTTATCTTACTGTCGAAAATCATTTATCTATGTGAGTTAGATCACAGCCAGATTAAATCGTTATTCTTCTTTTTTGTAGAGTCTGCTCTCGCGACAGACCTTATTTTCTGCCAAAATGCTTAACTCGCACCCGCTGATAAAAATCCTCCATCACATGGATAAAAGAGACATCCTTGCACCAGAAAGGAGGGAAATCGCCCGCTTTCTTGATCACGATCGCCGGAATACCCCCCTCTTTCGTTCGCTCGGATAGTGGTGGCAAACGCTGTTCACCTAGCCAAAAATCCTTAAGCTCATCCGGAGTATTCCCCTTGATCTTCAAGGGTTTCGTGTAATAAGAGTTAACAGGTTCTGGGGTAATTTTCTTTTCTATTAAAGACTCGGATAGGATCTTACCTAAAGGAGATTTAGCTAACTCCTCCCGCAACTTAGTACGAGAGATTCCCCTCAGTTCAAATAATAACAAAGGGTCTAGATCCAACTCAGCGGCGATTACGTAGCAGACTCCCGCCACATGCTTACAAGGATTCTCCCAATCGGGGCAGGTACATCTAGTATTGAAATCTTTGCTACTGTGAGGCAATAAATGTAACTTCTTTTCCTTAAAGACACTTTGAATATTATCTGGCATCTCATCGAGCAACAATTGACTGATCATGCTCGCCCTCGAACTCAGCTCGGATATGATCTTTGACCAATCTTCAGCCTTAATCGGTTTAATTTGAATGGTAATAGTATATAAAGGCTCTTTGTAGACTCCAAAATAATGATTAACCGAACCCTTAACCTGAGCTACGATCTTACCTTGATGAAGTTCGTAGAATTCAACCCGATCATTTTTAGCGTAGGAACGTCCCCGACTAAGACGGGCTGAGTCTGTAAAAGATTCTAGAGCTTCAATAAAGCTTTTGCCCCACCAAGTTCTAGCAAATTGTTGCGGCATATTTCTCCTTTCCTAAATAATCGTTTGTTTATTGAGAGCAATCAACTTTTTAAAACTCTCGTTATCCAACTTCGTCAACCAGGATTCATCACTACCGACGATCGATTCCGCTAACTTCTTCTTATGCTCGATCATCTCATCGATCCTCTCTTCTAAAGTCCCTAAAGTAACGAACTTATGGACGAAGACGTTTTTCTGTTGTCCGATGCGGAAAGCACGATCGGTGGCCTGGTTCTCGACGGCAGGATTCCACCAGCGATCGAAATGAAAAACGTGATTGGCTTTTGTCAGGGTAATCCCTACGCCGCCCGCCTTCAGGGATAGGATAAAAATCGAGGGTTCCGTATCTGGGTTTTGAAATTCCTCGATCATCTTTTCCCGTTTCGGCCCAGGGGTGCCTCCGTGTAAATAGTAAGTATTGTAATAGAGACTAGATTTCAAATAGTGGGATAGAGCATCTCCCATCTCGGTAAACTGAGTGAAGATCAACATACTCTCACCCTCTGCGATCACCTCTTCGATCATTTCTTGTAATCTTTCCAACTTCGATGAGCGCTCGGGTGTGAACTCACTATTATCCTGCAGAAACTGGCGCGGATGATTACAAATCTGTTTAAGTCTTAATAGGGTAGAGAGTATCAACCCTTTGCGTTGTATTCCTTCTGTCTCCTCTAGAGATCGTTCTACTTCCTTAACCACCGCCTCATAGAGGGAAGCCTGTTCCCTAGTCAGATTGCAATACTGTTTATGTTCTACCTTAGCAGGTAAGTCTTTAATGATCCGCTCATCGGTTTTTAATCTTCGCAAGATGAAGGGTTCGACAAGCTTTTTCAGTATACGTGACTGGCGTAGCTCGTTTTCTCTCTGGATGGGAATCTCAAAGGTTTTGCGAAACTGAGATTCTTTCCCTAAATAACCAGGGTTAAGAAAATTGAATATCGACCAGAGATCTAACAATCTATTTTCTACGGGTGTACCTGTTAAAGCTAATCTGTGTTGGGCTTCCAGACTTAAGATTGCTTTAGTCTGCGCTGAGGCTGGATTTTTAATATTTTGAGCTTCATCGACCACAACCCGCTGCCATCGCTGACTTTTAAAAAGTTTTATATCTTTTCTGAGCAGAGTAAAAGAGGTGATGATCACATCTACTTGCAGACAGGCCTCTATAAATTTGCTTTCCTCTAAAAGGCGTGAACTTCCATGATGGATCATGATTTTTAGATGGGGAGCAAACTTTTCAATTTCCTTTCTCCAGTTGCCAACGACGGAAGTAGGCGCGATTAACAGAGTCGGTGACAAAGATTCCCCTAACTCTCTTTCCTTAACTAACAGAGCGATCACTTGAATTGTTTTCCCCAATCCCATATCATCAGCAAGACAACCATTTAAACCCAGTTTCTCTAGATAGATTAACCAAGCTACCCCTCTTTTTTGATACTCTCTCAAAGTGCCTTGGAGTTGAGGAGGGTTTTCGATCGGTTCGAGTTGACTGCCATCTCTCAGTTTAGCTAGCATCTGTTTGAGGGCGATGTCTGGCTCTACTTCCATTTCTGCTTCTTCTTGAGAAGTTTTTTGCATCAACTCTAGAAAATTCATCTCCTGAGTTTCGTCTTTTTTTGACTGCCAGAAGTTGAGCATCTGTTGCATTTTCTCTGATTCTAGTTCCACCCACTGCCCCCGGAACTTGACTAGGGGCATTTTCGAGTTAACTAATTGCTGCCATTCTTCCTCAGTCACGGAGCGATCGCCGATCGCTAATTCGTATTGATATTGAACTATCTTCTCCATGCTAAAGTAATTTTTTCCTTCCGTTGCCGAGGTGGATTTTTGCCCTTTTACTTTCATGCGAATTTTTGCCCTCTGCCGGCCTTCGGGTGTCCACCACGCAGGAACGATCACTTTAAACCCCGCATCTTCGAGTAACCAGGCACTTTCCTTGAGGAAAGAGAATGCTTGCTCTAGGGTAAGGGACAGACCGACCGGTCGATCGGTTTCCAATCCCTGCCAGATAGGGGGATACATTCGGGCTGCCTGACCTAAGTTGAGCAATAAATTTCTTTCAAAATCTTCGCCTAAACGCTCTCTGATAGATTTTTTGACTTCAGGCGGAAGGTGCCAGTAATCATCTAATTCTATTTTCCACGAGAGATCTTCTTTGGGAATAACCACAAATTTTAGGCTCCAGTCATCGAGATCATCGGTTTCTGCTTCTAGGAGTTTCAGCCCCAAGTAAAATGGAGAAGCTTTCTGCACTCCGACTAATTTCTCTTTCCATTTTTGCCACTGGTGGTAATCTTCGATCGCCGTCTCGTCAGACCTCACTTGAGTGGCGATTCGCGGATGAAGACACCCCGTTAACAAGGTACAATCGGCAATTTTTTTCTCGAAGACGGCGGGTAAGGAAACCTCGCCGATGATTTGATGTAATAGGCATTCACTGAAATGGCGCAGTAGGGTTTCTGGCTGATATAGCTCTGGTTCTTCGGGTGGTTGCTCGCTCCCCGCTAGACAAACCGCCGGTATATAATTTACATACCTTTGCAGGTTGGCTTCATAGGTTGACGAAATGATTTCCCAACTCGGGTAAATTTCAAAAGCTTTGGTCGGTTCCGTCTTTTTATTTTTGGCTTGTCCTAATTCTCGATATTGCCAAGCAGGGATATATTGGTCTTTGAGAATAATCTCTTGAAAAGCTTGAGTGTAGTGATACCAGAAAACTAAATCAGCGCCTAATTGTATTTCTCTCTCGTTGTAGAGACAATGGAAATGCACATCGTTGAGGAAGGCTATGATATTGGCTACTGGATAACAATGGATCTTCCAAGGTTTCAATCCTGTTGTTTTGGGAATTTCTTGTTCTAAGTAGCGTAGCATTTCCCAGGAGGGAAGAGGATTGACCCCATCGGATGGGAGCAGGAAATAGATAGGGATGATTTGCCTGAGTAGATATTTGTAAGATGTGGGAGTGATGGCTAGCTCCGTACTTAGGAGTTGCGCCAATTCCGTCGGCTCTAGCCCAAACGGGTAGTTATCTTCTGGCTGTTTTTTCTGTTTTTTACCTGGCTTCGTCTCTGCCCAAACGTAAAAAGTACCTGTTTGGATAAATTCATCGGTTGCCTTAGGAATCCATGTTCCGTGTAGGATTTTCATCTACTATAGGATTACTGCTAATTATTTTTTATTCTACTGTTAAGTTTCCTCTCCACAAATTTTTTTGTGGTTCAAATTTATACTTGCTGTCGTACTATTTTTTTAAGCTTTTATGACTCTAGCCGAGACTAGTCGCCCTAGTATCTGGTGTCAGCTCCGTCCCGACTGATGAATCGGGAAAAGTCAGAATCGTAGAATCATAGGTTGACCAACTCATTTCAACCACATTCCGATATACTTATTGTATTATAGAGATACCACCCTAAAGATATTAGAGATTAGCTGATATTCTCTGCCTGTAAATTACTAAATATGCCTAAAAATCGCCTCTTAGCCAACCCTACCAATATATTTTTCTTGCTATTAATTTTAGGCATCATCTTTAATCCCTTCGTTATCGTTAACGCTGGTGAAAGGGGTGTATTAATGGTATTCGGACGGGTGCAGGAAAAAGTATTAAACGAAGGAATTCACGGCATCATCCCCGTAGTCAATACGGTACAAAAGCTGAGCGTGAGAATTCAGAAACATCAAATCTCCGCTGAAGCTTCCTCGAAAGACCTACAGGAAGTATTCGCCGACGTTGCCCTCAACTGGCATATATTACCGGGGGAAGCCAACAGGGTATTTCAGAAAATCGGCAATGAAGATGCGGTGATCGATCGCGTTATCGATCCTGCTGTAGAAGAAATCCTCAAAGCGGTGATGGCTAAATATACGGCCGAAGAATTGATCACCAAGCGAGAAGAAGTCAAGGGAGAAGTAGACATCCGCCTGATCGAGAGATTGGAGAATTATCACATCGGCGTAGATGATATTTCCCTCGTCCATGTTAACTTTTCCGATCGCTTTACCGAAGCCGTAGAAGCGAAACAGATAGCGGAGCAAGAAGCTAAAAAAGCCGGTTTCGCCGTTCTCAAAGCCGTGAAAGAATCGGAGGCAAAAATCAACCTCGCCAAGGGAGAAGCGGAAGCTCACCGCATCCTGCAGGATTCCCTCACGCCAGAAATTCTCAAAAACAAAACCCTTGAGCGATGGAATGGGGATCTACCCCTCGTCATCGGGGAAAATACTTTACAATCATTAGATCTAACTCAATCCCTATTCGAGCGGGGAATCAAAACAGCCAATGCCCGAGAAAAGTAGCCAGAAAAAATTTAATGCCACATATTGGCGGGATCACTCCGCCAATCAGAGAACTTATCTTTCTTGGATGCGCTCGGCGATCGCGGTGATGGGGTTCGGCTGGGCCATCCTCCGCATACAAACCCCGCCAGAGCAAACTTTAAATGTCGGCTGGTTAACTGGCTTCCTGCTGAGTGTAATGGGAATTTTAATGGTGATGACCTCTACCCGCCACTATTTTCGTACCCGTAAGGCGATCGATACTGGTAGCTACGAACCCGCCAGAGTTAGGATTATCTCTTTCACTTTCCTGGTACTGATTCTAGGTGTAGGTATCCTTTACTTTCTCATTACCGATCCAGAACTGGGAATAGTAGAATATCTGTATTTCGATCAATTAGATTAATAAGTCCAATTCTGCTTGGTCTGTAAACTATAAGTGCCGTCCCAAACGTTAATCCGGTGGGGTATTAATTTTAAATCCCTAAAAATATTTGCCTGATGTTGTAAAGCGTTCAGAGTTCTATCGTCAATAGGAATTATAGCCCGTTCCGAAGCTCTCTGCTCAAGACTCTCGACGACGCTCTTATCAATCTGGTGATTTTCGAGTAAACGCCGGGCCGCTTCTAATTCTTGCTGTTTCGCCCAGGCTCCCGCCTCGTTCACTTCTTCTAAGATCAATTTCAGTAGGTCAGGATAATCGCGCACCAACTCAGGCACTGCGTAATAACAGGTGGGTACTTCTAGAGAAACGTTATCACCGAAGATAGTTTCTAAATCCGCGATCGATCTACCAGGATAAGTTCTGGTTTGAGTTGGGCTGTAGGGAACCCAAACCACCCAGGCATCTATCTCTCCCCTACGAAATAGGGGTAGAGCTTCCGGCTGGGTTAGATAAACTGGTTCAATATCGTGATATTCCAAACCCACTTTTTCTAGGGCACGGATTAGCACGTAATGGGCGCTCGATCCCTTATCAAAAGCAATCCTTTTACCCTTGAGATCGGCTAGAGTTTGAATCGGGGAATCTTCCTGCACTAGAATCGCCTCACCTTTAGGAGCAGTGTACTTTTCCTTCGCTATCCGCACGAATACATGTTCTGCCGCCTGGGAGAAAATACTTGCCGTACCGCCGCCGCCGCAAAAATCGATCGTACCATTGCTGAGGGCTTCGATCAAAGAAGATGCCGATAGGTAACTAGACCAAGTAACTGTCATCCCCAGGGGTTTTAAACGTTCTTCTAAAAAACCCTGTTTACGAAGACTTTCTAAATTGATCATCCCTTCTGGATAACCTACCTTTAGATGCTTGAGCCGCCGGGCCTGTTGTCTGAGGGGGGAATCGTCTAAAGGAGCGGTACGTTTGAACCAGCGATCGAGAAATATACAGAAAAGTATCCCCGCAATGAACAAGCCTACAGTTTCTATCAACCTCGGTAAAGTTCTCTCTGGCAGTTTGAACTGATTGATTAAAGGGAAGAAAGAATTATTGGAGTTAGAACTACCGAGGGCCGAACTGTCCTGCATCAGACTCAGAAGACAAACCGAGAAGAGACTGAAACAGAAAAGAAATACATGAGTGTAGGCCGGCTTCTTGCGATATAACTGGCAGAGGGAACGGTTAAGCAAACGCCCGATCATTTATTACTCCTCTTTTTCTTATGCTTTAATCCTATAAAAAATTGTTACACAGTGGATGTGTATCCATATACATTTGTAAATGTATTTAAAATGTTATCATTTTTAATCGAGTGATAACTAAAATCTTATTACCGTTATCATTCTGAAGAAACCGAGGGCTTAGGATGGACTGGTTTATTGAAGTCGTCAAAATTGCTATCCCCGTCGCCATAGCGACAACGTTCGACGATAACATCTATCTGACAGGATTTTTTAGCGAGGTAAATCGACAATTCCGGCCGATACACATAATAGTGGGAGAACTTGTAGGATTCACGGCCTTGGTAACGATTAGTCTGATTGGGTTTTTAGTAGGTTTAGCCATACCGCCGATGTGGATCGGTTTATTAGGGATACTGCCCATATTGATAGGCTTGAATAATCTAATTAACCTCAATAAGGATAATTCTGAGGAAAACACCGAAAAACCTCGCAATCGCAAAGATAAGCGCCGGGCACACGGCTTCGATTCTCAAAGATTATCCCTGTCTCAGGTTCTAGCCGATAAACAAACCTATCGAGTATCCGCCGTCACCATCTCTAACGGGGGTAACAATCTCGGTATCTATATTCCTCTCTTCGCCAGTAGCACCCTACAAAAATTACTCGTCATCATTCCTGTTTGCTACATTATTGTTTGTACTTGGCTGTTCCTCTCCTATCATCTCACCCGTCAACCGGGTATAGCAGTAATTCTCAGTCGTTATGCTAGTAAGCTCTTTCCTTTTGTCCTAATGTGGTTAGGCTTAAGGATAATCATGGATAACGAGTCTTATCGTCTTTTCTTACCCGGTGCCTAACCTGAGTCGCGGGAGTCGAGGCTTATTATGTAACCCCTATTTCCCAATTTCCGATAGGAAAAAAGCTTAATTACCTACTGCTACCCCCCGTAGATAGATTAATATCTTGAGGTAAATATCTGAGGCAAAAAGATGAGCTGGATTACAACGACGGTAGTAACGGCAGTAACGGCATTTGTGGCTACCAATCTGGACGATATATTCATATTAACGATTCTCTTCTCGCAATCGGGTCAAGTTTTCCGCCTCCGTCATATCGTTTTAGGGCAGTATCTGGGTTTTGGTCTTCTCGTGGCCGCCAGTCTGACAGGTTTTTTGGGTACTACTTTCATCCCCCCCGAATGGATTCGTTATTTAGGATTAGTACCTGTCATATTAGGTATACTCGCTATTTTAAAAGGGGAAGAGGAAGAAGAAGAAAATCCCGAACTAGATTTAGAAGGTGCGGATCAAAACCCCTTCAGCAAATGGCTCTCCCCTCAAACCTGCGGGGTAGCCGCCCTGACGGTAGCTAACGGTAGCGATAATATTGGGATCTACGTTCCTCTCTTCGCCGGTTCCTCTTTACCGGGCTTGTTCACCACCGTGAGTATTTTTTTCTTTCTCGTCGGAGTCTGGTGTATCGTCGCTTATAAATTAACTAGTCTGCCCGCCGTCGCCAACCTAATTACCAGTCGTGGGAGTACGTTCGTCCCCTGTGTGCTGATCGGTTTAGGCGTTTTTATCGTTAAGGAAAGTATTCCCCTGGCACTTTTGGCCCTCGGGGTTAGCTATCTCTGGGTAGTGCCGAAGCAAAATCGAGACTCGGAGCCATCTTAAAATCTGTTCCAGATTAGACTATTATCCGATTGACATATAGTAATATATTTGAGCAAGAAGTGTTTATCCCCATTCTGCCAGAGCGATCGACCAGTGATTCAAACTAAAGAACCCCCCTCACCGAAAAAAGTTAACCCCAATCGGGTGCGCGATCATCTCGCTAACGAACGCACCTACCTATCCTGGATGCGAACAGCGATCGCCTTGATGGGATTTGGGATGGTCATCCTCCGTCTACGCTCTTTTCATCCGCCCATGACACCGCGCCCTGGCTACGGTTGGAAACTTGGTTTAATCTTCACTTTAGTAGGCTTGCTGACAGTATTTTTAAGTACTGGACATTATTTTTCGGTCAGGCGGGATATTGATGATGATACTTATGAACCTGCCGATCGCTGGGTGTTACTCTTCAGTTTAGCCATAGTCATCCTCGGTAGCGGTATTATCTATTTCGTCGCCACCAGTCCCGATTTACTGATTACTAATTTGATGACTTTCGAGTAAAAGTAGGAGTTAGGGGTTAGGAGTCGGGGATAGGGATTGACCAATCATTTCCTAATTACCTAAAAGTGGGAGTTAGGGGTTAGGAGTTAGGGGTTAGGAGTTGGGGGTTGGAGTTGATTGACCAATCCCTAATTCCCAATTCCCAACCCCCCTAATTAAGCTTTAGGCTGTTTTTGCAGTTCGGCTTTAATGGAAGAAACGAGATCCTTTATAGCCTGATCGCTTGTTTGTAAGCTTTCTTGTACTGCATTAATCCCCTGATCGATGCGATTTTTCAGGAATGGAGAAGCTCCCTTTTTGGCTCTTTCCGTATCATCCGCGAGTATATCTAGGGTTTCCGATGCGTTATCCAAACCCTGCTTGAGAGAAAGGAGGTTTTTCTGTACGGCTTCGCTTACAGTAGAGGAAGCGCCATAGAAAAGATTTTTACCTAATTTACCTATTTTTTCCGATAGATCGTTAAATTTATCGGCGACGTTTTCTAAATCATCCTGTTGATCTTCGATGATGTTTTTGTTCGGTGAAGGCAAGGCTAATTGAGCTTTCAGTCCTTCTATGACCTCATTAGTCTTCTGTACTGTTCTTTCATAGGTGAGCTTAGCCTTTTCGATCGGCTCGGGTAATATAAATTCATTCTTTACTGGTACTGGTGCTGTTTCCACCGCGCGGGCTGGCGCAGCCGTTACGGGAACCGCGATCGCCTCACAACTTAAAAATAGAAGCAAGCCGGCAGCGATAAAGGATACAGCTAGGCTCAAAGCCCGGTTTTTGAGATCTTTTAAGATATTCGTCATGGTAATTCCTCAGTAATTAACAAACTGCTCGAACCTAAAGTACAGTAAGTCTAGCGATATACAGTATTATTGTCAAGATTAAGCTGATACTTCCTGATGGAGTTAGGAACCTAACTCGGTGTATTCTTGATCGTTAAGATCCTTAAATAGAGGGGTACTGAGATAACGTTCACCGAAAGAAGGCTGGATCATTACGATTAATTTACCTTCGTTCTCGGGCCGCCTGCCGACTCGAACCGCTGCAGCCATTGCCGCACCTGCTGAAATACCCGATAATAAACCTTCCTCTCTGGCCAAGCGGCGTGAGTAGGCGAAAGCATCCTCATCATCGATGGTGATCACTTCGTCGATCAATTCGGGTCGAAAAATCGCCGGAATGAAGCCCGCGCCAATGCCTTGAATTTTATGCGAGCCAGGTTGTCCTCCAGATAGTACTGGACTACTAGAGGGTTCTACGGCTATTATCTGCACTTTCGGGGAACGAGCTTTTAAAACTTCTGCTACACCAGTGATAGTTCCTCCCGTACCGACTCCACCGATAACGATGTCTACGGTGCCATCGGTATCGGCCCAAATTTCCTCTGCCGTAGTCTCCCGGTGTACTTTCGGGTTGGCCGCGTTATTGAATTGCTGCAGGGTATGGGCATTAGGTATTTCCTTGACGATTTCTTCCGCCCGGGCGATCGCTCCTTTCATGCCTTTGCTGCCGGGGGTTAATTCTAGTTGTGCGCCATAAGCTTTCAACATCGCCCGTCTTTCTAAACTCATGGTTTCCGGCATCGTCAAGATCAGCTTGTAGCCCTTGGCTGCGGCTACCATCGCTAGAGCAATTCCAGTATTTCCCGATGTGGGTTCTACGAGGATGGTTTTCTCGGGGTGGATCAGTCCAGCAGATTCGGCATCCTCTATCATGCTGACGGCGATACGGTCTTTAACGGAGGCGGCGGGGTTCATACTCTCCAGTTTGACGACGATTCTGGCTAGTACGCCTTCGGAGTCAGGAATTTTGTTGAGTTGAACCAGGGGGGTACGTCCCACCAGTTGCGTGATGTTTTCAGCGATCGCCATATTGATTGTATCCTAGATGTTTTCTGATACCATTTTATTTATTTTTCGATTTTATTAAAATTAATATTTAATTAAACTGTGCTTTGAGATTCATCTAATAATGATGCGATAAAATCAGCAGGATTATCAATACTGATTAAAATTTGCTTCAATCCCACCGGAAAACCGAGAAGATAACCAAGCCCAGAAGGATTTAAGTCTATACTCACGATACCTTCGCCCGAGCCGTTCACCAGCCACCGTCCAGCGAAGCCATGTACCCCGCGACTAAGAGGAACTTCCCGCCCGAGGGCGACAGATGCGATCGCAGATCTTGGAAAATTGGCTCGAAACGCCCAACTCATTCGCACCCTAACCCATGTCCGATCGACTTCCACGTAAGAATCGGCGGGGGGCAACAGCAAAAGGCTAGATAGGATAGCGAACCATAGATCGAATCGGATGGGAAATCTTGTAACTCCATTAGCAACCATTTTTTCAAGTCCTCATTAATTTATCCCAGAAGGTAAAGTACAATCCGTAATGCACCGTATATTTGAGATGATGTTGTCCGTGATGAACAGGGCCGATGAACCACTGACCGAGCCAGTTAAATGTTAATCCTCCTGGCAAACGTTCGACTCCTAAATGATTCACCACCGCCCATACTGTCATAGTACTCAATACGGCTACTAAGGTGATCAAATGTAGGGGAATGATAAAGACGATCGCTATTAAGAATAAAGATTGTACGATCGCCTCTAGGGGGTCAAAAGCGAATGATGTTAAAGGTGTGGGATGGCGTGATTGATGATGACCCTGATGGCACCAATGGAATAAAGCTCGATGATGAAATAGGCGATGGGTAAAATAGAAATAAGTATCTTGTAATATTAAAACCAATACATAACTAAACACTAAATACCAAAGGTCTTGCCAGTGTAAATTAGTATATAAGCGCGTCCCCCCCGCCTGATAACTCGACCAGACGAATGCACCGACGATGGCGAATACTGCTGTCGAAATAACCGATAGCATAATATCATTTTTAACTTTTATCCATCGCAAGGAATGATTCTGTAATTCTGGTTTTATTAAAGCCTGGCTGAAAGGTAAATATAGAAGCAAATATGCACCGCCAGCTATTAAGAAGTATCTCAGTAAGATGATTACAAAAAAAGCTATTATATGATAAGTAAAAAAATTAGTTGTCAACTGCATCTGTAAATTTTTCAAAGTTTTGGGCGAGGATAATTTTAATTTGAAATTTATCTTCTAGCTTTGATTTTAAAGCATTTAATGTGATTAATAAGTAAATTTTACTATTGATTAAGCTTTTAATCACTCTAGCGGTGGTGGTAAATTTTTCAAAACTTGCTGAGATAATAATTAATCAAAAATCATCTACTACTTGTGGCTCGTGTATTGCAGTGGGAACCTTTATTGATTGTTTTAGCTAGATCATAGAATTAGTTCTGGTATCCACGCCAGAGTAAACACCGGGTAAACTAGACAATCGGCTCATCGATAGGGAGGGAAACGAAGCGCTAATTTTCAGTGTTCGGCGTGAACGTAATCGACAAAATAAAATTTCGGTTCCAACCAATATTTGATGCCCACATGAAGGAGTAATCCGAATAGGGCAGTCAGAACGAGAGGCAAACCGATCAATACACGGGAGTTATCGGGAAGTACCGCCGCAGTTGAGACGGCGAGGGCGAAATAAAGGAGCGTTGCCACCTTTAGGCGGTGGAAATTTTTTAAGGCTTTGCTACAACTGCCGCAGATGGAGGTGTGCTGACGGTAACGATCGAGCATCTGTCGGCGATCGCTCGTTGGTAGTTCGTCGCTGGTCTCGTTTTTCTGCCAGGGTAATCTTCCCGCGCAGTAAATATCAAACCATCGGCGGAACTCGATCACTATCCGATCAGCACCAGATGCTAAATTATACGCGCTCTTCCAGTTGTCTTCCGCTTGTTTTTTTAGCAAGTATTCCTGATAGTGCAGAAGTATCATATCGCCGTCCAAGGTGAAATTTCTTACGCTGATATGCTCCCACCACCGAGGTATCAATTTTTCTAGCGGCTTCCTGAAATTGCGGGGAAATTGAGCGACTACTCTTGACTTCCCTGCCGAAACCGGAATGCAATACCCTACTATACCACCCAGTTTCCCGCCACCATAATCTAACCTGTACTCTAGGAGGCAGGGAGGGGTGAAAATTATTGTTGTTTTGATCTGCCGATCGATTTGAGCTTCTATCCTTTCTCGAGTGGATGCGGTGATCGAAATCTCCAAGGGGGTTGCTAGCTCGCGTCTTCCCTGAATCCCGTGATGAGCGAAGGGAACGTGTGCCACATCGGCAAGATTCTCCACGAGAGTTGCCCAGTCGTACTCTAAGTCGCGGATTACTGATGACTGGGTAAACCCCCATTCACTATCTATCATCACCGGGAGGGGTAAGGGAGTTGATGCCGCAATAGAAGCGGAGTCCGCATCGGGCCAGACCCAGAGTAAGCCGTTCGCTTCCTGCGTCGGTAAAGCCGTGGCGCTGTATAACTTGCGATTCTTCGTCAATAATTCGGGATTTTCTAATTGGGGGATACGGGTACAATCTCCCGATTCATCGAATTCCCAACCGTGATAACTACAGCTCAGACATCCTGTTTTCTCATCAATGCGTCCCTCACTTAAAGGGGCGAGACGATGGGGGCACACATCGAGAAAAACCCGATAGCCTTCAGAGTCCCGGGGTTTCCAAACGACAAATCCCCGATCGAGCAGAACGAACCGTCTCGGGCGATCAAGGGGAAGATCTTCGAGGGGTGCGATCGGATACCAGTGTTGAAAAAAGTTAAAGCTTGAATCCGTCATGGTAGACCTCCGGGAAAAGTTTTGGTTAGTTACTCGATCATGATTTCCTAAGTTATAGCAGGCAGGCTCGTGAGTTTTTGGAATTATATCTTAGTTTTGAAATTAAGGTGCGGCTGCATCTCCCGTCGCCATGAATTCAGTACAACAACCCCACGGATCTACTATCTGCCCGTAAAGGAAACTCGATGGGGAATCACACCGTTTTTCTAGGAAGAATTCACATTTGGCACAACAATTCACGTTCGAGCGGGCGGCTTTCGATACTTTGACGGAATAAGATGAACCGGGTAACAGGACGAGAGAATCGTGGTTCCACTTACCGGAGATGCTACCATCCTGTAATAATTTCAGCCACCGGGGATCTTGATTGGAAATATCTCGCGGTATCCTGATCCAAGTACCGTCCGTATCGGTTTCTACCTCCAATTCAATCTCATTGGGAAGAGTTAATTCTATGCTCCTCGGGAGCGGGATGAATTCCGGCATAACCCCGAATTCGATCCTATCGCCGGTATGGGGAACGTGAACTATATAATTTTTCTTCAGGTCTTCGGTTTCTGCTAAATCTCGTAATCCTCTTGGTGTACCGTGAATGAGGATCAGGTGACGGGGAGCGACGCGGCTTATAACCTGTCCTATCCCGGGTCGATCGGTATGCGCCGAGAGATTGAATTTACGGATCGTCGCCCTGACTGTTATGATCTCGCCCTGGATTTCTATATCCTGGCCCCGCTCGATATTTTGAAGCAATCTACCGGGTGATTCCTCATCGGTGTAGCCGGAGATGAATACGGCGGCATTCTCGCGTTCTAATAGGGTTTTGGCGTAGTAAACGGACGCTCCCCCGGTGAGCATACCCGATGAGGCGACGATAACGCTCGGTTTCGCCATCGCTAAGGGTCGATCGCCCCGATCGGAGATCGGGATAATCGTTTTGCCATCGAAGAAAGGGGTAATCTTGCTATTGACCATCAAATTTTTCACCGACTCCGGCAACCAATCGAGATTATTAGCGAAGACATCGGTGATCGATCGCACCAGTCCATCTACGTAAATGGGAATACTACCATCTATAAATCGGGAATTAGTCCTCAATGCGAGTAATATTTCTTGGGCGCGTCCTAGGGCGAACGCTGGTATTAATACGTTGCCACCATCGTCTATCACTTCCAATACGGATTTTATCAGCGCCGACTCCTGTTCTTTTCGAGAGGGATGAGATGTGGTTCCATAAGTCGCCTCGGTGATTAACATATCGGCGTGGGGTAATTCGGCTAATTTTAATCCATTGGTAGTTCTGCTGTTGGCGATGTTGTAATCCCCGGTGTAGAGTAACGATCGCTCTCCAAAGCGCAGGTAGATACAAACCGCCCCCACTATATGCCCGGCGTTGATGAACTTGACGGTCAGTCCGGGTAACGGGCTGAATTCCACCCCCGGCATCTCCGTTTCCAAACAGAAGATGGTATTTTCAAGATCTTCCTCGTCGAAGAGAGATATACCTTCTTCCCTCTTTTCCTGTACGTTCAGAAAATCCCGTAACATTACATCCGCGATCTCTCTCGTCGCCGGGGTCGAGATCATCGGTGTCGCCGGGAACATAGTATGTAAGACGGGTAAGGCTCCGATGTGATCCTGGTGCGCGTGAGTAACGAGGATGAGATCCGGGTTTTCGAGGTGACTGAAATCCGGTAGGGGATTTGCTCCCATCCTGATTCCGGCATCCAAGACTATCTCGTAATTACCGATAGATACCAGGAAACATGATGCGCCGATACTTCTAGCGGCACCTAGCGGTATTACTTCCAATGATTGTTCCAGGCCCTCGCTATCGGTCGGTGAACTCCTATTGAATTGATGGAAATTTAATTCCTTTTTACCCCATCTTCCGCCGATCCTGATCCTGACTCCATCCAATATCCCGGACCACTCCAATCGGGCCCCGCGCCGGGAGAAATCACTCAATTCAATCCCCGGATAGGTATCAAAGATCGAGTTTTCTAATTTCTGCCGCCAGGGGTCGTTGACTTCAAAGGTGGTCGTATCGATGCGGGCGATCGATAATGAACGTTCGCCTCCGTCGCATCGCTCGGCTTTGGTTACGTGTAATCTTCCGTCTCGATATTGAAAGCTAATGCTGTATTCACCACTTACCTTGAATTCCAATTCTGTCCGGAAGGTTATCTTCGTGGAGTCAGAAAATTTGAAGACGACCAGACCTTTCTTGCTGTACTGGACTACCCTACCCGTAGCGTTGCCGTAGGCACGATGCTCGCTTCGCACTGATGATGGTTCGATGCCGGAGGCACCCGAAGCTATCGCCTCCACATTTTTGATAGAGATCACCCGCCCATCGCTATCGGTAACGGGAACACACCGCCAGTTATTACTGCCATCCACATCGGGGGTATTTCCCTTGATCTTGAAATCAATACCCGTATCTGTTGTCAACAGTTTTTCCCGAATCGAACCGGATAGATACCAGATTATTTCCATTTTTTATCGTCACCTGCCATGAATTTTTTCATTAAGGGGGAATTATGGTTAATCCACAAAGAACTCAAACTTAAAATATCCTCACTCGCTAGTTTATATGTTTTAATGTTAACCAGTTTGGTTTCTCCTTAGCTGAAGCCACTCTGCAAGTAGAGAAAAATTCAGTAAAACCTCCAGTATTTCACTAACTTAGACAACAGGAAGAATTATGAAACACGATCATAACCCTCTTTTACTCTTAAAACTGGCAACTGGCGGACTGATAGCCACGCTGAGCATCGCCGCCGTATCACCTCTTCTTATCGCCCTGCCCCCAGTACAGGCTCAAACCCTCAACGCTGAGGCTCAACAATTACAAGGAAAACCAACCCTGGTTAAAATTTCCGCCGAGGGTTGTCACTCCTGCCAGAAACTTAAGGGGATTATGAGTTCTCTACAAAAGCAATATGGTAATAGAGTTAACTTCGTCGTTCTCGATGTCAGCGATCGCTCTCAAATCCGAGCTTCAGAGGCGAAGGCGGCTCAGTTAGGGCTGAGCGAATTCTTCAAAGCGAATCGTTCCCGCCCCTCTACCGTTGCAATCATCGAACCGGGTAGCGGCAAAATCAGCCAAGAATTTCGAGCTAATTTCAATCTCAAAGATTACCAGGAAGCTCTCGATCGGGCACTCGCACAAGCTAACCGATAGTTATCGGCACTCCGGGGGTTATGGCTTCCGGACAAATATTAAGATTTAGATAATGGAGCCTGATTAAAATGTTTGAAAAGAACACCTCTGCAATTGCCCCAAAGGATTCTAGCGCCGATAAAGCGGAGCGAGGGCGGAAAACACCCGGCTTATTCTTCTACGGCACTCTATTCTTAGGAGCGATCGCCCTGGTGTTAGTCTCGGGTCAATTGTCGCCCCTTTACGCTCGCCTGGTGGAGCTGGTGAGTTCTATTGAAAATCCCTATCAACAATGGTTAGAAACCCAGGACACAGCTAATCCTCTAGTTCTGCTTCCCCTCGCTCTAGTGGGGGGATTGATCGCCAGTATTTCCCCTTGTATTCTGAGCCTTTTACCGGTCAATCTCAGCTATATCGGTACTCTCAATATTACCAGTCGCCGCGATGCCCTACTGAAAGCCTGCGGTTTCGTCGCCGGTGCGATCACCGTATTCAGTTTATTGGGATTGTTCGCCTCATTCGCCGCCGCCGTCTTGGTAGATTATCGCGGTTATATTAACCTCGTCGTCGGAGCTTTGATTTTACTCATGGGTTTGAGCTTCGCCGGGATTGTACATCTTCCCTTACCGAGAAAACATTTTTCTTTGCCCTTCGCCGGGCCCTACGGAGTCGGATTAACTTTCGCTCTGGTGATCTCCCCCTGCTCCAGTCCGGTACTGTTCGCTGTCATCGCGGCTGCGGCGGCTACGAATTCGATCGTCATTAGTACGCTGACGATGGTGAGTTACGGTGTAGGTTATACGGCGGTGATCTTTTGCGCCAGCCTGTTCACAGGATTGATTAAGCTCAGTCGCGTTTTTCTCCATCGCTCGGAATGGGTGATCCGTTTCGGCAGCGCCGCCCTGATCCTCGCGGGCTGTTATTACCTTTTTACGGGATTCTCCTGGTTCTTCTAAGCTTCGGTTCTTTTTATTGAAAACTATTTTTGTTTAACTATTGACATTAATTCTCAAGTGTGGAAATATGAAATTATACAGCCCACACAATCGATCGCCCGTCATGAACAGTCCTCTAAAAAGTGAAAAGTTACACTACTGCATCCCTAGCGGTTTTTCTCATCGTTGGGAGATATACGAGCGACTACGGGTTTTAGGAATCGATTGTCAATGTGGGATGTACTCACCTCTAACTATTGATATAGATTCGCCATTAGACTTAATACAGGTACTTAGCGTCATTAAAAGTGTAAGCTCAACGCGGTCAGAATCGATCGAAGCGCTCTTAAAATGCTGGCGATTGTAATTTTCCGCGTAGAGCCATCTTATATTTTGAAGTAACGAGTAGGAATTTATTAAGTGCTACCCTGTCTCGTCGAAAAGATTATTGTAGAATTAAGACAAACTTTATCTAGTTCCATTTTTTTGCCCAGGTAGGGAGAGCTATATAAAAGTTAGAGCCTAGAGTTTCTAGGTGTCGAGGATGTGATCGATCGTACCTTATAAGGAGATTTTCCAATGTCCACCACAAATACTCTGCTTCGTAATTTCGGAGAAGTATCAGATAATAGCATCAACCTGGATTTCAGCGTCACTACCCCCATTTGCGAGGGAATGAATACTCTGTTAGCCAGTTTTCAGGCTCTATACTTGCAATATGAAAAACATCACTTCGTAGTAGAAGGCTCCGAGTTTTTATCTCTCCATCAATTCTTTCAAGAAAGTTATGAAGAGGTTAGAGGACACGTTCACGAATTAGGGGAAAGGTTAAACGGCTTAGGCGGTGTTCCCGTAGCTAGTTTTAGCAAACTCGCAGAATTATGCTGTTTTTCCCCCGAGGAAGACGGTATTTACAACTGTCGGGCCATGCTCGAACACGATCTGCTCGCGGAAAAAGCCATTATTGACATCTTACGTCAACAAGCAGGGAGAGCGGAAAGTTTGGGCGATCGGGCTACCCGTTATCTGTATGAAAAGATTCTCCTCAACACCGAAGAAAGAGCTTTCCATCTAGATCATCTCCTAGCCCACGATAGCTTAACACTCGCTTTCGTTAGAAATTAGGGGTTAGGAATTGGGGGTTAGGGATTAGGAATTGGTGTTCGATATTTCCTACCCAACTCCCAACTCCCGACTCCCAACTCCCCCACAAGGGATTAACCGATGAGAGATTTCACCTTATTGATGATTCCCACCGGATCGATTCCCTGATGGGGATACTGTTCCCAAAGGCCGCCGCAGCCCTCGTGATGAGTACCGAGATAAGCGTACTTGGGAGAGAAACCACGCTCTAACAACCAGGAGCCGAAACGACTACCTAAACCGGTGCGGCGGTTAAAAGCTTCCACCACTACAACCAGGGGAGAGTTACCGACTTTAGCGATTATCTCTTCATCTACCACATTGAGAGTCGATTTATTAATTAAACCTATATCAATGCCTTCCTGTTTGAGTCTTTCCACTGCATCGAGGGAGCGATAGAGAGCATCACCGAAACTGACTATATAACCTGCAGTGCCTTCGCGGATAACCTCATCTTTACCGGGGGTGAAAGTATATCCAGGGCCGAAGAAGTCATTCCCGTCTTTGTCGAGAATATTGGGGGTTTTTGAACGGGTAGAGAAAATAAACCTTAAACCCGGTTGATGGAAAATCGCCTCCACGCAAGCAGTCATCTGAGCCGCATCGGCAGGGAAGTAGAGACGGGTTTCGTAACCATCATCTAAACCGTTGTCGGCGAAGAAATTATTTAAACCGAAGTGACAGGTGTTATCCGCCATGTCATCGATACCAGAGTGGGAGAAATGACAGAGCAGGTTAGAGTAGTTGAGTCGCGCCATCGTGATTTCAGAAATACACATTTCTAAGAAAGCAGCGAAGGTGGCGAAGATACCCTGTTTACCCTTCTCCATACCGAAACCGGCGGCGGCGGATATGTTACCGCGCTCCATGATGCCGGAGGGGATGAACACTTCGGGGTGTTTATCGTGGATGACTTTTAAACCGCAGGAGCCTTCTAAGTCGCTATCGATGACTAATACCGAAGCCTTTCTCTCTTCTTCGCTCATCTTACCGAGTACGGATACCACCGCATCACCGAAAACGTTACGGTTAGAACCCCATTTACTGCCGGAACCAATAAAGGTGTATGTTTGGCTCGGTTTTTCGATGCTTTTTAAGAAGTCTACCGCTGCCGTGTGAGCTTTTGCTTCTAAATATTTGATCGCACCGGATACGGAAATCACATCATGGCCGTGGTTAGAACCTTCTAAGCCTTCCACACCGGGGCACATGGGGCGCTTATTGATGACGGCTACCGGGCCTGTAGTGTTGATAGCTTCGCAAATACGGCTGTAAAGGCCGTCTATATCTTCCCCGTCACCGACGAGAACTTTTACACCCTGCCCCGCTAGGGTTTTCGCTACATCGTAACCGGGGAGGTAGTTGGAGGGGTGGCCTGCGATCGTCACATCGTTATCGTCGATAATGAGCTTAACGTTGATATACTGAGCCACCGCTAAACGGGCAGCTTCCGCGTCGTTGCCTTCTTGTTGCGAGCCGTCGGAGCCTAAACAAAAAACGGTTTTACCGGGGTTAGCGAGGGCGACACCATTAACGTAAGGCCACATATGCCCCAAACGCCCGGAGCTGAATTTTACCCCTGGAGTGAGGCCTAATTCCGGGTGTCCGGGTAATTTAGAATTAGCTTCCCGGTAGTGCATGAGTTGTTCGGCGGGTAGGGCACCTTCTAAAGCCGCCATCAGGTATTGAGTACCGACTCTATGCCCCGCCTCATCGAAGAAAATGGGCACGAATTTATCGGGTGCGCCGCGAAATAATGCGTCTAAAATCATGACTTCGGGTACTGTATCGTAAGGGCCGCCAGTATGACCACCCACGCCCCGAGCCGCACCAGTAGCGGTGAAAAAGATCAGGGCATCGCGGCAGAGTTGGATGTTAGCTTTTAAAGCTGATCTTTGTTCATCGGTGAGGGTAGAATTAGCGGGATCTAAGGCAATGCGTTTGTAGGCACTTAAATCAATGGGAAATGCTGACATTGGTGATGGTCCTTTGTGCTGTTTAGGCTGATGGTTGCAATCATAGCCCACAAGGGGATCGCTTTTTGAACTCCCGCGTAAATTTTTTGACGTTCATAAAATTAACCGCTCTTAACTATTTTATTAGGTAATCTTAAGCTTAGAATAACCCGGTGTTTCTTATCGTCTGTATATCTAGATCGAGGGATTGGGCTATTTGCTCAGAGGTTAACCCTAACTCTAATAATTTGGGGATAGCTTCTAATTTAGCCGCCATTTTTCCTCTATCTTCTGCCTCTTTTGCGGCTTCTTCTGCACGTTTTGCAGCTTCTTCGGGGGATAAAACTAATTTACCATCGGGGGTAAAATAGCGCAATTTATTATCAAGTACTCCTAAATATAATCCTAACTGCCCACTCCATAGCCAACCCCGATCGTTTGCCTCCAAAGGTTGATAGATGCCTCCCATTAAGATGAATCCTTGAAATTCTAAAGTTTCAGGCTCGAACCAAAAATACTCGGGCGTGCGAAATATATCTTGATAGATCCCTTTTTTTTCTCCTCTGTCGGTTTTAGCGGTACTGTCTGATAAAATTTCGATGATCAAATTAGGATATTTGCCGTCTTCGTTCCATACTACCCAACTTCTCCGCTTGGGGTTTCTATTAGTTCCTAATACTAGGAAAAAATCGGGCCCGCGAAAATCTTCTGATTTTTTCTGATTGGGGCTATAGTAAATGGTGAGATTGCCGGCAGCGAAAAAATCTTCTCTATCGCGCCACAGCCATTCTAGAGATTTTAAGAGAAGGATAATTTGCTCTAGGTGTAAGTAAGTTTCCAAAGGAGGTTCATTACTGTAAAACTCGCCTTGAGGAAAGATTATCTCATTATTAGAGTCTGTAGGCAAAAGGGCGGTGATTGCGATCATCATACTCTAACGTCAGTACAAGTGTTTGTTTAATAGTAACATCGATCGATTTTCAGAAAACTATTTTGCTAAAATAATATCCAATTCACTCCCTCCGTGTCCTCTGTGCCTCTGTGGTTCAAAAAATCAAATATGACTGAAGAAAAAAGAATCTCTCTATCAGACGCGGCAGCGACAAAAGCACTCGGAGAAAAATTAGGCGCGGCATTACCCGCAGGTAGCGTAATTTTATTAAGCGGCGATTTAGGAGCAGGGAAAACTACCCTAGTTCAAGGGATAGGGATGGGCTTAGGTATCGATGAATCCATAACCAGCCCCACATTTACCCTTGTCAACGAGTATCACAAGGGGCGCATACCCCTCTATCATCTCGATCTATATCGGCTCTCAAGCGCAGAAGTAGAGAATCTCTATATAGAGAATTATTGGGAGGGAATAGAAGTAGAACCGGGTATAACTGCGATCGAATGGTCGGGCCGTCTCCCCTATCTACCACCAGATTATATAACTATCGATATCCAACCGCACCCCCAAGGAGGGCGTACCGCTATCATCAAGGCTAGGGAAAACCTACCCCCGCTATTGTTATCATAGCGGTAGGAGAAGCTATTGCAAAAACCATGAATATGATTAGATCGATCGCTGTTGTCACACTTCTAGGCGGCCTCTATTCCACTCCCGCAGTTTACGCACAAACCGCCGAAGCCAATCTATCAATGACTCGTAAACAGGGGGAAACTTACGAGCAGTTATTAGATAGAGCCAATCAAGTAGCCGCCAACGGACTTAATCAACGTTTTAATCAAGATAAGTCCCTCAAATGGCTCAAACTATCCGTCTTCGCCGAGAATGAAGGAACGATGGCCCCTTTGATGACCGTTCAGGTATCCCGTCAGGATTGGCAGGCCGAACCTAAAGTACAGAGATGGGCTAGTGTCTTTCCCTACAGTAGAACTTTATTGGGATTTGATACCCCTACCGCTCCTCGTCCTAAGCCTCCCGCCGCACCTTCTACGACAGCCTCACCGGCACCGGCTACCGCGAGTCAACCAACTCAACCACCGGCTAACTCGAACAACAAACCTTCTAATACAACCGATAACAAGACACCGGCAAAAACACCCGCTCCCTTATTCGATCCCTATCCTCCCGAACAATTAAATCCTACTCCCTTATCTCCCGAGAAATTAATCAGGAATAGAGGGGATGTAAGAGATGCCGTTACCGGTAATTAATTCTTGATAGTATCGTAGTAACAAATTTCCCGTCTCTTCTAAGCTGGCACCGAAAGCGATTACACCTTCTTCATGACCGCTCATAGCTACTATCAAACTTTTTTCCCGATAATTTTCCTGGACGATTCTGATTAGCTCCCTCGCCATTTGTGGCGTACCATAAGCTACGTCATCCCTCGTCGTGGGTACTCGATAGAGTAAGGCTTGCCATAATTCTAAATGATGAATATGAAATACACTTTGAATACCGCCATCGCTATCATATATAGCCCCGTGAGTTAAAGTTTCCGATGAAGCGGGTAAGACTCCCTCACAAGTGACGCTATTTTTTTCCCAATCATAATCGATCACCCGGGTGTAATGTTCCGCAGCTAATTTAGGAATAGCACCAGTTTTAGTGGCTGAGATAATAAAGCGCTGAGGATTAACATCCCTCTGGCTGACGTTACCGTAACCGATGCCGTTAGGATACTGCCCGATCAATCCTAAATCGTGCAAGGTATTACGCCAGTGGTTTAAGCTACGAATCTTTTCCTCATTAGGAGGGGGGGCGGGCAATAATCGACAGTTATATTTAACATAACCTTCATCGATCATGAGCTTGATTCTCCCGACGATTGTGCAGAACTCGCTCGATAAAATCGTGTAGATATTTCCTGTTCTGGGGAAAGTTATTGAGGGTATATTCTTCTTTTTCTAATAAGGGGAGAAAGGGTAGAATTTCCGTATCTAAAGCCGCTCTAAATAAATCTGAGGGTAGGATCAAATCGGCGAGACTGCGAAGGTCGATCGGGTCGATTTCTTCACTATCGCCTATTAGAAATAGAGGACGTACCCAGAAGGATTGACGGGCGGGGATCAATTGTATAATCTCGCTGAAAAGATGATTGTTTTGATGATCCAGACAGACGATTTGATGAGAATGGAATTGAGCCATAAACGAGAATCAAAGAGGAGCGGAAGCAATTTCAACACCAAGCACTTCTCGAAAACGAATTTCATCCCGGTGGGGATCGGCGATCGATACTTGTAATTGTAATCGATCGCCGGGCGATACGGACTGCTCGAAGCGATGGGGTAACTCTAAACCCAATTCTTCCAGCAATATCAGAGCTAGATTCTCATCTTCCCGGAGCCAGCGTAATACTAGAGCCTGCCATACCTGATCACCGTGACGGCGCAAGAATTCCAGCCCCCAGTAACGATTAGTTTGCCTTTCTACGGAAGTAGCTTCCTGAGCCGAACTCATGACGCTGAAGAGAATTTCCTGTAATTCTTCCCGGGTAAAGGGTAGGGGCTGAGAACGCAGATGAGCCTTAATTTGAAAGTGGGTTAGTAAATCTGTATAGCGGCGAATTGGGGAAGTTACCTGAGTATAGGTATCTAACCCCAAACTGGCGTGACGGTTGGGGGTGGTGGTCATTTCGCTTCTGGGCATACACCGACGCAGAGCGCAGGCTCTGACGGGCCCCGCCGGGAGTAGAAGTAATTCCTCTTCGGGCGGTAATTCTGGCTGTTGTTGACCTCGAAAAGGCACGGCTAAACCGTGTTGTTGACAGTATTTGCCCGCCACTTCCCCTGCTAGTATCATCATTTCCGCCACCAGTTGACGGGAGGGAGAAATCTCTAATAAATCTATGACTATCTCATCGTTGTCTTTAACTTTGATGATCGATTCTGGCATCTGGATATTGATCGAGCCTTGAGACTTGCGCCACTGTAGACGTTTTTTCGCCCAGTCGTTGAGGATGGCTATTTCCGGCTCGTTCTGGATTCTTAAGTCGAGCATTTCATCCACATCCTCATAGGTGAGGCGATAGGTGGGCTTGACGCGGGTAGTGTGAATTTCGTACTCCTTCACCGCGCCGTTATCGTCCAGTATCACGCCGAAACTCAGAGCCCCAGAAATTTGCCCTTGAACTAAACTCATCGGCCCGGTAGCCAGTTCGGGGGGGAACATGGGTATCATTCCGGTGGGTAAATATAAACTGGTGCTGCGCTTACGGGCTTCTAAATCTAATTCATCGCCCGGGGAAACGATGCGTGTGGGATCTGCTATGTGTATCCAGAGGCGAACTCTGCCATCGGGTAAAGTTTCCACGCTTAAACCGTCATCGATTTCTTGGGTGCTTTCATCGTCGATGGTGTAAATTTTGTGGGTGGTGAGATCTAGGCGATCGCTATCGAGGTCTTTGTGAGAGTTATTTAAGTAATTACGAGCCACATCTAGTACTTTTTTCGGGAAATGCACGGGGTAGGAACTGCGTCTGAGAAATAGGTTTTCGTGAGGACTCCACCACTTTAACCCGATTAGTAGTTCTAAGGCTGATTCCGGTGTCTGCGGTCGTCCCAGCGAACTCAATATTTCTTGAGCTGCTGGGAATTTCTGGTCAGTTTGTAGGATATATCTCTCTACAATTTCTAATCTGGATCGATCGCTATCCGTCCATTCTATCTCGTTACCCTGCAATGCTTGTTGAACGCGCCCGAAAAATTGGTTTTTTTCCTCTTGTCGCTGTTGCTCTACCTCTAACTGATGCTTGATTTCTTCTACCTGACTTTTAGAGCGGGGTTCGTATTTGTCGTTTTTATTTTTAAAATAAATCTTGTCTTCGCTGAGAAGATAGTGAGCTGCGTAACATTGGGCGGGTGTCGTTTCCGAAAATAGTAGTAATGCCAAGTCCTCAGGAGTGACGGGAGTACCCTCTTCTACGAGCAACTCCCAAGCTACCTCTAAACTTCCTGGTTCTAGATAGGGCTGAACCTGTTGCAGGAAACCTGGTATATCCGACGGTTGATAATTCCCCTTGATTATATACTCGGCTCTCTGGGGGCGGATTTTGTGGTTGTGTCCCGCTCGATCGATCACTATCCAATCTTTTTTGCCGTCGGGTTTATCGACTACCGCCAAACGGCGCTCCCCCTGTACCCTAAATTCAATTAGTGTTCCCTTTTCCACTGGTTTCTGTTTCTTGTTGATTCTATCCCTTTCTCAATCCTATCACTAGCTTATCCTTTAGCCTGTCAAGAAATGAGCCGGCGGTTAGTGACCAGTCGTTAGTATTTTTTTACTGATCACTATTGACATAACCATTTTATCGGGCGATCGCGCTATACTCGTTCGATGCTAATTCCTGTTTCTGAAATTCGGCTAATTGCATTTCAATTTCTCGCCGGACAATATCCCGATAAACCATAAAATGTTCGTTATGGGCGCAAACCGTTAGGTAATGTTCCCAGACGGCGGGGTTATGGCGCAGGATACCGAAGAGATGGTGCCAGAACTTCCAACGAGTACGCCGTTTTATCCCCTGTCTCCAGACGATAATGGCGAGAGCTTTTAAATCCCGCATTTGGGGGAATTTGAAAGGCGCTTTACAACGGGGTGCGCCTAAGATGAGAAAACAACGATAAGCTCGATCTAGGAAGACGATCGGATCGTAGAGTGTATAAAATGTCTCTACATATTCCCGAGCTATATCTTCAATGGGACGGGTGGGGACAAAGTTCATCAAAGTGCTTTGATTAATATCCTGACGGGAATTAATTCGCAATCGGCCTTCTTTCTCCAAGCGATGCCATAAAGCGGTATGGGGTAGCGCCTGTAACATTCCGAACATAGCCGTGGGAATGGCGGATGACTCGACGAAGTTAATAATCCTCTGCCCCGCACCTTTCTTTTCGCCGTCGAAACCGATGATAAAACCTGCCATCGGACGTAATCCCGATCTGATAATTTTTTCCACCGCGATCGCCAAAGATGACCGAGTATTCTGATATTTTTTCGTCAGTGTCAGACTATCTTCATCTGGGGTTTCAATACCCAAAAATACCGCGTCAAAATTACAATCTACCATTAAATCCATTAATTCTTGGTCATCGGCTAGGTCAATAGATGCTTCCGTATTAAATCGAAAAGGATACTGATGCTCTTTTTGCCACTCTTTTAACTCTTTTAACAATAATTTTACGTTACGTTTATTGCCGATAAAATTATCATCTACCATGAATAAACCCTGTCGCCAACCTAACTGGTAAAGGTAGTCTAATTCGGCTAATAATTGTTGTGGTGATTTGGTGCGAGGTTTGCGACCATAAAGAACGATTATATCGCAGAATTCACATTGGAAAGGACAACCCCGAGAGAACTGAATCGACATGGAATCATAGGCAGATAGTTCTAATAAATCGTAGCGGGGGATAGGAGTACAGGTAACATCAGGCTTTTGATCAGTACGGAATATACCTTTTCTATCGCCTCTTTCTAAGGCTGCTACAAACATGGGAATGGTAATTTCTCCCTCATCGAGAATAAGAAAATCCGCTTCTTTTACTTCCTCTGGCAGAGATGTGGGATAGGGCCCCCCTACCGCCACCAATTTACCCCGTTTTTTAGCTTCTTGAATATGGGCGATCATATCTTGTTTCTGGACAATCATGCCCGATAAGATTACTAGATCTGCCCAATCCCATTCTGATTCTGTGACGGCGCGGATATTACGATCGACTAATTTATATTCCCAGCTTTGGGGTAAGATAGCGGCTACGGTAATCAATCCTAGGGGGGGTAAAAGAACTTTTCTCCCCCCTAGCTCCAAAATAGTGTTATACGACCAGAATGTAGGCGGAAAGAGTGGATAAATTAATAAAGCTTTCAAAGGATTTTCTCCTGATAATTTGATAAGTATTAATTTACCAATTGGCACGAATCGGTAAATTAATTTATGGTATTTAATTATCTTTTAATAAACTCTAGCATTTATTCTGAGAAAAAGCTAAATTCCAGCTTCAGCGTCTTTTGGTGTACCATCGGGAATTTACCCCTCGCTGGGGGCGGCTTTTTCTACCATCAGTAATGGTTCTTCCCTCGAAAAACTTTGTATCCTAGTAAGAAAGGGAATAAATTAAATTTCCGTAGCCTATATGATTGACAAATTTCTTAAAACCTGCGTTGCCACCGCTCTGGTGATAAGTTTGACTTTTAGTGGTGCCCATAGCGCTTTAGCGGCCAGAAGCGGTGGCCGAATCGGCGGAGGTAGTTTTTCCGCCCCCAGTCGTAGCGCCCCCCCTAGCGGCGGCGGTTACTACTCTCCCGGACCAGGGTTCGGTGGCGGGGGGGGAATCGGTTTCCCCTTCCTCATCCCCCTATTCTGGGGCGGCGGTGCAGGCGGTATATTTACAATTCTTATCATGTTTGCGATCGCCAGTTTCATCGTCAACTCCTTCCGCAAAGCCGGCTCGGGTGATGAAATTTACTCAGGTTATGACTCTTACGATAATCCCACCGTCACCGTGGCTAAGATTCAAGTAGGTTTACTCGCCAGCGCTCGCTATTTACAACAGGAGTTAAATCAATTAGCGCTTACCGCCGATACCAGCACCCCCGAAGGTCGGGCGGATGTACTGCAAGAATCGGGCTTGTCCCTCTTACGTCATCCAGAATATTGGGTGTATGGCGCGGCCGACACTCAGCAATCGGCTTTAAATTCCGCCGAGGCTAAATTCAATCAATGGTCTCTAGCCGAAAGAAGTAAAGTGACTTCCGAAACCCTGGTAAACGTTAATAATCAGTTACGCCAAGCTAATAATCCCTCCAGCTTACCTGGGGCTAGTGGCGACTTATCTACAGAGGTACAGGAACCGGGAGAATATATTCTAATAACTCTTATCGTCGGGGTTTTGGGCAACCTTCAGTTACCCTCTATCAATAGTTCCGATGATTTACGCCAGGGAGTACAGAAAATTAGTAGCATAGGGAGCGATCGTCTTTTAGCGGTAGAAGTTCTCTGGACTCCCCAAAGTGAGGGCGATGTCTTAACCACAGATGATATTCTCGCCAATTATCCTAACCTAAAATTAGTTTAACACTCACATTTCTAGTCGATTGCGATCGACTTTAGCGAAAAGGCAGAGAATTTATTCTCTGCCTTTAATCTATTTTATCCCCGACTCCCAACTCCCGCCCTCTATGCTCCGCCCGAGAATCACCACATCTCGCTTAATGCCATCTAAATCGGCTACCCCCGGTAGAAAGCCCCAATTTTCAAAGCCAAAGCCTTGAAACAGTTTAATACTGCCTCCATTGTGAGCGAAAATTACACAGAGCAAATTGCTTAACCCCAAACCCGGACAGGAATCTAGAGCGTGTTGGACGAGCTTTTTACCGATACCCCGCCTCTGATAGTCGGGGGCTATATAGAGACTGACTTCAGCCGTGTGACGGTAGGCGATACGCCCGTAAAACATCTGTAAACTTAACCAGCCTATCACTCCTGTTTTCGTTTCCGCTACCCAGATGGGATATTGTTCCGGCGGATGATCGCGCAACCACTCCAAACGACTCGCGGGGGTGATAGGCTCTAAATCGGCGGTGGCTTGACGGGTAGGAATCGCCGCGTTATATATATCTACGATCGCCCCTAAATCCTCTTCCGTCGCTATCCGGATGTTTATTAACTCCATAAATAACCGATGGCGAAGAGAATCCCGCTGATAAAGTGCAGGTTAACCGCTAAGAATTTACTGTTACTTACCGCCTCCGGTTGAGCATGAAATTTGTCTACGTGACGCATTAAGCTCCACCCCCAAGGCAGACTGAGGAAGATTAAAGCGGTATGGATAGGGTATAGTCCCCAAATAATCCCCATTATCGTGATTAAATAAATACTTAGGGTTAATCCTCTCAGTACACGCGCCCCTTTTTCAGTGCCTAAACGCACGATGGGGGATTTTTTCCCTGCGGCTAAATCGTCTTCTACTTGATGAAAGTGAGAGCAAAAGAGGATAATCGTAGTGGTCAGACCGATGACGAGCGATCCCGCCAGACTCTCCAGGGAAAAGTGTTGAGTTTGCGAATAATAGGCTGCAGCTATGGCCATCGGCCCGAAGGTAAGGAAGCAGATAAACTCGCCTAAGCCTTGATAACCGAGACGGAAAGGTGGCCCCTGATAAGTATAGCCGAGGAAACAACAAGCCAGCACGAGCGCTAAGACAGTAACATCTCTCTGCCACCAGGCGATCGTTAATATCCCGCCGATACCGAAAGTTAGTAAAATGTTACTTAACCAGAATACTAAGGATTTATTCCCCGTAAGGTTGACTACCGAATGAGCTTTATTTTTATCTATTCCTGTTTCTGAATCGAATACGTCATTACTGAGATTCAACCAAGCCAGAATCCATATTGCTGATAGTAAAAATATCCAGAAAATCGCTCCATTGTGTACTTTTGTTTCGTAAAAAGCTATGCTCGTACCCACTACTATCGGCATGATTGCTACACTATACATCGGGGGTTTAATAGCGGCTAGCCAGAGTTTCGTTTGTGAGGTTTTGCTTAAACTGTTAGTAGTCATTCTGACAAGTTTAGAATTTTTTGGTGTGATTTATTCTATCAAGTTTTTTACCATGACTATTGATTTGTGTAGTTTCTTGAGACTTAACGGTTGCTCTTGACTCCAGAAACATCTATAGTCAACAGTGAGGCAATCTAGAAGATTTTCTATTTTACCTCTTGATCACATAGCACTAATTTAGGTTTTTTAGCAAAAAAATATAAATAACTTTACGATGTTTTCTGCTTTACCCATCATCTCTTATCGTGATCATCTAATTGAGGACAGGAAAGACTTATATCGCTTTCTCGTAGATTGTCTATCCCCGGGGATAGGAAACGGCGAACCGGGGATTATTAGTTTCTGCGAGAAGATTTCTCGCGTCGATTTACTCGATGTTTTCGACAGGGTAAAGTCTGATAATCCCGTCCATTTTTATTGGGAAAACTGTCAAGAACAGGAGGGAATGTTAGGGTATGGGGTCACAGAACGCGCTACTTTGAACGGCGGACAGAGATTTGAACGAGCGCGAGAATTCATAGAATCCTGTCAGAAAAGAATTATTAAATTAGATCGTCACACGGATGTTACCCCCTTTCTTTTTTGCAGTTTCAGTTTTTTCGATGCGGTTAGCGGAGTTTTTCCTTCAGGTACTATAGTATTGCCTCGTTTTGCCGTCGTCAGAAAAAGAAATGACTATTTTTTCCTCATCAATCTTGCCCTGAAGAAAGGGGATAATTTAGAGAGCATCACCGAGGAGATATATAAAAACTATTGCTCGATCGAATATAAAAAAAGCAATCTCGTGTATCTGCCCAAAGTGGCATCGGTTAATTATGATGTCTATCCCTCCTATAATTTTCAATCGGCTGTTAGCTCGGCCCTAACGTCTATCGCGGCGGATAAGTTCACTAAAATAGTTTTGGCTCACGCTTTAGATGTAATATCTCCCACTCCCTTTAACGTGGCGAATTGTTTGAGGAACCTGCGGGGAAAATACCAGAATTGTTATACTTTCTGTATAGGTAACGAAAAGGGACAGAAGTTTATCGGAGCGAGTCCTGAGAGATTATTGACTATAGAAAATCAACAACTCATTACGGATGCTCTAGCCGGCTCGGCTCCCAGGGGAAACACTCCAGCGGAAGATGATTTACTAGCTATTAAACTTTTAAATAATGAGAAAGAGAGAAGGGAGCATCGGGCGGTGACGAATTTCATCAGCCAGCGTCTTTATCAATCGGGTTTAAACCCTCAATGTTCCCCCTTAAAGCTGCTGAAACTTTCTAACATTCAGCATCTCTGGACACCCATCTACGCTGGATTAAAAAATCCCCTCCATCCCTTGGAGATAGTGAGCAGACTCCATCCTACACCAGCGGTGGCGGGTGTGCCCACAGAAGAGGCTTGCGAAGAGATTAGGAGGTATGAAACATTTGATCGATCGCTCTACGCAGCTCCGTTAGGATGGATGGATTGCCGGGGTAACAGTAAATTTATCGTCGGTATTCGATCGGCTTTGATCGACGATAATCAAGCTAGACTATATGCAGGTGCTGGTATCGTTAAAGGTTCTGATCCGGTTAAAGAATTGGCGGAAATTCAATTGAAATTTCAAGCCCTTTTTAAAGCTTTAGTATGATGGAGGGTTAGGATATTGTGGCTTTTTTCTTTATTAACTACGGCTATAATCAGTTTTATAGCCACTAATATTGATGACATCATCATCTTGATGTTATTTTTCTCCCGTGTCAATCCTAACTTTTGTTCTCGTCATATTATTCTCGGTCAATATTTAGGTTTCACGTTTATAATTTTAGCCAGCCTGCCCGGATTGTTGGGGGGTTTAGTAGTGCCCAAAACCTGGATAGGGCTACTGGGATTTTTACCGATTATTATCGGTATTAAACAGTTACTCGACGATGATAATTCGGATGAGGTGCAAACCGTCAACGATGAGATTACACCCGAAGAAAAGGGTTCACGTTGGCGCAAAATTTTCTCTAATATTCCTCCCCAAACTTTCCATGTAGCGGCGGTGACTGTAGCGAATGGGGGGGATAATATAGGGATTTATATTCCTTTGTTCGCTAGTACCGATTTAATCGGTTTTGCCCTAACTGTCGGTGTGTTTTATGTCATGGTAGGTGTCTGGTGCCTTACCGCTTATTGGCTAACCCAACATCAGAAAATAGCCTCTATTTTGGGCAAGTACGGCAATAAAATCACTCCTTGGGTTTTAATTATTATCGGTATTCATATTTTATTAGATAGTGAAAGTTATCGTTTATTAGAGATATTTAGGTAGGGTTAATTCACCCAAATTATTCATCACAGAGGCAAAGAGAACAAAGAGGGTTAATTTTGTTAATTGTCATTTTGGGAAATTAATCAAAAAAGTTAATTTCCTATTTTCTCTTTTTTCGAAACCATTTCTCCAGGAAACGGGAGAAATCTACTTCTTTTCTTAGTTCTTAGATACTACATCGCTCCCAAATAGTCTAAACTCCAGTACGGTTAAAAAAAGATATTCTCCTGCTTCTAAAGCCTAAAATTATCTATATTAATTAACGTCAGTTCGCGTTAAGTAATTGGTATGTTTTGCAGGGGAGTTAGGAATTGGGGGGGGGTTTTGGGAGTCTTCGGACTTTCTTTATCAACCGGCGGCGCCCCCCTAATCCCCAATTCCCATCAAGAGCGACTAAATCTTATCCCGAACTCAGGCTAATTACTTGAACTTTTTCTCTTTTCTTTTCTCTGCTTAAAGCGCTTGGTTAAGATAATTTTGCCTGCCAATTAGTCTAAACTCCAGTTAAGAGATTGACTAACTCCAATATTTCTTTGAATAATTTAGGATAGAGCAAGATCAAGGCTAACGAATAAGTTATTAAACCGATCGCCGAGGTAAATATTAAGTTAAACCAAATACTACCGGAAACCATCAGGAAGTTTTGAACGCCCATCATGGCGGCGCTCATCATTAAACTACAGGTGAGGGCGGGTACAAATTGAGAAAGATAGACTTTCCAAGGCACCCGTAACACCTGATTTAAAAACCATTGACCAGCGGGGAAGGCTAAATAATCGCTCAGCACGTAAGCACTCGCCACCGCCACCATGCCCCAGCGCACCGCGATAATACAGGCGATAATATTAAGGACACTGTTGATGGCCGTAAACTTTAATTGTAATGAAGGCTGGCCCAAAGAGAAGAAAACCGAGCGTCTGAACAGAGTAGGCAGGCGCAAAACCCCAGCTAGGGAAATTATCTGTAAGATAGGAGCGCTGTCGCTCCATTTACTACCGAACAAAGTCCTAACCAAATCGGGAGCCAAAGCCATGACGGCGAAAAATATGGGAAAAGCCAAAAGACTAGTTAATAGATTGGCTCGATAAAACGCTGCGGTAAACTTGGCTAAATCGTTCTGCAAACGGGCGAACATCGGTAGGGCAACTTGATTTAAGGTGTTGATGAGGGCTATATTCATCACTTCTAAAATGCGGTGAGCGATAGCGTAATATCCCAAAGCCACATCGCCTAAAAAATAACCCACGAGTAAATTATCGCTACGTTGATTGAAAAACTCCAATATTCTGTAACCGATGATAGGGATAACCTGAGTTAAAGATTCTAAGAAAAAAACCTTTGAAAACTGCCATCCCGGCCGCCAACTACTGGCTGACCAAAGAACGATCAGCCCCACCACCTCATAGGTTAACTGTTGTGCTACTAGACTCCAAACACCATAACCCCGGAGTGCCATAACTATACCGACGATACCGCCGATAAAAATCCCGATTAAGGAACGGGTGGCGATGATTTTAAACTCGAAATTCCTTCTTAGTAAAGTTACCTGCGTCTCGCTCAATAGGGTGATGATCAATAATGGGGAGAGCGCTTGAATCACCGCCGTTAGGGAAGGTTGCCGGAATATTTGCGCTATGGGGCCCGCACCGACGAAACTCGCACTGGTGAAAATAATACCGAGGATAACTTGGGCCCAGAAAACCGTATTAATATCCGATTCTTGCAGCTCTTTTTTTTGTAGCAATAGCATCCCGAAAGATTGGGTGATGAGGATCTGTCCGAAGTAGATCAGCAGGTTAGCCAGAGCCACCATACCGAAAGCAGAAGGGGAAAGGAGACGGGCTAGAACCAGGAAAATGATAAAAGAGCCAGCTTGACTACCCCAAATCTGTATTCCAGACCAGAAAACCCCCTGCAAGGTTTGTTTTTTAAGATTCATGATTAGGGTGTAGATGGTTCGGTTTCTTCAGGATTATGCTGAAGCTAACACGGAAAGCTCACTAACTTCTGTCTTTGGTTTCGTCATGAATTCCTCGTGGTACGATCGCTCGGTGTTAACATTCCACAGGTTATGATTAGCACCCATGATATTCTCCGCCGCGAGCAACGCCGAGAGCATGGAATGATCTTGATTGTTATAACGGTGCATTCCGTTACGCCCCACCGATTGTAAATTTTCTAAAGTCTCAATATATTCTTGGATAACTTCCAGATGTTGCTGATACTCGTCATCGTAGACGGGATAGGCTTTTTTCTGGCGGATCACGGTGCCGTCTTCCACCTTGTTGATGTCATCTACAAGCCCGAGGCTGACGATTTCTCGCGCCGCCTGTTTGATGAGATCCATATCGTCCATCTCCCATAGTTCATCCCCTTCGCTACAGAAATATTCCATCCCCAAACAGGTTTTCTTGGCATCCGGCACCATAAAAGGACTCCAGTTCTTAAAGTTCTGAATCCTACCCACTTTGAATTTAGGCTCGTGAATGTAGATCCAATTATCGGGGAAAAGATGTTCTTGGTTGATGATGATAGGCACGATCAGAAAATCTCGGTACTTTAGTCGCCGGGCCGCTATGAGAACCTTCTCCGGGGGTAGGGGATCGAGACGGTGCATTAATAGGCCGATAGGCATCGTATTAACGAAGTAATTCCCCTCTATTTCCTCGATGCGATCGTTCTGTTTGATGACGATACTCGTGATCCTGTTGCCGCGCCGTTTGACCTTGATCACTTCCGTATTGAGGGAAACGGTGTTACCCTGAGCCTCTAACTTTTCTTGAAATCTCTCCCACATCATACCCGGGCCTAAACGCGGATAGTCGAACTCTTTGATCAATGTTTTCGTATCGTTAGAGCCGACGAAGGCGTTTATAATCGCTTTTTTTAAGGATAGTCCCCGGATGCGTTGGGCCGCCCAATCGGCCCGAATTTGAGTACAGGGAATCCCCCATACTTTTTCTGTATAGCTTTTAAAAAATGTCTTGTAAAGACGTTCGCCGAAACGATTCGTCACCCATTGCTCGAAGTTTTCTTCAACCGGCAGGGGGAAAGCTTTGATTTTTAAATAACTGTAAATTATAGATAAAGTTGGTAATACCCCCAGATTGCTCAGTGCGTTAAAAGGCTCTAGAGGATAACTAAAATACTTGCCTCCGTAATATATGCGGGATAGGCGGGGAACTTTGATAAAGTCATCGGCTAAAACCTCCTGCCACAGATGATTAACTTCAGGAACCTTAGTAAAGAAGCGATGCCCGCCGATGTCGAAACGATACCCCTTATAGGTTTCAGTTCGGGAGATGCCCCCAACTCGATCGCCCTTTTCTAAAACCACCGACTTAAAACCGTGCTTAGCTAAATAGTAAGCCGCCGTTAATCCTGCACGGCCACCACCTATAATCACCGTTGACTGCTCCTCGGAAACTCCACAGCCGTAATTATTTTGATTTTTTATGGGCTTCATTTAGGTTCGTTTTTTGAATCCAGTACTAAAAATTCGTATCCACTTTTGATAAGTCGTCACTATCTACATCTTGCGATCTGAGTGTTGACATCATAATTTTTAAATGCCAACTTTAATAAATCTGATCCTTAAATTTGTAAAAAATTTATTACAATATGTATATTTTTGACTAAATAATGGGAATCTTAACATCTGTTAGTCGATCTGTAAACAGAAACACTAGAAAATTTTTCTGTGTAGGTATTTTGGCAAAAAAACACAGGCAGGAATTAAGTTTGAGATTTAGACGAATAATATTGTAAGATTCTCACATCTTTGATTCTTATTTAGCGACTTTTGGCATTTCTTTATGGGTGAAAGTCTTTCTGATTGTCAAGTTTCCGTCATAGTGATGACTTTTAATCGTCCGGAACCCTTAAAACGTTGTCTAAAATCGCTCGTAGCTCAAACCATCGGTCAAAACTCCTTTGAGGTGGTATTGGTGGATGTATCCCAACCCCCGGTTACTTCAGTGGTAGAAAGTTTTCAACACTCATTATCGATCCGCCATTTAACCGTGGAAAACAGGGGAGTAGCAGGAAACCGCAATATGGGGGCGCAATTTGCGGGGGGTGAACTGCTGGTTTATCTCGATGATGATTGTGTGGCTGAGCCTCAATGGCTGGAAGCCATCTTTAAAACGGCTAAACTCCACCCAGGTAAAATGATCGGTGGAACGGCGAAAAACCTCTACCCCGAAAGTTTGGTAGCCTGTACCGGTCAGTTAATCAGCGAGGCGGTAGATGCGACCTTCAACCCGGAAGGCTCGGAACCGGAGTTCTTTGCAGGCCTCAATTTTGCCGTACCCAAAAAAGACTATCTCGCTCTCGGCGGTTGTGATACAGCTTACGGGCTACTGGCGGCGGAGGATCGGGATTTCTGCCGCAGATGGCGCGAGAGTGGTCGCCATCTGGTCAAATCTACAGAGGCGATCGTTCTTCACGAAAACCGCACGACTTTAAAGGGCTTCTGGTGGCAATATTTGAATTATGGGAAAGGGGCCTACCGTTTTAGTAAAAACGGCAGCTCAACAAAGGAATCCAGCACAGTCGGTAAACATCTTCTGCTCTTACGAGAACTTCAGGGGCGGTTACTGCTCGCGCCGAGTTCACAAAGAGCGGGGTTATTATTACTCCTGGTAGTGTGGGAAGTGGCTAACACCACCGGTTTCATCTGGGAAGCGATGAGAGAGCCGCTCAATAAGAGGAATAGTTTATGAAGGATAAGAAGCTTTCTTTCTCCGAAGCGAGATTAAAAATTCGGGAAACTTTATGTCAGAGATTAGCGGCGATCGAATTAAATTCATCCTGCGCTCTCCTCAACTATCCGGCGCATCTCAATATAGGCGATCACCTGATCTGGTTAGGAGAGATCGATTATCTGTACAACACCCGTCAGGTTGATATAGCCTACGCTTGCGATCTGGCTTCTTTATCCCTATCCCGAATGAAGCAATCTATCGGTAACGGGCCAGTCTTGTTGCACGGGGGCGGCAATCTCGGTGATTTATGGCCAAGATTCCATCGTTTCACCGAGTACGTGGTGAACGAGTGCCAGCAGAATTCTGTTTATATCCTGCCTCAAACGCTCCATTTCCAAGAGGGGGAAAACTTAAGGCAAACGGCAGAGATATTCAATCGCCATCCCCGTCTGACTTTATTTACCCGCGACGCGGAAAGTTATCGAACCGCGAAAGAGCATTTCCACAATTGTCAAATAATTCTCTGTCCAGATGCGGCGAGCCATCTCAGGTTAGACCAACTATCCCCCTACGCTGGTAATCATGACAAACCGATCTTAGTATTGAGCAGAACCGATAAAGAATATAGAACTTTATCTTTGCAACGTTTATTAGAGCGAGAAGCGTACCGAATAGAAAAACAAGACTGGATTTCTATCAGTCGGGGGTGGCGTTGGGGTATTCAAGAGCTGCCGATTACCGTTTTCCTGACTGGTATATTCCGGGATGTGGTTCAGAGGGGATTGCTAACACCGAAAGAATGGGGACTGCGTAACGAGTGGTTGAATTCGACATCGTACTGGAAGAAGATAAAAAATTCTCGCTGGTGGTCTTCACACAAGATCAGTTTGAATTTACTCTTCGACGGCTACCGTCAATTATCGAACCGGCAATTTATCATTACTGATCGACTTCACGGGCATATCTTCAGCACCTTGATCGGTGTACCTCATATCCTGTTACCCAATTCAACCCATAAAAATCGCACCTACTATGAAGCCTGGAGCCAAGATTTCAGCGATAGTCATTTTCTGGCCGATCCCGAGAACATGGAAACCGGGATCGAACCGCTTATCTCTTTGATAAAAGGAAGCTAAAATTTCAATATATGAAGGATTTAACCTCTAATTTACAATCTGATGGCAGTAAAAGCTATTTATTCATAGTTGGCTGTCCCCGTTCTGGTACTACCCTTTTGAGCGTGCTGATCGATCGTCACAGCAATTTCGCCATTACACCGGAAACGGGCTTTTTTGATGAGATCCTCCCCCATCTCTCGTATCGCCCTAACGACTTTCTACGCCTAAGACTCTTGCAAAAATGGCGGCGTTTGCCTGAATTAAAACTTAAGCCGGAGGAAGTGATCGATAGTATGAACCCCGACGCACCCCCTGCCCAAGAAATGCTGGCGACGATTCTTAACCTCTACGCACGCAATAATTCTAAAGCTCGGTGCGGAGAGAAAACGCCTCAACACCTGAAAAATGTACCGACGATTCTACGATGGTTTCCCTCTGCGCGGGTTGTCTGTTTGTTGCGCGACGGACGTGATACGGCCCTATCGCTCTACTCCATGCCCTGGTACAAGAAAAATTTAGCCTCGGCGGGGCGACTCTGGCTGAAAAGCCTTCACCTGATGGAAAAATTTTCTGCCCTCTATCCGGAACAATTCTTTATTGTCGGCTACGAAGAATTGGTGAATCATCCCGAGGCGGTTATGAATAGGGTGATGAATTTCCTGAGTGAAACATACGAACCTCGCCAACTCTGTACGGACGTACCCAGTAATGTAGTTCTAGCGCGTTCCCTGGACTGGAAAGGAAAGGCTCTAACATCTGTGCGGTCGAACACGGAATATAAAACGTCCCATCCAAAAGAATACTTATTTCTAGAGCGGTTTCTACGGAAAGAACTACTACGCTATGGCTATTTATAATCGTTTTTATAGCTGATAATAGCTCCAGTCTAAAATAGCCAATGTTGACCGAACTACACCATTTTTTCAAGACATTCTCATTTATTTTAAATTTATGAAAGTTTCTCAAGCTTTTCCCTTTACCCTCCTCCCTGTCCAAGAAAAACCCTTTGACCATATCGTACAGTCTAATTTCTTAGACAGGCAGGTTTACGAAGAATTAGAGCGCAGTTTCCCCCTCTGTCCCCCTTCTAGCGGCCCCAGTGGGTTTTCCTATTATTGGGGAGACGAGGAATATGATCGTCTGATCACAGAAAATTGGGCCTGGAAAACATTTTTTGAAACAGTTCACTCTCAAGACTTCATAAATTACTCTTTTGCTCAATTCCAACGGGCGCTGACTACTTACGGCTGTAAAGTTTCCGCAGATAAAGCTAAATACGTCCCCTATCAAGAAAGTCGTCAGGATAAAGAAAACCGATATTTAGAAAAAGTCATCCACTCCCCCGAGCAATTGTACGTCAGACTCGATATTCATCAAGGTCAAGTGGGCTACAGCCGTAAATCCCATCTCGATCACCGCCGTCGCCTCGCCACATTGCTCATTTATTTTAGCGATTCGGATCAATCTGGCCGTGATGGGGGAGAGTTAGTATTGAACGAGAGAGTATTAGGACTTTTCCCTAAAGAGGCGGTGCGTATCCGCCCCCAGAGAAATCTTATGGCGGGATTTGCCTGTAGCCCCGTTTCTTATCATTCGGTTCCCAAAATACTCATCCAATCCAAACCTCGTAACTTCGTGCAGATCCAGGTATCGAGTTCCGTCGATGTGTGGCCGCGTTAAGGGAGCTTAACTTTTTGCCTGCACGATACTACTAAGCTGGTATCGTGCTGTGCCGATAGCGAAGGCTAAGCCGCTATAGAAGTAATACAACCAATGCCAGGGTAATACTACCAGGGTGAATAAAATCCCCCTCTTCTTGAGGAAGAAGTCGTAAACGGATAAATTGAGAAAGATAAGAACGATCGCCAGCAGTTGTACCGCCCAAAGTAAAGCGGGAAACTAAAAACTCAGCCCTAACGCTAAGATAATAGCGTAGACCGAAACCACGCTCAGACGACTCGACCAACCGAGATTGAGATCATTAATGAAATTACCGTCGCGGTTGATCAATTCCGTCCAGGGCAGAGCGCGGTAAAAAAAGTCAGCCCGCAATAGAGAATACACCGTCCAATGTTTCAGGTGTTTGACGTAAATGTCTTTACAGAGAAGAATTCGATAGCCTTTAGCTCTAAGCCGATAACCGAGTTCGATGTCTTCGATGCAGGGGCGACGGTAGCTTTCGTCAAAGCCTCCCATCTCTAGGAAAATATCTCGTTTGATCGCACCGCAGGCCCCCCAAAAAGTCGAAGCCTCCTCCAAACCGATCTGATGATTGTAATGATGGAATAAATTTTTATATTGAGAGAGGAAGTTTGCGGCCCTGGGTTCGTCGTCATAAGAACCGATGAGCGCGGCTAAATTGGCATCGGCATCGAATACACCGAGAATTTTTTTAATCGTGTCGAGATGTACTGTCACATCGGCATCGATAAAGAATATAACATCTCCGATCGCCTCAGCCGCTCCCCGATTTCTCGCCGTCGCCGGCCCCCGATTGCTATCTAATTGTAATACTTTCGCTCCGAACTTCTCGGCCACCTCCCGCGAGAGAGGATCTTCACCATCAACCACGACGATAATTTCAGCCGGTGCGATCAAACTTTCTTTTAAACTCGCCAGACAATCCACAAAGGCGTTACCTCCTCTGTAAACAGGTATGACCACGGAAATCGAATTCTTTGCCATGCCGGTCACTCTCGATACTTATTGATAATTTCGCACTCGTTTGATATTTTTTATATATTCACCATGATAGTAACTATTTTGTCAAGTTATTTTGGTTGAAAATTTATAATTAGCGAGGTAAAAATATCAAGTGATATAGATCGATAACTTTTATAACTATTACCTAAAAAATAAAATCAGGATAGACAATGATATATTTTCTACTAATATGGATACTCTTAACAGTCAACTTCTACCTTACTGGAATAACCATTATTAATTTTTTATCGCTTAACTTGACTTTCCGAATAGATCAAAAATCAAGCATTTATATCTGGATAGGTATGTTAACTAATGCGGTGTTGTTATTGGGAACATCTCTATTTATTCCTCTCAGTTTTAGCGTTGCCATAGGGTTACTGTTATTTTTTGTGATTGCTAATATCGTTTTAAAAAAAGTTCACATAGAGGCACAAGAATTATTAGCTTTTTTATCTTTTCGTATCAACCTAATTATTCTTTTAATAGTTAGCATATTGCTAATTGTGACAACTGTCCAAGTTACGTGGTTGGAATCAGCCTGGTATCACTATAGTTCTATTCGCTGGTTATCAGAATTTGGTAGCGTTACTGGTATAGTTCTGATTCTCAAAAATTTGGGTATTGTCTCTTCTTGGTTCGCTTTAAATGCGCCCTGGAATAGTCAAGCCATTAATTTTACAGGGGGTGCCGTAATTAACGGTTTAGCCTTTTTATTTTTTTTGATACAATCTCTATTTTGTTGGCGTTATATACTGTTAAGGTCGGGCAAGTTTAGCGATTATTTTTTTGCTGGTTTTAGTATTTTATGCTTAATTTCCCTTCGCTTTAGAGACGTTCGTTTTCTGCTTATTTCCCCCTCTCCCGATCTGCCTATAATTTTACTCATAGGAGTGGTCGCCTGGTTGATGATCATAACGCTTTCCATGCCTAAAACCTCTATCATCCCCTTACTTTTATCGGCGGGGGCCGTAACCATTAAATTAAGCGCACTGCCTTTATTGTTGATAACGATAGGATTTTATGTATGGCAGGTAAAAGGGAAATTTAAACAACTTGTTTGTGGGGGATTATTAGTTTTATTTTTACTATTACCGATGTTTTTAGTAG